>NZ_CP168496.1:2997500-3597500 GCF_042944905.1 Psychrobacillus sp. L4
CCAAATTGTTTTGCTGTCGGACTAACCGAAGTTAGTCTTTCGAGCTGTATGTCTTAACGTTTTGCATGTTCAGTTTTCAATGTTCATTTTGTTATGTCGTTTTTTGCGACTTCTCTAATTTATCATCTTTCAACCGATGAGTCAAGAAGTTTTGCAAAAAACTTTTTCGTCAATATTTTTTTGTGACGTTTTTGACGACGCTTATTATAATACAATGAAATCGATAATATTGTCAACAAAAAAAACGAACAAATTAATCGTCCGTTTTTTTCTCTTTAGAAAATTACTTTACTTTATAGTATCTATGCATGATTTCATCGCTTTTAGTTGGCTTTTTTTCGATGAATATAAATCCTCTATCTACTAAAAACTCAATAAAAACTTCTAAATCCACGGAGTAGTTTTTCAGTTCTTCTTGCTCGTGAATCTCTTGAATTGTCCAACATTCTTTCAAAGTAAGCACTTCTAATATATGCTGTGATCCCTCTTTTATTCTAGAATGGATTAAAAATTCACTCGCCAAAAATAAGAGTTCTAATCTTTTTTCTAAAGATTCCTCACTAGAAATAAGCTCATCATATAATTTATAAATAGATGGATCTAATTGTTTTACTTGTTTCCAAACCATAACTTCAGGATGCATTCCATGTTCGAAAACAGCTAAGCGGGCTAAATGATGCAGAGATTCTACTATAAGAGTATATGCATCTAAAAAATTTTGCTGTTCAAAAAACAATTTTGCTTCTAAATATCTTCTACTTAGCTTTGCAAATTCAATTCCCATTCTCACTTTTCTTCCGTTAATCGGAAATTCATCTAACTCTCTTCTTAAATCTTCTATATACTCATTTCGATCGAAAACAACTCTACCATTAATTAACCAATCTACTAATTTAGGATTCGACCCAAGCAATAACCATTTTCTTAACTGTTTCTCTGTTATTACATGCATTGCTGCTTTTTTATCGTTGAACGTATAATGTTTTGTAAAAATAGGTTGATCGGCGTCCTTCGTTAAAATAAATAAAATGGAATCAAACGTATCGGTAATTGGACTAACTTCTTCCCGTTTTTCTACATAAATAATACCTAAAGTATTTGCTTCACTTGCTCTCTCTTGATAGATGGGTCTCAATAATGTTTCCAAAATGGCGCCTCCTTTATTTCTTATTATAAGTTTTTCGACAACTATCTTATATATCCTTCTATAAGAATAGTTCAATTCATTATTTTAAACTAAAAATATGATATAGTGTATGTAGAAATTAGGAGGATGAAAATGAAACCCTATAAAAACAAAATAAATCGAATACGTTCTTTTGCACTTGGTCTTGTATTTTTCGGATTCATCATTATGTACGGTGCAATAATCTTTAAAGAACATCCAGTTCTTGTTGCGATCTTCATGATACTCGGAGTAGTCTCTATTATAGCAAGTACTGCTGTCTATGGATGGATTGGTTTACTTTCTACTAAAGCTGTTCAAGTAGTTTGCCCAAACTGTGGAAAGCATACAAAGGTTTTAGGTAGAGTAGATATGTGTATGTACTGCAAAGAACCATTAACACTTGATCCAACACTGGAAGGACAGGAATTCGATCAATCTTTAAATAGAAAGAGATAATAAAAAACCGAGCGTATCAACTACGCTCGGTTTTCTTATTGAACTTTTGTTGCTTGTTCTTTACAATCTGGACAAACTCCGTATATTTCCATTCTGTGTGAGCTAACATCAAAACCTGTTAAATGAGAAGCTAAATGCTCCACTTCATCTAATCCTGGATAATGAAAATCAACAATTTTACCACAAGAATTACAAATCATATGATAATGATCATTCGTAGAGAAATCAAATCTACTAGAAGAGTCTCCGTATGTAAGCTCTTTTACAAGTCCTGCTTCTCTAAAAACACGCAAGTTATTATAGACAGTTGCAACACTCATACTTGGAAATTTACTTTCAAGTGCTTTATATATATCGTCCGCGGTTGGATGTGACATGGATTGGATGATAAATTCCAATATCGCATGGCGCTGAGGTGTAATACGTACACCAGTTGATTTTAATGTATCTAAAGCATCTCTTAAATGTACTTCCGTCATCGCAATGCACCCCTCTTCATATTTACTATTAGTTTATAATCGTTATAATAAGTATAGTGAAGGACAGCATGAGATGTCAAACATTTAAAACACAAGGAAGCTAGAACCTTTTTTAATACCCTTTTTCCAGATCAATTATGTTCTCCATTCGATTGTTTCCCTCTATCCACTTCGCCAAGTTTTTTGTAAATATATCTAATGCCCTTACGACATATTGTGAAGAATGGCTAGAAACATGAGGAGAGACAATCACATTGTCCATCTTCCAGAAAGGATGTCCTTCTGAAAGTGGTTCGTTTTCAAAGACATCTAGCACTGCATACGCTATGCACTCATCCTTTAGCGCTCGAAGCAGTTCTTCCTCTTTCACCACGTCGCCTCTACCAAAATTCATAAAGATAGCTGTTCGCTTCATACAATGAAAATGCTCGTAAGTAAATAAATGTCGAGTTTCTGTTGTGCTAGGTAAAATAGAAAGGACAATATCCGCTGTTGGAAGCAACTCATCCAATTGAGAAAAAGAAATCATTTCATTCATATAATTTGCTGATTTTCCACTTCGATTACACCCTATTGTATGAACACCAAAAGCTTGCAGAATTCTCGCTACTTCACCACCAATTGCTCCAGGACCTACTATTAAAGCAGTTGCACCAAAGAGCTCAGATGAATTCACTTTTTTAGACCATTCAGCGTTTCTTTGATTTTCAGCAATTATCGGAAGTGATTTTTTTATCGATAAAATATGGGCAAGAATCGATTCTGCCATAGGTGTTTTATGAATTCCTCTTACATTCGTCACAAGTATATTCCGATCAGCTATTTCCTTTAGAGGCATTTTTTCTAATCCAGCGGAAGCGACCATAATCCATTTTAATTGGTGCGCTGATGCAATATGACTTGCATGCAAATCCTCGCCATAAGTGACGAATATATCTGTAGATTTCAATGCTTCTTCATCAAATGGTTTTTGAAAGATAAATTCTGCATTCGGAAATTCTTCTATTAAATTTGCTTGTTGATTTGGTTTAGGTAAAAAAGAAAACAATATCTTCATTTTTCATTCTCCATTGTTTAAAATATCTTTTAATGTTTTAAGTGCTTCTTCTACATGGCCGTTTACTTTGACTTTGCGCCATTCCTTTGCAATTGTTCCTGTTGGATCAATTAAAAAGGTAGATCGTTCGATTCCCATATATTCTTTACCAAACATCTTTTTCAAACCCCATACACCGTAAGCTTCCGATACTTCATGTGTATCGTCGATTAATAATGAGAAGGGTAACCCGTGCTTTTGGATAAACTTTGAATGTGCTTTTTCATCATCGGCACTTACACCTAAAATGACAGCATTCAGTTCACTAAAAGCATCATGCGTATCTCTAAAATCACATGCTTCCGTCGTACAACCTGGAGTCGAATCTTTAGGGTAGAAATAAAGTAAGACATATTTCTTTCCTGCAAAATCATTTAACGAGATTATTTCCCCACTCTCATTTTTCAATGAAAATTTAGGTGCAATCATTCCTTCAAGTAGATGCATATAGATATTCCTCCCTCTATTACTGACTCTATCGTATCGAAGTTTACCAATTTGTTCAATTTTTCTTTCGCATTTTTCATTAAAATTGACTACAATAGATAAAGACAAATTAAGCGGAGGTTTTACAATTGGAACGGATTTTATCTGAACAAATACATGCAGAAGCACTTGAACATATAGTAGGTGGCGTAAATAGCCCATCTAGATCCTATAAAGCTGTGGGTGGAGGAGCTCCAACCGTTATGGATAGAGCGGAAGGAGCTTATTTTTATGACGTCGATGGCAATAAATATATCGATTATTTAGCTGCATATGGCCCTATCATAACAGGTCATGCACATCCACATATTACAGAAGCTATCACACAAGCTGCTAAAACAGGATTACTTTATGGGACACCGACAAAGCATGAAGTGACGTTTGCTAAAATGTTAAAAGAGGCTATTCCTTCCATGGACAAAGTACGTTTTGTAAATTCAGGCACGGAAGCTGTCATGACGACTATTCGCGTAGCTAGAGCCTATACAGGAAGAACGAAAGTGATGAAGTTTGCAGGTTGTTATCATGGACATTCGGACTTAGTATTAGTTGCAGCTGGATCAGGTCCCGCTACACTTGGTACTCCCGATTCTGCAGGAGTTCCTAAAGCGATTGCCGAAGAAGTTATTACAATTCCATTTAATGATCCAAAGGCTTATGAAGTAGCTATGGAAAAATGGGGCGAAGAACTAGCTTGTATTCTAGTTGAACCAATTGTAGGTAATTTCGGGATGGTAGAGCCTAATGAAGGATTCCTACCACTTGTTCACAAGATTGCAAAAGAAAAAGGCACTTTAGTTATATATGATGAAGTGATTACAGCCTTCCGTTTTCATTATGGTGCTGCGTCAACTATGCTCGAACAAACACCTGATTTAACTGCTCTTGGGAAAATTATTGGTGGAGGTCTTCCAATTGGAGCTTACGGTGGTAAAAAAGAAATAATGGAACAAGTTGCACCACTTGGACCTGCTTATCAAGCGGGAACTATGGCCGGAAACCCTGCGTCTATGCAAGCAGGGATTGCATGTCTAGAAGTATTGCAGCAACCAGGTGTTTATGAAGAACTTGATAGACTTGGTGCAATTTTAGAAGCTGGCATTTTAGATGCTGCTGAAAAAAATAATATAACGATTACGATCAATCGGATAAAAGGTGCTCTTTCTGTTTATTTTACGGATGTAAAAGTTGTAAATTATGAGCAAGCAGAAGCTACTGACGGAGAAATGTTTGGTAAGTTCTTTAATTTAATGCTGGAACAAGGCATAAATCTTGCACCTTCTAAATACGAAGCCTGGTTTATCACAACAGCTCATACAGATGAAGACATAAAAGAAACGATTATTGCAGTTGACCGAGCATTTGCTCAATTGCAACAATTATGAATGAAATGAAAGGTAGGATTAAATGAAATTAGGAGCTCGCGTATTTAAAACTGGAGTAGCGATCGTTTTCTCATTATTCATTGCGGACTTGCTCCAGCTACCTAGTCCTGTCTTTGCAGGAATAGCTGCGATTTTTGCAATTCAGCCTTCTATTTATAGATCCTATTTGACTGTAATTGAGCAAGTACAATCTAATCTAATTGGAGCAGCAATAGCTGTAATTTTTGCTCTTGTTTTTGGGAATCATTTTATAGCGGTAGGATTTGCTGCAATTATTGCAATTATGATTATGCTAAAGTTCAAACTTGAAAAAACAATTTCTTTAGCACTTGTAACTGTAATTGCAATAATGGAAGTGCAAAGCGATGCCTTTATTACATTCGCATTAATAAGATTCTCTACCATTCTTGTAGGTGTTATATCCGCATTTATTGTTAATTTAATATTCTTACCTCCCAAGTTTGAAACGAAGCTATTCAATGCGATTCACTATACGCAAGATGAAATTATTCGTTGGATTCGAATTGCTGTTAGACAGGCTTCCGATCACAGTTCTACTAAACAGTCAATCAACCACCTAAAAGGTCGTCTTAGTAGAATTGATCAAATTTATTTATTTTTTAAAGAAGAACGCGGTTATACAAAAAATGCCATTCATACAAAAGGTCGAAAGTTAGTTGTTTACCGCGAACTAATAACTACTTCCTACAAAAGTTTGGATGTCTTAAAAAGGCTGCATCTCCATGAAAATGAACTTTTAAGACTTCCAGAGCATTTTCGAATGATGATAAAAGAACGCTTAGATGCTCTTTTGACCTACCATGAACAATTACATTTGAAATTCATCGGAAAGTTAAAACCAGAACATATGGATTGGAACGGGTCTGAAGCATTTATGCAGAGGCAAGAAGTGATGGATATCTTTGTACAACAAATTGCATTGACTCGTATTGAAGAAGAATTTTCAACTTATCATCTACTTCATTTATTATCATCTATTTTAAAATACGAAGAGCAATTAGAACATATCGACACACTAATTACTTCCTATCAAAACTTTCATCACTCGGAGTTAACTGTTCAAATAGAAGAAACTCCTTACTAAGAATAGTTTAAGCGTCCTATAAGTACATCTGGTCTTTACCGTTTCCGGAGGCTTTGGACTAAACATTGGCTACACTATTACCTTTAGGGCTATGGATCGTGAAGTGACTACGTCACTTCACGATCCATTTTTTACGGTAATCTTGTTACGGGTGTTTATCCGTTGCCCTCTTGGAATATCTAAAGACATGATGCATAAGGTTTGGTTAATGATAGATTAGAAACTTTCCTATTCTTTTAAAAGCGGACGAAGATGCAATTTCGTCCACTCAACGCTTCTTTATTAATAGATGGCTATCTATTTTTTTTAGTGCCAAGTCTAATGAGAAAACGCTTTTTAGAATTCAAGAATTGCATAACCAGGTGCATTGTTTAACACTTTATGGCACTTCGAGACTAATTTACCCTTAAGCGAGACCTATTGCACTAGACCCCAGACTAATTCAATTTAAAGATCAGTTCTCTGATACTAATCTTACAAATTCAGCATAACTCGGAAAAGAGTCCGATTCAGGAATTTCATTATAAGAATAATTTTTAAAAACTGCCACTATATTTAGTTGACCATCTTCAGGTAAATCATCTAATTTGTCGCCTAATGATTTTCTTAAATCTTCATCATTTCTAATATCAAAGAAGATAACTCCTTTTTCAAATTCCCATAATGTGTGTGGCATGGTCTCTAAATTCTCCTTCACTATAAAGGAATAATCACTTCCTCCTCGAATAATGGATCCTTTGACTTCAAATTCACCTTTGAATTTTATAAAATAAGCTGTTGCGTCATTAATTGTTTCCGTTTTTACATCTGAAACGATTAGATTAGCGATTTGGTTATTGGTTTTTACGTGATCAGGTGAAAAGATACTTAAAGCATCGGCGATGGTACGATTATTCGAAATGGGAAATTCAAATACCTTCTGATAACGATTAATTAATTCCTTCTGCCTTTCATTGTCGAATTGTAAGGAAGTTATTTTACTCGTTAATTGATCATTTTTCCTAGATGTCTCCAAAGTAGCTATTTTCAAATCTAATTCTAATTCCTCTTTAGCTACTGATAATTTTGCATTTTCCTTCTTTAATTGCTCATTTTCTTGTTTTAAATCATTCTCAGACCCATCGTTAGAACATCCACTCATATTCAATATAGAAAGTATGATAATAACATATAAATATTTCATTGACACCCTCCCAGTTTCAACTAGTCATAATTTTATTAATTATTGAAGAACAGGAAACACCTGAACCCTTGAATATTTTTACGAACCTGAGTTTGCGAGACAACCTATGGTATTGAACTAACGAGTTATCCGAATGGATAATAGATCCGTATACGTTCCTAACAAGGGATAAGTTTCATTAATCAGCAATAAACAACTTTTCGCATAGATTGTTACTATTTTGACGATTCATCTTCTAATTCTTTTTCAATTTCTTCATCACTAATTTTAACTATCTCTTTTTCTTTGACATCAAGATGTTTTACAATCAATTTTAGTTGATGTTTAATAGTTGATAGACTATAAATTACATACAACACAAATAGTATTACCAATATAATCCACGGCATTTAAAGAACCTCCTTATTTTTATTCAAGTATCATAAAACAACAAACTTTACGAAAGAGCTATTTTATAATAAAAACTACAGACAAACTCGATTTTCATCTAGTTTGTCTGTAGTCTGGAATGTGTCACCTAGTTAGGTTGCCGACACGTTTTTTAATTTTTCATGCGAGGATCGAGTGCATCTCGTAAACCATCACCCATTAAGTTAAATCCTAATACGGTAAGCATGATCGAAATTCCTGGGAAAAACATCGTCCATGGTGCATTTCTTAAAACTACTCGGGCATCCGCTAACATTTTCCCCCACTCCGGTGCTGGTGCTTGTGCCCCTAATCCAAGAAACCCTAAAGCAGCTGCTTCAATAATCGCCGATGCTATAGCTAGCGTTCCTGCCACAATTACAGGGGCCATGGAATTAGGGAGAATATGAGAAAACAAAATACGTATATCTTTCATTCCAATTGCTTTCGCCGATGTTATGTATTCCTCTTCTTTAATACTCAATACTTTTGAACGAATGAGTCGACCAAAGTTAGGAATATTAATGATAGCAATTGCGATTAATGCATTTCGTAAAGATGGACCTAATACAGAAACAACTGCAATAGCTAATAATATACTTGGAAATGCTAACAGTATATCAAAAGTTCGAGATATAATCATATCTACCCATTTTCCATAGTAGCCGGCAATAATACCTAAAATACTACCAACTACTACTGACCCAATTACAGAGAAGAATCCAACACCAAGCGAAATTCTTGCTCCGTGAATGACACGGGAAAAAATATCACGGCCAAAATCATCCGTACCAAACCAATACTTACTAGAAGGAGGTAACAGACGATCTTTTAACAGCTGATCATTTATTCCTTGTGGTGTAAATAATGGACCACAAATTGCTAGAAATATGAAGAAAAGAACGATTATTGCTCCTACAAGTGCAACTTTGTTTTTACTAAAACTCCGCCAAGCATCGAACCAAGGTCCAGTCGTTTTCTCTGGATGCGTAACGGCATTAATAGGCGGATTCGGAACCATTTCAGACATATCTATTCCTCCTTTTTAGTCGTATTTAATCCTCGGATCGATTAGTCCATATAGAATATCCACGAAAAGATTAATCATGACAAAAATAAACGCTACAATTAATATTCCTGATTGAATGACTGGATAATCTCGGAACTGTATAGCTTCATAAATGTATCTACCTATACCTGGCCAACTAAATATGGTTTCTGTTAATATCGCTCCTCCAAGTAACAGCCCCATTTGAAGACCTATAACGGTTAATACTGGAATAATCGCATTTTTTAACGCATGTTTATAAACAACCCAAAACATCTTTTGCCCTTTTGCTCGTGCAGTTCGAACATAATCTGCACGCATTACTTCAAGCATACTAGATCTTGTCATACGAGCAATAATAGCCATTGGGATAGTTGCAAGTGCAATACCAGGTAATACTAAATGTTTCAATACTTGTCCTAACTGATCGAATCGTCCATTGAGGATAGTATCGAGTACATACAAGTTTGTCATAGCGGAAACAGGATCCCTCGCTTCTTCTCTACCAGATGTAGGAAGCCACTGAAGTTCAATTCCAAAGAGCCATTGTTCCATTAAACCTAGCCAAAAGATAGGCATGGATACGCCAATTAACGCTATTACCATCGCCAAATAATCGAACCAAGAATTTTGGAACCAAGCAGAAATAATCCCCGCATTTACGCCAATAACTACTGCAATAAGTATAGCGAAAAATGCCAATTCAAAAGTAGCTGCTAAATAGGGCCATACTTCCTTCGTAACAGGTTGAACCGTTCGCATCGATTCACCTAAATCGCCTTTAAAGAGACCAACTAAATAATTAAAATATTGCGTATACCAAGGATTGTTTAAACCAAGCTTTATTTCTAAAGCTTCTATCGCTTCTTTCGATGCCAACTGCCCTAAGATAACTTGTGCCGGGTTTCCGGGTATAGCCCGAATAATCATAAATACTAGAAAGGTCATACCGAGCAAAACAGGAATTAATTGTAATAGTCTTTTTCCGATATAGTGAAGCATTGTCTTCACCTCTCTCTTATAAATAAGAAAAGGGAGAAATCACGAAGACCTCTCCCCTTCAAGCTTATTACTTAAAGTCGACGTTCGTTAATTTATCAGAGCCAGTAGGATGTGGTAAGAAGTTTATCAAATCCGCTTTCCCTGCAAGTAATGGAGTTGAATGAGCAAGTGGTACCCAAGGTGCATCTTCAAAAATAATTTCTTGAGCTTGCTTATACAATTCAATACGTTTATTCTCGTCTACTTCTGTTTGAGCTTCAATTAGGATCTTGTGTACGTCTTTGTTGTCATAATACGCATAGTTATTACTTCCAATATTATCACCGTCAAGTAATACGTAGATGAAGTTATCTGCATCTCCGTTATCACCAGTCCAACCAAGCATGAATGCATCTGCTTCTCCGTTACGAGCTTTTTCTAAATAGGTTGCCCACTCATACGAAACGATTTTTGCTTTAATGCCAATATCTGCTAAGTTCTTCTGAATAACTTCTGCAACTTTCGCTCCATCAGGCATATATGGTCTTGGAACAGGCATCGCCCATAATTCCATTTCAAAGCCATCAGCAAGTCCTGCTTCAGCTAAAAGTTGTTTTGCTTTTTCAGGATTATATTCATAACCAGGAATATCATCATTGTATCCACTAATAGAAGATGGCATTGGGTTTTTAGCAATTTCTGCACGCCCTTCGAAGAATGCATCGATGATAGATTGTTTGTCAATTGCATAGTTCATTGCTTGTCGTACTTTTACATTGTCAAATGGTGGACGTGTATTTGTTAATCCAAGATATCCTACGTTCATGGAAGGACGTTCGAATAATTGTAATTTAGAATCCCCTTCCACTGTTTTACCATCTGCTGGATTTACTCCATCAGCTAAGTCAATTTCACCAGCAAGTAGCGCATTTAAACGAGCTGAGTTATCTGGAATTGAACGGAACACAATTTTATCAAGCTTTGGATAGCCCTTTTCCCAATAACCATCAAATTTTTCAACTGTAATAGAATCATTACGTTTCCAATCAACAAATTTGAATGGACCAGTTCCTACTGGATTGTCACCAAATTTATCTCCTTCTTTTTCAAAGGCAGTTGGACTTGCAATACCAAATGGACTCATTGCAATATTTTTTAAGAATGGAGCTTGTGCACGTGTAAGTTTAAAAACAACCTTATTGTCGCCATCAGCAGTAACGGAAGCGATTACGTGACCTTCATCCCCTTTAAAGCCACCAAACATAGATCCATAATACGGGAATTGGTCATCTGATCCGTTTGCCCAACGTTCAAAGTTTTTCACTACAGCATCTGCGTTAAAGTCTGTTCCATCATGGAATTTTACCCCTTCACGCAAAGTAAAAGTATAAGTAAGACCGTCATCTGAAGCTTCCCATTTTGTTGCTAATCCTTCATGAATCGTTGTATCTTGTTCCCCAAAGTTTAACAGTGTTTCAAAAATGTTTTGAGTAACTTTGAAAGATTCTCCATCTGTTACAGCAATAGGATCTAATGAAACAGAATCCCCACCACGACCAAAGATGAGTATTTTGTTGCCTGTAGATACAGACTCACCCTTAGAAGTTTCTTTATTATCCTTACTCGTGTTTTCTTTGCTATCTGAAGACTTATCAGAATTACATGCAGCGAGCACTACAGTTACCGCTAACATCATAAATAGCAAAAATGGCCATATTTTCTTTTTTCTCAAATTTACCCCTCCGTAAATTATATTATCAATGTTGCACTGCCTATTTGTATAAATGGCAGGCAACAAAATGACCTGGCTTCACTTCTTCTAGTTTCGGTACAACGGTTGTACAAACATCCATTTTAAAAGGACATCTTGTATGAAAAGTACAACCTGTTGGTGGGTTAGAAGGGCTCGGAATATCTCCTTCTAATATTATTTGCTCCCTTTTAAACTTTGGGTCGGGAACGGGAACCGCTGAAAGTAATGCTTTTGTATATGGATGTAGAGGCTCTGCATACAATGATTCACTAGTAGCTAGCTCTGCCATTTTACCTAAATACATTACGCCTACACGATCACTTATATGACGCACAACCCCTAAGTCATGCGCGATAAAGATATACGTTAGCTTTAGTTCTTTCTGTAAGTCTTGCATTAGATTGAGTACTTGCGCTTGAATAGACACATCTAGTGCTGAAACTGGCTCATCCGCAATGATGAGCTTTGGATTTGTCATCAATGCTCTAGCAATACCTATACGTTGGCGTTGCCCTCCACTAAATTGGTGTGGATATCGTTTCGCATGATAACTGCTAAGCCCTACAATTTCTAAAAAGTCATATACTTTCTTTTTACGACTTTTAGCGTTTCCAATGTTATGAACGATAAGAGGTTCCATTAAAATTTTCTCAACCGTATGTCGCGGATTTAAAGAAGCATATGGATCTTGAAAAACCATTTGAATTTCTCTTCTTGCTTTTCTCATCTCAGAACTAGAAATACTCGTTAGTTCTTTTCCATCAAAGGTTACTTTACCTTCTGTCGGCTCTAGTAATCTCATAAGCATGCGCCCGGTAGTAGATTTGCCGCAACCGGACTCGCCAACAATTCCTAATGTTTCTCCCTCGTTTACATAAAAAGACACATCGTCCACAGCTTTTACAAAACCAGTTTGTTTCCCTAACAATCCCGAATTAGTAGGAAAGTACTTTTTTAACCCTTCAACTTGTAGCAGCGGTTTTGTCATTTACTCCTACCTCCTTCTCATCGAATAAGAAGCATCTCGTTTTATGTCCAGTAGATGTTTCGTATAAAGAAGGACTTTCTTCCGTACAACGCCCAAACACAGAATCACAACGTGCTGCAAATCGACAACCATTCTTTATCGTACCTGGCTTTGGAACATTGCCTGGAATCGAATACAGTCGCTGTTTTTTATACCGCATATCAGGAACAGAAGCGAGTAACCCCTTTGTATATGGATGTTGAGGATTATTAAATATTGTTTCAACTAATCCTTCTTCGACAACTTTCCCTGCATACATTACAACAACCCGTTGACATGTTTCTGCTACAACTCCCAAGTCATGTGTTATTAATATAATCGCTGTATTTAATCGTTCATTCAATTCTCTCATTAGCTTTAATATCTGAGCTTGAATCGTTACATCAAGAGCAGTCGTTGGCTCATCCGCAATGAGCACTTTCGGATCGCATACTAATGCCATAGCAATCATTACACGTTGTCTCATACCACCGGAAAGTTGGTGTGGATAGTCTCTCATTAACTCCTCTGCTCTTGGTAATCCTACTAGTTTTAACATTTCTACTGCCCTTGCTTTGGCTTGCTTTTTGCTCCATTCCTTTTTATGTAAAGTAATCGCTTCCATTAGTTGGTTGCCAATTGTAAATAAAGGATTTAATGATGTCATAGGTTCTTGAAATATCATTGCTACTTCATTCCCACGAATAGTCCGCATTTCTTTTTCAGTAAATTTCGTTAAATCTTTCCCTTTAAATAAAATTTGACCATTCGTAATTTTTCCTGGAGGACTAGGAACTAGACCCATTATCGAAAGCGATGTAACACTTTTCCCACAGCCTGACTCTCCTACAATTCCAAGAACTTCTCCTTCTCTTACATGAAAGTCGATATAATCTACGGATGGAATAACACCATCATCTGTGAAAAAGGAAGTTTGAAGATCTTTCACTTCTAAGATTATTTCACGTTCCTGCATGATGACCCCTCTTTTCGTAACAATCCGAATTTTCTTATTATTGAAGTGCTATACTAGACATTTTACACAATTTTTCGACTTATGCAATAGCTTATTCAAAAGTCATATGCCTTTCTACTTAGTCAATATCCAAATCTATCTGTATTTTCATACATTTTATTAGTTATCCATCCAATGATAAGTTATACCAAAAAACACCCAATAAGTATGAGTTTACTTATCGAGTGCTTTTCATTTTTTTATATATCTAATTGTTGTATTTGAAAAAGGTTATAATATACACCTTTTTGGTTCATTAAAATAGTATGATTCCCATTTTCAACAACTTCTCCATTTTCGATAACAAAAATATTATCTGCATGCGTAATAGTCGAAAGTCTGTGAGCTACTATTATTGTTGTACGGTTTTTCGCCAATCGTTCTAACGAATCTTGAATTAATGATTCGCTCTCTAAATCTAATGCGGAAGTTGCCTCATCTAGAACCAAAATCGTAGGGTTTTTTAAAAATACTCGTGCAATTGCTACACGTTGCTTTTGTCCACCAGAAAGTTTTACTCCACGTTCTCCCACTTTCGTCTCATAACCTTCTGGTAACTCCATGATAAAATCATGTGCATTAGCCGCTTTTGCCGCTTCAATTACTTCTTCATCGGAAGCATTTGGATTTCCCATTAATATATTCGATTTAACTGAATCGCTAAATAAAATATTGTCTTGCAATACGATTCCAATATGTTTTCGTAGCGATTCAATCGTTACGTCACGTATATCTTTTCCATCAATTTGTACACTGCCACTTGTTACGTCGAAAAATCTAGGAATGAGACTAATTATCGTCGATTTCCCTCCTCCACTCATCCCAACAAATGCTACTGTTTGTCCGGCATTTACATGGAAATCCACATTATTTAATATCGTATTTCCATCTTTCTCATATTGGAAAGACACATTAGAGAAAGTGACATCTCCGGTTGGGTTTTCTAAAATAGAAGCGCCTTTTTTATCGACTATATCGTAATCTTCATCCATTAATTCAAAAACGCGATCCATCGATGCAAAAGCTTGTGTTAATGTCGTAGATGAATTAACTAAACGTCGCAGTGGACTATATAAACGTTCAATATATGCTACAAAAGCGGCCATCGTCCCGACCGATAGTCCATTATAAATTGCTTCATACCCAGCAAATGCTATCACAAGTAGCGGTGCTATATCTGTTATTGTATTTACAACAGCAAATGCCTTTGCATTCCAAATCGTTTGATCCACCGCTTTGTCTAAAAATTCTCCATTTGCTTTATCAAATAGTTTTTGTTCGTGTTTCTCTAGTGTAAATGTTTTGATAATGCTCATACCTTGAACACGTTCATGTAAATAACTTTGGACGCCTGCAAGTGCTTGCGAACGTTTTCTTGTAAGATCACGTAATTTACCAAAAAAGTACTTCACACTAAATGCGTAAAATGGAAATGCTAGCAATGTAACAAGCGTTAACTTCACATTCATAGTTAACATAATTCCAATGGCAATTAAAATGGTTGCTAAATCTAACCAGACGTTCATTAAACCGATCATAACAAAATTTTTCGTTTGCTCTACGTCATTAATTACCCTTGAAATAACTTCCCCGGCACGTGTATTCGAATAATACTTTAGGCTTAGTTTTTGGAGATGAATATATAACTTTTGACGAATATCATACAGTATTTTGTTACTCACTAATTGTGCCAAATATTGTCGATAATACTCGATTGGTGGACGAACGATTAAAAAGATTAAGGAAGTTCCTCCTAGCCAATAAACTAGTTGATGCATTTTTTCTTCTGATGTTAATCCCTTTCCTCCAATAATATCGTCAATAACGATTTTTATAAGGAGTGGTATAAATAAAGGAATGGCAAATTTTATAATGCCAATGACGATTGTTATAAATATTTGTACATTATATGGCTTTACAAATTGCATATACCGCTTAATCGAACCCATAATATTACTTCCTTTCCAAATCAGAAAAACCTGTTGTATGTATTCAACAGGTTTTCCGTCTACTCATTTAACTGTTTATAAAATTGATAACGACTTGTCCATGCCTCGATAAAATCTGGAGCAAAAGGACCTCTTTTTTGCTTTATCCACGAAATAAGTTTTTCAACATTACGATTCAGAATACCATCTATCTCTTTAGGATAATTCATTTCCATTTTATGCTGTTCGTATTCATCTTCATCTAAAATTGTATAGGTCATGTCTGGAAAAACCTTTACATCTAAATCATAATCAATATACTTTAACCGTTGATTATTATAGACAAACGGCGAACTCATATTGATGTAGTAATATACTCCATCTTCTCGGAGCATACAAATAATGTTGAACCAATGTTCTGCATGAAAGTAACAAATGGAAGGCTCTCTTGTAATCCAGGTTCTACCATCTGCCTCTATTACAAGTGTACGTTCATTTGCGCCAATGACAATATTTTTGGTTCCTTTTAAAATCATCGTTTCCTGCCAGACACGGTGGATACGGCCGTTATGCTTGTAGCTATGAATTTGTATAGTTTCTCCTTCTGTTGGAATCGCCATGATTTAGCCACCTTTTCATCAAGCGCAAGATTGAATTTTAAACTTATTTTCTTATTATAGCAATCCATTCCAAAAAACTGTAGTAAAAAAATCAGCGAAGGCAAAAAGCCCTCGCTGATTTCGGTGAATCCATGCAATTATTTTGTTTGGTTAAAAGAACTACTAGCTTTTTGTTTTTTCATCTCTGCTTGTTGATTTTGTTGTTTTACTTGTTGAATATCAGTTTCTGAAGCAAACTCTGAGGATTTGGATTGATTTTGAGCTTGACCGCTTTGAGATGATTGACGGTTTTGTTCTTTTACCTGTTGAACATCAGTTTCAGATGCAAACTCAGGGGTTTTGTATTGATTTGCATTTGGTTGTTTACTGTTATTCTTTTTCATGGATTTCACCTCCGTACACATATATCATGTGCACTTCTAATGATTATATTCATGCTATTTTTTACAATTTTAATGATCTTCCGCCATCAACAATAATCGTTTGTCCACAAATCATGGATGAGTCATCGGATAATAAAAACATGGCAGTTTTCACCATATCCTCTATTTCCACCATTCTTCCTGCTGGCGTATTTACTCGTGCATCTTCTAATAACGCTTCACGATTAGGAAAATGTGTTAAAGCTTCCGTATCTAATGCTCCTCCAGAAACAGTGTTAACGACAATTCCTTTTGGAGCTAATTCTACTGCTAAATATCTTGTAATGGATTCTATAGCTGCTTTTGATACCCCAACTGTTGTATAGTTTTCTAAGTAGCGAATCGATCCGAGCGAGCTAATTCCAAGAATTCTCCCACCATGATTCATTAATTTAGCTGCTTCTTGTGCACCAAAAAGCATTGCTTTTGCGTTAATATTCATTGTCCAATCCCAATGGGACTCTTCTAGTTCCATAATGGGACGTAACACGCCAGAAGCCGCATTACTTACAAATACATCTAATCGTCCAAATTCTTCTTTAATTGTTTCAAACATTGCTCTTAATTTTTCTACATCTCCAACATTCGCACGAACAAGTAGTGCTTTTCTTCCAAGAGCTTCTATCTCTTGCACCGTTTCAAGTGCAGCTGTTTTGCTTCTTGCATAGTTTACAACGATATCGTATCCATTCTTTGCAAGCTCGATAGCGATTGCTTTTCCTAATCCTCTACTACTTCCTGTTACTAGTGCAACTTTGTTTGTCATCATTATTTACAAATTCCTTTCTTTCCATGCGTTCCAAATTTTCAAAACTGGAACAGGCATCGGTTGATATACAATCTCTTCTCTTGTAAACCATTTACAATTTATCGGTAACTCCATATCATTTATTAACCTTGCTTCATAACTTTCCATTTCCCATGTTAGATGGGAAAAAATATGTTTAAAGGTAATTATCTCTTTACCTTTTTCAATTCTTATTTGGTAATCATGCTCGATTAATTCTTCGATTGTATGGGAAGTAGTCGGGAGTTCGACCATCGGAAATTGCCACATATTTGCAAGTAAACCTTTAGAAGGACGTTTTTCGAGTAGAATTTTTCCGTCTTTTGCCTCAATGACTACAGCCTTCATTTTGTGAATTTTTGTTTTTTTGTTAATCGTTTTAATCGGCAATTCCTCTTGCATCCCTTCAAAAAAAGCTGTGCAATTTTCTCTTACGGGGCATAGCAAACATTTAGGTTTTGTAGGCGTACATATTAATGCACCAAGCTCCATTAATCCTTGATTGAATGCAGAGGGATTTTCTACATCGATTAATTCCATAACTGCTTCTTCAAATATTTTTTTTGATTTTGGTTTTGCAATATCTTCTTTTATTAATAAAAGCCGGGAAAGCACACGCATTACATTTCCGTCAACTGCATGTTCTGGCACACCGTATGCAATACTAAGAACTGCTCCAGCAGTATATGGACCAACGCCTTTTAGAGTAGATATTTCTTTTCTAGTAGATGGAACGACACCATGATATTCTTCTATCACTTCTTTTACTCCGGCTTGTAAGTTCCGAGCTCTTGAATAATACCCTAAACCTTCCCATTCTTTCAGCAGTTCCTCTTCCTCTGCATTCGCAAGTGATTCAAGCGAAGGATATTTTGTGAGAAATCTTTCATAATAAGGAATAACAGTATCTACCTTTGTTTGTTGAAGCATCACTTCCGAAACCCAAATTTTATATGGGTCTTTTGTTTTTCGCCATGGCAGATCACGTTGTTCTTCTTCGAACCAAGAGACTAAAGCATTACTTACTTGTTTTTTATATAAATCGTTCAATGTAAAATCCTTCCTTGCGATTATTGACAAGAATAATCGGGTATATAATAGTGTGGACTTTGTTATTTTTCTTATTTTATTTTATGATGAAAATAACTTGTTGTCCAAAAAGGAGTTGGTCGTATGGATACAGGTACACATATCGTAATGGGCATTGCCCTTGGAGGATTAGCACTTGCTGACCCTGTTGTTGCAAGTAGTTCCATAACCACTGCAGCAGTTATTGCAGGCACCATTATCGGTTCGCAAGCACCTGATATAGATACAGTTTTAAAACTGCGCAATAATGCGGTGTATATTAGACATCATCGTGGAATTACACATTCCATACCCGCTGTTATTTTATGGCCTTTGCTTATTTCGTCTGTTATATGGTTATTCGTACAAGATTCAAACTTTCTTCATCTATGGCTATGGACCTTTTTAGCTGTTTTTTTGCATGTGTTTGTCGACATTTTTAACTCTTATGGAACCCAAGCGATTCGACCTTTTTCAAGGAAATGGGTAGCGCTTGGTGTGATAAATACATTTGATCCGATTATTTTCGGATTGCACATAGTGGGGTTACTATTTTGGATGTTCGGTGCAAACCCAGTACCTACATTTCTTATTATGTACGCAATCATCTTTTGCTATTATATTTTAAGATTTGCTGTACAAGCTGCCGTAAAAAATGCCGTAAAACGAACGATTCCAAATGCAAAACAAATAATAATTGCACCTACGATGAAGTTTTTTCAGTGGCGAGTTGCCGCAAATTCAGAAACGCACCATTATGTTGGCAGAGCATACGGTCGATCCATTACGATATACGATAAATTCGAACGTGTTCCACTTCCTGATTCCGAATTAGTTAAAGCAGCTTTGAAGGATAAAAATTTAAGCGCTTTTGTTTCTTTTTCGCCTATCTATCGATGGGAAATTACGGAACTTGACCATATATACGAAGTACGCTTAATCGATTTAAGGTATAGAAGTAATGATTATTACCCCTTTGTAGCAGTAGCTCATCTCAATGAAGAGTTAGAAATTGTTAACTCTTATACAGGATGGATATTTAGCGAAGATAAACTACGTAAAAAACTCGACTTCATGCCTAATTAAGAAAAACCGGGCAAAAAGACGCCCGGTCCTTTTTTGTTTATTTTACGTCCGATATTTTATACACCATTCCATGTATTCCTTTGTATACCTTCGGATACATTTGCGCTCCGCACTGCTCGCATTCAAACATGGGTGGCACAGTTGGATCACCATCGTCCATTCGATCAAAATCTCTTACTACTTGGTATGGAATTTTCTCTTCTGCATCACACAATAGACATTCGTATATTACTGGTGCCTTGATAATAGTTGATTTGCTTTTGTTTTTCTTTTTGCGTGGTTTGCTGACTGGTGAAATAATGAATCACCCTTTCTAAATAGTTTCTTGTATTATCGCATAAAGCTACCCGTATCGTTAGCACTCCCTCCTGAAGACAGACTTCCCCCTTATAGATGTAGCAGTTGTCGCATTTTGGGCATCTCAAAGGATCCGGCTGTTTTGCAGCCAGAAATTTCTCTCTCCAATTACGTCTTTTTAGTTTAGAACCTATTCTAACGATCCACTTCTTTACTTCCTTCTGCCATTTCGTCAGTAATTTTCTAGTATCACCTTTGGTTTTACGTGAGTACATACCATAATGACGTATAGTTTTGAATTGTTCATCGGGGATATGACGAATTAATCGAGAAATAAACTCTTCTACAGAAATTGTTTCTTTCTTTTGCTGACCATCGGACTTATCTTTGTATGTAAAAGTTACATTTTGACCATCATATGCTTCGATCCGATTCAACCCTATTGCAGGTCGACGCATATAACGCCCAATGTATCTTAGTTGTTCTTCTATCTTTCCCTTTTGTTTTGGCGCATGTATATAGAAACCTTCCCCATTATTTTGGTAGGCTGCTTGAAGGCGTGATTGCACTTGCTTTTTCTCTCTAGGATTTAAATTCTTTCTGATTAGTTTTAGGACAACTGTCTGCCATTGCTTCCGTAGCATCTCAAAAGGTAAGAAATCATATTTTACGTATTCACCTTGTGCATTAATACCTCCCATGGTCACTAACATATGGACATGTGGGTTAAAATTAACTCTTGATCCGAATGTGTGGAGACCTGATATTATACCAGGAATCACCTTTGTTTTTTTATAAAAGTAATCTCTAAGAAGTTTAGCAGCTTCATCCATCATTGGTTTTAAAAGACGTCTGTGTAGCAAGAAGACTTCACGCAATCCTTCATCTACCGTAAAAATCACATGGCGGTGGTTGACTTGAAACATATCATGGGACATTAGACGGCTCCATTCTTCACTTTCTCCCACTGAACAAGTTGTACAGAAACGTCCTTTGCATCGATAGGCTACTTTTTTTACATCATGACATCCTTCACATACAAAGAGCTTGAAACCATTAACTACCTTTCCGCATCCCTTGAATTTTTCAACTTCTTTTACAACTATAGGTCTTACCTTGTTTTCATGTTTCAATAAAAATTGATTCCAATGATTATGCTCATCAAAAAATATTCTTTTTAATATATTCTTTTCCATATAACAAATGTACCATGAACCCTGTGTTCACGGTACATTTTCATATACTTTCTTATCTTTTAAGATAAGCGCAAGCGTCCTTTAAGTGCACCTGGTCATCACCAATTCCCGAGTGCTTTGGACTAAACATTAGCCACACTATTACCGGTGGATTTTTTGTGGATCGTGAAGTGACTGCGTCACTTCACGATCCATTTTTTTCGGTAATCTTGTGGCGGATGTTTGTCCGTCGCCCTCTTGAAATATGTAGAGACACGGTGCATTTGGTTTGGTTAATGAGAGAATAGATACTTACCTATTCTTTTAAAACCGAACGAAGATACAATTTCGTCCGCTCAGCGCTTCTTTATCAATGAATACTATCTATTTTTTCTCTACTTCCTCTTGCTACTTTATTAAACAAAGGAAAGTACCAGAAGCATATTGTCTTTCTTTTTTGCACAGTTGATTGGAGCGGAAGCGGCGACTCCAGCGGGAAAAGCGTGTCCAGGTGAGACCCCACAGCGAAGCGAGAAGGCTCACGGACCGCCCGCGGAAATCAACCTGTTGCTAGCGTTTTTTAGTTTAGAAAATCATCCACTTCAAGAAGATGCTTGTACTTTTCATTGGAGCTAGCGAATTCATGTAGCTGATCTCCATATCCTTCAATCCATTTTGTAATAACCATTTCGGTTACCGCTGCTCCTTTATAATCATAACCTGCTCGAGCATAGGAAGATTCGAAATCTGACCAAAGGAGCTCAATCCAAGTTCGTGCTTTAGAAGCAGATAGCTGTTCGTTTTTTTCAATTAATTGTGTTGTTAATGCATCTATTTTATCTTGCATGTTATTTTCCTTCCTTTAATGGCTGTAGTAGAGATATCGGTAATGCTTCCTCATACTTAGCTCCGCCCAATCTATATCCCCAAGCAAATCTTCCTTTAAGGTACTCCACTTGAAAGAACATCCCGGGATCACTAGATATTCGGTACATTTCGCCAGGTTTAATAGTAGTTGGATCAATTAAGAATGCTTGTGCCATCGTTGCTTTTCTTTCGTAAACAGCATACTCATTTACAATTCCTAATTGTTCTGCTTTTCTGGCTTTCTCTTTTAAATTTGCAATTTCTGTTCGTAATTCATGTTCAGCCATTTCACTATATTTTTTTTCACTCATCTTGTTGTTCCAACTCCTTTTTTTCAATATACAAATCGATTTGTTCTCCAGGAAATCCCTTTTGAAAAAGTGCAGTTTTTACCCGTTTTTTCAAGTCATATCCCGAATATTTGGATGCATACTTTCTCCAAACTTTATCTGCTTGCGTGGCAATTATATCTTCCCATTCTTCCTGTTCTTTTTCCAATTCAAAGGAGTCTAACGCTTGGGAGATAATGGTGAAATTATATCCTTTTCTCTGCAGCGAATCTTGTACTTTTTGTTTTACTTGTCTTGGTGTCTTATCTGCGTTTTGATTTATTATTTTCTCGGTTAGCATCCGGGCAATCGTAAGTTGTTCGTCTTCGGAATAAGTTGCTAGTACTTCGTCTTGAAGATCTTTCTCAATTCCTTTTTTCTTCAATTCTTGTCGGATAGCTGTAGGACCTTTTTTACTATTTTTCTTTTGTGTATTTACTAATGCTTTGGTAAAGCTCTCGTCATTTAAAAACCCATGTTCATATAATTTGCGAACTGCTTCTAAAATAACCGCTTCACCAAATTCACTCATTTGTAACTTCTGCTTTACTTCATGTTCACTTCTCATACGATAACTTAAAAAGTTGATCGCTTTATTATAAGCCTTTCTTACTTCATCATCAAAAACGATTTCATCAATTGTAAAAGCTTCCATCACTTTCCCTTTTGAAAGCTGATACTTGATGAGGACTGCTTCATCGACACTAAAAGCATATTTTTCATCCAAATATAAATTATATCGTTCTTTATTGTTTTTTTGACGACCTATTTTTGTAATAATCGGCATGACTAAATCTCTCCATTCCTCTTCTATTATTATAGCGTATATATTCATAGGTGATAACTGCGAGGCATGCTAAGATATCTTTAAGGGAGGTTTGGATAATGAAAATCGCAATTACCGGCGGTACAGGATTCGTGGGAAGAGAACTGACGAAGCTTCTTGTGCAAAAAGGACATCATGTTTTTATTTTATCTCGTTCAACAAATAAACTATTAAATGACACAACTACTATTGCATGGTTAACGGAAAATTCTCAACCTGAAAAAGAATTAGAAGGAATCGACGCAATCGTCAATCTGGCTGGTGAATCTATTAATAATGGAAGATGGACAGTAGAGCAAAAAAAGAAAATTTACGACAGTCGTATGCGAGCAACCGATGAAGTACTCCGAATACTTAAAGCTTTGAAACTTAAACCTAAAGTTCTCGTAAATGCTAGTGCAATAGGAATTTATCCAGCCTCTGAGGACAAAGTATATACAGAAAAATCAACTGCAACCGGCACGGACTTTCTAGCGAAAACCGTTCATGATTGGGAGAAAAAAGCTATGTCAGCTGAACAATTAGGCATTCGAGTAGCTTATGGAAGATTCGGCATTATTCTTGGAAAAAATGATGGTGCTCTCCCTCTTATGGCACTACCATATAAAATGTTTGTCGGGGGACCAATTGGTTCTGGCCAAAACTGGATGTCTTGGGTTCATGTGAAAGATGTTGCGAATGCTTTACTTTTTGCAGTTGAACACGATTTACAAGGTCCTTTTAATGTGGCTGCTCCACATGCAAAAAGGATGAATGAATTCGGAAAAACGCTCGCAACTGTGTTAAAAAGACCATATTATTTCCCTGTTCCTTCTTTCGCTTTAAAACTAGCACTCGGCGAAAAAAGCCAGCTTGTAATAGAAGGGCAACATGTACTACCAACAGTTTTATCGGAAAATGGGTTTAATTTTGAATTCCCTGATTTGACAAATGCCTTAAACGATATTTATAAATGAATAAATGAAACTGTCTAGCGCAACCTATTTAAAAAGAAAGGTTGCGTTTTTTATGTGGAAATATCATGTGTTTGGAATAGTATTAGCAGCTTTTGTCTTAAGTATGGGATTTTTCTATCAGCCGTTCTCTGCACAATCAAAAGAAATACATTGGGGATTAAAAAAAGCGACAAAGGAAGTACCAGCTGAAGCTGGAGCAGAGCTAGATGCAATGCTTGAAAAACATGGAGCAGTTTATAAAGGCTCCCCCGATAAAAAAATCATTTATTTCACTTTTGATAATGGCTATGAAAATGGGTATACAGAGAGCATTTTAGACACGCTTAAACAAGAAAATATTAAAGCCACTTTCTTTCTAACCGGTCATTATTTAGAGAGTGCCGCACCGCTTGTAAAAAGGATGATTGAAGACGGTCATCAAATAGGAAACCATTCATATGGTCATCCGAACTTGGCTAGACTTACAAAAGAAGGGGTAAAAAAAGAATTACAAAAGTTTGACCAACGTTTAAGTGAATTAACTCCGTTAAAGAGAACGACTGTGACGCGACCACCTGAAGGTATTTTTAATGAACAGGTATTAGAAGCTGCAAACGAAATTGGCTATCAGCATATATTTTGGTCCGTCGCTTTTATTGATTGGCATCGAGATCAGAAAAAAGGCGGTAAATACGCTTATGACCAATTAATGTCTCAAATTCACCCAGGAGCAATCATATTAATGCATACTGTATCACCTGATAATGCAGAAGGTCTACCTATGTTTATCACGGAAGCAAGAAAGATGGGCTATACATTTGGAACACTAGATGAACTAAACATGAATAATCTGGATATTCCGCTTTCTTCCCAACAATGATTTTGTCCTTTATAATAGAAGGAAGATTATAAAGGACGTGAAGGAATGACAGAACTAGAAACAATTCAAGTTGGGCAACAATTCCCTTTAACGATAAAAAGACTAGGGATCAATGGAGAAGGCGTGGGCTTTTTCAAACGAAGTGCTATATTCGTAAAAGGGGCTTTACCTGGTGAAGTGATTACCGCAGAAGTAACCGTAGCCAAACCAAAATACGCGGAAGCAAGTATTAAAACAATCCGACAGGCATCTCCTGACCGAGTTACTCCACCCTGCTCAGTATATGATGCATGCGGTGGGTGTCAGTTACAACATATGTCCTATGATAGACAGCTGATTGAAAAAAGAGATTTGGTCGTGCAAGCATTGGAACGCTATATAAAAGATCTAGCTCCAACGATTGAAGTTAGAAAAACTATTGGGATGGATAATCCTTGGCATTACCGAAACAAATCCCAATTCCAAGTTAGACCATTAGGTGATAAAGTAATTGCTGGATTGTATGCGGAAGAATCGAATATGTTAATTGACATTAACGAATGTGCAGTACAACATCCAGCTACAACACATATTACAAATGAAATTAAAAAATACTTGCAAGAGCTAAATATTCCTATTTACGATGGTAGAAACTCTAAAGGAATTGTGCGTACAATAGTCGTTCGAACTGGTATGAAAACTGGTCAAATCCAAGTGACGCTCGTAACAACACAAAAGAAAATGCCACATAAAGAAGAATTAGTACAAAAAATTCGTGCGATCGACGCTAATATTGTGTCCATCAGTCAGAATATAAATGCGGAAGATACATCACTTATTTTCGGTGATACAACGTTTAACTTACATGGCAAAGAAACGATTCATGAAAAACTAGGGGAATTAGCTTTCGATTTATCTGCTCGCGCATTCTTCCAGTTAAACCCGGAACAAACCAAGCATTTATACAATGAAATCGAAAAAGCTGCTGCACTTACAGGAGTTGAAACAGTTGTAGACGCTTATTGTGGCGTTGGAACAATCGGCTTATGGCTTGCGAAAAACGCAAAAGAAGTTCGTGGTATGGACATTGTCGAAGAATCGATTAAAGATGCAAAAAGAAATGCAAAACGTAATGGCTTTAAAAATACGACATATGTGCATGGCACTGCGAAACAATGGCTACAAAAGTGGAAAAATGAAGGCTTTGTTCCAGATGTATTAACAGTAGATCCACCGCGCGCTGGTCTTGACGATGAATTGCTCAAAACAATATTAGATATAAAACCAAAACGCTTTGTTTATACGTCTTGTAACCCTTCTACCCTTGCAAAGGATTTAGAAGCGTTAACAAAAGTTTATCATGTGAAATATATTCAACCAGTGGACATGTTTGCTCAAACGGCACATGTAGAAGCGGTAACTTTGTTGGAATTAAAGAAATAAAATAACAAGACCAAGAATCAGTTGTTATTACCCCGGTCAGTTTCTCAATATATAAGAAAATAGAATTATAAAAACAAGGCCAATCCCCAGAAAGGATTAGCCTTGTTTTTTGTAGTTTTATTATACTTAATACCTTGTAGTTGAGTTTAGATCATTGTTAATGAATGAATCAGTTTTTCTTGCATTAGGATCCAACAATACAATTAGCTTTCCTTCATTAATATCCCGCTCATACTGATCTGCCTCATCTTCCGGAATCCCCATACCAATCAAAGCTCCAGCAAGTCCGCCTGTACCGGCACCGACTGCAATACCAGTTAATGTCGCGGCAATAGGACCTGCTGCCAAAATTGGTCCAATCCCTGGAATTGCGAGCGCTCCTACACCTGCCAATAATCCCGCGGTTCCGCCAAGAAGCCCTCCAGTTGCAGCACCAGCTGCAAGACCTTCCTCCGTTTTGGTACCTGTTTCAGCATTGACTGCTTCTACTTCATCCCGGTCTTTTGCAACGAGTGAAATATCATTTCGGTCATAACCTTGTGCCTTTAATTCCTCAATCGCCCGGATTACATCATCACCATTGTCATAAACTCCAATTACACGTTTATCCATACTGATCATCCTCCTATTCGAAAATATAAATCTACTAAATATATACCCGAAATAGTGGACGTAAAACATGAAATGGCAAAAATCTAGTTTTGCTCAATGATCTTCAAGTAATGCACAATTAGTTTTTTGTATTATTGGATATTAATATCAAAAATATAAGTTATTCTTCCTTCATTCCATTCTGCGATAACTTCATAAATATAATAACCAACTTCTGAAGGTAGGGTGACTCATTAATCCTTCTGTCAATTGAACGGATTACAATAATTAATTGTCTGTTTTTTTTATTTTACCTTTAAAATAATTTTCTCTTCTTGGTCATCCCAAGCGATGAAAACTTTGAAGGAATCGTCTTTATTGTCGGGGCGCGGTCCATCTAAGCATCCTGGAATATGTTCTTTATCAACTTTCATATCATAATCAAAATTATGTTCGCATCCTGAACCACGAGGATTTGTCTGTTTAAAAGTTATTAAACCCTTTTGAATTCCACCAATGGATTGAATTTCTATTAATTGTCGCTTGACTTCGTTTTCATCCTGGATAATCCTATATACAACCTTCCAATTTGCTGACTCACCTTCGTAAGTCAATGTTTTTTCACTGCAACCGGATAACAAACATACTAGTAAGCAGCTGATTAATACATAGTATCGTTTAATACTAAACTCCCCCTTTTAATCAATCACAGAAATGAAGTAATTATTTTCCCTCTATTACTCCATCTCTATTCGTTTTTGGATTGTCCGTATATCCAAACATTCCAATGATTATGGTCAGTCCAGCGACAATAGATGGAATGCCGTGAGCGTTTATTTTCATCATCCAATACGGAACAGGCACTGAAAAATTATTCGGGTCCGATGTAGTGCTCTGAATAATTGTATATATAACTGGAAAATAAAACGCAATGATCAAGCATGGCACAGCCACACAAGCTATAAACGACCAGTTCCATTTAACTAACCACACTTTTATGAAAAGCAAAGAAAAATAAATGCCTATTACAAAACCTGCTATAGATTGGAACCAATATATGGGGAGAAAATGAAACGTAGTTTGCACATGATTTTTTACCTTAAGCTCCAGATGAAAGTTAATAATTAGGAGAGCAATTAACCCAATAACCCATAATACTTTCCAAACATAAGGTGACCAGTTTTTACGTATAAAACATCCTCCTTTTATTAATTATCATATACATATTAAGTTACATTTGCATGCTTATATTATTTATAAATTCAGAATTTAATAGAATAAAAAAAGCACTACAGATCAACGTGCTCGGTCATATTAAGAGACCATTCAATCTAAAGTGCTAATATTTTATGTGTTCTTGTTGAAGAAATTACATGTTTCTTTCCAACTTCAACTTATAATTTTTTCCACTCCATTATCTCAAGTTTAAATAATGAGTGGAACCTGAAAAAGTACAATTGTCTTTAAAACCAAATGCACTGTAAAACTTAGCAGCTTGCTCTGTATCAGTATGTAGTACTAAAATTTCAAAATAATTCTTTGCGTCAGAAATTATTACATTTAGCAATAATGTTCCAACAGCTATTCTACGGTATTCTTTCCCCACATAAAATCTTCTCAGTCTCCCTACTTTTTGATCATCAGAAAAGGGATCCATATTAAGGCCACCAACGGCAATTAGTACTCCTTGGTCCGTATAAACACCGTATAAAGATTCACCTGGTTTTGTGAAAGTATTTGTACCATTTTCATATTCTTTTACTAGCCTCTCCAGAAAACGAAACCCATCTTGCTTGCTTTCTAAAACTAGTTGAAATAACTCGGCAATTATTAAATTCTGTATTCTTTTTGCTTTAAATTTCTCCATTTTATTCATATATTCCATAATTTACCTTTTAGTAAATCGATTAATTTATACAATAGCGATATCAAAAACGAAAGAAGAATCACAATGGTTATTCCTATCGAGTAAATAGGATCTATTTGAAAAGCGAAGGTTACTATTAAAAAGAGAATCCAACTTACTATTAAAGATAAGATAAAAATCCAATTATACTTATCCATAAATCTATCCTCCTATTGTGCTTGAAAGATTCTGAATGGTATATTCACAAAAAAATCGTTCAACCCCTGGATATTTTTCACCCAAACTAGTAATGTTAAATCCATTCTTTTCATAAAATTTCACTGCTCCTTTATCTGTTTCAGCTTTTATAGAACTTAAAGAATGTTTATCACAAACAAACTTAATCATTTGACTTCCAATGTTATTTCCTCTGACAATTGGCGATACTGCTATATGCTTTATTTCACAACTGGCTGCATTAATAAAGGTAATACCAATACAAGCAACTATCTTATCTTGCAGCTCAAGTCCATACAATTTGTGTTCAGGAGATGGTATGTATTTTTCATACTCAAGGTCAACCCTATCTTTAGATGTAGCATAAGAAAAAAGCTCTCTTATCTTTGGATGAATTGTTATAGAGCTAATTTTTTTCATATATTATCCACTTTATCCTCAGTAGGGATACATCCCCACTCACAACATCTATTAAATTTCCAGTTTTAAAGAAAATCAAAGAATTCTTGATAAAAATCACTTTCCTTCTTCCAATAATTTCTCTTTCATTCAATTATCTCTCGGTTTTATTTTTGGTTTTTAGCAATTGGAATGAAACAATAAAATTCCTTATATAGAACCCCATTAAGCATACTAATAATAACGGCCATTTTATTTCTCCAATTACTAATGAAAGCAATACAAACAGAACTATAGAGCCAATTATGCTTATTAAATAATCATTTAACTTGATTTATACCACCCCATTCTGTTAGCTTTAACTCGCTTCATTCTCTCTTTCCAAACATACCAACCATCAGAGTAATTCCTGCCACAATCGAGGGAATCCCTAAAGAGTTTATATTCATAATCCAATATGGAATTGGTACAGAAAAACTATTCGAATCTGATGAAGTACTTTGAATAATTGTATATATAACTGGGCTATAAAAAGCAAGAATTAGAAATGGAATAGTCACACAAACTATTAAAGGCCAATTCCACTTGACAGACCAAACTTTTACGAAAATGAATGAAATATAAATACCAAAAACAAAATAAGCAGTTGGTAAGAACCAAAAAATAGGCAGCGGTTGAAACGTAATTGCAACATGATTCCTTACCTTAAGCTCTAGATGATAAATGATAAACAGTAAAACAATTAATCCCACTCCCCATAATAATTTCCAAACATATGGTGACCAGTTTTTAGGCATAAAATTTCCTCCTTCTCCTATAAAACTCTTACAATTATCATATACATAACTGGATACATTTGTATACCAAAACGCTAAATATTCTGACTTCAATTCGAAAAGCACTACTGTTTCTTCTGTACGCTCTTGAAAAGAGGTACATGAACCAGTAGTGCTTTCTAAACTTTAAAATAAAGGCGTTATTCGTTTCTTTTGCGGATTGGCAAAAAAGATAATACAGGAAAGCGTTCCTAGTAGAAGTGCAACTAATACTAAAAAACTAACCCCTTCGAAAAGTTGGATAAATAAACCTCCCAAAAACGGTCCTGAAAGACTTCCAATACTAAAAGATATTCCACACATTAAGTTTCCAGTTGGTAGAAGAACCTTTGGTGTTAAGTCAGCCATATAAGAAATCCCTAGTGAGAAAGTCGATCCAACAAACATTCCTGCGATGAAAAATAAAATCCCTATCGTTAAAGCGGATGTTTCAAAAAAGCTTGCTGTTGCAAAAGTAAGAGCTCCTAAACCGAGCATTAGTATAAGTACTTTTCGTCTTCCAATTTTGTCGCTTAATACACCAAGAGGTAATTGCGAGACCACCCCGCCCATTGAAAATGCCGCTAATATGTAGGATAAACTGGTTACTTCAATCGCATTACGAAGTGCATAAACTGGATAAATGGCATTTAACGATGATTCCAAAAATCCATAGCAAAATGGTGGTATAAATGCTACCCATGCAATTGCGAAAGTTGCCCCAAATCGTTTCCAAGTTCCTTCGTAGGCAGGAGAACTTTTAAATATCTCTGGTTTTTCATTCTTAACGAAGAAAATGAGTAACCATGCTCCTAAACAAAGAAGGCTTGAAACGATAAATGGCAATCCTTGAAAAATATTGACAAGTTGAACAAACAAAGGCCCCACGGCAAAACCAACTCCAAAAGAAAGACCATATATAGCAATATTTCTTCCTAAACGATGCCCGGGAGAAAAACTCGTAATCCATGTTTGTGTCGAGAAATGAAGAGCGTGATCTCCTATTCCAATTAATAACCTTAAAATAAACCAAAATGCGACACTTTTCCAAATAGGGAAGAGCATTAACGATGTAATTACAATAAGCCCGCCTATCATAATAATTGGCTTATAGCCAAACTTTCGAAGTGGTGGCTCAATAAATGGCGATATTAATAATGTGCCGATATAAAGTCCTGTAGCACTTAACCCATTCAGCGTTGCACTTACTCCGTCTTGCTCAAATATAACGGATATAAGCGGTAATAACATTCCTTGTGAAAATCCTGAAATCGATACAATCGTAACGAGTATCCAAAACCTTTTTCTTTCGACTGCTGTAAATTGCTGCATACATTACCTCTTTAATATGTTCAAAGTTATTCTAAAGAGTAGTGTAACAGACAATACCTTCGTTTTATATAAAAAACTGGTCAAGAAAAGGCCCAGTCGGTATCTGCAATAGATTGACTGAGCCTTTTACATATAACTAGTATCCTTTTGAGTACTCATAATTGCATTTGCGGCTTTATTGCCGGTGAAATGTCTGAACCCCCTCCTTCTATTGGTTGAATGGTTTTCGACTATTCACTACGGCCTCCTTTCTATGTATGCCTTAAAGACACTTTATCATATAAACTGATAAGTGTAAATATTCAAAACAGATAAATTATTAAAATAACTCTTTAGACCTATCTTTTATTTTCATTTTCCTTTATTCTATACTTACGAAAAGGTGGTGTTATTCTGTGGGCAAACAAATTTCAAATCCAGAACAACAAGTATCTTATTTAAAAGATCGACTCCAAATGTTTTTAGAAGTCTTAGATTCAATTGAACCTGAAACAACTGAACTTGAAGATATTGACCGTCTTATTCAAATGATGGATGACTTAGAGTTAAAAATGGAGCAGTTTAAAAATAATAAAGAATAGCTTTTAGACAAAAGAAGTTTGGAATGATCTATTTCCAAACTTCTTTTGTCATTGTTTAGAGGTCAGAATTACGTTTAGGTGCAGATAGATTGGCTTTAGGGACATATACAACACCTTTAGGAGCGGATAGCACGACGTTAGGGGCGGATAAAAAATTTAGGAGCAGATGCATTGGCTTTAGGGGCATATACAACACCTTTAGGAGAACATAGCACGTCGTTAGGGTCAGTGGCTTTAGGGGCTTATACAACACCTTTAGGAGCATATAGCCCGACGCTAGGGGCGGATAAGAAATTTAGGAGCAGATGCATTGGCTTTAGGGGCATATACAACACCTTTAGGAGCACATAGCACGTCGTTAGGGTCAGATAAAAAATTTAGGAGCAGATGCATTGGCTTTAGGGGCTTATACAACACCTTTAGGAGCATGTAGCCCGACGCTATGGGCGGATAAAAAATTTAGGAGCAGTTCCACTGGCTTTAGGGGCTTATACAACACCTTTAGGAGCATATAGCCCGACGCTATGGGCGGATAAAAAATTTAGGAGCAGTTCCACTGGCTTTAGGGGCATATACAACACCTCTAGGAGCAGATGCACTGGCTTTAGGGGCTTATACAACACCTTTAGGAGCATATAGCCCGACGCTAGGGGCGGATAAAAAATTTAAGCGCGGATCCATTAGGATAGCCCGACGTTAGCACCGGTTAAACGATTCACCGCCCTTTTTTTCAAGCTAAGAAAATAGTATACTTGTAAATGTTTATTACTTACATACCTAAAGGAGCGTTTCACCATGCAATTGGAACAATTAGAAAAAAGTATTTATGACTTAATTACCGAAACATCTACGAACTTGCCAAAAGATGTACGTCGCGCTATAAAAAAGGCGAAAGCATCTGAAAATGCCGGTACACGTGCGGCTATGAGTTTAGATACAATTACGAACAATATTCAAATGGCGGATGATAAAGTCTCGCCTATTTGCCAAGATACAGGTTTACCTACATTCAAAATTAAAACACCAATTGGCGTAAACCAATTGGAAATTAAAGCTGCTATTAAACGTGCCATCGTGTCTGCTACAAAAGATGCAAAACTTCGACCTAACTCGGTTGATTCACTAACTGGTGCGAACAGTGGGGATAACCTAGGTGAAGGTATCCCTGTCATGAAATTCGAACAATGGGAAAAAGACTATATTGAAATGAAGCTTATCTTAAAAGGTGGCGGTTGTGAAAACAAAAACATTCAATATAGCTTACCAACTGAACTAGAAGGTTTAGGACGCGCTGGTCGTGACTTAGATGGTATCCGTAAATGTATTTTACATTCTGTTTACCAAGCACAAGGTCAAGGATGTTCTGCAGGTTTTATCGGAGTTGGCATTGGAGGAGATCGTTCTTCCGGGTATGACCTTGCAAAAGAACAATTATTCCGTCATGTAGAAGATACAAATCCAAACCCAGACCTTGCAAAATTAGAAGAGTATATTGTAGAAAAAGCAAACACATTAGGAATTGGTACAATGGGATTCGGCGGAGAAGCAACGTTACTTGGCTGTAAAATTGGCGTGATGCATCGTATTCCAGCAAGTTTCTATGTTTCAGTTGCGTATAATTGTTGGGCATACCGACGTATGGCGATCAATATAAATCCAACTACAGGCGAAGTTATCGAGTGGCATTACCAAGAAGGAGAAAAAATCGAATTTAAAGATGAAGCTACAGAAGAAGCTCCTAAAAAAGTTGTCAAACTTCAAGCACCTATTACAGAAGAACAAATTCGTGCTCTACAAGTGGGAGATGTTGTTTCCATCACTGGTCGCATGTACACTGGGCGCGATGCAATTCACCATCACTTAATGAGTCATGATGCACCTGTTGACTTAAATGGACAAATCATTTATCACTGTGGTCCAGTTATGCAAAAAGACGATGAGGGAATTTGGCATGTACGTGCAGCTGGTCCAACTACTTCTATTCGCGAAGAGCCGTACCAAGGCGATATTATGAAAAAGTTTGGTATTCGTGCGGTTATTGGTAAAGGTGGTATGGGGCCAAAAACACTTGCTGCACTTTCTGAGCACGGCGGAGTATATTTGAACGCTATCGGTGGAGCCGCTCAGTACTATGCTGACTGCATTAAAGGTGTGGAAGGCGTTGACTTAATGGAATTTGGTATTCCTGAAGCAATGTGGCATTTACGTGTAGAAAATTTCACAGCTGTCGTAACAATGGATTCTCATGGCAATAGCTTGCATGCAGATGTTGATAAATCTTCTTTGGAAAAATTATCTGCTTATAAGGATAGAGTTTTTAACTAAAATAAATGTTTGACTTATACCTACTTCTTAAATTACAATAATTATAAAGTAGTAATGAATATAAAAATGGATTTCCTCCTGGGAATCCATTTTCGTCATTTTAGAAGCTTATTAAGACTGAAATTCATTATCAAGGGGGTATTTACATGTCTACTATTCAAGAAACAAATGAGAAACAACCACATTTCAAATCTTTTATCTCACATATCGAACTGATAGCCGCTCTTTTCTCAGGGGTATTAATTCTCATTGCTTGGTGGCTTGGAAGAACAGATCAGGAAACTGCTTCTATTATTTTTTATATACTTGCATTCGTCATAGGAGGATTTGCAAAAGCAAAAGAGGGTATTCAATCAACTATTGAAGATAGAGCACTAAATGTGGAAATGCTTATGATTTTAGCAGCAGTTGGTTCTGCAATCATCGGTTATTGGACAGAAGGCGCCATATTAATCTTCATTTTCGGTGTTAGCGGTGCGCTTGAAACATATACGATGAACAAAAGTAAAAAAGAAATTTCTTCGCTTATGGAACTTCAACCGGAAGAAGCTTGGCGGTTAAATAGTGATGACTCCACTACTCGCGTTTCAGTAGACGAACTCGTTATAGGGGATCAATTAGTCGTAAAACCTGGGGAAAGAATACCTGCAGACGGAATCATTAAAAGTGGATCTACCGTAATTGACGAAGCTGCAATTAGCGGAGAATCAATTCCTGTATCCAAACAAGTCAACGACGAATTGTTTGCTGGAACTGTGAACCTAAGCGGTGCTATTACAATGGAAATGACAAAAGCAAATGAGGACTCGCTTTTTCATAAAATTATTCAACTTGTTCAAACTGCTCAAGATGAGAAATCTCCAGCACAGCAATTTATCGAAAAATTTGAAGGCAGCTATGTAAAAATAGTGCTAATAGCGGTAGGTTTCATGATGTTCCTTCCACATTTTGCACTTGATTGGGACTGGAAAACAACGTTCTACCGTGCCATGGTTTTATTGGTTGTCGCTTCTCCTTGCGCCCTTGTGGCAGCCATTATGCCGGCAACACTTGCGGCTATATCGAATGGAGCAAAAAGTGGAGTCTTGTTTAAAGGTGGCATGCATCTAGAAAATGTTAGTGAAATGAAAGCAATTGCACTCGATAAAACAGGAACACTTACGAAAGGAAAACCGTTAGTAACAGAGTTTTTTGTCCGGGAAGATTTAAATAGAATTGCAACATTAACTATGCTTGCTACAATTGAAGCACAATCGAACCATCCGCTTGCACAAGCAATAACTACCTATGCGAAGTCAGAAGGAATTGGCCAATTACCACTTATTCATATTGAAGATAAACCCGGTTTTGGCTTGCAAGCAATCATGGAAGAACAAACAATACTAGTTGGTAAACCAGAATTTGTAAATGAAGTAGATGCTTTTGCTTTTCAAAATGGTGTCGCAGCTTCACTTGCTGAAGAAGGAAAAACAGTTATTTTTATGCGTGATGAAAAAGGAATTGCTGCTGCTGTTGCTTTAAAAGATACAGTTCGTGAAGAAGCAAAAGAGGCAATTAAGCTGTTGCAATCATTAGGAATAAAAACCGTTATGCTTACCGGTGATAATGAAAAAACAGCTAAAGTTATTGCTAAAGAAGCAGGTATTGATCAATACATCGCAGAATGTTTACCTGAAACAAAAGTACAGCATTTGAAAGAACTATTAGAAGAACATAAATTTGTAGGAATGGTTGGCGATGGTATAAATGATGCCCCTGCTCTAGCAACCGCAACCACTGGATTTGCAATGGGAGAAGGTACAGACGTAGCACTCGAAACTGCTGATGTGATACTCATGAAAAATGATTTATCCAAAATTGCATATGCCGTTAAGATGTCACGTAAGATGCAACGTATTGTGAAACAAAATATTGTACTTTCCATTTCTGTTATTGCAGTGTTAATCGTTTCAAACTTCCTTCAAATAGTCGATCTACCATTAGGGGTCATTGGACATGAAGGAAGCACGATTCTAGTAATCCTTAATGGACTGAGAATGCTAAATAGAAACATTTAAAAGCAGAGGGGCGATAATCGCTCCTCTGCTTTTATATAGCCTTTTTCTGTTTAAATGCATTCTTTCTTTCTTGTGTTACTGCATTTATTTGTCCACCCACTAATAAAATAATTCCAGATAAATATAACCACAACATCAGAACAATAATTCCTCCTATACTTCCATATGTGGAAGTATAGTTTCCAAAGCTACTAACATAATAAGAGAATCCAAACGAAACAATAATCCACCCTAATGTAGCAAAAACTGCTCCTGGAAGTACACTTCTTAATAATAACTTTTTGTTTGGGACAATCCAATAGAGAGCAGTGAATACAATAAAAATAACAAGTGGACTAATAATCCATCTAATATTGTTCCAAAGTTCAAGAAATCCTTTTTCAAATCCGAAATAGGAAAATAGAATAGTTCCAATTTGTTGACCAAACACAGGTAGCACTAGTGCGACGATAAGTAGCACTATCATGAGTAAAGTAAAAACAACTGATAAACCTCTGACGATAAAAAACGGTCTTGTTTCCTCCAACTCATACGATCTATTTAATGAAACCTCAATGGCATTCATGCCTTTGGATGCCGACCAAATAGTACCAATAATTCCGATAGATAACAGACCTCCATTGCGATTTCTTAATACTTCTGACAGAGTACCTTCAATAAGCGTATATACCTCTTTTGGCGCATAGTTTTCAAGAAAGCGAAATACTTGTGCTTCGTCCAAATTTATATAAGGTAATAACGTCATGATAAAAATAAGCATTGGAAATAATGACAAAAGAAAAAAATAGGAAAGCTGTGCACCTAATCCTGTGATATCTGCTCTCTGAATATGTTTGATTAAATGTTTAAAGTATCCAGACCAGGTTGTTAAATCGTGATTTTCCGTACTGCGGGTATTCTTCTTTTTAATAAATAAAAACTTAATATTTTCACGCCAAGTAGTTGAGGATGAAGTATTTCCTTCTTGTAATTCCTCTTTTAAACGATTACGCTCCACTTCACCCTCTCCTTTCTTTTCAATTATTGTTTCACGATATGTTCATCGGATTCAGGGATAACAATTGATTTGTATTCTTCTTTTGATTGAGTAAATACTTCTTTTGTATCCGTTAGCATCATTTTAACTTGTGGTGTAATTTCTTTCACTTCATTTACTTTTTGTGATATGTATGTTGCATCAGAAGCAAACTGATCATAAAATGACTTCCATTTCGTTATTTGATCTTCAATATTCGTTACTAATTCTTGTCTGTTTTTACTGTAATATTGAATCTGTTTTCCGATATGTCTTGATTTCTTGGCAACTCCATCTCTTGTTGTCCTATCTAACATGGTTAACGCTCCACCTATTAATGCTCCATAAACTATCCCTTTTACTAATTTAGTTTCACTCATGTGATAACCTCCATATTTAAATATATATTTATTTAATTATACCCGTGACTAAGCGTAATAAAACAAATAATTTACTTATATTAAAAAATTGTCTTGACTAATGAACACAATTTTATGAATATTATAACAAGAACAAATTACATAGAAAGGAACATAGTTTCATTGAGTTAATAATATATAGAAACGTAGGGGGTTAGTAGAATGGAAGCATTAAATAATTTTTTAGGAAACGTATCGTCTTTTTTATGGGGTATACCCCTACTTATATTAATCGTAGGTACAGGAATTTATCTAACAGTTCGAGTAGGTTTTTTACAAATACGACTTTTACCTACTGCTTTAAGATTGGTATTTTCTAAAAAGCACGATAAAAATGCAGAGGGAGATATTTCTCAATTTCAAGCTCTTACTACCGCGCTTGCTGCAACTGTTGGAACTGGAAATATTGTAGGGGTTGCTACTGCAGTTGTGTTAGGCGGACCTGGTGCCATCTTCTGGATGTGGTTCTCAGCACTCTTCGGAATGGCTACGAAATATAGTGAAGCAATTTTAGCTGTAAGATTCCGCGTAAAAGATGCAAAAGGCCAAATGGCTGGTGGTCCGATGTACTACTTAGAACATGGTTTAAAACAAAAATGGTTAGCAGTACTCTTTGCAATATTTGGTGCTATTGCAGCATTTGGTATTGGAAATGGAACTCAATCCAACTCTGTTGCTGGAGTTGTAAAGTCCACTTTTGGCTTAGATACTTGGATTACTGGGGTTATTCTAACATTATTTACTGCGCTTGTTATTCTTGGAGGAATAAAGTCTATTGGTAATGTAACTGCTGTTTTTGTTCCAGTTATGGCCTTATTTTATTTATTAGCAGGCATTATCGTTATGGCATCAAACGTCACTGCTATCCCAGAAGCATTTGCTACTATTTTTAAAATGGCATTTTCTCCTGAAGCTGCTACTGGTGGTGCAATAGGGGCAGCAATTCGTTTCGGTATTGCTCGTGGAGTATTCTCAAATGAAGCTGGACTAGGCTCTGCTCCTATTGCTGCTGCTGCTGCAAAAACAGATCTTCCAGGACGCCAAGCTCTTGTTTCCATGACACAAGTGTTTTTAGATACATTCCTTATTTGTTCCATTACAGGTGTTACAATCGTTATGTCAGGAATGTACAAAGATACTTCCCTTAAAGCTAATGAATTGACTTCAGCAGCTTTTGGACACTTCCTTGGCAACTTTGGGCCTTACGTTGTTGCTATTGGATTAATATTCTTCGCATCCTCTACTATTTTTGGGTGGGCATATTACGGAGAAAAATGTTTCCAATACTTATTTAAAAATCCGTCCTTATTAATCGTATATCGTATTGCGTTTGTTCTTATGGTATTTGTTGGTTCCGTCGTTTCTTTAGATTTAATCTGGACTTTCTCTGATATTACAAACGCATTAATGGCTATTCCTAACTTAATCGGATTACTTGGTCTATCTGGAATAGTTGTTTACGAAACTAAACGTATCCAAGATAAACTTAAGGAAGAAAAACTAGCTGCTAAAGCTGCAAAATCTATTTAGTAATTGACAATCAATGCGGAGCGTGAAATGATAAAGTGAAACTTCAATCCGAATTATAACGGATTGATGCCATTCGGGCTTAACGGGCAACTAATCTTCCGTTTGCAATACCCGATTCATTCTTAATTTACATTGGAAATCTGACTTCCCGTTATAGCGGGATAAACTTCTATTGTATGAAAGGTAGGAACAAAAAATGAATTTATCACAGCCTTCTGTTGAAAATGTTACGTATATGATTGAAACAATAAAAGAAAAACTTCGCATGGTAAACGTAGATGCGATGAAACCAGAAAATTTTAATGCAACGGAATACGAAGACTTGGTCTACTTGTATGAAATGGTGAAAAAGAGAGAATCGTTTAGTCCAAGCGAAATGCAAGCAATTGCAGCAGAGCTTGGAAATTTACGTAAGTAATAAAAGCGCAAGTGTGCATCTTGTCTTTACCGTTTCCAGAGTGCTTTGGACGAAACATAAGCTACAAAATTACCGTTAGGGATATGGAACGTGAAGTGACTGCGTCACTTCACGTTCCATTTTTTTCGGTAATCTTGTGGTGGGTGTTTGTCCGTCGCCCTCTTGGAATATGTAGATACAAGGTGCATTTGATTTGGTTAATGAGAGATTATATACTTTCCTATACTTTTAAAAGCGGACGAAGATGCAATTTCGTCCGCTCAGCGCTTCTTTATTAATGGATACTATCTATTTTTTCAGGTTCCACTTGCCCTATAGATAAACAATGAAAAGTACCAGTTCATTATTTTTAAGAAGCATATTGTCTTTGCAAGCAAATCAAAACCTTAGACTAAAGCGATGCGAGGACAGTGTCTACCTACAGTGGCAATCAACCTGTTCCTAGCATGAAAATTCATATACTTTCTTTAAGTAAAGCACAAATGCCCTTTAAGTTTTAAGTGCATCTTGTCTTTACTATTTACCGAGTGCTTTGGATGAAACAACGGCTACTTATCTCTTAGGCTATGCTAAAAAATAATATTGATATTTCAAACATAAATAAAAAGGACCAAATTTAAGGTCCTTTTTATTGTGCTCTTGTTCAACTCTAACTCACGTAATTGATTTGACCATTCACACTTAACGAGAAATCAGTAGCAAGAAATCACTATGCTAAATTTTGTTTTTGGAATCCATATCTATATAAACCCAGCAAAAGAGGATACATTATAATAAACGTGAAGGCCGTAACAAAAATCAATTCTCCTTGTCCAGCTGTATCTTCAAACCCATAATAAAGTGTAGTTACAATTAAATCTATTACAGTAATTAGGAATATGATTTTCCAAAAAGGTTTTGAAAAGAATTGTTTCTTATATACATAACCATAAAATCCCACTGTGTTAATAATACTAATAATCATACTCACAATTCCTATCACAGTTCCTACCAAACCGTATTCATTTTCTAAAAACATTGACGCTATCAACATAACTAACATTGCCCAAAAATAAATTTTCCAAAGCATCTTTATACCTCCCGTTTCTTCATATATACCTTGTTTATATGAAATTTTTGTTCATTTCATCGTTAGGGAAATACTTAATAAATAAATTCATTTCATATTGTCTACTAATTTCTTTCCATAGAATTCTTAACTTCTCAAATCTTAACAATATATTCCCTTGATTTATATATGTAATTTTTTCCTTATTGAACTAATCAAAATTTAGTTGAATAAGATGGAATTGTATTCGGCCATCTCTAAAAAAAACTTCCCGAGAACAGTTCTCGGGAAGCTTTTTTTATAGTTTATTTAGTTCAACAGCAATCTTAGCGCCTACTTTTGCATTGTTGTAAACTAATGCAATATTTGATTCTAAACTTTTTCCTTCTGTTAATTCTTTTACTTTTCCAAGTAAAAATGGTGTAACGTCTTTCCCTTTAATGCCGTTTTCTTCAGCTTCTTTTAAAGCCTTTTCAATAATTTCATTAATATATGCTTCTTCCATTGAATGCTCAACAGGGATTGGATTTGCAATAATTGCGCCACCTTTTAATCCTAGATCCCATTTCACTTTTAGCATCTTTGCAACCTCTTGTGGCTCATCCAGACGGAAGTTTGCATTAAATGCACTAGTTGCCGTATAGAATGCTGGGAATGCATCCGTTTGATATCCGACAACAGGAACGCCTTTTGTTTCTAAATATTCAAGTGTCAAACCTATGTCCAAAATAGATTTCGCACCCGCACATACTACAGCCACATTTGTAGAAGCTAATTCTTCTAAGTCTGCTGAAATATCCATTGTCGTTTCTGCACCTCTATGAACTCCACCGATACCACCAGTTACAAACATGTTAATACCTGCTAGCTCTGCGCAAATCATCGTTGTCGCTACTGTTGTTGCTCCAATTTCTTTAGAAGCTACTACATAAGGAAGGTCTCTTCTAGAAGTTTTTCGTGCATTTTTACTTGTGCCTAGTGTTTCAAGCTCTTCTTCTGAAAGACCTATTTTAATCTTTCCATCCATAATGGCAATTGTCGCTGGAACTGCACCATTCTCACGTATAATTTGCTCCACTTCTCTTGCCATTTCTACGTTTTGTGGGTAAGGCATTCCGTGTGAAATAATAGTCGATTCTAAAGCAACAATTGCTTTCCCTGCTGCCATTCCTTCTTCTACTTCTTTTGAAAATGTTAAAAATTCTCTCATGATAAATATTCCTCCAATTCATTATTTAACGTAATTTTAGAAAGCTCTGTACGAACAGTCTCTGCAGATTGTAAAGTTTTACTCGCATTTAACATGCCAGCATTTATTGCCGATTTTAGGTCGTTTCCTTCCAACCATGCATGAAGCGTTCCAGAGACAAAAGCATCTCCAGCTCCAGTGACGTCTACTACATGATCTACATGCATCGCAGAAACGTAAGCCGAATTACTGGATTCACTCGAATACATTACGCCTTGACTACCATTTGTAATAACAACATGATTGACACCTTTTTGTACAAAAGTTTGTGCAGCTTTTTTCCATGATGATTCATCAATGATTTTCATGTGTAAATATGCTTCAGCCTCGTCGCGGTTTAAAATGATCCACTCTATTCCATGCAAGTTATCCGGCATTCTCTCCATCTTAGGAGAAGATACAGGAATAATTGCGAGCGAGATATTTTTTCCCATTGCAAGTGTTTGTAAGTATTCAATTACTTCTTTTGGACAATTCATATCCACGATTAATAGTTGTGCATTCGAAAGATGAGACTCTTGTTTTTTCATGTATTCAACAGATAGTTGATCATATATTTCCATATTAGCTAGTGCAAAAAGCATCTCGCCTTGCCTATCTAATACGGCAGAATATGTGCCAGTAGAATAATTAGCAAGTTTTTCTACAGAAAATAAGTTCATCCAATTACTAGAAGCTTTTTCTATTATCTGATACTCGATATCATTCCCAACTACCGATAACAAACGTACACTATGCCCAAGTCTACCTAAATTTTCAGCGATATTTCTTGCTACTCCTCCAACACTTTGGGAGCTCGTAGTTGGATTAGAAGTACCCATTTGTAATTGATTTTTAACTGAATATTTTCTATCTAAATTTGCGCCACCGATACAAATGATCTCATTTTTTTCAGGAAGTATGTATGCTCTTCCTGTTATTTGACCATTCCGAATTAATTGAGAAATAATATTGGCTACTGCAGGTCTGGACATATTAAGAGTATCTGCTATTTCTAATTGAGACGCATACGGATTTTTTCGAAGGTACTGTAAAATTTGTATTTCTTTTGGTTGCACGATGATAACCCTCCTTTCAATACAAACTTTTGTTTTAATTATAAACTTTTGTTTATAAAAGTCAAAAGAAAAACTGATAACAGCTCAAAATTGTTATCAGTTCACGTTTCTCTTATTTAGGTGCATCGTTTAAAGTACCATCTTGTAACACACGTGGTTGGATTAATACCTCTACACGTCGGTTTTTAGCGCGGCCTTCTGCTGTATCATTAGAAGCAACTGGCTTAAATTCACCATAACCTTTTGCACTAAAGTACAATGGATCAATTGTACCTTTACTAACTAAAATTTTGAGGAAATTCACTGAACGCATAACACTTAGTTCCCAGTTAGAGGAAAACTCACTACTTGAAATTGGAATATTATCTGTATGTCCTGTTATAACAACATTTCTAGGAGGATCAAATACTAAAAGATCCGATATGTCTTCGGCAATTTGGCGATATTCAGATTTTACTTGTGCTTTTCCCGTATCAAACAAAATATTCTCACGGATTGTAACAAGAAGCCCTTCATCCGTCAATTTCGTTGCGAACTGCTTTTCTAATGCATTGACTGCTATATACTCATCAACACTAGCTTTAATAGCTGATAGTGCTTGTTGATCTTCAATATAAGCTGAACTTTGCTCATTTTCATTTTCATTCGTTTGGTCTGGCGTTATTGGCACATCTATTGGAGAAGGATGTTCCATTAATCCATTGCCACCATCAAACACCTCACTGAAGACTTGTGACATTTGTTGGAGTTTTTGTTGATCAACTGTACTGGATGCAAACAGCACAATAAATAGCGCTAATAATAAAGTCAATATATCCGCATATGGAATAAGCCAAGACTCGTCCATATGTTCTTCTTCTTTATGTTTTCTATGCTTCTTTGCCAAATCCAGCCTCCCCGCTTTCGCTCATAATTTTCTTGCGATCTGACATCGACAAATACGAGGCTAACTTTTGTTCAATAACACGAGGAGCGTCTCCTTCTAATACGGAAAGAATCCCTTCTAACATCATCGTTTTTTGACGAACCTCTTGCTTAGATTTGCGTTTAAGCTTATTTGCAAATGGATGCCAAATAATATACCCAGTGAAAATACCTAGTAATGTCGCAACAAAAGCTGCTGATATAGCATGCCCCAATGAATCAATATCATTTAAGTTTTTAAGGGCTGCAATTAGTCCGACAACTGCTCCTAGCACTCCTAGTGTAGGGGCATATGTACCTGCTTGAGAAAATATTAAAGCTCCACCAATATGTCTGTCTTCTAAAGCATCGATTTCTTCTGTTAGTACATCTCTAATATAATCCGCATTTTGTCCATCAATTGCTAATGTTAGCCCATTTTTTAAGAATGGATCATCTACATCAGTAATCTTGCTTTCTAATGCGAGTAAGCCTTCTCTACGTGCTAAATCAGCCCAGCTAGAAAACATTTTAATAACTTCACTATCATCTGCAAGTTTTTTATCTTTGAATATCACACCAAATAGCTTTGGTACCCTTTTCAATTCATTCATCGGAAAAGCAATTACTACAGCAGCAATTGTTCCAAATATAATAATTAAGATAGCCGCAGGAACTAATAAACTTCCTGGACCAACTCCTTTTAAGTACATCCCAACTAATAATGAAACAAACGCAATGATGAGACCAACAACCGTAGATATATCCATTTATTAACCCCCAAATTCTATTTCTCTCATTATTTCGGCTATTTTGCACTTTTTTTAATAATAAACTTGCTTTCCGATAATATAATTTAATAGTTTATGAACAATATCGGACTTTTTACCCTCAATATATATTGTTGCAATAGACTGAAAACTGATATTATTAAGTTAAACACAGAAAGGAAGTATGTATATGTCACCATTTAATGAAACGCTTGAGAAATACGCTGCACTCGCTGTAGAAGTTGGGGTTAATATTCAACCTGGTCAGAATTTATTTATTGCTTCTTCTATTGACAGTGTGGAACTTGTTCGATTAATTACCAAAAAGGCGTATGAGGTTGGTGCCAATCAAGTTTTTGTAGATTTTTCTGACGATGAAATTACTCGCTTACGCTATGAACTAGCTCCTAAAGAATCTTTTGAGTTCTTCCCATCATGGAAAGTACAAGAAAAAGAATTATTAGCTGAGCAAGGCGCTGCATTTATGAGTATTATGAGCCAAAGTCCGGACCTTTTAAAAGGAGTGGATACTAGTAAAATTGCTGCATTCCAAAAAGCAGCTGGGACTGCATTAAGTAAATATCGCCAATATATGCAATCCGATAAAGTTAGTTGGACAGTAATTGCTTCTCCTTCAAAAGAATGGGCTAAAATGGTGTTCCCGAATGTTACAGAAGAAGAACAAGTTTCTGCACTTTGGGATGCTATTTTCAAAGCAGTACGAGCAGATTTAGAAGATCCAGTTTCGGCATGGAAAGAGCACGATAAACTACTTCACATGAAAGTAGATTATTTAAATGACAAGAATTACAAAAAACTTCACTATACAGCTCCTGGAACTGATTTAACTATTGAACTTCCAGCAGGACATTTATGGTGTGGAGCGAGTAGCGTCAATGAAAAAGGAGAAGACTTCATGGCTAATATGCCAACCGAGGAAGTTTTCACAGTCCCATTAAAAACTGGCGTAGATGGTTACGTTTCTAGTACGAAACCATTAAGTTACGGTGGTAATATTATTGATAATTTTACTGTTTCTTTTGAAAATGGACGAATTGTAAAAGTAGAAGCTGAAGAAGGTCAGCTAGTGTTGGAAGATCTTGTTGCAACAGATGAAGGCGCTCACTATTTAGGAGAAGTTGCCCTTGTTCCACATGATTCACCAATCTCTAATTCTAACTTATTATTCTATAACACGCTCTTTGATGAGAATGCATCCAATCACTTAGCAATTGGAAGTGCATATGCATTTTGTCTAAAAGGTGGCAAAACGATGAGTCGCGAAGAGCTTGCTAAAAACGGGCTAAACGATAGTATTACGCATGTGGACTTTATGGTTGGTTCCGATAAAATGAATATTGATGGTGTGAAAGAAGATGGAACGACAGAACCGATCTTCCGCAATGGTAACTGGGCATTCTAACTATTTTTAAGTAGATTTCTATAAAATACTACTTAACTTTTATATTCTTTTAAGCTATAATGATAGTAATATAACTAGTGAGGTGTTTAATAATGGGCTTATTCACAGTTACAGTTCTTGGTTTTGCAGCAGTTACAGGTATTGTAGGTTATACAATTATGCACTACTTCGCTAAATCAATGAACTCACACGATTCAGTTTTAGTAGATCCGAAACCTTCCAAATAATTCAAAACAACCGCAGAAATTGCGGTTGTTTTTTTATGTTTTTTTCTTTTCATTTTGAAGTCAATTCGATTTCATTTTAATGACCATTACATACTATTCGATTATATAAATCGCAATCCCTATGTATATTGATCTATTAACCAATGAAACATTTGTAAACTTCCATAATGTAACACATGGCAATACACCTTTTATCCTTTATACTTAGTTAGTATGATTGAATGGAGGAAGATTAATATGTTTTCAAATGCTCATATTGGAATAGATTTAGGCACAGCAAATACATTAGTATATACGAAAAGTAAAGGCATAATTATAGATGAACCAACTGTTGTGGCAGTTAATACAAAAACGAGAGAAATTATTGCATTTGGACATAAAGCAAAAGAAATGATTGGAAAGACACCAGCTTCCATAGAAATTATTCGCCCGTTAAAAGACGGTGTCATAGCTGATTTTGATATTACGACGCAATTATTAAAACTCATTATGCAAAATGCAAGTAAAAAACTTGGAACTTCATTACGAAAGCCATCTGTTGTTGTGTGTACGCCATCAGGTGCAACGTCTGTCGAACGAAGAGCAATTCAAGATGCAGTTAGACAAAGCGGAGCGAAAGAAGTTCAACTTATGGAAGAACCAGTTGCAGCAGCAATTGGAGCGGGACTTCCTGTTAATGAACCAGTTGCAAGTATGATCGTCGATATTGGTGGAGGTACGACTGAAGTTGGGATTATTTCATTCGGTGGGGTCGTTGCATCTAACACTGTGAAGGATGCAGGAGATAAAATGGATGAATCGATTATTCATTTTATTCGAAAAGAATATAATGTATTGATTGGAGAACCTACTGCTGAGGAAATTAAGAAAACTATCGGACATGCCTTGCTTCCGCATGAAGTAGAACAAATGGATGTAAGAGGAAGAGATGTTGTAACTGGATTACCGAAAATAATTCATCTGTCCTCTACCCAAATACAGGGTGTCTTGGCAGAATCTCTTGGTGCAATATTAGAAGCAATTCGTGCAACCCTTGAAATATGTCCACCAGAACTTGCAGGGGATATCGTGGACCATGGAGTTGTGTTAACTGGTGGAGGCGCACTACTTAAAAATATTAAGGAATGGCTAACCAGCGTTATTGAAGTACCAGTTCACATTGCACCGGAACCTCTTCAATCTGTTGCGATTGGAACGGGGAAATCTTTCTTTGTATCAGAACGAAAACAAAAAGTAGCGAAATGAGTAGAAACAAATTAGAGGAAATTTTGCCTTTTTTCATATAGAATAGAAACACAGAATATGAAAGGGGAAAGTTATGCCTAATTTACATGAAGTGTTAAAGTACAATGATTATTTTGTAGAAAATAAACTATATGAACCTTATTTAACAACGAAGTTTCCAGACAAGCGAGTTGTTATTTTAACGTGCATGGATACTCGACTTGTTGAGTTGTTGCCGAAATCTATGAACTTTAAAAATGGGGATATTAAAATAGTAAAAAGTGCTGGTGCTATTATTAATCATCCTTTTGGCGGTATTATGCGTAGTCTAATCGTAGCCGTTTATGAACTCCAAGCAGATGAAATATACGTCATCGGGCACCATGATTGCGGTATGAGCTCTATTCATACAGATAAAATTATAGAGAAAATGACATCTCGCGGAATAGATCCACTCATTTTTGATATATTAGAACACTCCGGAGTAGATGTTGAAAAGTGGTTAGAAGGTTTTTCAGATGTAAAAGATAGTGTTTTACATAGCGTTGAAATGATACGAAATCATCCTTTAATGATTAAGGATATTCCTGTACACGGTCTAATCATTGATCCTACAACTGGTAGATTAGACTTAGTAGTAGACGGTAACCTCAACACTAAATAAATTATTTCCCGGGAAATCGACAAAAAAGTTGGCTATTCACCTAAATGAATAGCCAACTTTTTGTTTATATATGAAAATTATCGATATCCTTCGCTAATGGAAGCGTAAATATAGTGATCTTCCCACTTCCCATTTATAAATAGAAGACTACGAAGTAAGCCCTCCCGATGAAACTCATTGTTTTCTAATACTTTTATGGATCCAAGATTCCTTGGAGATACATAAGCCTCAATTCGATTTAACTGGACATGTTCATACCCAAATAGCTTTAGAATGTGGACGGCTTCTGAAGCAATACCTTTCCCTATAAATTGTTCATCTATCGAATAACCGATAAGTCCACTTGAAAAAGGCATTCTTTTTAAACTATACAGAGAAATACTACCAATCATTTGATCAGTACCATGTGCAAACACGCCGAAACTAAATTCTCTTTTTTCACTCATTAATAATAGCGACTCTCGAATCTTTTCCCTTTGCACAACGGTTGTATAATACTCCTCTCGATGTAATGGTTCAAAAATAGACCAATATCTTTTGTTTCTATAAACGAGATCTGCTAGACTGGGTGCGTCTTTTACATTTAATGTCCGTAAATAACATGTATCTCCTTCTAAATAGATCAAGCATCGTCACCCTTTTGCATTAATTAATTGTATAAACTCATTTACATCTTGAATGCAAAGGTTAATGCCCTTAATCCAAAATGCCTCTTTTGTGATATCTTCACCAAGATGCTTCATCGCTAAATCTTCTACTGACATTACTGCAGTATCTTGAAGTAAAGCAATGTATTTCTCTTCAAAATTTGCTCCCTCATTAATTGCTTTTGCGTAAATACTTAATGAAAATAAGTAACCAAAAGTATATGGGAAATTATAAAACGGTACCCCTGTAATATAAAAATGAAGTTTAGAAGCCCAAAAATGAGGATGTGTCGTTTCGAGTGCATCTCCATATGCTTCTTTTTGAGCAGTTTCCATTAATTCATTCAATTTTGTTGCAGAAACAATTCCCTTTTTACGTTCCTCATAAAATCTTGTTTCAAATAAGAAACGAGCATGAATGTTCATAAAGAACGCAACACTTCGTTGAATTTTATCTTCTAATAAAGCAATCTTTTCATCATCTGTTTTTGCTTCTTTTACAGCTGCATCCGCAACGATCATTTCCGCAAAAGTTGAGGCTGTTTCTGCAACCCCCATTGCGTATTGGCGATTCATCCAATGAACCGGTTTTAAAGCATATGAATGAAATGCATGTCCTAATTCATGTGCTAACGTAGAAACATTTGACATCGTTCCACTATATGTCATGAAAATACGAGATTCCTCCGAAACTGGCATTCCTGTACAAAAGCCACCTGGGCGCTTGTTTGGGCGATCTTCTGCTTCAATCCACCCTTTCTCAAATGCATTTCTCGTGAAGTCTTCTAATTTAGGTCCAAATTCTTTAAAATGTTTCAGGATAAACTCAGCGCCTTGTTGGTAATCCATTTTTTCTGTTGAAGCACTTACAGGTGCATCTAAATCATACCAATGCATTCCTTTTTCCCCTAGCATTGTCGACTTTACGTTTAAATATTCGACAAAAGGAGCTTTATTTTTAGATATTGCTCCCCACATTGCATCCAATGTTTCTTGTTTCATTCGATTAATATCCAGAGGCTCTTGTAACACAGATTCCCAACCTCTTTTTTCATATACAGCTAATCGGAAACCTGCCAGATGATTTAATGTTTTTGCAAAGAATTCTTCTTTTTCAGTCCAAGCAGTTTCTAATGCTTCGAAAGCTTCTTTTCGAGTTGTAGCATTTTCGTGCGAACTTAAATTATTCGCTTGACCGACGGAAAGTTCTTTTTCTTCCCCATCTACCTTTACTTTTACTCGAATATCTCCTACTAATAAGTCATAAAGTTGACCCCAAGCATGATAACCATCTACCCCAAGAGTAGTAATCATGTCTTCTTCTTTTTCAGAGAGCATTTTTTTCGCTTCATCTCTCCACTCATTAAGGACAAATGAATACTCTGATAGTTCTTCTGATTGCATTAATCCATTCCAAACTGTTTCCTCTGACTTACTTAATACTTGCTGGATAACAAGCAACAAAGATGAGAACTTCGCATATATACTTCCAATTTCCCCCTCTAGAAGTGCTGCATGTTTATCTGTTGTGTCTTGCGCTTGAAAACAACCAATTACCGCTCCAGCTTCCGATAAATTAGTTGCAATATCTTTTAATTCGTTAATAATATTTTCTAATTTCTGCGCATCTTCGCTTGAAGTTGGAGCAGCAAAGCTTTTTAATTTTTCTTCAAATATCTTCAGCTTTTCCTTCACTTCATCTAAATGTATCCGTAAATCTTTTGAGACACTTCCACCTTTAAAAAACGAATCTAGATCCCACGTAATTGGATATAACTTTTCTACCATTACTTTTCCCCCTAAAATTCATACTAGTTCGAATTATATTATACCATGTTTTGTTATTCGATTATTCCGCTTTTGCCATGAAACATTCACAAATCAGTTGTTCGTAATAATAATTGAAAGGTATACTAGAAGGATAGGAGGGATACGTATGTTTAAAATAATCCTTTTGATTATAAGCTTGATCTCTACCATTATCATAAATATACTTGCAAATACACTGCCATTAAATCATCATACAACTAGAGAAATAGCCAACAGGCTTCCAGCTTTATTTACTCCTGCAAGCTTCGTTTTCCTTATCTGGTTTGCCATTTATTTTTTATTAGCTTGTTGGATATGGAACATTATACAAGAATATAAAGGTGGAGAAACGGTATCTGCAAAACGAGTCGTATTATTCGTGTGTAGTTCTATCCTAAACATTCTTTGGACCTATTTTTGGCATTATGAATTATTTTTATTTTCGTTACTCGATCTGTTCGCGTTAATAGGAATCTTATTTTTACTATATAATACGTACTCGACTACGGAACTATCTTGGATGGTGAGACTACCTATCTCCATTTATCTAGGATGGATATTCGTTGATATATTTGTAAATATCGATTACTATCTTACTTTCATTGAATTTAGTGGTTTGGGAATAACAAAATCGCTTTGGTCAGTTATTTTTCTAACAGTAGTTACCGCAATTGCTCTACATATTCGATTCCATTATAATGATCCCGTTATCGTACTTGTCTTTATTTGGTCCTTTATCGGTATAGCTGTTCACCATTTGTTGGATGAATTATTAATCACCGCTGCTTCTATGTTCTTAAGTTGTGTCCTTATAGCAGGAATCTTTTTCATAAAAAAAATGCCTCGGAAAATTTAATTTCCAAGGCATTTTTTAATCTATTTTTGTCAATAAAAGCGGTCCTTCTTTCGTAACGACAATCGTATGCTCAATTTGAGCGACTAGCGATTTGTCTGGTGTTACAAAAGTCCAACCATCTCCTGATTCTACAATATGTTCTGCTTTTTGAGAGATAAAAGGCTCTACTGCAAGAACCATACCTTCTTTTAAAATCGTTGGATCCCAAGCATCATAATAATTCAGTACATGCTGAGGAGCTTCATGAAGCGATTTCCCTATTCCATGCCCAGTTAAGTTCATAATAACATGCAATCCATTCTCTTTTGCTTCTCTAGCTACAGCTTTCCCGATTTGATTTAAACGAGATCCAGCCTTCACTTTTAACATAGCACGATTAAATGCGCTTTCAGCTACGGCACATAGTTTTTCTTTTTCTTCGTAGCCATCTCCTACGACGAATGAAATACCAGTATCCGAAAAATATCCAGCATATGAGCCGGAGACATCAATGTTGACGATATCTCCTTCTTTAATAACACGTGATCCAGGTATACCATGCGCCACTTCTTCATTTACACTTATACACGTGTAACCGGGAAAATCATATTCCCCCATCGGTCCTGAAATAGCTCCATTTTGTTCAAAAAGTTTTCCACCGATTTCATCGATTTCTTTCGTAGTAATACCTGGTTTTGTTGCTGCTCGCATTGCATCGCGAATTTCCGCCACAATACGACCAATTTTTTTTAACGCTTCTAACTCTTCATTTGTTTGTACAATCATCTTAAAAGATCCCTTCTCATTTGAATGTACAGTTATCATATCATATTTACGCGTTATTCGGCAGTAGAAGGCGTGGTGCTTTTACGAACAAGATAGTACAAATGAATGCAGCGAATAAAAATACTGGAATCATATAAGTAGCATTATAGATTAATGAATACAGAATTACGTTTTGATCACCAGCGTATTCTCCGAAAAATATAATACCAGAAGTGACATGTGCTAAATAGCGAAGAAACGCAGCAAGAAAAGCTCCTAAAATGACTGCAATCGCCATTTTTTTTGTGTCTTTATTTTCAAGTGCTTTCATATATGCAGGTCTAAATATGCCAGCAAATCCAGCAACCATAAACGCAATAAAATAATCAATCGATACTTGGATAATCACAAATCCAAAAGATAATGGGACAGCATAAAAACGACCTGTTACTACTTGTAATAACCCAATTAAAAATCCTGTTAAAAGTCCGGCAGCAATTCCACGACGAAAAGCGATTAAAATAACTGGAACAAGCACAAAAGTAACGGACCCACCTTGCGGCATACCAAACCCAATCATATCTAATACATACCCTAAGGCTGCAAAAATAGCGATTTCTATTAATAACAATACACGTTGATTTCTCATTGTAATCCCCTTTTTTGACCACAAAAAAAACGACCCTGGGATAGACCCAGACATCGCGCGATTGTCAGTTTCCATCCACATCCCTACGCAAGCATTAACTTACAGGTTCGAAGGGTACTATCTCAGCCGCGTAAGCGACGCCCCTTGTGGTTATGAATTATTTAGTTCGAATTCATTGTAGCCCAATAAAATAAGTAATGCAACCCTATGTTGTTAATTGTTATACTAATAGAAATATTATATGAAAAGGAGACAACGAGTATGATTGAGTTATTAAAAGACTTGATTCGCATAAAAAGTGATGATGTAGAGGGTGCAAATCTTGCATTATTATATTGTAAAACTTGGCTAGAAGATCGAAATATTGCTACAACAATATTGGAGAACGATTCTAAACTAATGCTTGTTGCAGAAATAGGAATTGGCGATGAATGTATTATATGGAACGGTCATGTCGATGTTGTTCCTGGAAATGCCGAACAATTTAATCCTTTTGTAGATGGTGATAAATTATTTGGTCGAGGATCAGCCGATATGAAAGCAGGAGTTGCTGCTATGATGCAAGCTTTCTACGAACTTTCTTTACCACAGAAACTAACGAAAAGAATCCAACTTCATATTGTGACGGATGAAGAAACGGATGGAGATACTTCTAAATATTTAGTTGACATAGGATTTAACGGAGATTTCATCATTTGCGGAGAGCCAACTCATTTACATATCGGACTTCAAGCAAAAGGAATTATCCAGTTGGATGTAACATTGAAAGGTAAATCCAGTCATGGCAGTCGCCCTTGGGAAGGGGTAAATGCGATTGAACAAGCTTTTGCTTTCGACAAAGAAATGCGAAAACTGCCTTTTTTAACCGCAAGTAACAAGTTCTATGATTATCCCTCACTAAATTTGGCGAAAATACATGCAGGAGACAGATATAATGTTGTCCCTGACGAATGTCTCATGAGCTATGATATTCGATTTGTCCCAGGGCAAAACGACCAAGAAATTTTAGCAATGATTAAGAATGTTGCTCATAACCATTTTCCTGGAAGTGAAATAATTGTTCATGCTTGTGAACCAGCAGTGACTACAGAAGAAAATAATTCACACGTTCTTAAGCTTCAACAAGTTACAACAAAGATAACGAATTCTATTACCAACTTATTTGGCCAACATGGATCCGCCGATACTCGTTTCTATGCTAAAAACGGAGCAGGAGCTATTGAGTTTGGTCCTTCTGGAGCGGATTGGCATGGAGAAAAGGAATATGTATCTATTTCATCCGTAGAAAAATATAAAAATATTTTAGTCTCTTTTATTATTGAATGAAGTGAAATATCACGTCTGTTAATTAGCCAATTATCCACAATAACATACGTGAATTAACTAAAGTTCACCAATAAATTATATTGTAGAAAAAGTACGTCCTAGTGACCGCCGGGATTTTCGCTGCATGGCGGACGGTTTCCGCAGGGTGTGCGATGAGCCTTCACCGTCGCTACGCGCCGCCTGAGAAGTCTCATTTTGCTCACAGAGGAACAAAGGCTAAGAGCGCCACATCGTGTGGCAACCCCTTTGTGACCAACATCCTGTTGGCCTCCTGCTGGAGTCGCCGCCCTGCAGCGAAAATCCATCCTATTTGCTAACTATTCAGCATCACTACTATATTTCGATCAATATTATGAAGGGTTTTCTAAAATAAAATCCAATAAATGGCTGAACGAGACCAATCAAGTGATGTTCGCAACTAACTTACCTTAGACCGAGACAAAAACTATCGCTATCGAGACCAATTCGCTGCTCAACGAGACCATTTCTCCTAATAATAAAGCCTTAACTTAGAGTGAGATGCCACTTATAAAGTGTGCGCTATCATTATATTGCGCATATGCCTTGTAAGATTGCGTAAAACGTATTCTATGTTGTGGATAACGAGTAAAATATTGCACATTATTGATTGCAGCGGCAGGCGGCGACTCCGAAGGGATCAGGGAGACAGATGAGACAGCACAAACGGCGCGCATGCGACGGTGCTGGCTCATCGCTCCCCCCTCGGAAAGCGTCCGACTAGAGCGGAAATCTCTGCGGTCACTACGACGCACTTTTTCTAAAGTGTCTACAGTAAACCAAAACGTGTAAATTCAAATGGATTCTATGATTTTTTTCAAAATGTAAGAAAGTGGTTAATCAACAGACATGGTGAAATATAAGAAACTCGGGTAGAGTCAACTACTAAATTGCTCCCTGCGCAACACACAATTGTTGTTATTCCATTAATCGGAAAGGAGAAAACTCCTATGGAAAATAATAAACTGCTATCAGCATTATCCTATTTTAGTGTGTTATTTGCGCCATTAATACTGCCAATTATCGTATTCTTTATTACGCATGATACGAAAGTGAAACAGCACGCAAAACGTTCGCTTATTTCACATTTAATCCCTATTATTTTTATGATTATTTTATTTATCGTTATCTATTCCAGTGTGTTTTCTATGTCTTATAGTTCTTTTAATCAGCCTTCCTTCTTTATGACTTCAGGACCCCTATTGCTTGTATTCTTATATTTAATTATTTATATCATTACTCTTATTTGGAATATTATTCAAGGTGTCAAAGTATTGAGATAATGTTTATATTGCTGTAAAAATGGGAATCTAATAATACAGTATAGAATCTTAGGAGCGATAAAAATGAGGGTAAAAAACTTAGTTAAAACTGCTATAAAATGGGCGCCAATAGTCTATCCAATCGTACGCAAAATAATGAAATCCAGAAAAACTGTCAAATAAAAAATCTGTTCCCAGTAGATTGGGAACAGATTTTTCTATATATAGGGCTTTAACTTTGTCAAAGACAAATAATGATCGAAGCCTTGTATCCTTGAAACGGGTGTTTTAATAGATTCTTTTTGGCTATTGATAATTTGTTCAAAAGTCAGAGGATTTGGAGCTGGTAGTTCATTTTTATTTACCTGTAAACGTTCATTATACTGTTTAAAAAAAGCATTCGCCATAAAACGGTAGCCTTCCATCGTAGGATGTACATCCGAGGGATTCGGTAATAATTCTTTTTCATGGCCATTGAAGACCTCTTCCACAGCTACAAAAGTTGCTCCATTTGCTTTGGCTTCGGTCTTTAAAATAGTATTCATAGTATTTAACTCTTTCTTGATGCCTTCCTTTTGTGCATCATGTACATGCGGATAGGCAAAATAATAGCCCATTACAACTATTTTTGCTTTCGGTGTAATTGCTTGAACTTCCTGAATAATATCATCAATATTTTTGCGCACATTGTTTAGCGCATAATCTACTTGAACTTGCTTGTATGCAACTGTCCCCTTTGAAGGATTTACTTGAACAAGTCTAAGCAAATCATTTGCTCCTGCTGAAATCGTGACAACTGTTGCATTTTTTAGTAATTCTTTCGCTTCTTTCGTACGAACAGTTTTTAACACGTCTGCGGTCGTATAACCCGGAAATGCAAGTGCTTTCGAGAAATAGGCAAGCTGATGAGACCGCATCAACTCTTGTGCTATTAAATCTGTATATCCTGCATCAATGGCTCTATTTGGTGTTTGACCTGCGGCTATAGAATCCCCTAAAGCAATATAAACTTCTCCCCCTTTTGCTTCCGTCATAATGGAGCAAAATGGGAGGAAAAGTAATACAACTAAAGCTATCCATTTTTTCATTAGAATCTACTCCTTAAAAAGCCCAAGTACCTTTTCGGAAAATTTGTTCTACCTTTCCGTCTTCTAACTCTCCTAGTATATCCATATCTGCGCTACCAATCATAAAATCTTCATGCACGATGGAAGTATTAAGTCCAAGGTTTTCAAGCTCGTCTTTTGTTAAACCACGGGCACCCTCCACACAAGTAGGATAAGCTTCCCCAATAGCAAAATGATTCGAAGCATTTTCGTCAAAAAGAGTATTGAAAATTAAAACGTTAGATGCGGAAATTGGTGATTCATGAGGAACTAATGCGATTTCCCCTAAATATTTTGCACCTTCGTCTGTTTGTGTTAATTCTTGCAATAGCTCTTCTCCAGTATCCGCTTGAACTTTTGTAATGGCTCCATCTTTAAAAGTTAACGTGAAATTATCAATAATATTTCCTTGGTACACTAATGGCTTCGTATTTCGCACATAACCATTTACTCCCGTTTTAAGCGGTGCAGTGTATACTTCTTCTGTTGGCATGTTTGCAATAAAAGGAACGTTCTGTCCATTTTTACTAGCACCAGAAAGCCAAATATGTCCTTTTGGCAGTTCTATTTGAATATCTGTACCATGTGCTTTATAGTGTAATTTTTTAAATCGTTTTGCGTTCAACAAAGCTGCGCGGCTCTCTAAATGGTCTATATGTTCTTTCCATTTTTGAACTGCTGTTCCTTCACCTATTCGCACTACTTGGAAAATAAGATCCCATAGTGCTTGCATTTGATATTCCTCTTCTAAATGAGGAAATACTTTTGCAGCCCATTTTGGTGAAGGCATTGCGACGATGGACCAAGTAATGACGTCGTTCATCACTGCTTTTCGGTAGTTTTCCAATGCTTTTCCGCTTGCTTTATGGAAATTTGTAATTCGCTCAATGGAAACACCTTTAAGTAGATCTGGATTATCCGCATCTATCCATAATAATGCCCCTTTGTTTTCGATTAACTCATCCCTTTGCATGGCAGCCCATTTAGGAAACTCATGAAATGCTTGCTCAGGTGCTAGGTCGTAAAAAGCTCGTGCATTTACTTCGTCCGTGTAGTTTACGTCTACTCGTTTTGCACCAGCTTCATATGCTTTTTTCACGACTAGTCTAGTAAATTCAATCGTGTCTGTGGTTGTACTAATAAGAAGGGGTTGATTTTTTTGAATATTTAAACCAACCTTAACTATTAGTTCTGCATATTCTTCTAGCTTTTGTTGGAAATTCATTTATTTATCTCCCTTTCTTCTCAATCGTTTTCGATGATCCTTCAATGAATTCACCACGATACCAAATTTTCTGTACTGGTTTACTCGGGAGCTCTTTCGTCCATTTTTTATACGTTTTTTCATCTGCATATGTTAATAACGTCAGTACTTCTCCATCTTTTCCAGCACGTCCAGTACGTCCAGAACGATGTAAGTATTGCTCAATCGAATGCGGTACATCCACATGTATCACATGCGTTAAGCCCGAAATATCGAGTCCTCTTGCTGCTACATCTGTTGCAATTAGTATACTTACTTTTCCATTTTTAAAGTCATCTAATGCTTTTTTGCGTTCTTCTTTTTTCATTTCTGAATGCAAGGATACTATTGGCGCGTCGCGGTAAGTAAGTTTTGCATCCTTCATCAAAAGTTGGTCTATACTATTTACAAATGCAAGGCCCTTCATTCCTTCCAAATGGGAGATTTTTCTTAATAGCTCTGTTTTATCACGTGTTTCTGTTTTCACAAAGCTGTGAATGACCTCTCCTTTTGAAGGAACTTCTTCAGCAGACACTTGAATGCGTACTGGATCTTTCATCATTCTTTCTGCAACTAACTCTATTTCGTCGGTAATCGTAGCAGAAGCAACAACTAGTTGTCTTTCAAGTGTTGCATCTATTAAACCTTTTACGGTTGTGCGATGTTCTCGACTTAATAATTGGTCTCCTTCATCTAAGACAATTATTTTGACTTCATGCATTTTTAATTTTTTTACTTTCACCAGTTCTTGTAATCGTCCTGGTGTTCCTACTATAATTGTTGGTTTCTTTTTTAAGGTTTCAATTTGTCTTTGAATATTTGCCCCACCAATTAATTGAGCAACAGTAATACCTGTCCCTACTACCCATTCACGAAAGACTTCCACGATTTGCATACCTAATTCTTGTGAAGGTACCATGACTAATGCTTGAATTTGTTTCTTTGTAGGATCTACCATTTGTAATAAAGGAAGGACATACGCTAACGTTTTTCCCGTTCCTGTTGGAGATTCTGCTACTATATCTGAACCATTAAGCATATGTGGTATTAATTGGGTCTGAATAGGCATTTCAAATGCAAATTCTTTTTTTGCCCATTTTTCTTGTAATGTTTCATTTAAATCTTGTAAAAAAGTCAATTTATACTCCACCTCATCTGTGTTTGAATCAAGTGTACCACATTTTTCATATCGATATTACCTATGTCTTATGCAGTGTCACCATGAAAAAAAGTGCCTATATGTTTAGGCACTTTTAGCTTTCTTCTTCTACTATATATTCTTTTGTTAGTTCATAAAAATTTAGCTCATATAACTGTTTTCCGTCAATTTTAAATATGCCTTTGTTTACAAGGTCTTCAATCATATTATCCCGTTTTTCTTCGATTTTCGATTCTTTTGGTATCATCATCGTGTTACTCTCCTTACATTTTCGTTCGATTACTATTTACCCCGGCACTAGAAGCTATAAACTTCTCTCCTTTAATTTTTTAAAAACTTGTGTGAATGTAGGAAATTTCTTTTTGATCATTAAATAAACAATATACCCAATCAGGGCGCCAAGTGTATTCAGCCATAAATCATCTACATCACTGCTTCTATTTTGAGGAAGTTGTGTTATTTCAATGAAGAGTGAAATACATAATCCTACCATGACCGTATAAGGAAAACGCTCCATTCTTTTGAAAAGAAGGGGCAATAGAAAACCAATGGGAAAGAAAAGAATAATATTGCCAAGAAAGTTAATATAAAAAGGTTGCCAAAAACCTAAATACTTAATAGCATTATACGTTTCTCTAAAAACACGAAATAACTCAAAATTCACATTGGACAATGTAGGTTTCATCAGACCATGCCGCGGCACAATCGTTTGTGAAAATACACCAATAAGGACAGAAATAAGCAGAAAAATTCCCACCTCATGTAAACTTTCTTGTAGCTTAAACCCTCTTTTTCTCCACCTAATGAAACGCCAAACAAATATAAACGGAAGTGCAAGACAAATGAAAAAAAGCATATTATCTATGTATTGTACAATTACTCTCATTTTTTTCACTCCCATAATTGTATATAACGCCTTCCGTATATATAAAGTTTCGCATCATGCATCTTCCAGTAAGTCTTTTAAGAATTTTTCTCGATTGTCTAAAAAATACTTTGTGATTTGATAATGACCAGTCATTTCATATTCTATTTCTTCAATTTCCTCTTGATCAAAACTTAGGATAGAGGCATTCGGATAACCTAAAATTAATGGCGAATGAGTTGCTATGATGAATTGACAGTCCTCTTCTGTAACTAAATCATGCATAATTCGCAAAAAAGCTAGTTGACGTTGTGGAGAAAGCGCTGCTTCTGGCTCGTCCAATAAATAAATAGCTTTTCCATTAAAGCGGTTTAAAAACAAAGATAAAAATGCTTCGCCATGGGATTGTTTATGAAGGGATTTGCCTCCGTAGCTATCTAAAACTCCTTTTCGAATTCTTTCCAATTCATCGATATGCGTTGCAAATTGATAAAATGATTCAGCACGAAGAAAAAAGCCATTTGTTATTTTAGGCATCCACGATAATCGAAGATATTTCCCCAACGCACTTTCCGCAGCATCCACTTCATATAGATTGTTTCTACTTCCACCCGCCGTATTAAACTCGCAGTTATATGCAATCCCTTCCAATAAAGTAGATTTTCCCGTACCATTCTCTCCAACTAAAAAGGTTACACTATTTATTAAATTAAGTTCCGTTAAATTATTTATAGTAGGTATTGTAAATGGATAACTATTTTCATCATATGGTTCATCGCGTAATACAGTAATTTTCTTTAAAAACATAAACATCCTCCTTTTTAAAAAAAAGAACTATTCATTCTATTGTAACGAAATTACTGTATATGCATATGGAAAAAATGATAAATAAATTTATTTTACTCTGAACAATGTATATAGTCTCATTTTAACTTGCTTGCGCTTTAGTGACAGTTTCGCTTTACTAAGGTAAAGTATTAAGTAAGTTAAGGAAGGGAGTATATTGAAAATGAAAGCTATTTTCTTTGATTTAGATGATACATTATTATGGGATAAGAAAAGTGTAGAGACCGCTTTTCAAAAAACTTGTGCTTATGCAGCAACAAAAGTGGATATCGATCCAAAGGAATTGGAGATATCGGTTCGCGATGAAGCAAGTAAATTATATGATACATATGAAACCAGATCATTTACACAAATGATCGGTATCAATCCATTCGAAGGCTTATGGGGAATTTTCGATGATCCTACTGAAGATTTTCAAAAGATGAAAGCAATTGCACCTATTTATCAAAGAGAAGCATGGACAAGCGGATTAAATAGATTAGGTATTGATGATGCGGGCTTTGGAAGAAAACTGGCAGAGTATTTTCCACAAATGCGAAAGGAAAGTCCTTTTGTATATGAAGAAACATTCGAAGTGTTAGATTTGTTAAAAGGTAAATACATACTTTTCTTAATAACAAATGGCTCACCAAGCCTCCAAAATACGAAACTAGAAATTACTCCAAAAATAGCTCCTTACTTCGATCAAATCATCATTTCAGGAGCATTCGGAAAAGGCAAGCCGGATCCGTCTATTTTTGAACATGCATTAGAGTTAGCTGGAGTTAATAAAGATGAAGCGTTAATGGTAGGAGATAATTTAATGACCGATATTCTCGGTGCATCCAAAGTCGGTATGAAATCAGTGTGGATCAACCGCGAAAATAAACCAACTAGCGAAGAAGCGAAGCCTACTTATACGATAGCGAACTTGCACGAGCTTATTAACATCCTAAAATAGTGAGAAATCGAGCACCCAGTCGAGTATTTGACTAGGTGCTCACACTTTTGTTTTGATTAACAATCATATATAATACCCTTTATAAATCTATCGGTGTTGCATCCGTTATATCTGCCAATCCTTTTAACTGTTCGATACCTGATTTTTCGACATGCTTATCGATAGAAAGCATCATAATAGCATCTCCACCTACTTCAGATCGTCCCACTTGCATCGCTGCGATATTTATACCTTCTGTTGCTAAAAGTGTACCTACACGTCCTATTGCGCCTGGTTGGTCTTTGTGACGGATGAATAATAGATGACCATCTGGTACCACATCCACAATGAAATCATCTACTCGTAAAATGCGAGCGCCAAGCCCATTTAATAACGTACCAGCTACTTTTCTCGTTTCTGTCGCCGTTTTTACTTCGACTGTAATTAGACTTGTAAATCCTTTTGATTTTGTCGTTTTCAATTCGTTCACTACGATGCCAATTCGATCTGCAAGGAACTTAGCATTTACGTCATTTACTGACTCACCAAGCTTACTTTTCAAAATACCTTTCACCGCGTTTCGTGATAGTGGACGTACATCAATATTTGAAAGTTCTCCAGAGTAAGTGATGTTCACTTCTTCTGGTACTCCACTCGCTAAATCACTCAAAAATGCTCCCAGTTTTTCAACTAAATTAAAGTATGGTTCAATTTTTGCTAGGACGTCTTTGGATACCGATGGAAGATTGACTGGATTTTTAACAACTCCGCCATTCAAGAAACTAACAACATCATATGACACATCGATTGCAACAATTTCTTGTGCTTCTACAGTACTCGCCCCCAAGTGAGGTGTTGCAATTACTTGTGGTAACGTTAGTAATCGGTGATCTACAAATGGCTCTTCTTCAAATACATCTAACGCTGCTCCGGCAACTTTTCCAGAAACAATTGCATCGTATAATGCATCTTCATCGATAATCCCACCACGTGCACAGTTTACAATCTGTACACCATCTATCATTTTCTCAAACGCTTCTTTATTAATTAAATGACGTGTTTCTTTCAAAAGTGGGGTATGCACTGTTATAAAATCCGCTGCTTTGATGACATCATCCACTGTACCGAATTGAACGCCTAACTTTTCGGCTTTTTCTGCTGTTAAAAACGGATCGTAAGCAATGACATTCATACGCTGCCCTTTTGCACGAGCGGCAACTTCTTGGCCAATTCGCCCGAAACCTACAACACCTAAGGTTTTATTTTTTACTTCTACTCCTATAAATGCTTTGCGATCCCATTTTTTATTTTTCAATGAATGAAATGCTTGTGGGATATTACGAGAAAGTGACATCAACATGGCAATTGTATGTTCCGCAGCAGAGTTCGTGTTTCCGTCCGGTGCATTAACGACAATAATACCGCGCTCAGTAGCAGCTGGCAGATCGATATTGTCTACTCCCACTCCCGCACGACCAATAATTTTCAAGTTTGTTCCTTTTTCAATAATTTCACGGGTTACTTGTGTTTGACTACGAACAAGCAACGCATCGAAGTCAACAATTTTTTCTGCAAGTTGTGCTGGTGTGAGACTAGTATCTACTACAATGTTAAATCCTTCTGCTTGTCTTAACGGGAAAATACCATCTTCACTTAGTGGGTCACTGATTAAAATATTGTATGTCATTGCTTATTTCCTCCTTTTAATTGTAAAAACAAAAAAGCCCTTCGCTCCCCTACAAAATGTAAGGGGCGAAGAGCTTGTAATAAACTCACGCGGTACCACCCAAATTCACTGCAAATATGCAGTCTCTTAGTTACATGCTTAACGCGCACGAGACGAATGAACTTACTAGAAGGTTCGGTTCACCAATTCAAGAGTGCTACCATACACTAGAAACCACTGATTTTCACCATCCATCAGCTCTCTTCAGATTTCAAAAATATAAAGCTTGTCTCCATCAAAATTGTTTAAGTCGTATTGAATTAAACTCATCATACGCACACTCTTTTTAATTGTCAATATAGTTAAAAAACTTGAAAACGCTATCATTTTTAGTGTAGGTAAAAAAAGCTTGATATTACGCTATTTGAATCAATAAAAAAATAAATCTGAAACCTTTCAATCGTATTTAACAATCTATTCTCAATAAAAATTTTAAAAATTTACATATTACGCCTATTTTACGAACTTTAAATTATTTTTTCGGGAAATTGTTCATATTACTTAGTGATAATAATGATTTTTTTAATCAAATGTATTGACGTTATGCAAGATAATTTGTACACTGTGTAAAATCATTTGTTTTTTACGGGAGTACAAACCAAAATTTTGAATAAGGATATGATGAAATGAAAGTAAGTAAATTTGGAGGAACCTCTGTCGCCAGTGCAGAACAAATAAAAAAAGTAGCTGCAATTGTTCAATCAGATCGAACTAGGAAATTTGTCGTTGTGTCTGCACCTGGTAAACGTTTTGATTCGGACAAAAAAGTAACGGATTTATTGATAGAGTTAGCATCAGCGGCATTAAACCATGAAGAAGTGGAAACAAAGCTTCAATTCGTGTTAGACCGATACAAAGAAATTGCAGTAGGGCTTGATTTAGAACAAACAATATGCGAAGTGATTGAAGAAGATTTACGTTTACGTATTTCATCAGATTCGTCAGACGTCGAATATTTTGTTGATAATATTAAAGCAAGTGGCGAAGATAATAACGCTAAACTTATTTCTACATATTTTACTAGCATTGGACTTCGCGCTCAGTATGTTAGTCCCAAAACCGCGGGACTCGTTGTAAATGACTTTCCCGAACGAGCAATTGCTTTACCAGAAGCTTATGAGAATTTAAGTGAGCTAAAAAATAGCAATGAAATTGTTGTGTTTCCAGGTTTTTTTGGATTTACAAAAGACGGACTGCTTCGTACCTTTGATCGTGGGGGGTCAGATATTACTGGATCCATTTTAGCTGCTTCAGTTCATGCAGACTTATATGAAAATTTTACGGATGTAGACTCGGTATTTTGTGCCAATCCTAGAGTAGTGAATGATCCTGTAGAAATAGAAGAAATAACTTATCGAGAGATGCGAGAACTTTCCTATGCTGGCTTTTCTGTTTTCCACGATGAAGCTTTAATGCCTGTCTATAAACTTGGCATACCTGTATGCATTAAAAACACAAATAATCCTTCTGCTCCTGGCACAAAAATTGTAGCAGAAAGAAAAGGGAAACATCGCCCAATTACAGGAATATCAGCAGATAGTGGATTCTCTATTTTATATGTGAGCAAATATTTGATGAATCGTGAAATTGGATTCGGAAGAAAGTTACTGCAAATTTTAGAAGAAGAACATATCTCCTACGAGCATACCCCTTCTGGATTGGATGATATTTCCGTAATAATAAGAAGTCATCAACTTACAGCTGACAAAGAAATTAGAATTATGAAGCGAGTGAAGGAAGAACTTCATGCAGAAGAAGTACATTTTCGTCATGAGTTTTCGATGATCGTAGTGGTAGGTGAGGGAATGAATAACAATACTGGCCTAGCTGCTCGTGCAGCAACAGCAATTTCAAGAACTGGCTCCAATATCGAAATGATCAACCAAGGATCTTCCGAAGTAAGCTTAGCTTTTGGTGTTCATAGAAGTAATGAAAATAAAATATTACAAGAACTTTACAACGAATTTTTCGCACCTGTTTCAGTTGGATAATAATATTAGTGCAAGTGCCCTTTAAGATCATCTTGTCTTTACACTATGTAATGCGTAGAGACAAGATGTACTTAAGTGTCCGCAGAAAAGGAACAATTCAAGCATCTTTATAAAGCCTTCATACGATTCAAATTAGCAGTTTTCGCATAATGTACAAGTGTCATTTTATCGTTTATTTTCCATCTATCTTCTATTCGAACATAACCCATTTTTTCATATAGATAACAGTTTCTTTCTTCCTCTAAAATGGTATCCAACTCCCATTTAACAGCTTCGGGATACATGCTTTCTAATCGAGATAAGACTTGTTGAGCAATACCATTCCCTTGGTAATCCTCTAATATGTTTATCATATGAAGTCGCATTACTCCAGGAGATTTCGCATATACATGGACACTACCTACTAGGGAATTAGAATACATTATTTTATAAAAATCACCTGTATTTAAACGCTCCTTAAATCGCACAAGTGTCTGAAACACTGGACTTGTTTCATGATCTTCATATTTTTCATAAAGTGGTGTAAAAACTTTTTTCTGTAATTCAAACAAAGATTCTGTATCTTGAAGCGTTGCTCTTTGCAATGAAATACTTGAGTGGATTATCTCGAATAAAGGTTCCAAAATTTCATACTGAATAAATTCCCCACTACTAACTAGCACTTTTATTTCATCCATAGTTGCCCACTTTGCATCTGCCACTTCTTCGTATTGTAGACTCAAATTGTTAATATCTATGTTTTGCTTAACAAGCCAATGGTCGTCAAACCCTCTGGAAAATTTTATTGTAAATAATATTTCCGCATTTTCCATTCGCAAATCTAGACCAAGCTCTTCTTTTACCTCACGGATGGCGGCCATTTCGCTCGTTTCACCCGCAAGCGCAGAACCGGCTGCTGCACAGTCCCACAAATTAGGCCAACCTTTTTTCCAAGGTTGTCGTTGTTGGATTAAAAATTGCCCCTCTTCGTTCATAATCCAAATATGAACAACTTGATGAAAATCACCTTCTTGCATTTCTTCTCCACGAATATGTGTCTTTCCCGTTTTCTCTCGATTTTCATTGTAAATGTCCCAAATTTCCATCTTCACACCTACACTTCTAATAGTTTGATTGAACTAGTATATCATGTGATTAATATGGAAGTATACGTGATATGAAGCGGCATACAAAGCAATTATTTGACAATACATAGATTTAGTGAGACAATATAATTTGTTAACAATTTTGGTATGACATAAATCTTAGAAATTTGGCATTCTGCTTTATGTGTTTTTGATAATACTTATTCACACTGGCGCGACTACAGGGTCGCAAGGACGTAAAAGAAGGTAGGGTTTACGTTGCTTAGGTTAGAAGGCAACCAGTGGAACAATTTACCGCGGCATTGAAAGAGGAACCTTTCATGGAAATTATTCCCCGAACTTGTTCGGGATGAAATTTAAAATTCAAAAGTTATGTTTTACCTATACAAAAATCAAGGGGTGTTCTCATTAGAGAGCACCCCTTGTCCAATTTATAAACGTATTTCGTTTTGTCTTTTATTGTATTCCTTAAAGGTGATCAAATAAATAACCCCACTAAGTAGTGCTAAAATAGCCAAAATGACAAAAGTCCAACTAAAGCCTATCCATGTTACAAGCGGAAACACAAGTGGAGCAATGGTTCGTCCGATGGTGTAACGTAGACTCGCTGCAGCAAAGTATTGCCCTCGCATATCATCCGGCGCTAATTTAGAAACAAAGCTTTCTTGTAACCCAACTGTAGCTAACTCCCCTAGTGTAAATATAGCCATCGCAAGTAGGAACACCCAGAAGTTTGCAGTCATCGGGAAAACGAACATCGCAACCATATATAAAAATGAGGAAAAGAAAAACACCCATTTCTCCGGATACTTCGACATCCATCTTGTTACGACAACAGTGAATAGGACAACTAATAGTCCATTCTCAGATAACAACATACCAAAAGAGCCTTCTCCTGTAACAGCCCATTCTCTGCCAAATAAATTCCCTAACACTTGCTTATCAATTGCTTCTTTCATATAAACTGGTATTAACATATCTAATTGCATATACGTTTGACCGAGTAAAATGCCAGCAACAACAAATAAGAAAAATACTTTATCTTTTACAATTAACCCATAAGTTCGCACTTGCTTGATTACTACTTGTATCCAATTACTACCGTCATTTGCCATCTGTTCTTTCATTTCTTTTGGCAATGTTTCTTCTGTCCAAAAACGAAGGGCAAGCCCAACTATACAAAAGATAAATCCACTTACTAAAAGTAATAGAAAACGATATTGAAAGAATAAAACTGCTCCGACAATAGGACCAACTACTACAGTAATATTCACAGATGTATAAAACATAGAAAAAACAGTACTTCTTTGATGCTCAGGTACTACATCCGCTACAATTGCTTGGCTCGCTGGGTGATAAAATGAACCAGCTACACCGACAAGAGCAAATGCTACGAAACTAATTGTTGGCGAGTTCAACCAAGGGGAATTGGCAAATGCAAATAGGATGAACATAATGCCCTGAGAAGTAGCAGAAAAGAATAACATCGTTCTTCTACCAAAACGATCCGCACAGTACCCTCCTATCAAATTTGCCGCAACTCCAAATACTTGTGATATTACAAGTAAAATTCCCGTCATACTCGTTCCAAATTCCGTAGCAAAATAAATCGCAAGAAACGGAAATACCATCCAAAAACTTAAATTGCTAAAAAACTCTCCAAATAACCTTACTTTTAAACTTCGATCCCAATCTTTAATTCTCATCATTTGTTCCTCACATCTTATAGATTATACAATCCTACCATAACGTTTCGGATTTCGAAACAGAATAATTGAAAAATTTCTTCATATCAGGACGAAAGTTTAACAAAAGATAGTTGTTCAAGACTAATTTTTACATTAAAGCGTTAACTACATGAAGAAAATTTATAAAAAACTCCTCTACAACCTATAACTATTTTCCATTATCAGTTAGAAAATGGCTGTTCGATACCAACTAATAGCTAACCGAGACTAAATTACTTACAAGCGAGACCAATTTCATTGAAGTCGTAACCATTTCACCTAGAGCCGAGACCATTTCTCATAATAAAGAGTTAACTCCATGCCCATTTAATACACTAAAAAACACGAAGGCATATTAACCTTCGTGTTCGCTTGTTGTTAAATTTACTTTCCCTCTCTTAGAAGGAAGCATATTAAATAATATATTCAATACAATTGCTGTCATACTTCCTGCAACAATCCCGTTACTTGTCAAAATTTGAACACCAGATGGAAGTGAGTCAAATAAGTTAGGAACTACAGAAACTCCAAGTCCCATACCAATAGAACAAGCCATTATCATCGCATTATCTTGGGAGTCCGTAGCTGTAGCTACTTTGCTAAGCATTTTAATTCCTTGCGCAACTACCATTCCAAACATAGCTAACATTGCTCCGCCAAGAACAGACACCGGGATAATGGTTGTGATTGCGGCAATTTTAGGAATGAACCCAAGTGCTATCAGCATACCACCTGTAATATAAATAACGTTTTTGGACTTAACTCCTGACATTTGCAGAAGTCCAACGTTTTGAGAAAAAGTAGTATATGGGAATGAATTAAAAATACCACCAAGTAGTACTGCAATACCTTCAGCACGATACCCCTTAGATAATTCTTTTTTTGAGACTTTTTTATCTACTATATCTCCAATAGCAAAATAAACTCCTGTCGATTCAACTAACGAAACCATTGCCACTAAAATCATCGTAATAATAGGCGACCAGTCGAATGTTGGTGTCCCGAAATAAAAAGGGTGTACCATATGAAAAAGATTAGCTTCCTTAAAAGCCGTAAAATCTACTTTCCCCATAAATATAGATGCAACCGTACCCGCAACTAAGCCAAGTAAAATACAAACAGATTTAACAAATCCCGTCGAAAAACGATAAAGTAACACGATAAAAAGTAAAGTACCAAATGCTAATAGAATATTTGAAGTCGACCCAAAGTCTTCTGCTCCTTGGCCACCACCCATATTCGTAATAGCAACAGGAATTAGCGTAACTCCAATAATCGTTACAACAGAACCAGTAACAACTGGGGGAAAGAACTTCACAAGTTGACCAAAAACTCCACTAATAACAATAACAAAAATACCAGAAACGATGATAGCACCATATATAGAGGAAATCCCATACTCTTTTCCAATACCGATCATCGGACCAACCGCAGTAAAAGTACATCCTAATACAACAGGAAGACCAATTCCAAAAAATCGATTACTCATTACTTGCAAGATGGTCGCTACACCACACATTAAAATATCAATTGCAACTAAATAGGTTAGTTGATCAGAAGGGAGCTCTAGCGATGCCCCAACTATTAAAGGAATCATAACAGCCCCTGCATACATAGCAAGGAGATGTTGGATACCAAGTGTGGTATTTTTCAATGTATTGTTCATCTAGTGGAATCCTCCTCAAAAAATTCCACTTTCCCATTTGCTAACGATTTAATATTCGCAAGTGAATCTACTCGTACTCCAAGCTCACGAACAAGTGCTCCACCTTTTTGGAATCCTTTTTCAATTACAATTCCAACCCCAGCAGTTTTAGCATTTGCTTGCTTCACAATATCCAACAAACCAAGCACTGCTTGTCCATTTGCAAGGAAGTCATCAATGATTAAAACAACATCTTCACTTCCAATAAAGTCCTTAGAAACCGATATATCATTCGTTTCATTTTTTGTAAAAGAATGCACCTGTGCTGTATACAAATTATCAGATAGCGTTAAAGACTTACGTTTTCTTGCAAAAACAACAGAAACTCCAAGTGTTAAACCAGCAAACATAGAAGGTGCAATCCCAGATGATTCAATTGTTACTATTTTAGTAATCCCAGCATCTTTATAACGACTAGCAAATTCTTCCCCAATCGCTTGCATCAATACTGGATCAATTTGATGATTTAAAAACGTATCCACTTTTAATACATTTTCGGATAGAACCTTACCATGCTGCACGATTTTTTCTTTTAATAGTTTCATTATTAGAGGATCCCCTTCAATTTTAAATTGACGAACACAAAAAAGCTCGAAGACATTGTGTCCATCCATATTAGGAGTGGAACAATGCCATTCGAGCTGAAAATTCGAACAGAAATAAAAGAATTTATGACAAAGATGCCATAACTCTATTATTGTATTGCCACTCATAGTCAGCTCATTTACGGTAAGCCGGTAGAAACTTGCAGGCCATATTCCTGCGATTATACGAGAAAGTGCTATTAGAATATTTCTCATTATAGCACGATAAAGGTCGAATACAATAACCTATATTAATGTTGTATTATTCTTAAAATTCCGTCCAGTTATCAATTACAAATTATTTACTTTTTGCTTTTTAAAGACTGGAAAGCAAGGATAAAATAAGCGGGATCCACTTGAATATTGTAGGGAAAAACACCTTGGTTTGTATGTAAATACAAAATACCTCCGCCAAAAGAAAAAGGTTTATGTGATACATCTATAACATGATCAAGCTCAAACTGATGTCGTGCCGAAGTAATTCCATCTAAATTTAGTTGGAGCTCGAATTGCATTTCAATATGCTGCATTTGATAATAAAAATCAATTTCCCGCTTCACTTCAATATAGCCAATCGAATGATCACTCAACATCTTCCCCTCCAATATCACTATACAGTCTATCATATTTTGGCGAAAATATTCAGAACCATCCAATTGTTACAAAGGTGTTACTGGTGCCAGGCACCTGTAACATACTTGTCATAAATGGTTAGATTAGTTTTACGAAATGTGCGGTTTGCGCTTCTAGTTTCTCCGATGCTTTGGAAATCTCTTTAAATTCTTCTAAAGCAATCCGAATTTCATCTTGGCTTTTTTCAATACTTTGTTGTGATTTCGCATTACTTTGCGTTACTTTATTAACTTGTTTTGCAATGCCTTCAATATTTTCACGCACTTCTACTATAGAAGCCTCCACTCTTGCTGCTAGTTTACGTACCTCTTGTGCAACGACATTAAATCCACGACCATGTTCCCCTGCACGCGCGGCTTCTATCGCTGCATTCAATGCAAGTAAATTTGTCTGTGCAGCAATTTCTCGAATTGTTTGTACAATACCTCGAATAGAGTCAGCCTGAACTTGTAAACTTACCAAAGTAGCTGTGCTTTCTTTTGCACCCTTTGCAATTTCATCAATTGTCTCTAAGAGATCTTGGCTTCTTTTCATACCAGTTTCCGCACGGTTGTTTAATCCCTCTGACATCTCATTTAATTCATTTGTAACAACCATAATTGTTTGATGACGTTCGGTTACGTTTGTGGCAACTTTTGTAACGCCTAAAACTTGACCGCTCTCTCCAAAAATGGGCATGTATGTTGCTTCAAGCATGACACTATTTCCATTTGCATGTTTACGTTCTACCTTATTATGAATGGTCTTCCCTGCAAATAAATCACGCCAAAACTGTTCATATTCAGTGCTATTCGCATACTTTGGAAAACAAAAATCACGATGGTTCATCCCCATCACTTTTTCCTTCGTATAACCAAGCTCATTTGCAAAGTTATCATTTACATATGCTACTCGACGATTTAAGTCAAAACGAATAATAGCTAAACTCTTTTCTAAAGCATTTACAACTGTCATATCATTTACTTCTTCAACTTGTGTATAATTCATACCGTTTCCCCATCCCCTTAATTACTCAAACCGGTGCATATGCTGATAAATCCAATACAGTTCTCTCCCCTAATGCCAAACGAGCTAGCTCTGCTCCTACAAAAGGTCCAGCAGTTAATCCCGAAGCTCCTAAGCCATTTGCAAAATAAATCGAGTCAAAGCCAGGGATCTTCCCTATAATAGGAAGAGATTCTGGTGTATATGGTCTAAATCCCACTCGCACTTCCTCTATAAGTGCAGTTTCCAATACTTTTGCAATACTAGTAGATTTCTCGATTAATTCTAATTTTCCTGCTTCTGTTACACTAAAATCAAATCCTGTATTCTCTTCATAAGTGGAACCAGCTACAACTTTCCCATTATCAAATGCAAGCAAGTACTGATTTGTCGGAGGTATTACGACTGGCCAATCTCCAGTAGCTTCATTTTCTATCTTAAAATGCATAATTTGAGCTTTTTGAAAACTTACTTTCATATCAGCCCCTAACTTGGAAGGAAGTTCATTACCCCAAGCTCCTGCTGTTAAAATGATTCGATCTGCGTTTAGTAGTTTTCCATTGACTAAAATACCATCATTTGAAAGCTCTGCATTTCCGTAAATCATTTCCGCTCCTAGTTTTTGGGATGCCTGAATTAATGCGTCTCTCATTGCACGGCCATCTACACGGGCTGCTCCTTCTACATAGAGAGAGGAAAAATCTTCTGAAATAAGTGGAAAAAGCGTCTTTGTTTCTTCTGGTGTGAGTATTTTAAGTTCGCCTATTTCCGAGGCATCTTCACGCTTTTCTATCGCTCTCTCTAGCATTTTAAGTAACTTTTTTTCATCATTTTGAAGTGCAATTGCGCCTACCTTTTTATAACCAGTTGATGTTTCACCTAAGGATTCGAGTTCCTCTACAAGTTGCTTGTAATATTTCGCTCCATTTTTCACAAGCTCGTACCATTTTTTATTTCTTCTTTGTGATATCCACGGACAAATAATTCCCGCTGCAGCATCAGTTGCCTGCCCTAAATCCTTTCGATCCACGAGTGTCACTTTTACGTTATTTTTAGCAAGATGATAGGCAGTAGAAGCTCCTAAAATTCCCCCACCTACCACAATATAAGAAGACATTTATTACTCAACTCCACTTTCTAAAATAGAAAATGTAACATTTTCACAATCAATTTCTGCCATAACCCCATATGGAAGAACGAATTTCGGTTCTGTATGTCCAAAGTTCATATTATAAAGAATCGGCAAATCGTTCAAATCAAGTTCTTTCATAATTCTCAAAATAGATTTTTTGTATTCCTCATAATATTTCTCTTTTTGAGGCTTCCCAAAAATAATTCCTTTAGCTTTTTGTAAAATTCCTTGTGAGCCATAATTTCGAAGCCAATACTCAATAAGAGTTGGTTCAGGCATATCTTCTGATGTTTCGAAAAATAAAATACTATTTTCCCAATTAGAGGCTTCAGGCCAAAGTGAAGTTCCTTTCGCAAATTCTAACACTTCGATACATCCACCGATTAATCTGCCTTGGACAACTCCAGAACCTTGAAGCAATTCATAGCCCTTATTCACATTCATTTGTCGTTGTGTATGCTTGTTCTCTATAATCCATTCTAAACGTTCACTAGTCCATTCAGTTGCTGGTTTTACTTCACCAATAACATCATTCGAGAATAAAGACTTTTTCACTGCTTCTGCCGTGTATTCATGCATTTCCACATTTTCAGCAAAATCCATAAGCACAGATGGACCATAAAAAGAAGAAATACCTGCTTTATGGCAAAATAAATGCGTCACGGTAGAATCCGAATAACCAATAAATACTTTCGGATTGTCACGGATAACATCAAAATCAATATATGGCAATAGTCGAATGCTTTCGCTTCCACCAATATTCGAAACAATCCCTTTTATCGTCGGATCCTTAAATGCATTCATTAAATCTTCTGCACGCGCTTTTGGATTTTCATATAAATAATCTCCGCCTTTTAAGCTATTAGCCATAGCCACGACCTCTAATCCAAAAACTTTTTCTAGTCGTTCTACACCTTGCTCATATCTCCACTTCAAATCGGATTCTCCTGCTCCACCCCAAGACAAACTAATAGTAGCCACTTTATCTCCAACTTGAAGCATTTTTGGTTTTATTAGCATTAGAAACACTCCTTTTAATCCTATTATAATCCAAACATTTCATCTTGGATGTCTTTTTTTGAAATGTTAAGATAACTTCATTCTAAGCATAAAAAGCAACCTCATGCACTTCTTATTGGTTCAATAAAAGCACTAGATGTTTCTTTACATCTCTCAAACATAACTATAAAAATCTTTTTAGCATATTAATTGATAACAAAGCATACCATTTCATTACCCATTATAAATAAGAAGATTCTATTCTGTAATGCTTTTGGTAAACTGCCGTAATATTCCTGTAATAAAATTCTGCTAATATGAACCTAGACTAAAAAGCAAGGAGTAGAGTATTTGAGAAAAGTTCTTGGAACACTCATCATCATAATTGCATTATTGGTTAGCGGGGCAAATACAAGCTTAGCCGCATCTTCAACGTACACAGTACAAAAAGGGGACACATTATATAAAATTGCAAAATCGCAAAAAGTGTCTATTGCCAACTTAAAATCTTGGAACAACTTGAAATCAGATACTATTCAACCAAAACAAAAACTTGTGGTTGCCTCTAATGGAAAAGCAGCAAAAACTAAAAATCCTTCTCGTTCTAACTCGGAGGATAAAGTAGTGAAGGAAATAGTAGTTTCAGCAAGTGCATTCACTGCAAATTGTAATGGTTGCTCAGGAGTGACAAGTACAGGTATTAATTTAAAAAGAAATCCAGACGTAAAAGTAATCGCTGTCGATCCAGATGTTATTAAACTTGGGACAAAAGTTTATGTAGAAGGTTATGGTTATGCCATTGCTGCTGACACAGGAAACGCCATTAAAGGAAACAAAATTGATGTGTTTTTTTCTTCCACAAGCGACGCTTATAAATGGGGACGTAAAACGGTAACGATTAAAATTCTTGAATAAAAAAAGATCAACCAACTTTCTCCTGAGAAAGTTGGTTTTTTTCTTCTCCTAATAATAACGCTTATAGAATGCATCCTTGAAAAAAACACCCAACACTCTCCACATTTATTTAGTGGAAGTATAGGTGTTTTTATCTTACACTTTAAATTTAGATATTAGTGTTTGTAGTTCTTCTGCCATTTCTGATAGCGCGTTAGACGATGCTGCAACTTCTTGCATCGAGGCAAGCTGTTCCTCTGTAGCTGAAGATACTTCTTCCGTTCCCGCCATTGTAGCCGTAGCCACTTCATGGACAAGATTTACTGAACTTAATACTTGCTCTGTACTTGCTGCCATTTGCTGTACAGCAGAAGAAACTTCGTGCATGTCATGCGTTAGTTCCTGCACAGATTTTTCAATTTGTCCAAATGAAGCACCAGCATTATTTACAGTTAGAATTCCCTGCTGAACTTCTTCAGTTGCCTTGTCCATTGATTTCACTGCAAACTGTGTTTCTTCTTGAATTGCAGAAATAAGATCCGAAATTTTATTGGCAGAATTTGATGACAACTCGGCCAGTTTCCTCACCTCATCTGCTACAACTGCAAATCCTCGTCCTTCTTCCCCAGCTCGCGCTGCCTCAATTGCGGCATTTAACGCAAGTAGATTTGTTTGTCCAGAAATATCGGTAATGACTCCAATAATGGAGCCAATTTCAGTCGAACGATTTCCAAGATTTACGATCAATTTACCGAGTCCCTTTACAGTTTCATTGATTGAATTAATTTGCTTAATTGCATGTTCAATTGTTTCATTTCCTTCACGCGCTCTTTCAGAAGTTTCATCCGCTATTTCCGCAACATGTTGGATTGTTGTTGCAATTTGATTGACACCAGAAGACATTTCATTCATGGAAGAGGTTGTTTCTGTAACACTAGTCATTTGTTTATCTGAACCGATTACTAACTCTTGAGCAATATTTGCAATATGCTCCGTCGCTTTGTTCGTCATCTCGGCGCCAGCAGTCAATTCTTCCGAAGAAGCTGCGACCTGTTGAGACGTTTGGGAAACCTGTCCTATTAAATTTTGCAATCCAGTTAGCATTGAGTTGAAAGATGCAGATAGTAAACCAATTTCATCTTTCGATTTGTATTCTCCACGAATCGTAAAATCACCATCTTCAGCTTTAACCATAAGCTTTTGCATGGATGAAATTGGTTTTGTGATTAATCGAGAAATATAAATACCTAAACCTAAAGAGATAATAACTGCGAGTATTGCCAATGAAATCATGATAATTGTTGCTTGTTGCTGCGCTTTCTTATTCGTATTGCTTAGTTCATCGGCAATTTTTATATTGTACTCACTAAGTTCTTTTGAATTGTCCGAAATCACTTTTCTTACATCTTTTACTTGCGACACATAATAATTATACGCTTCTTGTTTCTGACCTTTATTTGCTAGATCAATTACATAAGCAAGTTCTTTTTCATATACATTAAAGTTATACATTAAAGGTTCGTATTTTTCCTTTTCGAAACTATCGATACCAGTTTCAAAGTATTCTTTTAGCGTTTGTTTGTTTTGGGTTATGACGTCATCTAGTTTATTTTGTAAATCAGCTTTCATAGACTTATCATCCGTAATCATCATTTCCAAAGCGTATGATTCCATAGTACGGTTATAGTTACGTATTAATATAAGATCTTTAATAGGTATTAGCCGGTTATTGTACATATCTTCACTATTATTAGCCATTGTTTTCATATAAGTAAATCCTGCAACACTAACCGCTGCTAGAAAGACTATGTTTGCAATAATGAGTATTAATAGTTTCATCCCAATCTTCATGTTTTTCATTTCATTTCTCCCTCTTTCTTAATACTTAAATGATACAAGTACATTTTTTCAAGCATTTACTTACATAAATATGACATTATATTTATATAATACGAAATTTTTAATACAATAATACTATCCTCTCATTTCATAATAACTATTCCTTTAGCACTAATCAATAGGAAGGTCATAATTTTTTGAATTAAATAGTAATTTGTAGAATTATGTCGTAATAAAAAATGATAAATAGAAAAGCTATTAACCAAAGTATTCAAAGATTCCATGGATAATAGCTTCATAATACGATTTTTCATGAGGAACAAAGTTATTCTTTGTAACTATTTTTTTAATAGAAACTCTATTATCTGTTGAAATTACTTCAAATCCTTCTACTTGTATTTCTTCTAATTCACCTAACCAAAGCGCCTCAAATTGCTTGAATTCGGCCCGAACGATTCCGGAGACTTCTTCTACTTGGAGGGCAAAATCATCAAAACTTAAAGAGCAATCATATACGAAAACATTCGCTAGCTCCTTATCAATAAGGTTTCCAGACGTGACAGAGTAATCTATTATTCCTAGAGAAATTAGCTCCTCAAAAGAAACGCTTATGCCAAGTTCTTCTTTCACTTCTCTAATACCATCTCGTACAGTCTCATTAGCCAATAAATGCCCAGCAGCCGTGATATCCAACAATCCCGGATAATCTTTTTTCGAAGCACTTCTAATTTGCAAATAGATATAATCAGTTCCTACATCTCTCCCAATAATCCAACAGTGAAATGTTTCATGCCATAATCCTAATCTATGTACTTCTTCTCGCGTTGCCTTACCTATCTCATTTCTACCTACATCAAATACCTTTAACACTTCATTTTCCATGGAAATTCCTCCTATATCAAAAATTTTCATACGATGTTTACAAAATACATATACTACAGGGTGAGAGTCTAAATATTATACGGGTGGTGTTAATGCCATTAGAAAATTTTCTATCCTTTTCGTTGCTTTTTTAGTGTTTTTTATTGTTTGTACAACCATAGGTCATGCATCAACAACTGTATCTCATCACGTAGGGCTCAGTGATCAATTGCTAGATTTTAGTGATATCAAAGTTATAAGTGAAGATACGAAAGTTCCACTTGAAGAAATTGCTGCATTTTTAGACATCCCATTTGATCTTAAGAAAGGCATTACCTATATCCGGAAAAACGGGATAGAAATTAATTATAATGAAAACTCGAAAATAACATCTAAAAATGGGGTACCACTTGATTGGTTCCCTATTGTTAAAGTAAATGGAAAGCTTTTCATTAGTGTTAACTATATCGCAATAGAAATGGGTTATAAAGTTCATGATTTTCCGAAACAGCATACGCAACGAATATATAGAGATGACTATGGACATATGTCTCATGATGACTATGAAATTTATTTGAACCAAATTTTAAATAGACAAACATCAACTTTACCAGCAAAAGCAGAAGAAAAAGCGAAACCAACTATTTACTTGACGTTTGATGACGGTCCAAATAAATTTACAACGGTAAACAACGCTACATTAAAAAAATATAACGTCCAGGGAACTTTCTTCTTTGTCGGAAATTATATGAAAAAGAACGCATCCATTATCGATTCCGTCGTAAAAGATGGGCACTACATTGGAACACATAGCATGACCCATGACAAAGAGAAAGTTTACAAGTCAGCGAAATCATTCATCAATGAAATGAATGAAGGAGCAAAGCTCATCAAACAAATGACTGGTAAAGAAGCAAAACTCGTCCGTGTTCCATATGGCAGCAAACCTGATCTTTCGGCAGCAATGCAATCAGAACTTCTTAAAAATAGCTACAAACTATGGGATTGGGACGTCGATTCAAAAGACTGGAAATACACAGATAAAGAAGCTGATCAAATTGTGAAAAACGTAAAAGTCGGAATTGAAAAATCTTACAAATCAGGAGACCGAGACATCATTGTGCTACTACACGATCGAAGCCAAACAACAAAAGCCTTACCACAAATCATCGAATGGCTACAAAAAGAAGGCTATGCCATCAAAGCATATGAACCCGAGCATCACATCGTCAAAAACTTCCTACGTGACACATCCCTCTAACCAATTATTACAGGATTATTACAGGTGCCTGGCACTAAAACTAACGCGAAAAACGTGACTAACATGAAATTTGAAACATTCATGTTAGTCACGTTTGTTTTGATAATCGTGAATTTTTAAATTACAAAACTTCTATTTGTTGTTTCTTTTAAATTGTTCTAATAAGGATTGAACTTTTTCTCTTTGGTTCATCGTTTCATTTTCTAGTAGGTCAATTTGATACGCATCTTCCAAGACAGTGATCGAAACGATATCTCCTTCTTTCAGGAGTGTATGTATCTCCGAGAAAGGGACAAGTAAGTTTTCTGTTTCACTTGGATAATCTAAAAATATCGCAAATCCATCTTCAAATCGATCAAGTGTATATTTATTTGACTTCACTGATGATCTCCCCTTTTCGTTCGTAAGCAAAAAATACTTTTCATAAAAATATTCCTTTTAATAACTGATGCCTATTTTAACATAGTTGATAACATTGGAAAAACTTTTGACAAATTGACTATTAGTATCATATAATTATCAATTGTGCATTACAAATAACGTGGTTCGAGAACCTCCCACGTAAAAAAACTAAGGAGAAATGAATAATGAAAACAAAAACTCTTGCAACAAGCGGGATTATCGCTGCTTTATATGTTGCTGTATCGTTACTAGTAGCACCCTTTGGATTTACGGCAGTACAATTTCGTATTTCCGAAATGTTTAACCACCTTGTCGTTTTCAATAAAAAGTTCTTTTTCGGAATTGTGCTAGGTGTATTTGTAACAAATATTTTCTCCCCAATGGCGGCATATGATCTCATTTTCGGGGTAGCACATTCTGTCATTTCTTTATCTATCACTATTTTTGCATCGAAGTTTATTAAAGGGCATATTCCACATATGGTATTTAATACGTTAATCTTTACGGTTATGACGTTTATCATTGCCTTCGAATTAAAACTTGCATTTGACGCACCATTCCTTTACACATGGTTAACTGTTGCAGCAGGTGAATTCGCCGTATTAGCAGTAGGTATTCCAGTTATTACCGCATTAAATAAACGCTTAAATTTTAAAACGCTCATTTAACTAAAAAAGCACCCAATTCTGAATTAGAATCTGGACTAACCTAAAATAATGAGACAATATAAAACACCTTCGATAGTGGTACACTTAAAACAAGTACTTAAATCGGAGGTGTTTTTGCATGGGCAAAAACGTGTATTCAAGTGAAATTAAATGGGCAGTCGTGAAAGATAAAATGAGCGGTCATCTTACGACGAAAGAAATTATGGAGAAATACGGAATTAAGAATAAATCTCAAATTGAGACATGGATGAGATGGTATAGAGCGAATGAAATTCATCGTTTCGATCAACCGATCGGGAAGCAATATTCATTTGGGCATGGACCTGAATTTAAGAGTGAAGAAGAGAAGAAAGATACACAAATGAACCATTTGAAAATGGAGAATGAGATTCTAAAAAAGTATATGGAAATGGTAAAGGAGTTGAAAAACAGCTAGTTCTTCAAATCGTGGAAAAGTATCGAAAAAAATATACAGTAACGGCAATTCTGTCAGCCCTTCAGGTGCCTCGATCCACCTTTTATCGTTGGTTAGCAGAAGGTGTAGAATACGTTCGAACCAAAGCAGAAGAAGCAATCATCGAACTATGCAAGAAAACGAAATACCGCAATGGTCATCGTAAAATTAAGGCGTTATTGAAAAGAGAATATGGAATTGAATTAGACCGCAATACGGTCCAGAAAACCATGCAGAAGTATAATCTTCAATGCAAAGTGAAGCAAAAACGAAAATGGAAATCACAAGGAGAGTCAGTAGTAATTGCCCCAAATTTATTGAATCGTAACTTTACAGCTAGTAAACCGAATGAAAAATGGGTAACAGATATTACGTATATTCAATATGGTAGCGTCACTTTATATCTTTCGACGATCATGGATTTATATAATAATGAAATTGTCGCTTATAAGCTCTACAATCATCAACAGACACCGTTGGTAATAGATACGCTTAAAGAGGCATTGATAGCTCGTGGAAATCCGCAGGAAGTCATTGTACATTCTGATCAAGGGAGTGTTTACACATCATATGCGTATCAGGATTGCTTGAAGGAGAATCATCTAGTGAGTAGCATGTCCAGACGCGGCAACTGTTGGGATAACGCTGTTATCGAATCCTATCATTCTAGTTTAAAAACAGAAGAATTTTATTTAACTAAGTTTAATTCATTGAGCAATATTTGCGTTATACAACGAATTGACGAATATCTTCATCATTACAATGAAGAACGTATCCAAGAAAAATTAGGCTACCTAACACCAAAAGAATTTGGCATTGCGGCAGCCTAAAATAGGTGTTTTATATGTGTCTCATATCGCTAGGTCAGTTCAATCGGGTGCTTTTTTAGTTATTTCTTAATTAGCCCTTTTTCCACTAAAAAATCATGTGCGACGTCTTCCGGTTTATCTCCATCAATATCTACACGTGCATTCATTTTTAACATATCTTCCTCTGAGATTTTTCCTGCAAGTTCATTTAATACATCTTTAAGCTTTGGAAACTTTTTTAATGCTTCTAGTCGAACGACAGGAGCAGCGTCGTACTTTGGAAAAAATCCTAAATCATCTATTGTTGTTTGAAGATCAAAACGTTCAATTCGTCCATCTGTTGTAAATGCAGGAATAACATCCACATCCCCGCTTTTTAATGCTTCATACATAACGTTCGGATCGAGACTTTCCGTTTTAGTGAATGTAAAGGGATAGGAGTTAATAAAATCATCAAACCCATCTCCTTGACGTTCATAAAATGCATGGGGTGCGCCGAAGACCATATTTCCTGTTCTGGAGACTTGGACAAGATCAGAATAAGTTTTTGCATCGTAGTTTTTATCTTTTGTATAAGCTAATGTGTACGTATTTTCAAAGCCAAGAGGACTTAACCACGTTGCTTCATACTTATCTTCATACCCATTTTTCACGCGCTCCAACACACTTTCCGAGCTTTCCCCAACTTCTGAATTCTCTTTAAGAACGTCTTTTAGTCCAGTACCTGTATACTCGACATACAAGTCTATATCTCCTTTTTTAAGTGCTGGAGTCATGATAGCCACTTCCCCTAGACCTTCTTTATACTTCACTTTATAATCTGTCTTCGCTTCAATATATTGTCCTAAAACTTGCGGCAGTATATATTGTTCTGTCCAAGGTTTTCCACTTATTACAAGTGTCTCATTGGAACTAGAACATGCCCCCAATAAAACCGTTGCTGCAACCCCAATCGATAGTAACGTCTTTTTCATTCTCCATCATCCTCCTGTGTTTAGTCCTTTTGGGGTGGACTTTTTCTCAATTAATTTCAAAGCAAAATCAAACAAAATTGCTAATAAAGCAACAGGTAATGCTCCCGCTAATACGAGTGAATTATTATATGACTGCAAACCTCGGTAAATAACATCCCCTAAGCCCCCTGCACCAACAAATGTCGCAAGCGTCGCAATTCCAACCGTTAAAACAGTGGCAGTTCGAATCCCCGCCATGATAAATGGCAAAGCTAATGGAAACTCAATCTGCCATAATAATTGGCTTTTTGTCATCCCCATCCCTCTCCCTGCTTCAATAATCGATCCATCTATACTTGTAATCCCAGTGTATGTATTGCGTAAAATAGGTAAAAGTGCGTAAATAATTAATGCAATTAATGCTGTTTTTGCTCCAATCCCTATAAGCGGAACTAAAAAACCGAATAACGCTAAACTAGGAATCGTTTGAAAAATGGCTGTGATTCCTATCACTGGCTCCGCAAACTTTCTATACCTTGCAACAAAAATACCTAAAGGAAGTGAGATGGCTATACCTACTGCAAGTGCGATAAAAGATAAATAAATATGTTGAATAAATGCTTCTTGAATCAAATCGGATCTGCTTTGAATCGTTTCAAAAAATTTCTGCACTTATACCACCTCTTCTTTTGCAAGCATTGCACGTAGAAGAACGGATTGGGTCACATACCCTAACTTTTCATCAGCCTTTTTTACAAGTAAACATTTTGCCGCACCGTCTTCTAATAAAGCAATTGCTTCTTCTAGTAACATGCTCGCTTCCACTTCTATACATTCGCTTTGTTTGTCTTGTTCAAAGAAATAAATAAACTCCTGTAATTCACGTTTTCCAAGTAGACGCTTTCGATTGATACGTTCTATTCCAATAAAGTTCTTAACAAATTCATTGATTGGATTCTCTATTAATTCGGTTGGGGTTCCTATCTGCTCTATTCTCCCACTTTTCATAACTACAATTGTGTCTGCTATTTTTAATGCTTCATCCATGTCATGCGTGACAAAAACAATTGTTTTCTTTATCTTTTCCTGTAACTTTTTTATTTCCACTTGTAATTGCTCGCGACTAATTGGATCAAGGGCACTAAACGGCTCATCCATTAATACAATATCAGGGTTACCAGCTAAAGCCCTTACCACTCCAATACGTTGTTGTTGCCCACCACTTAGCTCCAGCGGATATTTAGCTAAATATTGCTTCGGTTCGAGCCCAACCATCCACATTAGTTCACGGACTCGCTCCGCTGTTCTTTCTTTTGACCATCCCTTTAGTTTTGGTACAAGTGATGCGTTCTTTTCAATCGTCATATGTGGAAATAAACCGATTCGTTGAATGACATAGCCAATCGTTTTTCGAAGTTCCACCGAATCTAAAGTAGATACTGCTTTATCAGACACATATACTTCTCCAGTGGTTGGAATTTCTAAACGGTTAATCATTTTCATTAACGTTGTTTTCCCACAGCCGCTTGGGCCAATAATTACTACTAATTGTTCGGTTGGTATTGTAAGAGACACATCTTTCAATGCCTCTGTTCCATCATTAAATACTTTGGAAATCTTATCAAATCGAATCAACTAAACTTCCCTCCTTACTTTAGTGTATTCACCTATTAATCCTTATACCCTAAATAATTATACTGAATCTTCTGTGAAGAAAGAAAAAACTAGATTCTAATTAATATAGATTTTGGTAATCATTTATCCATTCATTCCTATTACTTTTATAGGAATGAAGGAGTACCATAATGTTTAGAAACCGCGCCTAAATAATCTCGTTTCTGTTCCATTTACTCAATGAAATGATTGCCATTATTGCTTGAATTGGGTTTCATGTCGAATATGGTTAATCTGATCTTAGGTTTGCGCTAATCAGTCTCGAGTAGCCTTCATTTGGTCTCGGGTTTGTACTATTTGGTCTCTTTCAGCCATTTATTTACAAATCAAAAAAAGAACATGCCCATCTCCTATTGCGGAAATGGGCATGTGTATTCATTATTCTTTCACAAATTCAATTGTGCTTCTTACTGTATCAATCGGGCGAACTAAACTTTCAATTTGTGTACGTTTTGGTTCTAAAAATGGAGGTAATGATAACTTTTCTCCCAAGGTTTCATAAGGTTCGTCTCCCATAAAACCAGGTCCATCAGTAGCAAATTCAAATAATAGCCCCGGAGCCACTCTTGCATATAATGACTCAAAGAAATGGCGGTCCACATAACCAGAAGTTTGAAAACCAAAGCTCTCCATACGTTTCGTCCATTCGTCTAAAACAGCTCGGTCTTCCACTCTAAATGCTGCATGGTGAACCGTTCCGAAACCTTGACTACCCGGGGGAAGAATGACATTCTTCTCTACGATTACTTGTGCGCCATTTCCTCCTTCACCTACTTCAAACAAATGGAATGATCCTTCTTGCGCTATCTGTTTAAATAATAAAACCTTTTCCATTACTTCTTTTAAATAATCAAACTCTGCAATTCGAATATGAATAGGACCTAACCCGGTAATAGCATACTCTAACGGAATCGGTCCTTTTTGCCATGGTGTTCCTGTTGAAATACCCTCATTATTTTCATCTGAAATTAATTGATATTGTTGGTCGTCAAAATCGACAAACGAAAGTACCATTGTTCCAAATTGTTCTTGAATACCAGCATGTTTGACTTCCAAGCTATCAAAACGATTCACCCAATAATCTAATGCAGCATCACTAGGAACACGGAAAGCTGTTTTATAAATTTCATTTGTGCCGTGTGTACCTTTTGTAATTCCTGGGAAGTCGAAGAACGTCATATCTGTACCTGCTCCACCAACATCATCAGCAAAGAATAAGTGGTAGGTCTGGATATCATCTTGGTTCACTGTTTTCTTTACTAAACGCATGCCTAACACATACGTGAAAAATTTATAATTCTCTTCTGCACTACTTGTAATCGCTGTTACATGGTGCATACCTTTTAATTGATTCATATATTATTCCTCCTGTTTATCTTTAATTCGAGTATCTTTAATTCGAAGTAATTTTATCATGAAATAAAAAATTAGTCAATGAAACAAAAACTGTCCCAATCGCATATTAGCCATTGGGACAGTTTTACTTTTTATATGACACCCTGTTCCTAGAAGATTGTCTTCGCTCACACCTAGAAAAAAGCTCATGAACATGTCCATGAGCTTTTTTCTAGGTCATAGCCGTTTAAGCATCTGGTTCAAATGTTTTACAATCTGTTTCTTCACTATTAGATGCTTGTTTACCTTTGCTACTTACTACATAAATTGCCTCTGCACTGCATTTATTACCAGAACCCCAATACGTACAATTATTGACTTCACAAAGAACAACTTGAGCCATTTTATCACACCTCCTCTTTTTCTAGCATGAACAAATTGAAGGTGATTAATACTAGTTTATTTAAATGCTTGGCCTATTTTCGTAAAGTGAAATTGATTAAAGCAGCAATAAGAAAAACGCAAGCGTCCTTTAAGTGCATCTTGTCTTTACTGTTTCCTGAGTGCTTTGGAAGAAACATCAGCTACACTATTAACGAGGGAATTTTTGTGGATGGAGAAGTGACTGCGTCACTTCTCCATCCACTTTTTTCGGTAATCTTGTGGCGGATGTTTGTCCGTCGCCCTCTTGGAATATGTAGGGACATGATGCATTAGATTTGGTTAATGAGAGAATAAATCCTTTCCTATTCTTTTAAAAGCGGACGAAGATACAATTTCGTCCGCTCAGCACTTCTTTATACATGGATGCTATCTATTTTTCTCTAGTACTTTGCATAAGATGGCACTTATTAATTGCACACTATTGATATATTGCGCAAATGTCCAAGAATGTTGCGAGTATCACGTTCTATATTGCGCATATGCCTCGTAATGTTGCGCATAATTTATCGGACAATTGTATCCAGATAAAAAGAGCGAATACCTTTGCCACAGTGCGATGTTACTGAATAGGACCAAGGCTTTATGGGATTGATTGTAGCAGAAGGGTGGCGACTCCAGCCGGAAGAGTGAGACAGATGAGCCATCGCAGGCGAACGCGTAGCGTCGGCGATGGCTCATCGCTCACCCGGCGGAAAGCGTCCGCCCAGCAGCGAAAATCCTAGCGGTCACTTAATAGGGCCTTTTTAGTACGCACTATATAAAAAATCCGTTCTATATTGCGCGTAATAAAAAAACGCTGTGTGACCTAAATTGTACCTTCGTCCAAACTGAAACGAAAACAAACAAATTTTAACGAAAATTTTTATGCTTTCCTTACAAGTATTTTGTGTAAGAAAGTGGTTGATCAACAGATGTGATAATTTCTGTAAAAAAAAAGGTGATATTTCGTTCAAATTAGAACGAAATGTCACCTTTTTATAGTCTCTTTAAGCGTGCCCATTTTTTTGTATGAGAGAAATTTGTCCAGCATGGATGCCTGTGTGATACATTAATCTTCCTATAGCTTCCAAAGGAGTTGATGGTCCCATAGGTGATTCTATGATTTTATTCCATGCTTCCTCTTGTAACTCTTCCATTGCTCCTTGCAAATAACTGTTAGATGCAGTCAGAAAATCTACAAGTTCTTCTATATTATTTAACGAAGGCTTCGTTGTTTCTTCTGCCTTACTTTTTCCAAAAAACCATTCTGCAAACATATATTCAACCTCTGCAGTATGATGAAGAAGAGAACTAATCGTTGAGTTTCCTAATCCCAAATTCAAATCTTCGTTTGGTAATGCAGTTGCAGTTTTTTGAAATCTATCCCGAATTGAATTCCATATTGGTAAAACAGTAGAATAGGTCATTTGCACTTACTCCTTTTTTTATACTATCGTTTCTTTTTTCTTATCCACAACAACATGATTAAAAACAGTTGCATTGATATCCAAATCGAATGCCATACCAAATCCTACAACATAGCGTCCTTGGAATGGTGTTAATTCGAATAGAGAAAAGTCTAGACCTCTTAATACTTCCATCATCTTTTCCCCATGCTGACTATTAAAGAGTGCAAAAATATCGTCGTGCCCTTCATTTCCAATATTCTCAGGTGTACAGATAAAACGTACACGCTCAGTTGCAAATTTGTTGGGTGTTGTGGACTCATCTGCTAGAAGAAAAGCATTTACAAATTCATTCTTTTCCATTAAGTCATAGTGCTCCGCAATTTTACTAATGTATATGTACAACTTTCCATCTTTCTTGACAAATGGAGCATAGCTTGTAAAAGGCTTACCTTCTTCATCTAATAAACTTAAAATAAGATTTTTACGACTTTCTACAAACTTTAGATATTTCTCTTTATTCCCCTCTAAATCAATAGCTTTTTTCACTATTAATCCCTCCATTTACTATTCTTTTTATTTAATAGTATTCATTAAAAGTACCCGCGGTTTTTTCTCTGAAGGCATATATTGAATTTCGGCATTCATTCTATATACTTGTCGTATCATATCTTTAGTCATGACTTCATATGGAGAACCACATGCCACTTTCTTACCGGTTTGTATAACCACTATGCTATCGCTATAGCTGGATGCTTGATTGAGATCGTGTAATACCATTACAATCGTCATGCCCATGTCTTGGTTTAACTCTCGAACAAGTTCTAAAACTTCGTGCTGATGAGAAATATCAAGATAAGTTGTTGGCTCATCAAGCAATAACACTTTTGGCCTCTGCGCTAGCGCCATAGCAATCCACGCCCTTTGAGACTCACCACCTGATAAGGAGTCGATTGTTCTATCCTTATAATCAGTTAGATGTGTTTTCTCGAGCGCCCAATAAACTATTTCCATGTCTTCCTTGTTTAACTTTTCAAACCACTTTTTATGTGGGTACCTGCCATAAGAAACTAGGTCAATAACGGTCATGTCAGTCGGTGCTTGATTTCTCTGACTTAGCAGACACATTTTACGTGCAACTTGTTTAGAATTCATCGACTTCAAATTAGTTCCGTCAAATTCCACTGTACCTTGATGATATGGAATATTGCGTGCTATCGCCTTAAGTAAGGTTGACTTTCCCGAACCATTAGGACCAATAATAGATACTATCTCTCCTTGGTTTACATGAAACGAGAAATTACTAATAATATTTTTTTGCTCATATCGAATGGAAATGGAGTCGATAGTAAACATATTAAAATGCCTTCCTTCTCATTAAGTATAAAAAATATGGTGCTCCTATAACTGCCATTAGTATTCCAGCAGGGATTTCCATCGGAGTAAATAAAGTTCTTCCTCCAGTATCCGCTAGCAACAAGACAAGTGCACCAAGCGCCATACTCATAGGCAATAAATATTTATAGTTTGAGCCAACAAGTAATCTAGCCATATGCGGTACGACAAGTCCAACAAATCCAATCATTCCAATAGCCGCCACCGAAATAGCTGCTAAAAATACAGCGATTAAAGAGAGTAGAATGCGTATTCTATGAACATTTTCCCCAAGATTTGATGCAACTTGATCACCTAGTCGAATAATGTTCGCTTTACGAATGGCAAACATCGATAAAATCCATCCAACAATCGCATAAGGGAAAACCATCATTAAAGCATTATTCCCTTTCGCTGCCAAACTTCCGTTGAGCCATTGAACTGCAGAAGGAAGTCGATCACTGTATATGATTGATAAATAACCAATACCGCCTCCGCATAAAGCGTTTACTGCGACCCCTGACAAAATAATTGTAATCGGAGATATGCCGTTTCTTCTCCATGCAAGTGCATATACAATCGTTGCGGCAAAAAGCCCGCCAACAAAAGCGGCAATTGGGATAAACTGCGTGTATTCAGGAGCAGCCAACATGATAATCAGTACACAAACCGCAGCTCCACTAGTCACCCCCGTTAATCCTGGGTCTGCAAGCGGATTACCCATTACCGCTTGCAATAATGCACCAGAGATTGCAATGTTTGCTCCAATTATCATCGCCAATAATACACGGGGATAGCGAATATCCCAAATAATCGTATTGTGTACATCGGTAGATGATGAGCTAAAGAACGTCTTTAATATAGCTGAAATAGGGATATTCACACTGCCTAATCCAATGGCGACGATACCTGCAACGATTGCTAGTAAGAACGTAAAAATTACAATAGTTCCACTTCTAGATTTACTACTCACCTAAAAACCCTCTTTATTCATAAAAATAGTTGGAGATTTGTGTCAACGCTTGTTCTACATTGCTAATGGATGTAACTCCAAATACGTCATAATCTAAAATATGAACCTTATCATTTTTATAAGCTGAAAGTTTCGTCCACGTATCATTTTTTTCCACTTCTTTTTGGAACATATCTTCTGATGCTCCGTGATCACCTGAAGCAAGTACTAGAATAATATCCGGATCCGCAACGACAACATCTTCCATGTTTATAGGGGAATATGTATCAGAAACCTTTAATACTGATGTTGCTATATTATCAGCACCTAGTTTTTTCACTAAACTTCCTAAATAAGATTTCTCACTCATAACCATAAAGGAATCAGAAGTACCGATCATTAACATAACGCTTGGTAACTCTTTTCCTTTAGCCTTTTCAGCTAACTCATTTTCTTTGGCTAATATTTTACTTAGTACAGCGTTCATTTCTTCTTTTTTATCAAAATACGTCCCTAACACTTTAAAGCTAAGTTTTAAGTCATCAAATGAATCCGTTTTTAAGTAAGCAGTCTGAAGGTTGATGCCTTCTAAGTTTTTTTCTAATGTACTTCGAAGAGATTCAGCACCAAGTATCAAGTCTGGTTGTAGATTAGTAACTACTTCTAGGTCTGGTTGCATTGGTGAACCAATTCGTTGAATAGTATCAAAGTCTTTAGGAATAGGGTTCGTAGAAGTAGGGACCCCGACTGGTGTAACCCCGAGCAAATGCAACATTTCTGTAAGTGGGACTGACGTTGTTATTAAACGCTCAGGCAACTTTGAAGGAAATTGGCTAAGTGCTTCCTCAAATGCAACTTGATCAATTCCATCATTTTCTAAACTATAGCTATCGTCTGTTTCGTTGGATTGCTCTTTTTCACTAACTTCCTTACTTTCTGTGTTGGAAACTTCTTCTTTCTCCTTATCACTATCCGTGGAATTTGCCGTGCAGGCAGTCAATAATGCAAGAACTCCGATAAGTAAAACCCAATATAACTTTTTCAATTTGTACCCCTCCATGTATATATGCTCATCACCAATTACTAATACATCCTATTAATATTGATAATCATTTTCATTTACTTTTTAATGATAATAGTTATCATTATCATTTGTCAACACTATATTTATTTTCTGTAAGGTTTGTTGCTCGTTTCGTTGGTTTCCTATTTGATAAATTAATTTCGAAACTGCTAGGTAAAAGTTTATTCATAATAGCGGACTATTGAATAACTTATATTAAAAGTAATTGAAAATTAAGCGAGGTGGTTGATTTGTCACAGAGAAGAAATGGGAGGTTACGTTTTTGTGTCTTACCAGGTTATAACTGGTGTGGGCCTGGTTGCAATGGACCCGGAGATCCTATAAATGAGGTAGATGCAGTTTGTAAAGCCCATGATGAATGTTATAGTAGGGGCGAAAAACCATGTGTATGTGATCGTGAATTTCTTCGCCAGCTTCATCCCAAAATAAATCCCTATACACAAGAAGGAAGACACGCTCGTAAGCTCTATAATTATATGAAACTACAAGCAAGATTCACTTGTAAATATTTTAAAGAGTAAGAAGTGTAGAACCATAAAGTTCATAAATTTGATTCCAGGTTCTCATTGAATTCTAATTTTAATCATAAAAAAAAGTAACCATGTGAAAAACAATTCATGTGGTTACTTTTTTGATCCATTATATTCAGGATCTAATTGAGTTTTTGATACTTCTTTTTTTCTAAATATTAACCACAAACAGATGAAAATTAAAAATGCGAAAAGTTCTAACGATAGAATGTACCATGGATATGGACCTAAAAAGTCAAGAATACTTCCATTTGCCGGTTTCTTTAGTAAAAACATATAGTTACCGTGGAGTATAATGTTGAGAACAAATATGCACGGAAGCAATATGTTCAATGCAACCATCGTTTTAATGATTCCTTTAAATGTGGGAAGGTAACCCTTCACCCAAGTAAAATAAAGCGCTGTTAATATTATTCCGAAATGTGTATGAAAAAAGTGAAAATACCTGAAATGAGGAAAGCTAAGATCTAAAACCGGCGTTGCTACCGCTTGAAGTGCTCCTCCAATGCCAGCATAAAAGACAAACTCGTATATATGCCTATTTCCAGTCCACAAAAGGATAATCGTCAAAATCAAACTAATACTGCATAATTCTAGTGGCAACGAACTAACCCAATTCCATCTTCCAGTTTGATAGAGCCAAACGTGATAAAGAATTTCCATTATCAATAAGGACAATGCAAATAGACGTTCCATTAACAGAACTTTTTTCTGTGAAATCGACCATCTCTTTTTTATTATTAATAGTAGAATGATAAAAAAACATAGTACACCTATTGCACTGAAATGTGCCATCGAAAACATCTGAAACGAGGGTTCCAAGTTTTCACCATCCCTTCTTCTGGTTCCATTCCTCTTTTCTTCTATCTACTATTCGTCTTCCATAAGAAAAATCCCTTTTCTAATGCTATATTTGAATATTAAGTATACCGCTACATTAGTTCATTTAGCATCGATTCACGGGTTTAAGAATATATTCTTTATACCAGTGACATTTATTCGAGACGGAGGATTTGGATATGAAAAATAGGAGTAATCAAAAAACAGTTAATGTCATTAAAAAGGGAATAAGTTTTGGCACTTGCCTTTCTATGGTTATTTCGTATACCGCATACAAATCCATTGGATGGGCTATTATACATGGCCTTTTAAGTTGGCTTTACGTTTTTTACTACTTACTAAAATATGCACCTAGCATATTTTAGGGAAATGCATTCTATATGTTGATTAACCAAAAGTACTCAGTTAATTGAATCAGTTTCTTAATTCAAAGTTAGAGCATAAAACACGAACAATATTAAATGAAAATGTAAAAGTATATACAATATACCCTTTATAAATCAGCGCGATTTCCGCTATAGGCGAACGCTTTCTGAAGGGTGAGAAATGAGCCATCACCGACGCATTCGCGTCGTTTGCGATGTCTCATCTAATCTCACTCATCCTGCTGGAGCCGCAGCCTGTCGCTCCAATCAATAATATAATCATTGTTCGTGTTTGAATAATTAAATGCTATTTATGAAACTAACTCAATTACTTGATTATTTAGTGATAAAATACTAGCCTGCTTAGCTCTTCTCTAAAATATTGCGAATAACGTATAAAACATTGCTAATATGGCGGGTAAAGTTGCAAGTAAGCCTTATTTTGCGATTCCATCCATCGATTTTGCGATTTCGCTGATTGATCTTGCGATTCCCAAAAAGTGGAAAAAAGTACAAGAATGTTGCGAGTACGGGTGGAAATATTGCGAGTAACGTACAAAACATCGCGAATAAGGCGAGTAAAGTTGCAAGTACACCTATTTTTCGATTCTGGACATAGATCTTGCGATTCGAAGCACTCAATTTGCGATTTCGCTGGTTGATCTTGCGACTATAGTGTTTACGCCTTTTCGATTTGAAAGAAAGTGTCACTTTTTTACACAGCATCTCCATATGACTAGTAATTCTTAGCAAAAGTAAGCAAGAGACGCATTATAAAAAAGTGTAGAGTTCCCGAAATTGCATCTTTGGGAACTTGCAACCTCTGTAGAATGACAGCTATTCTTTGATTCTACAAAAAAGCATTTTTCTCTTGAGTGTTTTAGGGAAGCGACGGACAAATATCCACAACAAGATTTCCGAAAATGGGATGGGTGGAAGTGACACAGTCACTTCCACCCACCCCTATTCAACGCGGTTATTATGTGGTGATCATTACGTCCAAAGCGAACCGAAAACGTACAGATGCAAATGAAGACTTTTACGCTTTACTAACAATTATACTTTGTAAGAAAGTGGTTATTCAACAGATGTGATAGTAATTATATTAATAAAAGAGCTACCTCATATATATGAGATAGCTCTCTCCAAGTTGCGTGTGGTTGATGTAGCTCATTACACTCTTTGATCTGGTTATTAATGAATTTCCCCATTAATACTTCCAGCGTTTAATTTTTAGCAACCTCTAACGGTTTACCTTCTAAAATCTTTTCAACTTCTTCGTAACCTGTTGGAAATGCGAAGTTGTAGCGAGCTGGTAATGCAAAAACGTATTTTTCATTGCGGTTTAGTTCTGTTGGTCCGATAGGTGCTGCTCCTATATGGAATTTCTCCTGCTGCAGTAGATTCCATTGCTCTATTGTAAAAATCATAATCGGAATATCTTGACGTGGATTTTCCGAAGTCCACTGAGGATGTCGAATAGAAATCATTGGACCCGTTTCAGTCACTTCTTCGTTGTTTGATGCCGTATTACCTAATCCTTCCCATTTATCCGTAACAACCGAATAATTCATCCAAGTCTTCGGTAATTTAAAACTAAAACCATATTCAGTATTTTTATATGTGATGGAATCACTTTGTTCTTCCGCACCAAGAGTAACCTCATTTATTAGCCAGCGGTCTCCTACTTTTTCAACGACAAGGTTAATAGGAATTTGGCTAACAACTTGATCTACATTTGCTATTTCGATTATTTCACCGCTTAGTTCATATGCATTTCCGGAAATCTTCTCCGTGGTTTTAATGTCAATCCTTTCCGGCCAAGGACTGGAATATAATCTTCCTGGTGCTTTAAGTGGATCCTTCAGCCATTGTTTTATAAGCTCGGGTGAAACGATATCGCTGTAATTATCCTGCATATCCTTTTCTAGTTGTTCTTTGGGACCTAATAAAGACACATTTTTCAGGCTGTTTCCGAATTTTTCAACGACACTCAATACCGTCTTTTCTTCATTCTCACTAGAATGTACCGTTTCAGTATCAGTAGTAGCTTTTACTTCAGATTGTACTTGCATCGCATTATTTCCATTTGTACATCCAAACAATGAAACACTCAATAAAAGTATTACACCAAATAACTTTTTCATTTTCTTTCCTCCCGAAAAATAACTATATATAGATAGACGCTTTCCATAAATATTTGTTACATTCGGAACCCAACACTATAAGCACCTAACCTCTATTATGTTACTTTGCCATCCGTTTATGCTCGATGCTTCACAGCTAAACCTCTTAAGAATTTACGTGCGAAATTATCGCCGCATACTTTATAATTTCGATGTCCTTCTTTTCGTAAAATGGCACCTAGTTCGCCTTTTGATACTGCGATACCGCCCTCATCTAGGATATCCAACATATCTTCTGTTGTTAATTGTAATGCTACTTTTAATTTCTTTAGAAGCATATTATTAGCACTCTTCTCAGGCGGAACAGGACTTTCAACTTGTCCAGGTTTTGCATCCTGTTTACCTCTTTTAAAAGTAATGAATCCATTTAAAAATGACTCTAACATCTTATTATTACATTTGATCTGATCTTCCGTTTCCTCAACCTCAATCTCATCATCATCGTACTCATCTTTTGATTTTGTAAGGATCTTTACTATTTCGTCTTTTGTTACTTCTTTACCGCCAAGCTTAAATAATTCTAGCATATCTTTATTTTTTATATCTAGTGCATATCTTAGTCTTATTAATATATCGTTGTTATCCATTTATAAACCTCCTAGGTGTATTTAGTACTACGCTGATTATCTATTATATCACGTAATTAACTAATGTTGCGGTGTATAGAATGAAAAGCGCCAGGTTCCAAAACAACTTCGAGTTGTTTTAGCCCTGGCACTATATTTTAGTAATTACGAATTGTATATTCCTTCATTTCTTTTGGTAGTGGGGAAACATACTGTTCACCGTTTCGACGTTCCACTAGCTCTGCTTTCGCTTTTTCAATAAGATCTGGGTTATTAAGCACATCTATTGCTGTAGCTGCCATCACTTTACCAGCATGCAGCATTCCTTTATGTGCGATAGAAGTTGTTCCAGTCGCAACGACCTGCCATGTGTGCAATGGTGTTCCAAGTGATTCACATGCCGTCATACACTGTGCTGTTGGGACTACCCAACTTACATCCCCAACGTCAGTAGAACCTGGCATGATTCCGCTTGCGGGTGTAAATGGATCAATCAAGTCTGATAAAGCTTTACCCACTAATTGTTTATTCGATTGCACTTCAAGGTTTTTATCCGCTTCCGAAAGTGTTTCACGAATTTCTTTTGCAAATTGTAATTCATCTGCATTATGTTGCGGTACACCTAAAGCGGTGAAGTTATCATGCATCATTTGTTCTAACGTTATATTTGGTATTACATCAGAAAGGGCTGATCCAAAGTCAATTTCTACTTCGGTTCCTGTCATTAATGCTGCTCCTCTTGCAATGTCACAAATACGTTGATAAACTTCTTCTGTTTGAGATACACGAGGTGCTCTTACAAAATATAACACTTCCGCTTCAGCTTGAACAACATTTGGGGAAAAGCCACCTGAATTCGTTAATGCATAGTGTACTCTTGCTTCCGGAATAATATGTTCACGTAAGTAGTTTACTCCAACGTTCATGAGTTCGACTGCATCAAGAGCGCTTCTACCTAAATGAGGACTAGCTGCTGCGTGCGCACTTCTTCCTTTGAATTTAAAGTACACTTCGTAACATGCAAGAGTAGACATAGACGTTACGCTATTCCGTGATCCAGGATGCCATGTAAATGCCACATCTACATCTTCAAACAATCCTTCTCGAACCATGAAAGTCTTACCACCGCCAATTTCCTCTCCTGGGCAACCATAATATCGAACCGTTCCTTCGATATTATTTTCTTCCATGTAGTAACGAAGGGCCAAAGCAGCTGCTAGTGAACCCGTTCCAAGTAAGTTATGTCCACAACCATGTCCATTACCGTTTATTTCTTCTGGATTATATTGTGTCGTACCACCTGACTGACTTAAACCTGAAAGGGCATCAAACTCTCCTAAAAACGCTATGATAGGTTTTCCACTTCCAAAACTACCGATGAAAGCAGTGTTGATATTTCCTACACCTTTTTCAACAGAAAAACCCTCATCTTCTAGTGTTTCACATAATAACTGAGCCGATTTATCCTCTTTAAAACCAAGTTCTGCATAGCTCCAAATTTTGTCGCTCACTTGAATAAGTTTTTGTCGCTTCTCTTCTATTATTTCTGATAATCGATCACGAAAATCCATATCCTTCACCTCTTCTTAGATTTGTAACGTACTTTTCTATATCAATTCTATTTTGATGAAGCGCTTTCAAAGACACCATCATTAACTTTTGGAGTTTTAAACATTAAAGAACAAATACTTGTTACTATTAAAGCAGCAGCTAAGAAAAAGAACGCAGCATGATACGATCCACCAAACATATCAATTAATACACCCATTGCTGTTGGAGCAATAAATCCTGCTAAACCACCGACAAAATACATTGTTCCCATAAACATTCCTACGATATTTTCTGAAACGTATTTTAACGGTATAGTTAAAATAGTCATACTTATCGCTGTTCCACCTATTGAATAGATACTTTGATAGACAATAACCAATTGAATAGATGGTGCATTAAAGATTAAAAGTAAGCAAATACTTGCAATAATTGTACCAAATAAGATGAGATACTTCTCTTTTCCTGCTAGCGATTTATCAATTAAATAGCCTGTTAAAATAGCAGACACCACTGCAAGCGCTTGAGGAATCATTGCAAGAGAACCTATTTCCTTTAAATTCAAATTACGTGCATGCTCTAAATAAGAAGGCATCCATGATGAAAAGCCCCAATATGCAATACTTGAACCAAAGTACATGATGACAACAACCCATAGCTTCTTATTTTTATATAAATCTTTCAACGGTATTTTGAGAACATTGCCCTCTTTTTGAGCCGCAGCTTCGACTTTAGGCGGATGGTAGTAAATACTTAAAAGTAAAGTTACAACAAGCCCAATGCCACCAATAATATAAAACATAACTCGCCAGCCATAAGTATCTGCGATTATACCAGTAGCGTACAAAGCAATGACTCCTCCTATTGACTGAGCAGCGAGTAAAATGGACTTCGCTCTTGCACGAACTCCTTTTTTGTAAATCTCTGTTATAGCTACACCACTTCCTGTTGGCAAGCCTCCATCACCTAATCCAAGAATAAAGCGTACCGTTAAAATTGCGATAAATGATCCAGCCATCCCTGTCAACAATGAAAATAGAGATATTACGAATATTGCTATTACAATAATCTTTCTTGAACCAAACTTGTCAGAGAGCCAGCCAGCAAGAAGGGTCATACACGCACTACTTAACCAAAAGCTACTAATCACCATACCACTCTGTGTTTGAGTTAAGCCCAATTCTTTACTAATTGGTATGATCGCAATATTCATACCGAATAATGTCAACGAATCAACAATCCATCCTAAGAATAGTAATGAAAAGATAAAATGGCGTTTCCCATTGCTCATTTGTAATACTCCCATAATTTTTCCCCCATAATTTATATTTTCTCGAAAATTCCCTTATCCAATAATATATATTCTCCTTCTTTAATTTTACTTTAGGTCCACTTTAGGACTTAACCATAACTATATTATTATATTAATACATGACATAATATTCTGTAAAGAGTTTTTTCGGGGATTCTAATACCCAATTTCTGCTATACTACAAAAAGGAAGGGGCGAAAGACATTGAGTATATTACTAGGTTTACTTGGACCAAATGATTCAATAGAAGTAGTTCAACACTATTTAAAGAAATATAACGACATAACCTCTATTCCAATAGAATGCTTAACTGAAGAAGATTTAAATCAACATGTACTACCTCAAAAAAAAGATATAACCATGTGGCTTTGTACTGGGCCAATTACATATGATATTGTTCAAAAATGGGGTAAAATATCCGACCCTATTTTTTACATTCCCTTCCACGGGTCTGCTATATATAGCTTGCTACTACAACTATCACATGAACTTCACGTGAATGTGAGTGAAATAAGCTACGATGCAATCACTTATGATGCGCTTGAACAAGTGTTACAAGAAACAGGTATTAACGAATCCATACAATACATTGAATCAGAAACGATAGATTTACAGCAATTAATCGACTTTCATTATCATTGCTACGAAAAAGGTTTTGCGAAAGCAGCGATTACAGGTCATCCAATTCAAGATCAATTACAACAGCTAGGAATAGTTGCCTATCGAATGTTCCCCACAGAGACTTCAGTGGATTCTGTTGTATATGAAATTCGCAGAATGGTTGAAATGCTTCAATTTAAAAAAGCGCAAATTGCTGTACAAATTATTGAATATGATGCTGCTTTAGTAGGGTTGCCAAATACAGCATTTACAACTGATAAGCTTCATGAGATTGAAATGGAATTTACAAAGAAACTCCGTACATATACGAAAAAGGTTCAAGGATCCATCCTTACAATTGGTCCAGGTCGTTATGTTATTTTTTCAACAAGAGGGTTTTTACAAGATATTACCCATAACTTCACACGTAAAGCTGAAATCGATTCAGTTATAGGATTGAAGGAAGAATCGAAGACTTGCGGAATAGGAATTGGTCATTCAGCACATGAAGCTGAAATCAATGCATGGAACGCTTTATTACAAAGCAGAGAGTGGGGAAAAGGTTCCTGGGCAGTTTGCTTTGATGATAAAACAATTACAGGACCTCTCGGTAAAGAAGAACAACTTACGTATTCCTATATCTCGGATGAAATACACGCAATTAAAGAAAAAACATCCCTCAGCGTAGCTACATTACATAAATTGAAATCTATTATAAAAAAGCGTTTAAAAAAGGAAATAAGTGCAAATGAACTTGCCCAATATATGCAAATAACACCGCGAAGCGCTCGACGTATATTGAATGAGTTAGAGGTAAATGGGCTTGCTCATGTTGTAGCAGAGGAAAGTCCACGTGCAACAGGTCGCCCAAGAAAAGTTTACAAACTATTATTGGATTAAACTTTTCCAAAAAAACTTTTTTCTTACTAATCTTTGCAGCATGGTAAAGAGGCAAGCGTCCTTTAAGTGCATCTTGTCTTTACCATTTCCGAGTGCTTTGGACTAAACATTAGCTACACTATTAACGGTGGAATTTTTATGGATTGTGAAGTGACTGCGTCACTTCACGATCCATTTTTACTGTAATCTTGTGGGAGATGTTTGTCCGTCGCCCACTTGAAATTTGTAAAGACATGGTGCATTTAGTCTGGTTAATGAGAGATTAGATACTTTCCTATTCTTTTAAAAGCGGACGAAGATACAATTTCGTCCGCTCAGCACTTCTTTATCAATGGGTACTATCTATTTTTTCAGGTTCCACTTACCCTATTGATAGACAATGGAAAGTACTAGTTCATTATTTCTAAAGGAATATCATCTTGAGTTTGCTATATGCACGGTTGAATTTGCGATATACACATATGAATTTGCGTTATGAATTCACTCTTAAGGAAAATCGTCTTTAGTTTGCGATATGAGCGGTTGAATTTGCTATATCGTATTTTGAATTTGCGTTATGAATTCTCTTTTAAGGAAAAGAAGTATCCAAAGCATATTGCCTTCCTTTTTTGCACTGTTGATTGGAGCGGAAGGCGGCGACTCCAGCGGAAATCAACCTGTTCATTGCATCGAATCTTATATAATTTCTAAAAAAAACAGTTAACGAAAATAGAATTCTTTTCGTCAACTGTTTTTTAATACTACTATGAAATTTTACTATATTACATCTCTTTAAAACTTGGGGGATATTTTTTAAATCCTTTTGTTTTGATCAGCGCATAAACAAATCCGATAGCTAACCAAATAAATCCTACTTTTAACGTTATCGGTGACAGATTAATAAATAAGTAAAGACAGATTAAAAATCCAAGAGCCGGAATTAAAAAGTAACGAATAAATTTCTTCTCTTTTTTACGGAAATAATAATACACAATTACCGATAAGTTAACGAGCATAAAACCTGCTAAACCACCAAAATTCATTAATTCGGCAACCACGTTAATTGGTAAAAAAATCGCACCTACAATACTAATGCTACACAATAATAAAATGTTATAAACCGGTGTTTTATATTTCGGGTGTAAATGTGTGAAGAATTTCTTGGAAAGTACTTCATCACGTCCCATACTAAACATTAAACGTGAAGCACTTGCCTGACCAGTTATACCAGCTGTAAATGTTGAAGCGATAATAGCTACTGTATAAAGTGTTGCAAGCAGTGCACCACCTGCCGCATTCGCAATATCAAATAGTGCCGTATCTGCTGAGCTGAAGCTATTTACATCCGGCCATACAAGCTGTGCAACATAAGCTTGTACGATAAAAATAATCCCACCGATTAAACAAGAAAGAATGGCTGCTTTCCAAATATCCTCTTTTGGGTTCACTGCTTCTTCTGATAATGTTGTGATTGAGTCAAATCCCAAGAACGAGAAGCAGGCCATCGCTGCTCCGGAAATAATCGCTGTCATGGCGAACGTCTCACCATTAAAGAACGGTGTAATAGAGATTAAAGAAGATCCACCATCTTCACCAACAACCGCTTTCATACAGAAAATCACAAAAATGACAACAACAATCCCCATGAAAATGACAAGAACTTGGTTCGCTTTCGCAGCTATACCAATTCCCAAGATATTCACCAAAGTAATAATAACGGCAATTAGTAATACCCACGCCCAGTATGGAATCGCTGGAATTAATGCATTCGCATAGGAAGCACCTACCATGAAGACAATTAATGGAACTAATACATAGTCCATAAACATCGCCCATCCTGCAAAAAAACCTAAATGGGCGTTAATCGCACGTTGCGTATATGTGTACGTAGAACCACCAATTGGAAACGCCGCAGCCATTCGACCGTAGCTATATGCAGAAAACATCATTGCTACCATCGCAACTAAATAAGCTAATGGTAGCATGCCACCTGTTGATTGTGCTGCAAAGCCATATATATAAGCCGGCGCAATTGGCGTCATAAACGCAATACCATAGATTACTAAATCTTTCAGTGTTAGAACACGTTTAAAATGAGGAGCTACATTTCCTTGAGTTGTATTACTTTGAACATTACTCATTTAAAAGCTTCCTCTCTACCCTTGAACTACTGCACGTTGTTCAATTTCTTCTGAAATGAATTGAATGGTTTCCTCTGTACTCATTACTTGACAATAAATTTGATTCATAATCATAATTTCTGCATCATGTAATTGTTTTGTTGCTGCTGCACAAGCATCTTCTACTAAAATTACTTCAAAACCAGCATCTGCTAGACTGCGTATCGTTGAAGCAACACATTGATCTGTTACAACCCCTGTACATACAACTGTTTCAATACCCATATTACGAAGTAAAAACTCATAGTTTGTACCACTTAAAACACTGTCTGTCGTTTTATTTACCACGATTTCATCATCTAGTGGTTTTAATTCATCTACCATTTCCGCACCAGGATCACCGATTGGTAATAAAATATTGTTCCAACCTGGGCGACGTTGGACAGGTGAACGGTCACGCCCGTCCTTATGATGACATGCAATACGTCCGAAAGTTACTTCTAGTTGATTTGTACGGAAAAAATCTAGCAGTTTTTTATTGTTTGGAATCGTAACGTTATCAATACGGTCAAAGAAATATTCCCATTTATCGAACATGCCTTTTTCTCGTGCAATTTGTGCATCCAACCCATCACGGCTAATAAATTGATTTTGCATATCAACGATTAAAAGCGCTGTTGTTGCTGGATCTAATTTCATTTTTTCTTCACCCGTCGGAATAAAATCATAATAAAGTGTTTGTTGTTTTTCCATTATATGTTCCTCCATATTTAGTCTAGATAGACTGTATTCATTTTTTAACATAAAAAAAGAGATTCCCTATTCGCTAAAGAATCTCTTAAAGGCAATAAAAAAAAGACTATATACCTTTCCGAGATAGAACCCGGAAAACGATGTAATCATTCCAAATTCCTCACCCTTTTATCTCTTTCTGAGATAGCTCAACTTAATGAATCGGAAAATTCATTAAGACAGTCCTGTAATTATTCATTACAGACCCAGTACATAATGGCGAGAACCTATTATATACTTCGGCGACATTTCCTTCTTCATAGCTTCTTCGTCTTCTCGGACTTCACTATGCACTAATAAATATCGCACCTCTACCTCACAAACATAAGTAGTGAGGTCTATTAAATTATTGACATTATTATATAACCATAACTATAAACATGTCAAATTTATTTTTATTAATCACCAAAGCTATTTTATTAGCACATTTAGGAAAATAACCCACTTAAGATATACTATTTCTATATATTGATATTAATAGAAATGTACACTGCAGCGCATGTCATCAAGATGGAAAAGAGAATAAGGATATAGAATAAAAAAAACTGCACCACCATGTTTAGTCGACACTAACATCTGGGGTGCAGTTCAATCGCTCTTTATTTTATTTTGTTGATATATATTGTTTTTCCTTCTTTTCTCCACTCTTTGTATTCAGCTGCAGCTGTGAAAAGTACATCTGTAGATGAGTTAAGCGCCGTTTCAAAAGAGTCTTGTAAGACACCGATGATAAAGCCTACTCCAACTACTTGCATAGCAATTTCAGCTGGGATTCCAAATAAGCTACATGCTAAAGGAATCAGTAATAAGGATCCACCTGCAACCCCAGAAGCACCACAAGCACATACAGCTGATAATACGCTAAGTATGATGGCTGTAGGAAGATCTACTTGAATTCCAAGTGTATGAACCGCTGCAAGGGTCAAAACAGAAATAGTAACAGCGGCTCCTGCCATATTGATGGTTGCACCTAATGGAATAGATACTGAATAATTATCCTTATTCAAACCAAGATTTTCACATAATCTCATATTTACAGGAATATTGGAAGCTGAGCTGCGTGTAAAGAATGCTGTAATACCACTTTCCTTTATGCACTTAATAACAAGTGGGAAGGGGTTTTGCTTAATATATACATACACAATGATCGGATTAACAACCAACGCGACAAAAAGCATACAACCAATTAAAACAGCTAGTAATTTTCCATAGCTTAGTAAAGATTCTAATCCATTTGTAGTAATAGTTTCAAATACGAGACCCATGATTCCTAATGGTGCTAACTTAATAACCCATGTAACCATTTTGGAAATAGCATCAGAAACATTAGAAATCATCGTTTTTGTAGAATCAGCAGCATTTCTTAAAGCCAAACCAATAACTACCGCCCAAGTTAAAATGCCAATATAGTTAGCATTAAAAAGTGCCTTAACCGGATTATCTACCATGTTCAACAACAACGTTTTAAGAACCTCCACGACACCGCTAGGAGGCGTTACACCCTCTGCTCCATTTACAAGTGTTAAATTTACAGGAAAAATAAAGCTAGCAATTACAGCTACTAATCCTGCTAAAAAAGTTCCTAAAAGATATAGCATGATAACTGATTTCATATTTGTTTTGTGACCACTTTTATGTTGAGCTATAGCTGAAATAACCAAAAATAGTACGAGCACAGGTGCAATAGCTTTCAAAGCTCCTACGAATAAAGAGCCAAAAATGACAATAGGTTTTGCTACGTCTGGAATTGTTAAAGCTAGGATAATACCAATTATCAAACCTATTATTATCTGTTTTACAATACTCAACTGATTCCACTTTTTCAATAAACTTTTCATGATTTTCCCCCATAAGTTAAATTGTGATTTTGCTAGAGTTGTGCATTTCTAATAGATGTAAGTATCTTTTCAGCAAGAATAATTTATCTGTTTAAAGGAACTTCACTGATATTCCACCGCAAAAAGACACTTGTCCTTTGCATAAGTGAAATTATACGGACTTTATTAATAGATTACAATATCGAATAATGATTTGGTGTTTATTACCGATTCATAAAAACCACCAATTGAAATGCAAGTGCATTTCAATTGGTGGTCAGATAAACGTTTTTTCAAGTTTTTAAATTGGTTAGATTGTTTCACTCACATTAGAATATCAAGTAGCCCTTTTCAGCCTCTCTGGGCTATATTAAAGGATAATTATTTTAGTAGTAACTATTACAAATTCGGCTATACTTTTCTATAACAAATGCTAGATTGTCATTTTCCAGCTTGATAATTCTAACCACTTTTCCTGCTCCTTATAACCGGGCATTATTTTTCCAACAAGGCGCCAATAGGAGCGGTCGTGATTCAGATGGACCATATGACACATTTCGTGAACGACTACGTACTCGATTACCTTAAGAGGTGCCATTGCCAGTCTCCAATTAAATGTTAACTCCAGTTTTGAATCACAAGTTCCCCATGTACTTTTGCTATCAGAAATACGGATAGAACGTGGTTTTACTTTATAGTTGCTTTGATAAGAGGAGATACTTTTCTCAACTAATGCTTTACACTGCTTGTAATAAAAGCGTTTTAAAGCTTGTTTTATTTTTTCATCATCTAACTGCTTCACATATATATGTAATTTATCTTCTTCAAAAACCACATGGTCTTTCGTGATATTATTATCGTGATAAATCCTTATGGGATAGGTGTTTCCTAAATAAAGAAAGCTCTCCCCATGTTCGTAGACCTTCTTCTGTGGTCCAAGCAGTCTATCCTTCTGTTCTTTTGATTTTTGTTGGATAAGTTCCCATTTGTCCTCTAATAATTGAATCACACTTTCGTTGGTTATCCCTTTCGGAGCTAGGACTTCAATATTTCCATACTGATCCATAGTAATACCTACAGTTGTCCGCTTTTTGTATGTTATATCAAATTGTATTGTCTCACCTAAGTAGTTATGTATCATTACATCACCTGTATTTCCCACGGATTTCCCTCTAATTTTACCATGTTGAAATGAAAAAGCGATAGTTCGAGAATCTTTGATGAATTCTCAAACTTTCGCTCTTTGAGAATTGTATTTCCTTAAAAGTTCTTTAAGGATACACGCGTTTTCGTTCGTTTCAAACAAAAAAAGACGTAGCCACACCTTTCTCGGTGGAGCAACGTCTTTTTTCTAATCAATCATCTCCATTCAATAAGCGATTTCGACGATTCTCTACATTCCTTGCTTCCGTCTCCCTGGCTATCTGATCCTTCCGTAATTGCCCATTTATGCGTGGGTCTTGTAATCGCATTGTACCCCATCCAGACGGCCCCACTTTTTTACTTACTTTCTTTATTTCATTTTCAAAAAACAACATGTCCATTCCTCCCTTCTATAAATTAATCAAAGAGGACAATATAAAAAATCTTTCCCCTCTCTTTACAATACGCAAACAACTAAGAAATACGAAGGGTATGCGCACAGTGAAAAGAGATTTAGTTAGACATGCATTGCATATCAAAATTGAATATGTGAATAAAACGTATCATTTGTAGTTAGTAATAGATTGTTTCATGAAATTAATAACCCCCATACAAATAGAGATTAATTAGTTAAAGAATTTTTCTTTATATTGTTATTTCATGACAATCATTAATTTATCTCTAGCATGCTCAAACCAATGGAAAGCTAATTCAATGAAAGAATGTTTTTTGATTGAGCGCATTATACAATTTAGGGTTTAACCGCTAAAATTATAAAGTACTTTTTAGAAGGACTGAAATGAAGTAAAACATACATAGAACCGTATCATATGAAGGTCGCTTACCACTCTTTGTATCTTTTTTGAATTGTTATTTCCAAAAGAGAAGCTGGAGTATCTTATCTGAACATCAACCTGTATCTATATTAAATAAAGAATTTTTATCCCTTCTTTTTGTGTTTTATTAGAGGATTCACCCAAGTATTAGCAATGTAATTTAAGGTGTGTAGAAATATTATTTATAGATTACAAATGTATTTTTAGAGGAATTTAAGTAAACATATCGAAATTATATTTATATACAGGGAGGAGAATTGAATTTGAATAAACTAATTGCAAAGCATAATCTTCATACATTCGAACTGCACGGGGACGTTCGACATGATGAATATTATTGGATGAAAGATAAATCAAATCCAGAAGTCATCGCTTATTTAGAGCACGAAAACAGCTATTATGATGAGGTCATGAAGCCCTTGGAAAGTTTAACAACTGAACTATATGAAGCAATGGTGGCACGTGTACCCGCCTCAGAAAGTCAAGTCCCCATTCAAAAAGGGCCTTATTATTATTACTATCGTCTAGAAAAAGAAAAACAATATCCCATTTTCGCACGTAAACGCGCAGAAAATCGTGCAGCATTAGCATCTTCTGAGGAAGAAATTACAATAAATGAAAATGAACTTGCTAAAGGTCATGACTATTTAAGCGTTACTGAGCAGCGTTATTCTAAAGATCACCGCTATGTTGCCTATTTAGAAAACCGCAACGGAACAGATAACTATACGTTATTTGCGAAAGATTTGCATACGGGTGAGCTGTTAGAAGATACAATTCCAAACGTTTATATATACAGTAGCGTTGAATGGAGTAACTGCGGACGATATATTTTTTATGTGAAGCTTAATGAATTACAGCGTCCATATCAAGTTTGGCGTCATGAAATTGGTACTAAATATACGTCCGATGAGCTTTTATTTGAAGAAACGAACGTAACGTTTAATTTATTTATTAAAAAATCAAAAAGTAATCGTTTTATTTTCGTAGTTTCGAAATCAACGATGACAACAGAAGTGCAAATTATTGATGCGGATGAGCCGTTATTAGCACCTCAGTTATTTGAAGCACGCCGCAAAGGCATCGAATACGATGTAGAGCATTGGGAAGCCGAACTTTTACTATTAACGAATGAAAATGCATTGAACTTCACGTTACATCGTTGCCCATTGGATAACTTCAATGAACGGACGGCTGTTGTTCCGTACGACGAGAATCGTTTTATCGAAAATATTTATCCATTTAAACACCATGTTTATGTTACGGGTCGCGAAAATGGGTTAGAGCAAGTTTGGCGTATCAAGGGTGATTCTCTTATTCAGTTAGATTGGGATGAAGTAATTTATTCGGTATCACTTGTTCCATATCAAGACTATGAAGCTTCAGAAGTTTTAGTTCAATACCAATCATTTTTAACACCGAAAACGACAATACGAATCGATATTGAATCAGGGGAAAAGGAAGTATTGCAAGAGGCATCTGTTACAGGTGACTACGACCGTGAGCAATACGTGCAGCAGCAAGTTTGGGCAAAAGCAGCTGACGGTGTAAATGTTCCAATACTTCTTCACTATAAAAAAAATGCGCTCGACAATGGTCCAGCGCCACTTATTTTAAATGCTTACGGCTCATATGGGTATAGTAGCGATCCATTTTTTAGCGCTTATCGTCTACCGCTGCTTGATAAAGGTGTGATAATAGCGATTGCGCAAGTGCGTGGTGGTTCAGAGCTAGGGCGTACGTGGTATTTTAACGGCAAAATGCAGAAAAAACGCAATAGTTTTACGGACTTTATCGATGCAGCGAATTATTTAATCGAGCAAGGCTTTACAACAACCGAAATCATCGCAGCTCGAGGTGGAAGTGCTGGTGGATTGTTAGTAGGTGCCGTATCTAATATGGCGGGCAATCGTTTTAAAGTAATTGTTCCAGAAGTACCGTTTGTCGATATTTTGACAACGATGCTAGATGATTCGATTCCATTAACAACTTTAGAATGGGATGAATGGGGTAACCCGCAAAACGAGGCCGATTATTTCTACATGAAATCTTATAGTCCGTATGACAATGTAGAAGCTAAGCCGTACCCTAATATGTATATAACGACAGGCTTAAATGACCCGCGTGTCGGTTATTGGGAGCCAGCGAAATGGGTGGCTCGCCTGCGCGAATTAAAATCAGATGACAACACACTTGTTTTAAAAACAAACATGGGTGCAGGCCACTTCGGCGCATCCGGTCGTTTCAACCAGTTGCGTGAACTCGCCGAGTGTTACTCGTTTATTTTGAGTAAGTTTGGTTTTTAGCCTTTTGGTCAGCATAACAAAACGCATCTTTATTCGTGAGGATGCGTTTTGTTATGCTTTATTTAATCGGGATGAAGTGCATATTCGATGGCATCAAAAATGTACACAGAATTTACAGTGATTTTTAGAATTTCTTTACTTAAACCAAACTCATTAGATTTCTTACGTTCAAAATAAGGATACACCTTAATGAAGTTCTCTTTTTGAATTTTACGTTGCATTTTTAGTTTTGTAGATGGTGCAAGTTCTGAGTTTTTCACAATTAAAAATTCATCATCTGAAATTAAATTGAAATTTAATCCTGTCTTTGTTTTTAACTGAAGTGGCTGTTCATTCGCTTCCTCCATTAACCTTCCCCAAACTCTCTCTGCACTCATTAGCATCCCCTCCTTAACTATCATTTCTATAAAAAAGAACGAATTCCTTTATTAAGAATCCGTTCTTAGTATTTATACTAACTCTAACCAAGCGACCGCTTCACAGTGCGTCGTCTGCGGAAACATATCCACTGGCTGTACTTCCACCGTTTTATACCCGCCATCTTCTAAAATTCTTAAATCACGGGCAAGCGTTGCTGGGTTACAAGATACATAAACCACTCGCTTTGGACGTTGCTCGATTATTGTATTTAGCAATGCTTCGTCACAACCTTTTCTAGGTGGATCGACTACTAATACATCCGCCAACTTGCCTTCTTTATACCATTTTGGAATAACTTCTTCTGCAGGTCCTGCCTCAAAATACGTATTTGTGAAACCATTCAATTCTGCATTTCGTTTTGCATCTTCTATTGCCTGCGGGACGATTTCCACGCCTAACACTTGTTTTGCTTTTTGTGCTAAGAATAAAGAGATCGTGCCAATTCCACAATATGCATCGATTACGTTTTCATCTCCTGAGAGCTGTGCGTAATCGAGTGCTTGCTTATATAGTACTTCCGTTTGTTCTGGATTTACTTGATAGAATGAACGAGCAGATATTTCAAAACGTACATCCCCTATTTGATCTTCAATAACCGCTTTGCCCCAAAGTACATTTGTTTCGTCTCCAAAAATAACATTCGTATTGCGATTGTTCACGTTTTGAATAATAGACGTTACATTTGGTTCAATTGTTTGAATGAAATCAATTATAGCATCTTTTTTCGATAACTTCGGATGTTTGGTTACTAAAACAACCATTACTTCCCCTGTTTTACGAGCTTTACGAACGACAAGATGACGTAATTGGCCTTTTCTCGTTTCTTCATTATATGGGACTAAATCTAGCTCTAGTGCTTTTTCTTTCACAGCACGTAGCAATCGATCGGCCGAATCGGATTGAATTAAACAAGTATTTGTATCTGCAATTCGATGCGATTTTGATTGATAAAAACCAGCTATTACTTGTCCATTTTCTAAATCGAATGGGATTTGTGATTTATTGCGATATTCCCATGGTTTCTCCATTCCCTTAATCGGTAAAACAGGTGCATCGATTTTTCCGATTCTTTTCAAGACATTCTGCACCATATTTTCTTTCCAAACAAGCTGCCCCTCATGTGTCATATGTTGCAGTTGGCAGCCTCCACATTCTGAGAATACGGGACATGGTGCTTTTACTCGAAATGGCGATGCCTCTACAATATTTATTAATTTTGCAAAGCCATAGTTTTTTAATGTTTTTAACACATGGATTTCTGCTGTTTCATTTGGCAGACCACCTGATATGAATAGTGGATATCCATCGACTTTTGCAACCCCTGCTCCGTCATGCGTTAAGTCTTCTATATGAACTGTGATTCGATCATTTTTGGTTACTGGTGTATTCACTTTATTTCTCCGTTCTAGTTTTGATTGCTCCATTATACCAAAGATGAATGCCATATTGGAATAAAGCATCCTTTAAAAAGTGTAAAACAGACGCCGTTGTGACGTCTGTTTTACACTTTATCTAGCATTTCCAAGAAAGCTGTTGGAATAGTTCCATGTTGGTTTTTAATCATTAACTTCGTAAGTTCATCGACCGTTTCATATTTATTTTCATTTTTAATTATTTTCACTTCATTGTGAAGTCTCTCCATCTTTTGGTCCAACGCAAATGCGGAATCTGCCGCTTCTTTTAGCTCTATTAACAATCTTTCAGGTACGAACTGATCATATTTATAAAAGATTTTATGTTCAAGGCTTGCCCAAAAGTCCATTGCAATTGTACGAATTTGAACCTCCACGGTCACAAGTTCCTTACAATCAGTCATAAAAACAGGAATTTCTATTAGAAGGTGCAAACTTTTATAACCATTGTTCTTCGGATGCTGAATATAATCCTTTACTTCTAATATTTTCAGATCACTTTGGCTTTCTAGCATTTCAAAAATTTGATAAATATCAGAGATAAACGAACAAATAACGCGCATTCCCGCAATATCTCTCACATTTTCACGTATGCTTTCTACTGAAATACCCTTTCCTTTTCGATTAAGTTTACTCAATATACTTTCTGGCGCCTTCAATCTCGAGTTTATATGTTCAATTGGATTATAATCGTGAATCATTAAAAATTCTTCTTGAAGAATCTCAATCTTTGTTTCTAATTCAGCTAATGCAAATTTATACATGAGCATTAGACGTGTCATATTCTTTTTCATATGTTGAAACTGTTCAATTTGTTCTGAAATCATATATAAGCGCTCCTTCAATTTGTACATGAAGAAATCATACCAAATTTACTTTCACTAAACAAAAATAACGAAGCTTGTAAATAGGATAATACAAGTATTTTAAGGAAAGGAACCGCTATTTACCTTCACAATCACTTTGTTATTATACTTCCATTAGGTGCGGACGAACGATTTCCATTAATTGATTCCATGCTTGAATTTCGTAAGTTGGTTGAATTCCGGACGTATTTTCCTTTAAATGCGGATTAAACCAACAAGTGTCCAGTCCAAAATTGTTCCCACCTTGGATATCGGATGTTAGCGAGTCTCCAATCATTAATACGCGAGAAGGATCTGTTATGTTCAATTTATTAAGCGCATATTCAAATATTTGGGACTGGGGTTTTTGAAATCCTGTTTCCTCTGAAGTAATAATGGCCTCAAACATACCTTTAAGTGATGATCCATTTACCCTCCCATACTGTGCCTCTTTAAAGCCGTTTGTGAGTAAAGCAAATCGGCTACCAGAAAGACTGGCAAACATTTCATCTACCCCGTCAATCATATGAACTTCTTTTCCTAAGTTTTCAATATACTTTTGACCAAAAGCAGCCGCATCTACATCGAGTGCTACTTCTAAAAATAGTCTTTTAAACCGCTCCGCTTTCAGGTCTACCATAGTGGTACGGCCTTGCTCTAAATCATCCCAAAGCACTTTACTAATCGCTTTATAACTTTCTAAATAATCCTTTACACCGTTAGGAAGACCATATTCCCCAAATGTATGTTGAAGTGCATTGAGTTCAGTCATCCCAAAATCAAGTAATGTATCATCCAAATCAAATAATAAAACATCGTATTTCATTGTAAATTCCAACTCTCTTAACATATTCTTTCCCTATTTTATCATATTTAAGAAAAATGCAGGCTCCCTTTATGTGTATCCAGTCTTCACCACTGTAAATACAAATACCTCCTACACTTTATACATTCAAGTGTAGAAGGTATTATTGGTTCTCAAGCATCTTGAATTGTAGTCAATTGTCAGAATAGTGTGGGATTATTTCTAACACAGGGACACCTCAAACCGATTTATCCTTCGGCGCTACCCAAAATGCTACTACTATCGAGGCAATGACAACGATAAATGGTGCATAAAAAATAAGAAAATTTGTCATGTTGCTCCTCCTTATACGTGATTGTCTCTTTTTCCACTAACATAGTCTTTATTGAACAAGAATAGTCTTAGCAATAAATAAAGGGAAGGAATTAATAACCCAAGCCCTGCGATGAAAGCAATAATTAAGGAAATGGCCATCGTTGGATTTGTAAATCCATCATAAAGAGTTAAGTGTGGATACAGTAAATATGGATAGTGCGAAATACCATAAGCGAAAAATGCCAACGCAAACTGTCCGATTAATAAGCTAAGTGCTAGACCGTACTTCTCTCGTTTCCAAACAAACCATACGGTACCGATGAACATAAGAGCCGATATTCCAAATAACCACCAAAAGTCAATCATACGGTTAAAGTGTTCTGCATTATGATCTCGTAATTCTACAATAATTCCTGTAGCTGTAATCATAAGTGGCAAAGCCCAGATGAGCGCATATTTCCTCATTAAACTAGTTGCCTTCGAATCACCTGCTTTGTCCGCATACCAGGTTAAAAATACAGCGGAGATATACAAAACAGCAGCCACACTCAGAACTACAATACTCCAAGTTAATGGATTGGTGAAAAGTCCCCAATAGTCTAGTACAGGCTGACCGTCTATCATGGATACAAAGCCGCCTTCTGAAATGGTCAATACGATAGAAAGTGATGCAGGTATAAACAATCCTGCTAAACCATACATAAACGAATATCCTTTATGCCCACGAGAACCATACGTTTCAAAAGCGTAATACGAACCACGAATAGCCAATAAAATTATCGCAATACTTGCTGGGACTAATAATGTAGTTCCATAATAAAACGCCGTTTTTGGAAAGAATCCAATCACTCCGACAAAGAAAAATACTAAAAAGACGTTCGTTACTTCCCAAACTGGAGATAAATAACGTTGGATAACGTTTGTCAAAATATGTTGTCTTCCCGTTAACAAGCTATAAGCATTAAAAAAGCCTGCTCCAAAGTCAACGGAGGCGATGATTAAATAACCGAATAAGAAAAGCCATAATACGGAAATACCAACAATCTCAAGTGTCATGAGAAATCACCGCCCTTTTCAGCATGTCGATCTTCCAGTTCTTGTTCAACTGGATTATTTCGGAACATTCTACGCAGCACTACGATACTTCCTACCCCCAATACAAGATATAAACCCGCAAATAGAACTAACATTATATCTACATGTTCACTTGTCGTTGCTCCTTCTGATGTACGCATAAATCCTCTTAAAATCCATGGCTGTCGCCCAACCTCTGCAAGCCACCATCCAAGCTCTATAGCGAGCACCGAGAGTGGTCCTCCCATGACAACAACCCAAAGAAGCCATCTTGAGGAGACGAACTTAAATTTCTTCACTTTACCAAACACATAAACAATGGATAGGAATAACAAAAACATACCAATCATGACCATTCCATCAAACATATAGTGAATGTAAAGTGGTGGAACTTCGTCTTCTGGGAAATCATTCAGTCCGGTTACTTCTGAAAACGGATTATCATGCGCTAAAATACTAAGCGCATAAGGAACCTTAAAAGCATATTTTATTTCTTTCCCATCTAATATTCCTAATAATACAAGCGGTGCCCCTTCTTGTGTTTCAAAATGCCACTCTGCTGCTGCTAGTTTTTCAGGTTGATATTCCGCTAAATACTTACCTGAAAAATCTCCGATAATTGCTGTTGCAATAGCAAAAACAAGCCCTAATTTCATCATTAAAAATAAAGATTTCTTATGATAAATATGGTTGGAACCTTTCAGTAATCGAAATGCTGCTATTGCGGCCAGAACAAAGGCACTTGTCATATAAGCCGTAACAAGTACATGCGCAACCTTTGTTGGCATTGCCGGATTCATCATAGCAACTAAAGGTTGGATATTAATAAGCTCGCCATCTAATACGTCAAACCCTTGAGGTGCATTCATAAATGCATTTACGATTGTAATGAATACCGCGGATGCAGAAGCGCCAATTGCAACTGGGATAAGTAATAATAAATGCTTCTTTTGATTTTCAAAACGATCCCAAGTATATAGATAAATACCTAAGAAAATTGCTTCAAAGAAAAATGCAAACGTCTCCATAAACAAAGGAAGTGCTATAACATTTCCCGCTAATTGCATGAAATTCGGCCATAATAGAGATAGTTGCAAACCAATTGCCGTTCCAGTTACAACGCCAACAGCTACGGTAATAACAAAGCCACGAGCTAAACGTCTTGCAAGTAATATATAATGCTCATCATTCTTTTTAATTCCTACCCACTGGGCAATCATGATCATTAGCGGAACGCCTACGCCAATGGTTGCGTAAATAATATGAAAAGATAAGGTCAACTCAGTTAATACACGACTAAAAAACACTGCTTCTGTGTTTCCCACGCTTCATTCCTCCTTAGCTTCCAAATACTCTTCCGATAATCGATAACAACATTATTCCTGCAACAATAAAAGCAAGCCACATTAAGTACTTTTCTTGTTTTTTATACATGTGCTCCACTCCCCTTGCCTCTATATTACCCTAAAATAGAATCTTTAAAATAACGATCCTTGTCTTATTTCCAACATTTCCATGGGTTAATGTGACAAATATGTATGGTTAGTATAAAGTACTAAAAAAACCAGCAATCACGGAGGAATGCTGGGTTAATTTTTACGGTCTGTCCTCTTCTCGAATTTCATCGATTGGTACAAAAACCTCTATATGTCTGTATAAATTCTGAAAGGTAGCTGGAATATTTCCACCGTATTCACCGTCTAGATTCAGTTGTACTTTGTCTTCTGAAGTAACTCGAATATGTTTTGCTTTTTTTGAAATAACATGTGGGTCATTTAAATGTTCACCACGAATAGCTAACGACGCAAGCCGAATAAAATCAGCGATATTACATTTTTTCAAAATTAATAATGTAAACTTCCCATCATTAATACTTGAACTTGGTGAAAGCTTTTCAAAGCCTCCTACTGAATTGGTTAGTCCGACTAAAAACATCATCGCTTCATCTTCAAATACTTCATCATCATATTCAATTTTTACTTTTGTTGCATTGATAGATGGAAGCATTTCAATCCCTTTCAAGTAATATGCAAGCTGCCCTAGCATTGTTTTTAACTTACTAGGTACTTCATAGGTAATTTCAGTGATTCTTCCTCCACCTGCAATATTAATAAAATAACGATCATTTACAAGTCCAACATCGACTGGAATTGTATCTCCTTTTATAATGATTTCCACAGCTTTTTGGATATCTCTAGGAATATGAACTGCTCTAGCAAAATCATTCGTCGTTCCCATTGGAATTAGACCAACTTTAGGTCGTTTATCAAATTCACTTATACCCGCAACAACCTCGTTTAATGTTCCGTCTCCCCCTGCAGCAATGATTAAGTCGAAACCATTTTGGACTGCTTTCTTCGCGGCAACCGTAGCATCACCTTCACATGTTGTCGCATGGCAAGATGTTTCAAAACCCGCAATTTCTAAAGCCTCCAATACTTCTGGTAAATTCTTTTTAAAAAGTTCTCTACCGGAAGTTGGATTATATATGATTCGTGCACGTTTCATATAGATTTCCCTTTCTACTTCACCATTTCTTTTATTACATAGTGACTAATTTTTTTTTGAAAGTTTCATTCCATTACTAAAAGAGCCGACTGATGCCGACTCTTTTTCATTTAGTTTTCCATCATTTAATTTTGAAGTGCTTGTAGCCAGTTATTTCGGATATCTTCGTATACGGCTAAATGAAAATCTTTGTTATCGATTAACTCTTTCGTCATTTGTTGATAAAATGCTTTTTGCAATTCTTCAAAACTAGGGTCTTCTTTAGAAGGCAGCTGTTCTCGACCTTCTGAAACGAATTGTTGCACTTTTTCTGCACGAGGCCCCCATTTGCCAATAACTTCTCCATTGTTATTTATCAATAAATAAACCGGAATGGAGCGACCACCGTTCGTTAAATATTGATCGATTAAATCCACATTTTCATCACGATATACAGCACGTACCTCGATTCCAGCAGCTTCTGCAATTTTACGAAGAATAGCATTATTCAGCATCGCATCACCGCACCAGTCTTCTGTTATAACTAGTATATGTGGTGCAGATTCTTTTAATACGGCAATAAATTCATCATCCGCAGGCACTTCGAACTGATTATATATATTAAAAGATTCTTCTTTTTTTGTTGTCATATCATCCATATATTGTGTAAGTGATTTAGCTTTTTCAAAATATTGTTGTTCAGTAGGCATTTTGAGAAACCTCCTTTTTTACTAAGTATACTGTGTTCAGAAAGGTATTTCAAATAAGTTGTTGTACACAAAAACAAGCGCAAGCTCGATTTACGAACGTGCGCTTGTTCTGTTTATAAACTTTCCGTCATTTCTTCGATAAAACGAACGATTAATTCCACTACATTCTCCATATCATCAATATGAACACAACCTACTCCCGAATGAATATATTTAGAAGGAATTGAGATTGCACCAGTCATGACTCCGTTTCCAGAGACACTAATCGCCCTAGCATCTGTAGCACCTTTAAGAAGAACTTCTCGCTGATATGGTATATTATACTTTTTTGCTGTTTCCACAAGTTTACGAGATAACTTTTTCGGAACCGAAATACCTTCATCATAAAACTTTATAGCAGCGCCTTTGCCTAGGTAAACAGGTAATTCTTGCTTTTCATGTCCCGGTAAACCACCTGCAAGTGTTACATCAATAGCTAGTGCGATTGTCGGCTGAACAGTATATCCAACTGGTGCTGCTCCACGGATTCCTGTTTCTTCTTGAACTGTAGCAGTTCCATAAACTGTAGGTTGGATATCTAAATGCTCAATTCTTTTCATCACTTCAATAAGTATTGCGCAACCTGAGCGATTATCTACGGCTTTTCCCGTGAAAATTGGTCCACCATTTAAAAACTGTCCTTCTCTATCAAAAGTAATATAGTCACCAATTTCAACTCCAAGATTCTCTGTGCCTTCTTTAGATGAAGTTCCAACATCTAAGAAGATGTCTTTCAACATTATCGCTTTTTGCATATCACTAGAAGTTAATACATGTGCAGGTTTTGTACCAGTTACACCTTTCACTATCCCTTTTTCTGTATTTATTTGAAGCACTTGGTTTATTGCCATTCGATCATCATGATCACCAATTGGACCAATATAGACGAATCCATCGTTATCTATATATGTAACGATAAAGCCGATTTCATCCATATGTGCAGCTAATAAAAGGCTTAGGCTTCCACTTTGTCCTTTTTTAATATACGTGAGATTACCCAAACCATCTGCGAAGGATTGTAAAGAAGTATTTTCAAATTCTTTTTTTATATAGTTAGCAACTTCATCTTCTTCACCTGAAACAGCAACTAAGTCATTTAACTCTTTTAAATAACGCTTTAATGATGTCATCCTTTCTCTCCTTCAATAAGAATTACGTTCATTTGCTGTAATAACCATTTTGGAACGACAAAACGTACTGTCATTAATGGATCTACAATTTGGCAAATTTCAATTTGACCAACTGCGCTCATTAACATAGTAGTTTCCTCTATAGATAATCTCGATTTCTCTACTATTCTTTGAATCATTTCTTCTATTGCAATTTTTGTTGCCTCATCTAATGTTGGAGCAGATACAATTTGTGTAAACACTTCATCATTTTCTAGCATTGGATGGTGAAGTGTTTCTCCTTTAATCACTTCCAATGTAACTGTAGCAGCTCCAGGTACCTCTACACCGGAAACACTTACTTCCCCATCTCCCATGGCAGCATGAAAATCACCTAAACTAAAAAGTGCACCATCGGCAAATACCGGAAAGTATAATGTTGAACCTTCAGTAATCATTTTGTTATCCATATTGCCACCATGGGCTCCCGGAGTCCCACAGTTTACACCTTCACCAGCTGGCGCTACTCCAATTACTCCTATCATTTTATTCAAAGGAATTTTAATCTCATTAAATATGATATTACCATCTACTATAGGAAGAATTTTTGCGGACATCTTCTCTATACGATGTCCCATCACTCCTAAATTTGGACCAACTACCATTACCCCTTTATTTCCTATTTCGATTTTTTCAATTTTTACTTTTAAAATATCTCCTGGAACCGAACCCTCCACGTAAATTGGACCAGTTGCTGGATTAATCTCATTCCAATCAATTTCTTCTACTACTGTTTCTTCCGATTGAATTTGATTTTTAAAACAATCGTAAGTTTCTATCCGCAGTGTGGATCCAGATGTAACCTTTTTCGTGTAATTATTCTTTTTATTAAATTCGTAAATAATTCCTGATTCACAAGTTAACGTTTCCATATTCATTCTCCTCTTCCTGAAAGATAATAAATGCTATTCATCAAAAGTAGAAAATTTGGGTTTTCATCCATTGAATGATCAGTACCACATGTTCCGAACTCTGCATGTGGAGAAAACAGAACCATATGTCCTTTTCCGTACGTTGCTTCAATGATTGCTGGGTATCCTTTTAAGTGCTCATCAAATCTTTCCGAAGTTAAAGGATTAGCCCATTTCATTGCGTTCTCTGCTATTTCATTGTTTTCTAAACTCCAAGATGGGAGAGATTTCCCAGATGCAATGAAGTCCTTATATCTTGCAATGACATGTATATCCGCACCTTCCAATAATTCAAACGCAGGTCCTTCCCAATAAATCATATCAATCGTACTCGGATTCCCCATTGCGACATTTAATGCAACTGGATGCGTTACGTCTTCAAATTCTACTCGTACGAAACCAGTACCTGTACGCCAATAATCGAGTCCATGTAAATCTGTTGCTGGAATCATATTTAACCAAACATCTGATGGAATTGTATTCGGTTCAGCTCTGAGTGGAAAATAACTTCCAGCACAAGAACCTAAATACTTACCACCTTTTCTTACAAACTCACGGATTTCTTCATATCCTTTTTCTCCAAGGCCTTCATAGTATGACTCCCCAGCGTCAGGACCCCCTGGAACGATTAACAATTCATATTCGTTTAATATTCCATTTCTGATATCTGCGTCAGAAATTCTATCTACTTTTAGTCCAAATGTTTGAAAAAACAGATAAAATGGATCTGAACAAAACGTTCCACAATTGAGCCCATCAAAAAAAGCAATTCTTTTTACTAAACTTAGTCGTGAAAGAAAAGATGTGATATCCTCGTTCGTTAAATCTGTTTGACATTTTTCTAGTAAAGTTTCGCATGATACAACAATACTCCCTGGAAATAGCAAGTGGCCCTCTGGAAATTTTTCTGTAGTACATCTAATCTTTTCTTCCACTCGAAATACAAGTTCATCATTATATAACAACTCATTTACCTTTTTGATAACTTTGGATCTGTTTTGTTGAATTGTTGCTAATCCTAATCTTGTCATAGGTAAAATTTTGTACACTACTTCCCCTCCTCATTCATATAAATGACAAGCGACATAATGCCCTAAGTTTATTTCCTTTAAAGAAGGGCTAATTTTTTTACAAACTTCCATGCAAGACACACAACGACTGGCAAAACGACACCCTTCTGGTAAATCAATAGGACTTGGTAAATCTCCTTCCAAAATTAAATCTACTCTATTTGCATTTGGATCAGGAATTGGAATTGCTGCCATTAGCGCTTTTGTATAAGGATGTAGCGTATTTTTATACAACTGTTCTACGTCAGCCATCTCAACAATTTCCCCTAAATACATTACAGCAACTCGATCGCTCACATGTTCCACTACACTTAAGTCATGTGCAACAAAGAGTATCGTAAGAGATAACTCCTCTTTTAACTTTACTAATAAATTTAAAATCTGTGCTTGTACTGAAACGTCTAACGCAGAAACGGGTTCATCTGCCATGATAAATTGAGGTTCTACTAAAAGTGCACGAGCAATAACAATTCTTTGCAACTGCCCCCCACTAAATTCATGAGGATGACGATCTAAAGCATTACTTGGAAGTCCAACTTTTTCAAGAAGTTCTTCCATTCTTTCTGTTTCTTTTCCTTTTGCTAGTCCATGAACCTTTAGAATTTCAGAAAATGCTTGTCTAATCGTCATTCTGGGATTCAGCGAAGAATGAGGGTTTTGAAAAACCATTTGCATTTGTCTTCGTAATGCCTTTAATCTAGTTGCATCGGCTTCTGTAATGTTTTCTCCGTCAAAAGTAATACTCCCTGCAGTTGAATCTATAATTCGAGTAATACAGCGCCCTAGCGTAGACTTCCCACATCCACTCTCCCCAACAAGTCCAAAGATTTCTCCTTCTTTTATTTCAAATGAAACGTTGTCGACGGCTTTTAGAACTTGCTCCTGTTTTCCAAAGAAACTGCGCTTACCTGTTGGAAAGTACTTTTCTAGATTTTCTACTTTCAATAGTATATTTGTCATACATTAACCACCCTTTCCTCTAATAGCTTTTCAGCGTAGTGGCAAGATACTAAATGGCCATCGTCTAGTTTTCTCAGTTTAGGTGCTTCCAATGAACAGAAATCTGTCTTGTTTTTACACCGTTCTGCAAATGGGCATCCTGTAATGTCTTTATGTAAGTCAGGAGGTGAACCTTCTATTGGATTAAGCATCTTAGCTTTTTCTCCTAATTTAGGAATCGATTCCATTAACCCACGAGTATACGGATGCATAGGTGATTTGAATATTGTTTGTACATTGCCACTCTCTACAATCTCTCCCGCATACATAACTGACACCTTATCGCATACTTCCGCAACAACACCTAAATCATGGGTAATCATTAGTACTCCCATTGAAAACTCTTTTTGTAGTTTTTTTATTAACCGTAAAATTTGTGCTTGAATAGTAACATCTAATGCAGTAGTCGGTTCATCCGCAATTAGTAGCTTTGGTCTACAAGCAAGGGCAATTGCTATCATAATACGTTGCAGCATTCCCCCACTAAATTCATGCGGATACTGTATATATCTTTTTTCAGGAGAAGGAATACCTACTAGTTCCAAAAGCTTTATCGTTTCTTTTTTTGCATCACTTTTTTTCATTTTTTTATGATATCGAAATACTTCTGCCACTTGATCACCTACTGTGAATAAGGGATTAAGGGAGGTCATTGGATCTTGGAAAATCATTGATACACTATTTCCTCTAATTTTTTGCATTTCTTTTTCTTTTATTACTAGTAAATTAGAATCCTCTAAAAGAATTTCACCAGAAATAGTACTTCTTGTCGTATCAACTAATCGAAGAATAGATTTAGCTGTAACACTTTTCCCACTACCACTTTCCCCAACAAGTCCCATTGTTTCACCTATATCAATCGAAAAGTTTACATATCTAACCGCGTGTGCTATCCCACGATCTGTTTTAAATTTGGTTGAAAGGTTTTTTACTTCTAATAATTTGTTCATTTTGAATTCCTCCAATCTATCACTGGTTTTACACTTTTCTTTGTTTTGGATCAAAATGTTGTTGAAGTCCGTCACCGAATAGGTTAAAAGAAATTACGGTAATCATAATAGCGAAGCCTGAAGCAAGTGCTGTATTTGGTGAAATAAGTAAATATTCACGTCCTTCTTCTAACATTGCACCCCAGTCTGCTGTAGGTGGCTGAACACCAAGTCCAAGGAAGCTCATCGCCGCTAAATCAAGAATTGCATATGCAAGATCGATAGTTGCTTGCACAACAATTGGAGAAACACAGTTCGGTAATATATGTCTAAAAATGATTCGAAAATTAGAGAAACCCAAGTTTTTTGCTGCTTCTACATATGTCTGCTCCTTCTCAACCAATGTTACAGATCTGACAAGCCGGGCAATCATTGGAATATAAACAATTCCAAGTGCAATGACCGCATTCTCTAGTCCTTTTCCAAATACCGCTACAATAATAAAAGCTAATAATAGAGCTGGAAAGGCAAGGATTACATCAAAGATACGAGTAATTAAATTATCAATTCTTCCTCCGTAATATCCAGCAATTAATCCAAGAGGAACTCCTATTGCTGATGAAATTCCTACAACTAAAACTGCGCCTAATAAAGTAGTTCTTGCGCCAAATAAAACTCTACTAAAAATATCTCTTCCTTGTTTATCTGTCCCAAAAATATGGTCACTAGAAGCAGATTGTAAAGACATGGATAAATCTTGAGCATTTGGCTCATGAGGTGCAAATAAAGGAGCAAATACTGCAAGTAAAACAATAACAGCAAGTATGATTCCTCCTGCAACTGCGAGATAATTTTTGAAGAAGGAAGACTTAAACACACTTGACTTTTTAGATTTTATAAAAGGTTTTCTACCTATACTTCCTACATGTGTCATCCTTTTCACCTCCGATAATCGTTTTAGTAACGTATTCTTGGATCAACGACTGCATAAAGCAAATCTACAATTAAATTAATTAATAAAAATACCGTTACCATAAACAGAGTCGTTCCTTGAACAACTGGATAATCACTCGCTTGTACTCCGTTAACAATTAAGCTTCCGATTCCTCCGAGTCCAAAAGTATACTCTACTAAGACAGTTCCTACTATTAAGAAACCGAGCTGTAAACCGGTAACTGTTAAAAGTGGGATTAGTGCATTTTTAAAAGCATGCTTTAATATAATGACGCGTTTAGGAATCCCTTTTGCAATGGCCGTTTGAATATAATTTGTATTTAATACTTCAATCATTCCACTTCTTGTAATCCTTGAGCTCAAAGCCAACATATTCAAACCAAGTGCCATAGATGGCAATATTAAGTATTTAAAGTTCCCCATAAACGAATCTCCTGTCCCAAATGCGGGTAAAATATCAAGCTTATACGAAAATAAGAGAACTAATAATACACCTGTAAAGAAAACAGGGGAGGATACTCCTCCTAAAGAAATTAGAGAAGTTAAATAGTCTACCCAAGTATTTTTCTTTACTGCTGCAAGAATTCCTAAGGGTATCGCTAATATGATTGTAAATAATGCGCTCATTCCAACAAGTTGCAAGGTCAATGGTAAGCGGTCAGCAATCATTCCTGAAACTGATTGTTTCATTTTAAAGCTTTCTCCTAAATCACCTTGCACCGCATTTCCTATCCAAATCATATATTGCTTCCAAACGGGGTCATTCAGATGATATTTTTCTCTTATGTTCTCAAGTACCTCTGGAGAAGTTTGTTTTCCTCCTACCATAACTAATGCAGGGTCTGTCGAACTTATATGTGACATTCCAAATACCAAAATAGAAACTAAGAACAATACCGGTAATAAAACTAATAGTCGTCTAATAATGTATGAAAACAACGTACCCACCATCCTTTTTTATCATTTATATAAATAAGTTTTATGTTAATTATTATTTTACCGTTTTAACCAGAACACTATTTTAAATTTTCAATCAATTTTTCTTCAATATTTCATTAAAATTAAAAAGCATAAGGAATAGTCCTTATGCTTTCTTAAAATACATATTTAACATCAATAGTCTCATAAAGAGTATAGAACTAATTGTTCCTACTAGTATTCCTATAATCACGTCATACAACAAGAAAAAAACAATACTTAAAACTAGCCCCGCAATAAATGAAATTCTTGTTTTTACACTACTTTCACTTGGCCAAATAATTACTGAATATAATGGTCCCCAAATTAATCCGAAAAATAAAAATATGTCAATCAATGTTAAATTCCAAAAAATAACTATTATTAGCGGAAAGAGTAGATAATAAAAAAAGGACATTGACCTATGGTAGGATGACTCATTTTGCATAGTCTTCCATAGACGTGTAACAACGTAAATGGAGATGAAGATTGAAGTGCTAACAAACAATAATTGACCAAATTGACCACCAAACCTACTCATCACTTGCATGCTTACTCTATCACTTAAATCTGGTAATACAGCTTGAGCTCTCCCTAAAAAAGAAATGGAACCAAAAGCTATCAATACATTGGCCGAAATAAGTCCTGCAATAATATACGATCTCGGTTTATACCCTACTTTTACATCTTCATACACGATAAGGTAACCATATTGATGTGCTACAAAAACAATTCCAAATCCCAGTATTAAGAAAATTGATTCATTTAAATTTATTGTTAATATATCTCTAGAAAGAAAATGTAGACCAGAATATACTGTTGGAATACTCACCCTTAAATAGACAAGTGTTGGTATAAGAAATGAGACTATTAACCCCAAAATAATAGTACTTGTTGATATCCATTTTTCCTCAAACTTTCTTAGAAATAATACAAAGATAGTTGCCACTAACATGAGAATGATAATGATAACTTGAAAATATTGAGTAGCCGCTTCGCTTATAATAATTTTCCCAACTAGGAAAATACTTAATGATGTCTCGATAAAATATAAAGAGTAAACTAACTTTTTCAATAAAGGATCATTCATTCTATATGCTTTTCTGTTTTTTAATAAATATATTACATAAAATGAAATTGCCAACATAATAGAAAATCCCATTAGACCAGCTACACCAAAATCGTATGCAACCTGTGCCGCTAAAAAAAACATAACGGGTGTTATAGAAGGAATAAGTAGGTTAATTATTTTTGTACCCAATACTTATCACCCAGTTTCTTTTTTAAAATGGCTCGGAGAAACACCCGTCAATTTTTTGAAGCAAACAGAAAAATAAGCAGAACTATTAAATCCAACCATATCAGAAACTATTTCAACATTGAAATTTTTTAATAGGAGTTCTTTTGCTTTATTTATTCGTACATTTAACAAAATTTCTGTAAAGGTCATACCGTACTCTTTTTTTAATAAACGATTCAAATGAGATGAGCTCACATGAACATTTCTTGCTACTTTAGAAACCGTCAAATCTTTGTTATAGTTTTCCTGCATGTATCTCATGAATTGAGTGAATACAGTTTTATTTTGCTCATAGTAATCTTTTAAAGCATTACTATACGCTATTTTAATAGTATTACCCTTGCCAATACCGAAATATATTTGTTGAGACCTTTCTAAATTATATTGGACTAATATCTCTTTAACTGACTCTAAATCTTCATTATTTGTAAGTAATACTTGAAAATCTCCAATTGGCTGTGGTGCAATTAACACATTATAAACACTCAAGTCCCGTTTCAATTGTTCTGTACTGTCAAACTCACTTTTCTTTAGCAAAAGGACTATTTCTGGAGAAAATTTAAAGTGTTTAAACTTCTCATCAGAAGAAACTACACCTTCACCAAAAATATCCCGTTCGATAATCGATTGTATTACAAAATAATCTAAATTTAGTTGCTTTTTATAAACTCTTTTCATTTTCAATAAAGTTTTATTAAATTCATCCACCGAAAAGGGTTTTAATAAATAACAAATAGCCCCTAGTTCCAGTGCTTGTTTTGCATACTTAAATTCACTAAATGCGGATACAATAGAAACGATTGTTTTTGGCCACTTTACTTGAATCTCTTTGAGTACATCAAGACCATTTAATCCAGGCATTTGAATATCAAGAAAGGCTATATCTACATCGTTCCTCTCTAATTGATTAATAGCTTCCAAACCATTTTGTGCACACACTAAATCAAATTCTCCACCGTCTTCTAATAGCTTCATCAAACTTAATAACTCTAATGGCTCGTCATCAGCTAAAAGTATTTTCAAATGAAATATCCTCCTTTAATGTGATTAAACATATTGTCCCTTCAGTTGAGCTTTTTATGGAAAAATCTCCTCGTTCCCCATAATAATGCTTAATACGTTGATAAGTATTCTTAATCCCGATTCCAAGTAGATTAGATTCCATTTTATTTTCTTTCCATTGATTAAATTCATTTAAAGTGGTCTCTGACATTCCAATACCATTGTCCTGAATAGTGATGTGAATTACTTTATCTACTTCTTCAATTTGAATGTTGATATTACCTCCCTTTACTTTAGGCTCAATTCCATACTTACAAGCATTTTCTACAAGTGGTTGTATTGTAAGCATAGGAATTGTTACTTCCTCTAATTTTTCCGTATATTCGATATTCCAATCCAATCGATTTCCAAACCTAAGTTTTTGAATTTTCAAATACATTTGAGCACTTTCAATTTCCTCCTTTAACTTGACCAACTGCTGAGAATCTTGAATGGTATATCTCAATAGTGAAGAGATTGCAAAAATCGATTCTTCAGCATCATCGTTTCGATTTAAACGAATCAAAGATGTAATTGCGTTTAAAGAATTAAAAAGGAAATGAGGATGAATTTGAGAAGCTAAATTACTAAGTTGTGCTTCTTTCAATAAATTTTCTAGCTCTGTTTTTTTCTTTTCAATAACTAAAAACTCATGTTCATTTTGAAAAATGAGAAGAGAAACAATAGTAGTTAAGCTTACTACACCACCAACAATTCCAAAAACTATAAGAAAAGTAAACATTGGTTGAGTTAAAACCATCTTGTAATCAACACCTTTTGAATATTCAGAAAATATAGTTCATTATAACCTAGAAAACAAATAAGAACTATAAAAATAAAAGGGACGAGAAAAATCCTCGTCTTCCTTTTATTTGAATTTCATATTTTTGGTGAATGAATCCCAATACCAAAGGCCTGTAATATTATAACCTTCTAGATTTTTATTCGAGGCTAAAATTTGTTTAGGATGGTCAATCATTATCCACGGCGTGTCTTCTGCAATAATAGTTTCCGCTTTTATCATTAACTCAGTCCGAATTTTATCATCAGTTAAAACACTTTGTTTATCTAAATATTGATCTACTTGACTATTACTATAATTGGCAAAGTTTGAGCCGCCATCCCCTCGATTATTAGAGTGGAATACTGGTTGTAAATTCCCTACCGGGTCTGGGAAATCTGCTCCCCATGATTGCATTAATATATCATAATCACGTTCACCACTAAATGCTCTTGTGTTAACCTCTTCACTTGTAGCTTTTTCAATTTCAAGGTTAATCCCTAAAGGTTTAACTGCAGCTTGTAAAGCAAGTGCTGTATTAAGCTTTAAAGTATTTCCTTCTGTTAAAATTGTTGCGCCGAAACCATTTGGAACACTAGATTTTGCTAGATATTCTTTTGCTTTTTCTAAATCAAAAGAGTAGTCTGGAAGTTTGTCATAAGCTGCTTGCCATGCATCTTTTTCAAACACCCAAGTCGCTGGTGCAATTGGAACAGCTTTTGCAGGAGAACCTGAATCTTTTACGATTTCATCCAGAATTTTTTGTTTATCTAAAGCATAGTTCATTGCTTTGCGTACATTAATATCATCAAATGGTGGTCTGTCCATATTCATTACGACAAAGTCATTCAACCAACTATCTACCATATCTATTTGCACATTATCCATTTCTTGAACAACTGGAATTAAATCTAATGGTAAACCTATAGTTGCTGTAACTTGGCCTGTTTTTAAACCTGTTACAGTGGTAGTTCCTTCTGGTAATACTTTAAAAACTACTTTATCTAAATAAGGACCACCTGATTTATCCCAGTAGTTTTCATTTTTCTTTAATGAGATTTCAGATCCAGTTTTCCATTCAACATACTCAAATGGTCCTGTCCCCATAACTCCGCCATCAGGCTTTCCAAAATTAGCTTTATGTGATTCATAGTAAGTCTTACTTACAACATGACCACCAGTAGTAGCTAGCACATAACGCCATAAAGTATCTGGTTGCTTTAAAGTTACTTTAATTGTCCAATCTTCGGTTTGTTCTATTTTATCAACGTTAGCATACATCCAACCAACGTAGGATGCTGTAGCTGGGTCTTTAATACGTTCCATTGAAAATAGAACATCCTCTACAGTCATTGGTGTTCCATCTGAAAATTTCACATCTTTTCTTATCTTATAAATATATGTTTTTGGATCAGGATTCTCCCAACTTTCAGCAAGCAAAGGTTGTATTTGTCCTTCCGCATCAAAATATAGTAACCCCTCAGTAATCTGTGTAACTACAGGATTCGTTGTAAAATCATAAGAGAATGCAGGATCTAATGATACAATATCACCTGAAAGTGCGAAATTAAGTGTATTATCCCCGCCTCCTGTTTTACTGCTTGTGGAACTTTTGGTCTCATCTGAACATGCTGCTATGACAAATGATAGTAATAATACGAACATAATCAGTATGGCCTTCGTTTTTCTCAAATCAATTCCTCCTTTTTTAAATTTTCTGACTTAATTTATTATGACAATTCTAATAGAATGAAAGTTTAAATAATGAATCATAAAATCTTAAAAAAATAACCAATAAAACATTATAAATTCCAAAAATTCAAAAAACATATTGACTTATATTTATTCATATTCTAAAGTGTTTCTCAACAACTTACTTTAGGAGGCTTTCCATGCATTATTTAAAACGAGAACAATCCGTTTATAGTTTCAATAAAGATCATAAGCCTGTTTTGCATATCCAATCTGGAGAGAATGTTCTATTTCAAACCTTCGATTGCTTTACAAACCAAATTCAGTCCGATGAACATCTTATTACTACCATCGATTTTTCTAAAGTAAATCCAGCCACTGGTCCAGTTTATATTGAAGGTGCATCACCTGGTCAAACATTAAAAGTAGAAATACATGATATAAAAGTCCGTAATTGGGGTGTTATAAGCACCCTACCCGAAATTGGAGTTCTCATTCATAGGGCAGAAACAAAAACAAAAATTGTGAAGGTAGAGAATGACATCAAAATTCATTTTAATGACGATATCTCATTTGATGCAAAACCAATGATAGGTGTAATTGGATGTGCTCCAGCGAGCGAAGAAGTTCCATGCGGATTACCTGGTGATCATGGAGGTAATATCGATAATCATGTTATCACAAAAGGTTCTAAAGTTTATTTACCAATAAATGTAGAAGGTGCTCTATTTGGGTTAGGAGACATTCATGCTTCCATGGGTGATGGAGAAATTTGCGGAACTGGTGTAGAAATCTCAGGTGAGGTTGAAACTACTATTTCTACTCTTCCCAACACTACGATTAACAGACCCATATTAGAAAACAAAGATGCTTGGTATACAATAGCTTCTCATACAGACACTAATCGAGCGATTCAAATTGCTTGTGAAGATATGCAAGATTTGTTAGTAGATAAGTGGAACTTAAGCCGCACGGATGCTTACTTATTAATGTCAGTTGCAGGAGACGTTCAAATGTGTCAATGCTGCAAGCCTTCTCCAGTTGATGTAATTGCAAGGTTTAGAATGCCAAAGCTTGAAAATATGCCAAGACTGATTGACTAATAGTTACGATGTTAAACGGTAGGGTATGATACAGTAGCTATAAAAATTCACATTTAACGTGTTCGTGCATTGATTGGTCGTGTTTTACTTGTCATTTGTAACTTTCGGAAAACCATTGGTCTCGTTAAACCATTTTTTACAAAATCTTTTGAATTTGGTATACCTCAATTAAGAATATGATTTGTATTTTCCGATCCAACGATAGTTTGTGCCCATTAAAAATATGATTCAAAATTAAATAGATGACTTCCATTTTAAATCTGGAAGTCATTTTTTATTGTTCTTCTTTTAACGCTCGTTACCGTTTTTTATTGTCTTCAATCCATTGTGGATTCGCGCCTGAATTCTTTTTTTCCATGCTAGAGAAAATCGGACCATCATTGAGTAACATAATAGATAAAATAGAGTTAACTTTATAATATTTAACCTTTTCATCTGCATTAATATCTAACCTATTTGGACGATAAAAGACTAGAGTGCAATGGAAAAATCATTCATCAGAAATTCAAAACGGAGAAATGGAAACAGAAGAACAGAGAAATAAATGATGGATGCGATTGGAAATCAAAAAATCTATTATAAGAAAACCTGAACCTCTTTGTTCCAACCAAAAGGAGAATATAAAGTGAGTCTTTTTATTAAAAAGCAAAATTCTACTAGCAGTATTGATTTTACAAAAGACATACCAGTTGCATTAGATATTCCTGATAATTCAGACATAAAAAAGCAAATTGCCATGATTCATCTCACAGAAACCGATTTAGCAATACTGCACCATTTACAACCATTTGTTAAACAAATATTGGATGAAACAGTAACCTCTTTCTATAAATCAGTAGAGTCTGAATCGAAACTAATGGATATAATTACGACTCATAGTAGTGTTGAACGCCTGAAAAAAACACTATATAATCATCTTTTAGAAATGTTTAGTGGTGTAATCGACTCTAATTATCTGAACCAAAGAAAGATAATTGCTCATGTTCACGTAAAAATTGGATTGGAGCCGAAGTGGTATATGGCTGCTTTTGAAACTTTAAACTATGAATTCTTAAAGTATATCATGACACTAACTATTTCAGATTCAGCTAAACGTGATGCACTTGCTGCTATTAATAAAATTTTAAATCTTGAGCAACAATTAGTTTTGGAGGCATACGAAGCTGAGAACATGCGTATGCGAATAGAAGAACAATTGCAGAAGGATAAAGTAAAAATCGAGGTACACGATACTGCAGAAAATCTAGCAGCTGTTAGTGAAGAAACAAGCGCATCGATTAATAAATTATCATACCAAGCAACAAATATAAAAGAATCTACTAACCAAAATCTATCTTTCGTTCAAGATACGGAGGAAAAATCACAAGTTGGTCAAGTCCTTCTAACTAAACAAATGGAACAAATGCAATTAATTACAGAAAGTATTAATGCTTTACAGAAAAAAATGGTGCAACTCCAAGACTCTTCTAATAGAATTCGAAATATTGTCGGTTTAGTTACATCTATAGCAAATCAAACAAACCTACTTGCTCTAAATGCTGCCATCGAAGCAGCCCGTGCAGGTGAACATGGTGTAGGATTTGCAGTGGTTGCTTCTGAAGTAAGAAAACTCTCTGAAGACACAAAAAAAGCAATCGAAAGCGTCGAATCATTAATCCAAGAAACAGACGATGGTATTGGTGATATAACCAAATCAGTTTCTGAAATGAACCATCTAATTGCTGATGGTGCGGATAAATACGAACAAATGTCTGAATCCTATCAAAACATTGTTCAAGCAATGTCAGGAATAAAAATTCAAAGTGAACAATCTAATACAGAAATTGCAACTATTTCTGAAATTTTAAATGAATTAAATCAGGCAGTTGAAACTATTGCTATCTCGTCTGATGGATTAATAAATACGATAAACGATTTATAAGAAACACAGATGATCTTACTTTTTCGCGAGTGATATGGACTATTGTTCAAATAAAAAAGGATGACACCAGTTTATATGCTGGAGTCATCCTTTATTTTTTATCGTTTTACGATTTCTTCTTGTAAAATTTTATTAACAAGAGGTGGATTGGCTTGTCCTTTTGTTGCTTTCATAATTTGACCGACTAGGAAGCCGATTGCGCGGTCTTTCCCATTTTTAAAATCTTCGATCGATTGTGGGTTAGCATCCAATGTTGTCGTTACGATATCACGAAGCGCACCTTCATCTGAAATTTGCACTAAGCCTTGCGCTTTTACAACTTCTCCTGCTTCTCCGCCATTATCAGCAAGCTCTTTGAATACCTTTTTCGCTATTTTAGATGAAATCGTTCCATCCGAAATTAACTTAATCATGCCTGCAAGGTTTGATGGAGTAAGATTAATATCCTTCAATTCTTTTTGGTCTACATTTAAGTATGCAGAAACTTCACCCATCAACCAGTTAGCAGAAAGTTTTACATCTGCTCCATCAGCTATTGTTGCCTCAAAGAAGTCAGCCATTTCTTTTGATAAAGTTAATACATGCGCATCATAAGGAGATAAACCAATTTCTTCGATATACCGTTGTTTACGTGCATCTGGTAGCTCTGGAATTTCTGCACGTACTCGCTCTAACCATGCATCATCAATTACAAGATCTACTAAATCTGGTTCTGGGAAATAACGATAGTCATCTGTACCTTCTTTAACACGCATAAGAATTGTTTTACCTGTTTTCTCATCGTAACGACGAGTTTCTTGTTCAATTATTCCACCAGAAGAAAGTACTTCCGCTTGACGTACTTCCTCATGTTCTAAGCCTCTGCGTACATAGTTGAATGAGTTTAAGTTTTTCAACTCTGTTTTTGTACCAAATGCTTCTTGGCCATATGGGCGTATAGAAATGTTAGCATCACAACGTAAAGATCCTTCTTCCATTTTACAGTCTGAAACATCTGTATATTGGATTATGGATTTTACTTTTTCTAAGTAAGCATATGCTTCCTCGGGAGTACTAATATCAGGTTCTGATACGATTTCTACTAATGGAGTACCTTGACGGTTAAAGTCGACTAAAGAGTATCCATCCGCATGTGATAATTTACCTGCATCTTCTTCCATATGAAGACGAGTAATACCAATACGTTTTTTCTCTCCATTTACTTCAATTTCAACCCAACCATTTTTACCAATTGGCTTATCGAATTGAGAAATTTGATACGCTTTCGGATTGTCTGGGTAGAAATAGTTTTTACGGTCAAATTTCGTATTTTGTTCAATTTCCATATTTAGTGCAAGCGCTGCACGCATGGCAAAATCGACTACGTTTTTATTTAACACGGGTAGCACGCCAGGATATCCAAGATCGATTACTGTCGTATTTGTATTTGGCTCAGCTCCAAAGTGGTTCGGTGCTGCTGAGAAGATTTTAGAGTTTGTTTTTAACTCTACGTGTACTTCTAATCCAATAACGGTTTCAAAGTTCATGTTATTTTCCCTCCCAAATTTGAGGAGTTTGTTTATGGAAATCTGTCGCTTGCTCATAAGCATGTGCTACACGATAAATTGTCGACTCATCAAAGTAATTCCCGATAATTTGTAAACCAAGTGGTAGACCATTTTCAAATCCGCAAGGAATCGAAATGGCTGGAACTCCTGCAAGGTTAATTGGAATAGTTAAAATATCATTTGCATACATCGTTAATGGATCTTCCACATTTTCACCAATTTTAAATGCTGGTGTTGGTGCAGTAGGCCCGATAATTACATCGTAGTCTGCTAATACTTTATCGTAATCTTCTTTGATAAGCGTACGCACTTGTTGTGCTTTTTTATAGTAAGCATCATATGTCCCTGCACTTAAAGAATAAGTACCAAGCATAATACGACGTTTCACTTCATCCCCAAATCCTTGGGCACGAGTTTCCTTATATAGTTCCATTAAGTTTTGAACATTTTCTGCACGGAAACCATAACGAATACCATCGAAACGGGATAAGTTAGATGAAGCTTCTGAAGAAGAAAGAATATAGTATGTTGCTAATGCATATTTAGAATGTGGTAAAGAAACCTCTTCCCAAGTTGCTCCTAGCGCTTCTAAAACTTTCAAAGCATCCAACACGGATTGACGGACAGCTTCGCTTACACCTTCACCTAGATATTCTTTTGGAACAGCAATTCGAAGGCCTTTTATATCATCAGTTAAAGCTGCAGCAAAGTTTGGTACTTCTACATCGGCTGAAGTGGAATCATGTGGATCAAGTCCAGCAATTGCTTCAAGTAATAATGCATTGTCTGTTACATTGCGAGTGATCGGTCCAATTTGGTCCAATGAAGATGCGAATGCAACTAAACCAAAACGAGAAACACGACCATAAGTAGGTTTCATCCCAACAACTCCACAGTAAGAAGCTGGTTGACGGATAGATCCACCTGTATCAGAGCCTAATGAGAATGGAACTTCACCTGCCGCTACTGCAGCTGCTGATGCACCAGAAGAACCACCAGGAACACGGTCTAATGCCCATGGATTTTTTGTTGTTTTATACGCCGAGTTCTCATTTGAAGAACCCATCGCAAACTCGTCCATGTTTAATTTACCAATAGTAACCATTCCTGCTGCACGTAATTTTTGTACGACAGTTGCGTCATAAATTGGATTAAATCCTTCTAAAATTTTACTTGCGCAAGTGGTTTCTAAACCTTCTGTCACAATATTATCTTTTACTCCAATGGGTAAACCAAATAATGGTCCACGCTCTTCAAAAGGTACTTGATCTAGTTCTGCAGCAGTTAGTGTAGCTTTATCTTTATTTAATGCTAAGAAAGCTTCTACGTCACCATCTAGCTTTTCTACGCGTGCATAAGCTTCTTTTGTCAAATCAGCGATTGTAATTTCCTTGTTATGTAAAAGAGCTTGTAATTCCTTTGCCGAACGTTCAAATAACGTCATTATATTCCCTCCTCACAACTATTAATCCATAATAGATGGTACTTTTACTTGTCCTGCTTCTTGTTCTTTTACATTTAACATCATCGTTTCACGGTCAAGTCCTTTAATCGCTTTATCCTCACGTAAAACATTCACTAAAGGTAAGACATGCGTTGTTGGTACTACATTCGTAGTATCCAATTCTTTTAATTGCTCTGCAAAGTTCGTAATTGCCGCAAGCTGAAGAGCAAATTTTTCTGCATCTTCTTCAGTGATCGCAAGTCGTGCTAAATGCGCTACGTGCTTTACTTCTTCTTTTGAAATATTCGCCAATTTTCACACCTCCGAATTCAATAACCATAAGCAATATCATATCATTTTTCACTCTAGTTGAACAGAGTGGCTCCTTTGGTAAGCTCATGGGGAATATATATGGACATAAGGCTCTTCATCACCTGGTTTTTTGATCAATAATGCCTCTGCTCCGTTCATCGAATTCACATTGACTTCCACATTCATCGAAGTATCAAAATGATCTTTCAGTAAGCCGGCAAGTTGCTGAGTAAAACCAATTATTTCTGCTGTTCCGTAAAATTGAATAGGAATTGTTATAGTCAATTTTTGCAACTGTTTGTCTTTAAAATATCCTGTTCCAATAACACTTGTATAATTGGAAAAGTATGTCTCCACTTCTTGTTTGAAATTGCGGAAAATAGTGTCTAAATCTCGATATTTTTTTTCTGATTCAGCTGTAGGAAATAGAAGGTATTCTTCATCAATAGTTTTCCAATCAGAAACATTTTTTCCGCTAGCAGCGACGCTATAAGTGAAATACGTTCCAGGAACTACTGCATTTCTGCTATTTTGTTTGAATAATCCAACAACGATTGGAACATTCGCAAGAGCCTCATTTTTTTGACGCATACGAGTAACTACCTCTTCCGCAATCCGCTTACCATTTTCTTCTATTTCATTTTGGGATAACGCTTCCTCATATGTTGCTCCGTATGCTTCTTTTTGATAATAGTAAATAGAATTCAAAGCAAGCCCCACTGAAATACCAGCGAGTGTTACAGTTTTACCTTCTTTTTTCAAATAGTCTTGTTCCACAATATGCGTAATATAAACAGGCGCTTTTTTTGCTTTTTCCTCACCTGTTAAGCCTACATCACTTGGATTTAAACCATCGCTCGTCTGGTTGCTTCTTGCTAACCAAGAAATAGCTGTTTTTCTATCTAAGTACTGACCTTCTTGAAACAAATACTTGTCTGCAGAAAATTCCTTTTGAGAAATTCGAAGTAGACCCGATTCCACTTCCTTCATATCGTACTTAGTTGCAAGATTGGATACAACTAATCCTCTACTTGCACTTGCTTCATATGGTAGTAGTGTCCGGTAGTAAGTATCATCTAATTGCAAACTTGGGATGATCACTTTTTTCGACATTTTTTGCTCTGTGTCTTGAATGACTTCTGTGTCTTTTTTTATAGCAGGAGTACATCCAGAGACAATAAGCAATAAAATCATCGTTGAGATTCCTATTAATTTTTTTGCCATGTTCAAACTCCTCTATTCCTCTAGTTGATCTAATAGTTTTTGTTCATCCCAGATTTCGATACCTAAGCTTCGAGCTTTTTCAAGCTTCGAGCCAGCATCCTCTCCGGCGATGACTAAATCTGTTTTTTTGCTTACACTACCCGCGACATTTCCACCTAGTGCTTCAATTCTTTCCTTTGCTTCTTGGCGTGTTAGTTGAACGAGCTTTCCTGTAAGCACAACCGTTTTATGTGCAAATGGACTATTCTCCATGGTGGAAGCATCTACAATTTTACCCGTATATTGCAGGGTAAGTCCTGCTTCTTTTAATCTTCCAATTAGCTGTTGCACTTCTTCATGTTCAAAATATGCTACAAGCGAATCTGCCATTTTATCCCCAATTTCAAAAACTGCAGTAAGTTCTTCTCTTGTTGCTTGCATTAATGCATCGAAACTATGGAATGTTTCTGATAAAATTTTGGCAGCTTTTTCTCCAATATGACGTATACCAAGTCCAAATAATACACGTTCCATTGAATTTGCCTTAGATGTTTCTATTGCAGTTACCAGGTTTGTTGCCGATTTCAATCCCATTCGTTCTAGATTCACTAAGTCTTCTACTGTTATTTTGTAAAGATCTGATACATCTACAATAAGTTGCTCTCTGAATAACTGCTCCACAACTTTTTCCCCAAGACCTTCAATATTCATCGCATTTCTTGATGCGAAGTGGTAAATACCTTCTTGGATTTGCGCTGGACACTGAGGATTGACACAACGTAAGGCAACCTCTTCTTCGATCCTTACTAATTCGCTATCACATACAGGACAATTTGTGGGCATTTCATAAGGGATTTCCGAACCATCTCGTTCTTCTATAATAACTGCAACTACTTCCGGAATAATATCGCCGGCCTTGCGAATAATCACTCGGTCACCGATTCGAATATCCTTTGCACGGATTAAGTCTTCATTGTGCAATGTTGCACGTTGAACTGTAGATCCTGCCACTTGCGCTGGTTCCAATATCGCTGTAGGTGTGACAACCCCAGTTCGTCCAACCGTTAAATCGATATCAATAATAGTAGTGACAACTTCTTCCGCAGGGAATTTAAAAGCAATAGCAAAACGGGGACTTTTTGCTGTGAACCCCAACTCCTCTTGCTGTGCATAATCATCCACTTTGATAACGATGCCATCTATTTCATATGGAATATTACTTCGCTTAGCTGTCCATTCTTGAATAAATTCAAGTACCTCTTCTATCGAAGAACACTTTCTCGTCTCTTTATTGGTCGGTAATCCTTGTTCTTTCATAAATTGAAGAGCAGCGGAATGCTGATCAATGTTTTGTACTTCCCCGTCGCTACCCATTCCATATGCAAAGAAGGAAAGCTTTCGACTTGCTGCCATTTTAGGATCTAATTGACGAAGTGATCCTGCAGCAGCGTTACGTGGATTAGCTAATAATTCTTCTCCCCGTTCAGCTCTTTCTTCGTTTAGATTGCGAAACGAAGATTTGGGCATATAAGCTTCTCCTCTTGCTTCGATTGTTACTTTGTCTTTTAAACGAAGAGGTATGGATCGTATTGTTTTTATATTACTTGTAATGTCTTCTCCTGTTGTCCCATCCCCACGCGTAGCACCTCGAGAAAGAATTCCATCTTCATACAGAAGTGAAATAGCTAATCCGTCGATCTTCAGTTCGCACACATAGGTCGGTGATTCATCCATCATACTACGAATTCGGTTGTCAAAATCACGTATATCCTCCTCATTAAATGCATTAGATAGGCTCAACATCGGATTCCTATGCGTTACTTTTTGAAACCCATCTATTATAGTAGCGCCCACTCGTTGTGTGGGCGAATCTGGTAATATTAAATTTGGATTTTGTTCTTCTAATGCAATTAATTCGTTTAAATACTGATCATAAATAGCATCAGGAACAATCGGTTCATCCAATACATAATACGCATATCCATAGTCATACAAAAGCTTATGTAGCTCTTGTACTCGTTGTTCTAATTTTTCCATCGGTTTTCCTCCACCAAGTGAATTATCCTTTTTCTATCGGTGCAAATTTTGCAAGCAATCGTTTAACACCTGTTGGACTTGGAAACGCAATATCGAGCTCCGTATTTTCACCTTCACCTCGAACGCTTACTACCATACCCACGCCCCATTTTTTATGCACCGCTTTATCTCCCACTTGCCAGCCTATTTTCTCTCCACCTGACTCATTATAAGCAGGACGAGTAACTACTGCCTTTCTTGCTTGTGGAATTGCTTTCGCAGAAGATGCCGCGCCTTTCTTATTCTCATTCATTCCGCCTACCACTTCGATAATTTCCTCGGAAATTTCCCTGATAAAACGAGAAGGACTATTGAAACTACCTCGTCCAAAAATAGTACGAGACTGAGCACATGTGATAAACAATCTTTCCTCTGCTCGAGTGATTCCTACATAGGCAAGTCGACGTTCTTCTTCCATCTCATCGTCATCCCCAATGGAGCGGGAATGAGGAAAAATATTTTCTTCCATTCCTATGATGAAAACAACTGGGAATTCAAGTCCTTTTGCAGCATGCATCGTCATTAAGATAACATTCCCTTGAGACGTATCTTCCTCTTCATCTAGTTTATCAATATCGGAAATAAGCGCTAAATCCGTTAAAAAGGCAACAAGGGATTTATCATCACTTTTTTCTTCAAATGCTTTCGTTACGGATAAAAACTCTTCAATATTTTCTAGTCTACTTTCAGCTTCGATTGTTTTTTCATTTTTCAGCATTGTACGATAACCCGTTTCATCTAATATTTGCTCCACTATTTCTGTCACAGATAAAAACTCTTGCATTTGCGTAAAGTTTTGAATAAGTCCTTGAAATTGAACAACTGAATTAACTGCTCGTGCAGGTAATCCCATGAAATCTACTTCATTCAAAGTATCAAGAATAGAACGATCTTGCTCTAGTGCATACATCGCGATGCGTTCAAAAGAAGTTGCTCCAATATTACGCTTTGGTTCATTAATAATTCGTGCAAGCGATAAGTCATCATCGTTATTGGCAATTAAACGGAGATACGCGAGTAAGTCTTTAATTTCTTTTCGATCATAGAACTTAGTACCTCCGACAATCGTATAGGCCATATTCGATTTGACGAGTACTTCCTCCATCACACGAGATTGTGCGTTCGTGCGATACAAAATAGCAAAGTCATCCAATGTACGGTTTTCTTGTTCTAGCAACTCTTGAATAGTTTGTACGACAAATTGTGACTCTTGTTGCTCATTAAATGCTCGGAACATTCGAATTTTCTCGCCTTCTTGATTGTCCGTTCGCAGTACTTTTGGATATCTACTTGTATTATTACCAATGACGTCATTTGCTGCTTGTAGGATTCTTTGTGAAGAGCGGTAATTTTGCTCTAGCATTATCACGGTTGCGTTCGGATAATCTTTTTCAAATGATAATATATTTTGAATGTCCGCTCCACGCCATCGATAAATGGATTGATCGGAATCACCCACTACACAAATATTTTTGAATTTTTGGGCAAGCATTTGTACTAATTCATATTGTGCTTTATTGGTATCTTGATACTCATCCACATGAATATATTGGAATTTGTTTTGATAAAACTCTAATACTTCCGGAACTCGTTTAAAAAGGGTTAAAGTTGTCATGATTAAATCGTCAAAATCAAGGGATTGGTTCTTTCTTAAACGCTTCTCATACCCTGTATATACTTCTGCAACTGTTTTTTCAAATGGATTCATTTCGTTCATTTGTGCTTTAAATGTAGCTGCATCTATACAAATATTTTTAGCACTACTAATCGCATTTAACATCGATCGTGGATCATATTTTTTCGAATCAATATTTTGTTCCTTTAAAATACCTTTAATAACCGATAACTGATCTGTCGTATCTAAAATGGAGAAGCTTTTTGAATAACCTATTCGGTCGATATCTCTTCTTAAAATACGAACGCACATCGAGTGAAACGTGGATACCCACATACTCTCCCCTGTTCCAGCACCTAAAATGCTATTGATTCGTTCACGCATTTCACGTGCGGCTTTATTCGTAAAGGTAATAGCAAGTATTTTGGAAGGGTATACTTCTTTTTCTACTATTAAGTAAGCAATTCGATGCGTTAATACACGGGTTTTCCCTGAACCTGCTCCAGCCATAATGAGTAGAGGGCCTTCCGTTTTTTTAACTGCTTTTGCTTGTTCCTTATTCATCCCGTTTAATAAGTTTTTTGCTATGAGCTCCATATTACACTTCCTTTAAAGAACATTTGTTCTAATTATTATACCGCTCCATGTCATATTACACAAATATTACTTAATAGCATGTACTGTTTTCAGTGCTTCTTCTAAATTTTCATATACTCGATTTCCGACAATAATGGCGTCCGCATGCGCTGCCATTTCTCTTGCCTGTGCTTCATTCTGGATGCCACCACCATAAAAAAGTTTCGTGTGTACTAATCTAGATTTTACTTTTTTAACCACTTCGACATCACCATACATCCCGCTGTATTCCATATAGAAAATAGGAAATTTAAACATATGCTCAACCATTTGTGCGTATGCAATAATATCGTCATTTGTTTTTGGGTGTTTGGCATTCGTAATTTTAGCCGCTTTGCAATCGGGATTTAAAATACAATATCCCTCCGGAATAATTTCCTCCCAGTTCATCACTTCTCCAAATTCCTTTGTTGCTTCGTGATGTAAATCCTTTACCCATTTTGTTTCCACGCTGTTTAAAACACTTGGTATAAAATAATAATCAAAACCAGGCGTAATCGACTCAATCGTCGACACTTCAAGTGCTACGGGAACAGCATAACGTCTAATACGCATTAATAAATCAATGACATTATCAAGCGTTACTCCATCGGAGCCACCAATCATGATAGCATCTGTTCCAGATTCGCAAACCTTTTCTAAAGCATCATCACTAATTGCTTTAGCTGGATCCAATTTAAATATATGTCGCCATTCTTTATACTCCATTTTTTTCACCTACAAATCGTTAGTTAGCATTCCTCATTATAACAAAAAAACTGAACAGAGGCTTCTGTTCAGTTAAGTCTATCTATTGAAACTGGTAATGGTTACTGTTTCAAATTACCCTCTAGGGTTTTGAAAAGGCTGTTCATCTGGATATAGACGACCAAGCATTTCATCATACGTGTCATTTCCATAATCGAAACAACGTCTAACACGTGAAATTGTTGCCGTACTCGCACCGGTTTCTTTTTTGATCGTTTCATATGTTTTTTTCAATCTCAATAAATGAGCAACCTCGAAGCGTTGTGCTAGTGATTGAATTTCGCTTATTGTACATAAGTCGTCGAAAAATCGATAACATTCTTCCATATTCTTTAATTCTAAAACCGCTTTAAATAATTGGTCTGTTTGATGTCCTTTTATTTTCTCAACTTGCATAAGTTTTTCATTCCCCTCTGATTTAAACTTCTATTATGGTAAAAAGTTCACCATTTTTTCAATTCCCGGATGTGTTGGAACAATACTGATCCATGACTTTCCTTTAACAAGTTTTGCCGGAACCCCATTTTCCATTGGAATAAGAAGACCATCAATATTTCCCCACTCGATTTCTTTCATTATCCCAGCTTGGAAAAGGTAAGCTTTTCCTCCGGCAGTTAATGTAAGTTCTTGTCTACCGGCATTATCAATCGTTTTATGTGGGATTTCCATAAAGATAACGTTGGAAAGTTTGACAAGCTCATCCGACTCCTTATCCTTCGTCAAGACTCCTGCTGTTGTTCTTTCATACAGCCCTTCATCTGGTAAATACGTATATTGATTTTCAAAGCTTGTCCCTGATCCATAACGAATACTTACACTAGATGCGGGATTCCCAATTTTCACATCTTCTACAGAATCATAAAAAGAAAATGGTGGAATTTTATTTATTTCCATTGAAGCCCCTACTTTTTCCGCACCTACAAAAATATTTTCTTTTGAAATGTAGGAGTTATGCGGAGCCTTACGTTCCTTTGACCTTTTAAATAGGATACCATCATACTGCATCCCATTAATATTATCCACAACTCTCGCATCTAACATTTTTTTTGCATCCGGACTATATCCATGTGCAATGTAAAATGCATTTAAACCCTTGGCAATCGTAACAAAATAGTCACGTGCACTTCTCACTGGCCCAATCGTTTCTGGAATTTCACTTTGATAGAGTGCAAGAAATCTCGTCACATTTCCTTCTGCCAACATTTCATACACTATATCCGCCTGAGCAATCCCTGATTGTGGTCGCGCCAACGGATGGTTATTCATTGTAACAAGGATTGGCCTTTGTTGCATTACAACTTCTGAGCCAATCCCCGTGAAGGGAGCAAAATAAGGAAGTACTGCCACTTCCTTTACTACTTCCTCTACTTTTTCTGGTTCAACTTGTTCTTTAACTTCTTCTTGTACTTCTTCTTTTTTTGTACAGGCAACTAATGCTAAAATGCACAGTGCAAATATAAAACCCCTTTTTTTGAACATAAGATTCCCCCTACCTCATGAGTGCTGGAAATAGTACTTGTTTTTTCATCACATCAAAAATTCCTCTTTGCGTAATTCGAACATAAGGCAAATGCGTCGATTGCAAGAATAATAGAGTATAAATAGCATCCCCATGCTTAAATCCTCTAGCAGCCAACTCTTTCTTTAATAGCAACTCTTCTTCTATCAAGTCTTCCATCGGCTTGTCGGAGAGTCCTCCACCTATTGGAAGATGGATAGAACAAATGACTTGATTGTCCTCTACTAAGACGATTCCACCATTCATCTTCTTCATCTCATCAAAAGCTTTTAACATACTTTTTTTATTTTTACCAATTAATAATATATCACCAGTATTAGAATAGGAAGATGCAAATCCTTTGACCGATGTTGCAAATCCTTTGATAAGTGTTGTTACTTTCCACTTACCGTTTCGGTCAATTAACATAAGGAAGCTTTCGTCATGATTCGATGAAAGTTCATTTTCCGTTGTATCGACCGAAATAGAATATGGTTTCGTAATTACATCATTTACCATTTCAATTCCAAATGGCATGGAGAATTGAAAATCATCATCCGTTAAATGAAAATCTAAATTTAAGGACTGCATATCTGACCAATCGACAGGTGCTAGAGCCTGCACTTTTTCACCGTCACGTTTTAACCATTCCCCTTTAGATAAAACACTTATTGGTACTGGATTAAACTCATCTTCTAAAAAGTTTAACGTTGCAAATCTCCCAGTAGCAATAACCCCATGTAAGTTAGATAGATTATAGTATTTCGCAACATTGAACGATGCCATTAAATAAGCATCGATTGGGTTTACTCCAGCATCTAAAGCAACTTGGATACATTTGTCCATTACGCCATCTAGGTGAAACGAAGGGGTAGCTCCGTCCGTTGTCATCATTAAGTGATCAAAAATATGAAGATCCTTTTCTAAAATACCTTTTAGTAGAATTGGTAAATCAGGACGAATGGAAGAATGTCGAAGCGTCACTGCATATCCGTGAAGAATGCGTCTTTCTACTTCTTCAATTGTCATAGATTCATGATCACCATCTGCTCCAAGTAGACGCATTCGTGCAAGCGTTCGCTCCGATGCACCTGGGAAATGCCCTTCTATTTTCATTCCATTCATTTTTGCTTGCTGCATCCAATACAGCATCTGATCATCACCAGAAAGTAGTCTTGGCCATCCTGTTAACTCCCCACCCATAATAACATCGGGTCTTTCGATCCATTCCCCTATCGATTTAGAGGTAAATAACTCCTCTTCATTTTCTAACTCTGTTTGTGAATCAAAGCGTGCCCACCAATAAAAGGAAAAAGGTAGTTTATTTAATTGGTCCATTATTGAAAACGCTTTCTTATTTTCAAGTGCTAAAAAAAATACTAGATTGTCTGCAATGAAGGTAGTCGTTCCACGTTGTGCAGCATAATCAGCAAAAGATTGTGGGTGATAAAGTTGAAATGGATGTACATGAGGTTCCATATAACCAGGAACTATCTTTTGTCCGCTTGCATCATACACTTCCGTTTTTTCAGAAACAAGTGGCATTTCTATTCCCGTGTATACAATACGATCCGCTACAATCCAAACATTACCGGTAATCCACTTTTTTAAATGACTATGTAAGTATGTTGCATTTTTTATAAGAATATCTGGTGCCTTTGTTCCACTTACTACTTCTAGTTGATGCCTAATTTCTTCTATTTTCCAAATTGGATATTGCATACCATCCATTCTCCTTCCTTTTAGGTTGCTCGTAAAAATAAATATAGCATATCACTTTAGTAAAACAAAGTGTTCTTTGTTAATTTATAGAAATTTCAGTTGTAAATTAATAGATTTACAGTAATTTTTCCATGACTGTTGATTATCATATTTTTTCCATCTAATACGTATTGGTTAATGTACGATTAGTTTCCCGTCTTATTGTAGAAATAATGCGTTATAGTGACCGCCGGGATTTTCGCTGCATGGCGGACGCTTTCCGCAGGGTGTGCGATGAGCCTTCACAGTCGCTACGCGCCGTTGTGAAGGCTCATTTTGCTCACTTGATCCTGCTGGAGTCGCCGCCCTGCAGCGAAAATCCATCCTATTTGCTAACTATTCAGCATCACTACTATATTTCGTTCAATATTATGAAGGGTTTTCTAAAATAAAATCCAATAAATGGCTGAACGAGACCATTTCTCTTAATAATAAAGCCTTAACTTAGAGTGAGATGCCACTTATAAAGTGTGCGCTATCATTATATTGCGCATATGCCTTGTAAGATTGCGTAAAACGTATTCTATGTTGTGGATAACGAGTAAAATATTGCACATTATTGATTGCAGCGGCAGGCGGCGACTCCGAAGGGATCAGGGAGACAGATGAGACAGCACAAACGGCGCGCATGCGACGGTGCTGGCTCATCGCTTCCCCCTCGGAAAGCGTCCGACTAGAGCGGAAATCTCTGCGGTCACTACGACGCACTTTTTCTAAAAAGCGAACTCAAACGTAAAATTGTAAACTATCGTCTTGTTTCATTCAATAGAAGAAGATGGATATTCAACAACTTGTAATTTTTCTTTCGTTTATTTGGATTGGGCAAATGTCATTCTTGTGATCTAACATAGGAATGAGAAGCTAAACCTAAAGTTAGGTCCTGCTTCTCATTTTATCATTTATTCTAAAGCGAACTTAGATTATGAAAAAGTTCGCCAGCCAATATCTGAACGGAAGAATAGACCATCCCATTGTAATTTAGACAATCCGTCATATACTTTTTGCTGGGCCTCTTTTAATGTAGATTCACTTGCAGCTACTAAAATTATACGACCACCGTTTGCTATAAATCCATCTACTCCAGCTCTAGTTCCCGCGTGAAAGAGGTGAAGACCCGCTTCTTCTAGAGTAGAAAGATCCGGTAACTCCGCCCCTTTTTGTACATCATTTGGATAACCAGCAGATGCAATGACAACACCTAACATTTCTTCATCGGACCATTCTAACTCAAATGGTTTTTCATCCATTAAGGCTGTCATAAACTTGCCGAAATCACTTTTCATACGAGGCAGAACTACTTGTGTTTCCGGATCTCCAAATCGAGCATTAAACTCGATTACTTTTGGTCCTTCATTCGTAATTATAAGACCAGCATATAAAATACCTGTGAACGGTGTACCTTCTTGCTCCATTGCTTTCACAGTTGGCACTACTACCGTATTATAAGCTAATTCCACTACTTCGCTAGCAATCTGGGGAACTGGCGAATAGGCACCCATTCCACCGGTATTTGGCCCTTTATCTCCGTCATATGCACGTTTATGATCTTGTGAAATGACCATTGGATAAATTTGTCCATTATGTACAAATGACATATATGAAATTTCTTCTCCAACTAAAAATTCCTCAATGACAACACTTGATGAAGAATCACCAAATAATTGATTGCCAATCATGTCTTCTACAGCAATGTTCGCTTCTTCCACCGTCATGGCAACTACTACACCTTTTCCTGCAGCAAGACCGTCCGCTTTCACAACAATTGGAGCACCGATTTTTTCAATATAAGCTTTCGCCTTGTCCACATCTGTAAAAGTTTCATAAGCGGCAGTTGGAATGCCGTGCTTTATCATCAGCTCTTTAGCAAATGTTTTACTTCCTTCCAATTGTGCTGCTGCTTTAGAAGGTCCGAAGATTCGAAGACCTTGCTTACTGAAGTGATCCACGATTCCAGCCACAAGTGGTTGCTCTGGCCCGACAAACGTCACATCAATAGCATTATCTATTGCAAACTGTGCAAGCTCATCAAATGCCATGACATCTATTGGGACGATTTGTGCATCATTTGCCATACCAACATTTCCTGGTGCTACAAATACTTTACTTACAGAAGGAGAATTACTGAACTGCTTTGCAATAGCATGCTCGCGGCCACCACTACCAATCACGAGAATATTCATATGAGATATACCTCCCTTAATGTTTGAAATGACGAACGCCAGTAAATACCATCGCAATTCCATATTCATTTGCTTTGTCTATGGAATCTTGATCTTTGACAGAGCCACCTGTTTGAATTATCGCCGTAATACCAGCTTTAGCAGCTATTTCTACTGTATCGTTCATTGGGAAAAATGCATCCGATGCTAGTCCTGCTCCTTTTGCACGTTCTCCAGCTTGTTCTAGTGCAATTTTTGCAGATCCTACTCGGTTCATTTGACCAGCACCAACACCAATTGTCATGTCTTCTGTAGCAACAACAATTGCGTTCGATTTCACATGTTTTACTACACTCCAACCAAGCTCTAATGCTTTCCATTCATCTGCAGTAGGCTCGCGGTCTGTAACGACTTTCACATCTGCATCTTTTAATCCATATGAATCAGGAGATTGAACTAATAACCCACCTTCAACAGATACTGCGTTCCATGCATCTTTTTTCGTTTGTTCATAAGATATTGTTAGAAGACGAATATTTTTCTTCGCTGTTAACATAGCAATTGCTTCCTCTGAGAATGAAGGAGCGATGATAATTTCTAAGAAAATACCTGCTAACACTTTTGCAGTTGCTGCGTCTACTTCACGATTTAATGCAACAATTCCACCGAAGATAGAAGTTGAATCGGCTTCATATGCTTTATTGAAAGCTGCTGAAATTGTTTCTCCTGTTCCAACACCACAAGGATTCATATGTTTTACTGCTACTGCAGCAGGTATTTCAAATTCCTTTACAATTTGAAGTGCGGCATTTGCATCTTGAATATTGTTGTAAGAAAGTTCTTTCCCGTGCAATTGCGTTGCAGAAGCAACCGAGAAATCAGATCCAAGAGGGCGTTTGTAAAATGCTGCTTGTTGATGAGGATTTTCACCGTAGCGTAATGTTTGTTTACGTTCATAAGTAAGGGTCAAAAGCTCCGGGAAATCTTCGCCAGTTAAATCAGTCATGTAGCTAGCAATCAATGCATCATACGCAGCTGTGTGGCGGAAAACTTTTGCAGCTAGCTTACTACGTGTCTCAATTGTTGTTTCACCAGCTTTTTTTAATTGCTCCAATACTTCTGTATAATCTGAGGCATCTGTTACCACTGTTACATATTGATGATTTTTAGCAGCGGAACGAAGCATTGATGGACCACCAATATCGATATTTTCAATTGCATCTTCAAACGCAACATCTGGTTTTGAAATCGTTTCGAGGAAAGGATATAAATTCACACATACAACTTGAATTGGTGTGATATTATGTTCTTCTAATTGTGCTTGGTGAGAAGGGTCATCATGTTTTGCTAACAATCCACCGTGAATCATCGGATTTAATGTTTTTACGCGGCCATCCAAAATTTCAGGGAAGTTAGTTACTGCGTCTACGGATGTAATTGATACACCATTTTGTTCTAAAAATGATTTTGTCCCACCAGTTGATAAAATTTCATATCCAAGCTGTTCTAGCTCTTTTGCAAATTCAAGAATCCCTGATTTATCTGACACACTTATTAATGCACGTTTTGACACAATATTTCCTCCTTTTATTTGCAAAAGCCGGTAATATTACCGGCTCCATAAGTCTTGTAAGGTCTTTGTATATAATGCATGCTCTACTGCATGAATTCGCTCTTCTGTTTTCTCTCTATCTCCGTTCACTACTTCCACTGCCTGTTGGGCCAAAATGGGACCTGTATCCATGCCAGCATCTACAAAGTGAACAGATACACCAGTAATCTTCACCCCATATGCCATCGCTTGTCCGATTGCATCTTTTCCTGGAAACGCCGGAAGCAAGGATGGATGGATATTAATAATTCTATTTGGATATGCATCGAGTAATACACTCCCAATTAAACGCATATATCCAGCAAGAACAATCCATTCGACATCAAGCTCCGAAAGCTTTTGTAAAATAACTTGTTCGTATGCTTCCTTTGATGGAAATTCGGATGGTTTAATTGCTAAAGTTTCAATTTCTGCAAGTCGAGCACGTTCTACTACATAGGCATCAGGTTTGTCGGTCACAACTAACACCGCTTGTCCAGCCAAAGTACCATCACTTACAGCATCGTGAATAGCTTGGAAGTTACTTCCACTTCCTGATGCAAAGACTGCAAATTTTGGTGTTCGAGCCATTACACTAAACTCCCATCATGCGTTCCGTTGAATAAAACACCTTCACCTTTCACAACACGACCGATTATATACGCTTTTTCCCCATGGGCTTCTGCAATTGCAATTGTTTTTTCTGCTTCCTCGGTTGAAAGTGCTAAAACAAATCCAATACCCATATTGAAAACATTATATAAATCACGATCGGACAACTCGCCTTTTTCTTTCAAGAAATGGAAAACAGGAAGTACTTCCCATGAACCTAAATCGATTTCTACAGCTAACCCTTCAGGCATCATGCGCGGTAGATTTTCATAAAATCCGCCACCCGTTATATGGGCCATTCCGTGAATTTCAAGCTCCTGATGCATCTCCATTACAGGCTTCGCGTAAATTTTAGTTGGTGTTAAAAGTGCTTTCCCTATTTCGCCAAGTTCTTCATACCCCTCCACTACTGCTTCAGTAGAGTATCGTTTATCTTCAAATACAATTTTACGCACGAGAGAATATCCATTCGAATGAACACCACTAGAAGCAATACCAACTAGCACATCTCCATCAGCAATTTTCTCTCCAGTTACGATTTTAGACTTTTCACAAGCACCAACGGCAAATCCAGCTAAGTCATACTCGTCTTCCTCATATAAACCTGGCATTTCAGCTGTTTCGCCACCGATTAAAGCTGCTCCAGACTGAACACATCCATCAGCGACACCTTTTACGATTTGTTCAATACGTTCAGGAACTGCTTTTCCTACCGCTACATAATCCAGGAAAAATAATGGTTCAGCTCCTTGAGCCACGATATCGTTAACACACATTGCCACACAATCCACACCGATTGTATCGTGCGAATCCGTCATAAATGCTAGTTTTAACTTGGTGCCAACACCGTCTGTCCCAGAAATTAAGACAGGTTCTTTATAATTCAATGAAGATAAATCAAACATCCCACCGAAACCACCGAAAGTCCCCATGATTCCTTTTCTAGCTGTCCGTTCGACATGTGACTTCATTCTTTTCACTGCTTCATAGCCAGCTTCAATATTTACGCCTGCTTTTTCATATGCTTTTGACATGTAGAATCCCCCTATCGAACAAGCTCTTTTTCATGTGGTAATTTTGTACTTGGAGAAATTGGCGTAGGATATTCGCCTGTAAAACATGCTAAACAATGTCCGCAATTTTTCCCTTCATCCGTTCTGCCAATTGCTGATACCATGCCTTCTACAGATAAAAATGAAAGCGAGTCTGCACCTATTAACTCGCGCATCTCTTCCACACTATTGTTAGATGCGATCAATTCCTCATCAGAACTAATATCAATTCCATAAAAGCACGGGTTTTTTAGAGGAGGTGAACTTATAACAACATGTACTTCCTTAGCTCCCGCATCTTTTAACATTTTCACAATGCGTCGTGAAGTTGTTCCACGGACAATTGAATCATCCACCATCACAACACGTTTGCCATTTACCACTTGACGAACTGGCGATAGTTTCATTTTCACACCACGTTCTCGTAAATCTTGCGAAGGCTGGATAAACGTACGTCCAACATAGCGATTCTTAATAAGACCTAATTCATATGGAATACCTGTTGCTTCTGAAAATCCGATTGCTGCAGAAATACTAGAATCCGGTACTCCTGTAACAAGATCAGCTTCCACTTGAATTTCTTTTGCTAACTGTATACCAAGGCGTTTTCTTGCGCTATGAATATTAATACCGTCAATATCAGAATCCGGACGGGAGAAATACACATATTCCATCGTGCAAATCGCACGTTCTGCTGGTTCTGAGAAACGCTCAGATCGCAAGCCCTGATCATTAATAATAAGTAACTCTCCTGGCTCTACTGAACGAATAACTTCCGCTCCGATTAAATCGAACGCACTCGTTTCGGATGCTACAACCCACGCATCACCTAGTTTCCCTAAAGAAAGCGGTCGCATGCCGTGAGGATCTTGCGCTACCATCATTTCATCTTCAGTAAGAATTATAAATGCAAATGCGCCGTCTAATAATTTTAGTGCTTGTTTTGCACGTTCCTCTAAAGAAGTATGACGACTCTTTTTCAATAAATGCGCTAACACTTCTGTATCGGAAGTTGTCTGAAAAATACTTCCTTGCTGCTCCAAACTACGCTTTAATCGATTCGCATTTACAATATTTCCGTTATGCGCAATGGCAAGACTACCAGTAGTCGAGTTAAAAAGTAATGGTTGCACATTTTCAATTCCAGATCCGCCTGCAGTTGCATAACGAACATGTGCAATGGCAGCCTTTCCTTCTAACTTTTCAAGTTTCCCATTACTGAAAACATCGTTTACTAGTCCTTCACCTTTAACAGCACGTAAAAATTCTCCATCTGTTACAACAATACCAGCACCTTCTTGCCCTCTATGTTGAAGTGCATGTAATCCATAATAGCTAATTGGTGCTGGATCTGGATGTCCCCAAATCCCAAAAACGCCACATTCTTCGTTTAAGCCTCTGAGTTCAGCAAGCATGGGATTGCTCCTTTCCAAGCGGAACGGAATTCGTCAACAGAACCGTTAATCCATTCAGTTCCATCCTCGTTGGAAATAATCACTTTATTCGCATCTGTAACTGTACCAATGCGAACTGCATCTTGCATGAATTCTTCAAACTTCTCTACATGTTCAGGTTTAACTGTAATTAAGAAACGTGATTGAGATTCACTAAATAACGCTGTTGTTGGAGATCCAGATAGTGTGACTTCTACTCCGAGACCTTTAGCACCAAATGTTTTTTCCGCTAACGCTACTGCAAGTCCGCCTTCCGCAAGATCATGTGCAGATTGTACAACCCCTGCTCTGATTGCATTAAGAAGTGCTGTTTGACGTGCTACTTCTACTTGAAGGTCAATAGATGGTGCTTGACCGAAAATACGCTTCTCTACTAATTTCTGAAGTTCAGATCCACCAAATTCCGTTTTTGTCTCACCAATTACGTAAACAATATCTCCGCCTTGTTTAACAAATTGAGTCGTTACATGCGCCAAATCCTCTACTAGTCCAACAAGACCGATTGTTGGCGTTGGATAAACTGCTGTTCCACTACGTTCGTTGTACAATGAAACATTCCCACCAATAACAGGTGATTCTAGTGCAATACATGCTTCCGAAATACCGTCTGCAGATTTCTCTAACTGCCAGAATATTTCAGGGTTTTCTGGGTTCCCAAAATTTAAGCAGTCAGTAATTGCAAGTGGCTTAGCACCAGAACATACAACATTACGTGCAGCTTCCGCTACAGCAATTTTCCCACCTGTAAATGGATCCAAATAAATATATCTAGAGTTACAATCTGTCGTCATTGCTAATCCTTTATTCGTGCCACGAACGCGAACTACTGCAGCATCTGAACCAGGTGTAACTACTGTACTTGTACGAACTTGATAGTCATATTGATCATAAACCCATTCCTTTGAAGCGATCGTTGGTTGTTGCAATAGGCTTAATAAAGTTTCTTTATAATCCGAAACTGCTGGCTCTAAATTTTCCATGGATTGGAATTCAGTATAATAAGCAGGTACAGACGATGGCTTGTAATACACTGGAGCTTCTTCTGCAAGTGCATCCGCCGGAACTTCTGCCACAACTTCTCCGTTATGAAGTAAACGAAGCATTTTATCGTTTGTTACTTTACCAACAGCTACACAGTCTAAACCATACTTTTCAAAAATCTGCACGATTTCATCTTCGCGACCTTTTTTCACAACGATTAACATACGTTCTTGTGATTCAGAAAGCATCATTTCATATGCAGTCATGCCAGTTTCACGTTGGGGTACAAAATCTAAGTTCATTTCTACGCCGTAACCAGCTTTTGAAGCCATTTCTGCAGATGATGAAGTTAAACCTGCAGCACCCATATCTTGAATACCGATTAAAGCATCTGATTTGATTATCTCTAAACAAGCTTCAAGTAAAAGTTTCTCCATGAATGGATCTCCAACTTGAACTGCTGGACGCTTTTCTTCTGAAGCTTCAGTTAATTCTTCCGATGCGAATGTCGCACCATGTATACCGTCACGACCAGTTTTTGCCCCAGCATACATTACTGTGTTTCCCTCTCCGGCAGCAATTCCTTTTTGAATATCTTCATGATTGATCAATCCAACACACATTGCATTCACAAGGGGATTTCCTTCGTAGCAATCGTCAAATTGAATTTCTCCACCAACTGTCGGAATACCGATACAGTTCCCATATCCTGCAATCCCCGCTACTACTTCTTCAAATAAGTACTTCACACGAGGTGTTTTTAATTCGCCGAAACGAAGCGAATTTAGCAATGCAATTGGACGAGCTCCCATGGAGAACACATCACGAATAATTCCACCAACACCAGTTGCAGCACCTTGGTAAGGTTCGATTGCAGAAGGGTGATTATGTGATTCCATTTTGAACACAACCGCTTGACCATCGCCAATATCAACAATTCCAGCACCTTCTCCTGGTCCTTGTAGTACTTGAGGACCTTTCGTAGGGAACTTGCGTAATACTGGTTTAGAGTTTTTATACGAGCAATGTTCCGACCACATAACAGAGAATAATCCAGTCTCTGTATAGTTGGGTAGACGACCTAAAATCTTTTCTACCATGTCAAATTCTTCGTCTGACATCCCCATTTGAGCATATAATTTTTGTTCTTTAATTTGCGTTGGATTTGGTTCAAGCATGACTGACATGTGATTCCCTCCACTGTTTCACGATTGATTTGAATAGCGCTAGTCCATCTGATCCGCCCATAATGTCATTTGCAGCACGTTCTGGGTGAGGCATCATGCCAAGGACATTTCCTTTTTCATTGACAATACCTGCAATATCTTCCATACTTCCATTTGGATTTTCAGAAGCATACGTGAAAACGATTTGGTTATTTTCTTTTAAACTAGCAAGCGTTTCTTCGTCGCAATAATAGTTTCCTTCGCCATGCGCTATTGGAATTCGAATCACTTCGTCTTTTGCGTATTCAGAAGTAAATAGTGTTTCATTGTTAACAACTTTCAAATCTATCGTACGACACATGAATTTAAGGTTTTTGTTTCTTAGAAGTGCTCCCGGTAGAAGCCCAGCTTCTGTTAATACTTGGAAACCGTTGCAAACGCCTAGAATTGGCTTGCCAGCTTCGGCTGCTTTAATAACTTCAGACATAACGTTTGAAAAACGAGAAATCGCACCACAACGTAGGTAGTCTCCGTAAGCAAAGCCTCCAGGCAATAATACTCCGTCGTATCCACTTAAATCCGTTTGATCATGCCAAACATAGTCCACTTCTTCCCCTAGCTCATCTTTAATCGCATGGTACATATCTAAATCACAGTTCGATCCTGGAAAAACGATTACTGCGAACTTCATTTGGTAACAGCCTCCTCAACATCGTAACGATAGTCTTCGATCACTGTATTTGTTAGTAGCTTTTCACACATTTCTTTTACGAGTACGTCCAAATCCCGATCGCTTTCTTCGATTTGAAGCTCTAGAAATTTACCGATTCGTACATCTTTCACTTCGTTGTAATTCATGGAATGAAGAGCCCCCATAACTGCAGAACCTTGTGGATCTAAAACACTTTCACGTAACGTCACATATACTTTAACTTTTTTCATTTTGATAATCCTCCTAGGCGGGAAAGTATTATTTCATAAACTTCTGTTAAACTTCCTAAATTACGTCTGAATACATCTTTATCCAGTTTGTTGTTTGTTTCGTCATCCCATAGTCTGCAAGTATCTGGAGAAATCTCATCTGCAAGTAGTATTTCACCGTTTGCAGTTTTCCCAAATTCTAGTTTGAAGTCTACTAGAGTTACACCTATTTCCTTGAAAATTGGCTGTAACACTTGGTTGATATCCAGTGCTTTTCTATTAAGTGTCTCTATTTCTTCAGGTTTCGCAAGTTCAAGTAATTCAATATGTGCGTCTGTCAGTAATGGATCTCCAAGTGCATCATCTTTGTAATAAAATTCAACGATTGGATGTTTTAGAAGAATTCCTTCGTCCATTCCTAATCTTTTAGCAAGACTTCCTGCTGCTACATTTCGAACAACAACTTCTAGTGGGATAATCTCCACTTTTCTTACAAGTTGTTCATTCTCTGAAATTTGCTCTACAAAGTGAGATTCAATTCCATTTTTTTTCAATTGTTGAAATAGAATCGTTGTAATTTTATTGTTTAAATTGCCTTTTCCATCTATTTCTTCTTTTTTCTCTCCGTTGAAAGCTGTAGCACTATCCTTATAAGAAACAAAAAGGATATTTTCATCTTCTGTTGCGAATAATTGTTTTGCTTTACCTTCGTATAATAGACGACCTTTTTTCACTGGTAACCCCTCCAAAAAGTGAAGCTTCAATCAGTTGGATATTTCCCCAACTGATTGTTAGCTGAATGAATTTCCCGAATCCACTAATGTGCCATTAATTTAGCCCTAAACGTTCAAAAATCATATCTACATGCTGAATGTGATAATTGTAGTCAAAGCAATCATCTAAATTTTCTTTTGTTAATAAAGAAGTGATTTTTTCATCGGCATCCACAAATGTACGAAAAGCAGTTTGAGATTCCCATGCTTGCATCGCTAGTGGTTGTACCGTGTCATATGCTGTTTCACGAGCTAGACCTTTGTCAATAAGTGCAAGAAGGACTCGTTGGGAATAAATTAATCCTAAAGTAGAATCCATATTACGTTTCATGTTTTCAGGGAACACTGTTAAGTTTTTCACAATATTACTGAAACGATTTAACATATAATTAAGTGCAATGGTTGCATCTGGTAAAATAACTCGTTCTGCTGAGGAATGAGAGATATCTCTTTCATGCCATAAAGCAACGTTTTCATATGCAGTCATCATGTAACCACGAATTAATCTTGAAAGTCCTACCATATTTTCTGAACCAATTGGATTTCGTTTATGTGGCATTGCAGAAGATCCTTTTTGCCCTTTAGAGAAAAATTCTTCTACCTCACGAGTTTCTGATTTTTGTAACCCGCGAACTTCAGTTGCAAATTTTTCAATAGAAGTTGCAATTAATGCGATCGTGCTCATATATTGTGCGTGTCGGTCACGTTGCAATGTTTGAGTGGAGATTGGAGATGCCGCTAATCCTAATTTTTCACAAACATATTGTTCTACGAATGGGTCTATATTCGCATATGTTCCTACAGCGCCTGACATCTTTCCTGTTTCAATCGTTTTAGCAGCTGCTTCAAATCGTTCTAAATTACGTCTCATTTCTTCTGTCCAAAGCGCAAGTTTAAGTCCAAAAGTTGTTGGCTCTGCATGTACTCCATGCGTACGCCCCATCATTACTGTGTATTTATGTTCTTTCGCTTTATTTTCAAGAATTTCGATAAAGTTAAGGATATCCTTACGTAAAATAACATTCGCTTGTTTTATTAAATACGAAAGAGCTGTATCTACTACGTCTGTTGAAGTTAGACCATAATGTACCCATTTTCGCTCCTCTCCAAGTGTTTCAGAAACCGCGCGAGTGAATGCTACTACATCATGTCTCGTTTCTTTTTCAATTTCTAAAATACGGTCCACATTGAACGATGCGTTTTTACGAATTGTTACAACGTCCTCTTTTGGAATATCCCCAATTTCAGCCCATGCTTCACATGCTAATATTTCTACTTCCAACCATGCATTGTATTTGTTTTCTTCTGTCCAAATTGCTCCCATTTCAGGGCGTGTATAACGTTCTATCATTAATATTGCTCCTTTTTTATGACCAAATTTTGGATTGTTCGATTTCCCTTAACGTCTCTTCTATATTAGTAGAAAGTATTGTTACATGTCCCATTTTGCGATTAGTCTTTGCCTCACTTTTGCCATACATGTGAACAGACCAGTTTGGATATTTACTAATAGACTTAGTTAGAGGTATCACATGTTGTCCTAGTATGTTAACCATTATTGTGTCAGTCCATAACTTCGGTTCTCGAAGTGGCCATCCACAAATAGCTCTTATATGCTGATGAAATTGAGAGATACTACAAGCCTCAATTGAATAGTGTCCAGAATTATGTGGTCTAGGAGCCAATTCATTTATTAAGATTTCATTATTCTCTAGAACGAACATTTCTACCGCTAGTGTACCCACTAGATTTAAATGGTTTGCAATTGTTTCTGCAGCTATTATTGCTTTTGTAGCAAGTGATGCATCAATTCTTCCTGGAACAATCGTTTCATGCAAAATATGGTTCACATGAATATTTTCTCCAATAGGTAGACAATATGTTTGCCCAGCACCGTTTCTTTGGACAATAACAGAGATTTCCTTTTCGAATGAAACAAATGCTTCTGCAATACAGGCGGAATGTTCGAAAAGAACTTTTGCATTATTTAAGTGATCCTTTGATCGGACTATAAGTTGGCCTTTACCGTCATATCCACCTCTTGCAGTTTTTACAACACAAGGAAATCCAATTTCATCTATACGTTGTTCTAGTTCCTCAAAAGTACTAGCTTCGACAAATTTTGCAATTGGCACACCTGAAGCCTGAATTTCTTTTTTTTCATTTATCCGATCTTGCGTAATTTTAACTAATTCCGCACCTTGAGGGACATAAGCAATTTCCGTTAGTCTTTTCAATCCGGTATAATCTATATTTTCAAATTCATATGTGATCACGTCACTTACTTCTGCAAGTTCTTCTAGTGCGGCTTCATCGTTATAAGGTGCAACAATGCGAATATCCGCAACCTGCCCACATGGAGAATCTATAGTAGGTTCTAGTACCGCTATTTTGAATCCTGCATCTTTTGCAGCTAAAGCCATCATTCGTCCAAGTTGGCCACCACCGATTATACCGATTGTTTGCCCCGGGTAAATTACTTTTGTCATTGTAACTCACCATTACTCTCTAGGACGCTATTTTTCGTATCTTCTCTTCTTTTTTCAAGACGTTTTTCAACATCTCCATCTGTAATGGAAAGGATTTGTGCAGCAAGTAAACCTGCATTCGTTGCTCCAGCTTTCCCGATTGCTACTGTCGCAACTGGTACTCCGCCTGGCATTTGTACGATCGACAATAGGGAGTCCAGTCCATTAAGTGCCTTTGATTGAACAGGAACACCGATAACTGGAAGTGTTGTCTTAGCTGCAACCATACCTGGTAAATGAGCAGCACCGCCAGCTCCAGCAATGATTACTTGAATCCCACGCATTCTCGCTTGCTCTGCATATTCAAACATTAAATCAGGCGTACGATGCGCAGAAACTACTTGTTTTTCATATGGTATTTGAAGTTCTTCAAGAATTTCACAACTATGTTTCATCGTTTCCCAATCACTGGCACTGCCCATAATTACACCAATTTTAACGTTCATTATTCTTGTCCTCCCATCAATCTTACCTTGGCGTATTTTGCGAAGCTTAATAATAGTTAGACATAAAAAAAATTCCTTAAATAAACTACTCTCTTCGCAAGAAAAGCAGTCTACTTAAGGAACAAAATTGCCAAATTGGTGTGACTACTAACATATGTAATCACATTCTCTTAGCAGAGTCCAAAAGTTGCTTTCCCGCATAGTCCTGTCATTTACGGTGACATGGTAGAGACGCTAAAGCCAATTCTTTAGCATATATGGGGATATTTCCGTTCATTTCTATTTATATTTTAACAATTCTACCGACTCACGTCAACATGTAAAAACGAACATTTAATTTTACATTAGGTATAATGTTCGGTTTTAAACTATATTTTTATTAATTTACTTCTTTAATCCCTTTTAACATGATTATTTGTCTAATTGGTACAGGCTGTCCATCCACTTCTGCAAAAAGAGGTTCTTCTTTTCTACCTACAACTTGAAAACCTTGTTTGCCCATTCTTTCCATACAATCTGTGATTGTTTCATTTTCTTCAACTTCAAACCAAACTGTTTCTTTTTTCATGAAAATAACTTTCCTTTCCTTACACTCTTCACCCAAAAGCCACCATGAATTGACTTCGGCTCGTATGCAATGATAAACACTTTTGGGTCAATTTCCTTTAACTTTGCATATAATTTCAATTCATATTTTCGTGGTGTTAGTATTTGCAGCGCAACTCTATTACCATCTAACCCGTGGGCTATCCAATCCGTCACACCATATCCTTCATTTCTTAATACTGTTGGCAGATCCGTATCGACATTGGTTGTTATAACATTGACCATAATATAACCTAGTGCCATTTTCTCTTCTATTTTCATTCCTATTATTACGCCAGTTCCATAACCAAGCGCATATGCAATTAGATTTTGAATCTCATTTAAGTTGTCCAAAACAAGGCCAAGACCCACTATGTAAATAACGACCTCCACTACACTTATCATGGCAGCAATATAACGAAATCCCTTTAATGTAAGGATCATACGTAATGTAAAAAAAGTAACGTACACAATATTAATCGAAAATATGATTAAAACCATCAAAATTGCTGAAGAATCCACTAAATCCACCCCTTTTAGCCATGCGTTTGTTACTTATTATCGCACACTCGGAAATATTATCAACTATTTGAAGGCGATCGAGGATAATTTTTTAAGAGATTAGGATTATGGCAGATTCAGTATCATTCGATTTATTGGAAAAGTACGGGAGAGGGTGACTAGTTTTGCTACGAGAGCTTTTAGTTTGTTCATAAAAGCAAGAATTTTTAGCATAAGAGGTACTAATTATTATGCTTAAGCAACCACTACTCAATATAGGATTAAAGTAATCCAGAGGCAGATAATGACCTCTTGAATTATTGTCCATAATCAGTAAAAATATGGCGCTTCGAGACCAAATCTCACAAAGAGTTATCTCTTTGTGAGATAGGTCATTGATTTTACACAACAAAAAAAGTCGTTACCGATTACTCGGTAACGACTTCTTATAGTGCCCAGCGACGTCCTACTCTTGCAGGGGGAAACCCCCAACTACCATCGGCGCTGAAGAGCTTAACTTCCGTGTTCGGTATGGGAACGGGTGTGACCTCTTCGCCATCATCACTAGACAATGAGTGCTTGTTCACTCAAAACTGGATAAAAGACATTGAAATGTGTAAATTCTATTTGGTTAAGTCCTCGATCGATTAGTATTCGTCAGCTGCACATGTCGCCACGCTTCCACCCCGAACCTATCTACCTCATCGTCTTTGAGGGATCTTACTTACTTGCGTAATGGGAAATCTCATCTTGAGGGGGGCTTCGTGCTTAGATGCTTTCAGCACTTATCCCGTCCACACATAGCTACCCAGCGATGCTCTTGGCAGAACAACTGGTACACCAGCGGTGTGTCCATCCCGGTCCTCTCGTACTAAGGACAGCTCCTCTCAAATTTCCTACGCCCACGACGGATAGGGACCGAACTGTCTCACGACGTTCTGAACCCAGCTCGCGTACCGCTTTAATGGGCGAACAGCCCAACCCTTGGGACCGACTACAGCCCCAGGATGCGATGAGCCGACATCGAGGTGCCAAACCTCCCCGTCGATGTGGACTCTTGGGGGAGATAAGCCTGTTATCCCCGGGGTAGCTTTTATCCGTTGAGCGATGGCCCTTCCATGCGGAACCACCGGATCACTAAGCCCGTCTTTCGACCCTGCTCGACTTGTAGGTCTCGCAGTCAAGCTCCCTTCTGCCTTTACACTCTTCGAATGATTTCCAACCATTCTGAGGGAACCTTTGGGCGCCTCCGTTACACTTTAGGAGGCGACCGCCCCAGTCAAACTACCCGCCTGACACTGTCTCCTACCCGGGTTACGGGTATGGGTTAGAATTTCAATACAACCAGGGCAGTATCCCACCGACGCCTCCTCCGAAGCTGGCGCTCCGGGCTCTAAGGCTCCTGCCTATCCTGTACAAGTTGCACCAAAATTCAATATCAAGCTATAGTAAAGCTCCACGGGGTCTTTCCGTCCTGTCGCGGGTAACCTGCATCTTCACAGGTACTATAATTTCACCGAGTCTCTCGTTGAGACAGTGCCCAGATCGTTACGCCTTTCGTGCGGGTCGGAACTTACCCGACAAGGAATTTCGCTACCTTAGGACCGTTATAGTTACGGCCGCCGTTTACTGGGGCTTCAATTCGCACCTTCGCTTGCGCTAAGCACTCCTCTTAACCTTCCAGCACCGGGCAGGCGTCAGCCCCTATACTTCACCTTACGGTTTTGCAGAGACCTGTGTTTTTGCTAAACAGTCGCCTGGGCCTATTCACTGCGGCTCTTCTAGGCTATACACCCAAAAGAGCACCCCTTCTCCCGAAGTTACGGGGTCATTTTGCCGAGTTCCTTAACGAGAGTTCTCTCGCTCACCTTAGGATTCTCTCCTCGACTACCTGTGTCGGTTTGCGGTACGGGCACCTATCACCTCGCTAGAGGCTTTTCTTGGCAGTGTGAAATCAGGAACTTCGGACTAAGTCCTCGCCATCACAGCTCAATGTTACAGAGTGCGGATTTGCCTACACTCACACCTCACTGCTTGGACATGCATAACCAACAGCATGCTTACCCTATCCTTCTGCGTCCCCCCATTGCTCAAACGGTGGTTTGGTGGTACAGGAATATCAACCTGTTGTCCATCGTCTACGCCTATCGGCCTCGACTTAGGTCCCGACTAACCCTGAGCGGACGAGCCTTCCTCAGGAAACCTTAGTCATACGGTGGATGGGATTCTCACCCATCTTTCGCTACTCATACCGGCATTCTCACTTCTAAGCGCTCCACCAGTCCTTCCGGTCTGACTTCAACGCCCTTAGAACGCTCTCCTACCACTGATACCATAGGTATCAATCCACAGCTTCGGTGATTTGTTTAGCCCCGATACATTTTCGGCGCAGCGTCACTCGACCAGTGAGCTATTACGCACTCTTTAAATGATGGCTGCTTCTAAGCCAACATCCTGGTTGTCTAAGCAACGCCACATCCTTTTCCACTTAACAAATACTTTGGGACCTTAGCTGGTGGTCTGGGCTGTTTCCCTCTTGACTACGGATCTTATCACTCGCAGTCTGACTCCCAAACATAAATCATTGGCATTCGGAGTTTGTCTGAATTCGGTAACCCGGGATGGGCCCCTAGTCCAAACAGTGCTCTACCTCCAAGATTCTAACGTTTGAGGCTAGCCCTAAAGCTATTTCGGAGAGAACCAGCTATCTCCAGGTTCGATTGGAATTTCTCCGCTACCCACACCTCATCCCCGCACTTTTCAACGTGCGTGGGTTCGGACCTCCAGTAAGTGTTACCTTACCTTCATCCTGGACATGGGTAGATCACCTGGTTTCGGGTCTACGACCACATACTCATTCGCCCTATTCAGACTCGCTTTCGCTGCGGCTCCGTCTTCTCAACTTAACCTTGCATGTAATCGTAACTCGCCGGTTCATTCTACAAAAGGCACGCCATCACCCATTAACGGGCTCTGACTACTTGTAGGCACGCGGTTTCAGGATCTATTTCACTCCCCTTCCGGGGTGCTTTTCACCTTTCCCTCACGGTACTGGTTCACTATCGGTCACTAGGTAGTATTTAGCCTTGGGAGATGGTCCTCCCAGATTCCGACGGAATTTCACGTGTTCCGCCGTACTCAGGATACACTCAAGAGAGAATGAACTTTTGACTACGGGGCTTTTACCCTATCCTGCGGACCTTTCCAGATCGCTTCGTCTAGCTCATTCCTTTGTAACTCTATGTAGAGTGTCCTACAACCCCAAGAGGCAAGCCTCTTGGTTTGGGCTATTCCCGTTTCGCTCGCCGCTACTCAGGGAATCGATTTTTCTTTCTCTTCCTCCAGGTACTTAGATGTTTCAGTTCCCTGGGTGTGCCACAGATACGCTATGTATTCACGTAAATGTACTGCTCCATTACGAACAGTGGGTTTCCCCATTCGGAAATCTCCGGATCAAAGCTCACTTACAGCTCCCCGAAGCATATCGGTGTTAGTGCCGTCCTTCTTCGGCTCCTAGTGCCAAGGCATTCACCGCGCGCCCTTATTAACTTAACCTAATTCGGCTTCCAATTAAAATTGAAACCCTGAAAAATAGTAGTTAAAAATACTACGCAAAATATAATCACAAAAGTGATTACAAATTGAATTTCTTGAATTTGTTTCTTTCAATGTCATTTTATCCAGTTTTCAAAGAACAAGTTTTCAAATGCTCATAAAAATGAACATTCAAAACTGAACTGCAAAACGTTAAGATACAGATAAAAATCTGTATTCCGATATTATCCTTAGAAAGGAGGTGATCCAGCCGCACCTTCCGATACGGCTACCTTGTTACGACTTCACCCCAATCATCTGTCCCACCTTCGGCGGCTGGCTCCCGTAAGGGTTACCCCACCGACTTCGGGTGTTACAAACTCTCGTGGTGTGACGGGCGGTGTGTACAAGGCCCGGGAACGTATTCACCGTGGCATGCTGATCCACGATTACTAGCGATTCCGGCTTCATGTAGGCGAGTTGCAGCCTACAATCCGAACTGAGAACGGTTTTATGGGATTAGCTCACCCTCGCGGGGTTGCGACCCTCTGTACCGTCCATTGTAGCACGTGTGTAGCCCAGGTCATAAGGGGCATGATGATTTGACGTCATCCCCACCTTCCTCCGGTTTATCACCGGCAGTCACCTTAGAGTGCCCAACTAAATGCTGGCAACTAAGATCAAGGGTTGCGCTCGTTGCGGGACTTAACCCAACATCTCACGACACGAGCTGACGACAACCATGCACCACCTGTCACCGCTGTCCCCGAAGGGAAAGATCTATCTCTAGAACGGTCAGCGGGATGTCAAGACCTGGTAAGGTTCTTCGCGTTGCTTCGAATTAAACCACATGCTCCACCGCTTGTGCGGGCCCCCGTCAATTCCTTTGAGTTTCAGTCTTGCGACCGTACTCCCCAGGCGGAGTGCTTAATGCGTTAGCTGCAGCACTAAGGGGCGGAAACCCCCTAACACTTAGCACTCATCGTTTACGGCGTGGACTACCAGGGTATCTAATCCTGTTTGCTCCCCACGCTTTCGCGCCTCAGCGTCAGTTACAGACCAGAAAGCCGCCTTCGCCACTGGTGTTCCTCCAAATCTCTACGCATTTCACCGCTACACTTGGAATTCCGCTTTCCTCTTCTGTACTCAAGTCCCCCAGTTTCCAATGACCTTCCACGGTTGAGCCGTGGGATTTCACATCAGACTTAAAGGACCGCCTGCGCGCGCTTTACGCCCAATAATTCCGGACAACGCTTGCCACCTACGTATTACCGCGGCTGCTGGCACGTAGTTAGCCGTGGCTTTCTAATGAGGTACCGTCAAGGTACGAGCAGTTACTCTCGTACTTGTTCTTCCCTCACAACAGAGTTTTACGATCCGAAAACCTTCTTCACTCACGCGGCATTGCTCCATCAGACTTTCGTCCATTGTGGAAGATTCCCTACTGCTGCCTCCCGTAGGAGTCTGGGCCGTGTCTCAGTCCCAGTGTGGCCGATCACCCTCTCAGGTCGGCTACGCATCGTCGCCTTGGTGAGCCGTTACCTCACCAACTAGCTAATGCGCCGCGGGCCCATCCTGTAGTGACAGTCGAAACCGTCTTTTAACATTCCCCCATGTGAGGAAATGGATTATTCGGTATTAGCCCCGGTTTCCCGGAGTTATCCCAATCTACAGGGCAGGTTGCCCACGTGTTACTCACCCGTCCGCCGCTAAATCAGAAGAAGCAAGCTTCTTCATCATTCGCTCGACTTGCATGTATTAGGCATGCCGCCAGCGTTCGTCCTGAGCCAGGATCAAACTCTCCATAATAGAGAACTTAAAAAGCTCATTTTGTTTTGCTGGCATCATCATTAAATGATGTCCAAATTGTTTTGCTATCAAACTAACCGAAATTAGTCTTTCAAGCTATATTTCTTAACGTTTTGCATGTTCAGTTTTCAATGTTCATGTTGTTTGTGTTGCCGTTTTGTTTTGGCGACTTCTGTATCTTAACACCCTTTTCTATACATCGTCAACACCTAAATTAATAAAAAGGTCTAAATAAATAATAACACTTTATTCGGACAAGTTCAACTTTTCAATAAGATTAATGGTATACGCTATCGAGTTGCCGTCGTTATTGGTTTTATGGCATTAGAAATTCATAATATAACTCTTTCTTTTCTTTAATTAAATCCACTTATTTTAATAGAATACAAAAAAAAGAGACCCTCTCAGGCCTCTTTCTTCTATATAATCTTTAATTTATTTATAAAAATATAAAGTAACAAAGGAATACTACCCATAAACCATACATAATAGGATGAACTTCTTTCATTCGTCCTGCAACGATCATTGTGATCGGATAGAATAAGAATCCAATTGCGATACCAGTTGCGATTGAGTATGTTAATGGCATTGCGATAATTACGAAGAATGCTGGAACTGCAGTTTCAAATTTAGTCCATTGAATATTTCCTAAAGAAGATACCATTAAGACCCCAACAACAATTAATGCCGGTGCAGTAACATAAGAAGTAATTACACTTAACACTGGATAGAAGAATAATGATAGTAGTAATAGTACTCCTGTCACTACTGCTGCAAAACCTGAGCGTGCACCTGCTGCAACACCTGCAGTAGATTCTACATAAGAAGTAGTAGTGGAAGTACCAGCTACTGCACCTGCAGTTGTAGCGATTGCATCTGCTAAAAGCGCTTTTCCTGCACGTGGTAGTTTTCCTTCTTTCATTAAACCTGCTTGGTTTGCTACAGAAATTAATGTACCTGCTGTATCAAAGAAGTTAACGAATAAGAAAGTAAGCACGACGATTAAAAATTGCGATGTTAGTAATGCAGAAGGATTATTAATAATTGGGTCAAGCGCTGCTCCAAAAGTTGGTGCCATGCTTGGGATTTTCCCTACAACTCCATGTGGAATAGGTACTAAACTAAATATCATCCCAACTATAGAAGTAACTAACATACCGTAGAAAATACCGCCTTTAATGCCTTTTACCATCATTATTAAAGTTATTAAAAGTCCAAAAATCGTTAATAAGATATTAGGGTCTGTTAAATCACCTAAACCAACTAATACATTATCATTTTTAACTATAATCTTTGCATTTTGTAGACCAACGAAAGTTATGAATAAACCAATACCTGCTCCAACAGCATATTTTAATTCGGTTGGAATGGCATTAATGATTGTTTCACGAATACCGGATAATGAAAGAAGAATGAAGATAACACCTGCAACAAAAACACCGGTTAAAGCTACTTGCCAAGGAATACCGAATTTCAATACAACCGTATAAGCAAAGAATGCATTAAGTCCCATACCTGGCGCTAATGCGATCGGATATTTCGCCAACACGCCCATCAAAATAGAACCAATAGCTGCTGCAATTGCGGTTGCTGTAAATACAGAACCTTTATCCATATACATAAAATCAGGTAAACCCGGAACACTCTCTAATGATAATGTCATTGGGTTTACTACTAGGATGTACGCCATCGCTAGGAAAGTAGTGAAACCACCGATAATTTCGCTACGGTAGTTCGTACCTAGTTCTTCAAATTGAAAATACTTTTTCATGTTGTCCTCCATTTTTGTCCTTATAACGAAAGAAAAGCATACGACCAGTAAAACGGTCGTATGCTTAAATATCTCCAATAAGTGATAAAAAATACTTTTCACTCATCGTAGTCGAATCATTTACGGTGATTCGGTAGAGACTTTTGGGCCTTATTCCCAACGTTATACGACGACATAATTAAATTATGTAAGTAATATAACACTGTTTTTTTTGAAAATCAATACTATTTCCGAACATTTTTTAATCAAACTCAGAAATGGTTCGCCTTTATAACTATTCCCACTCAATCATAGCAGGTGACTTACTCGTAATATCATACATTACGCGGTTAACCATTGATATATAAGGGTTTTACGCTTTTTATCAAAACAGAAAAATCCGTTCAAATCATGTAACTCTTGTCCTCAATCGCAGCTGGTGAACCCCCTGTTTACAACCTTATTATTTTGAATAATGGCTATGTCGTTTCAATGTCAAAATCAATTAGTGAAGAATGGATATCAGATGACGAGTTTTTTGTCACCGATCTGAAATTCAGGAGAATAATAAACTCTATCATCAATTGAAAAAAAGAACTTCGAATAAGAAAAACATAGGGAGATTTTAGTCTTCCTATGTTTTCATTCATATTATTTATCTGTTTGTTTTTGCTTTTTTTTCAAATACTCCGCACGTATTTTTTCAAGTTGCTGCTTTTTATCAAATTTGGCAGGCTTGTGTTTTTCATGATACTTTGCCACAGCCACCTGACCTTTGGTATCCAATGTATATTTCCCCACTTTGTTCACCTACTTTTCTTGTCTTTAAAGAGAATCTATTCAACAAATATAATATACCTTATTTTACTGAAGTAAACCTTTTTACTTTATTAGTGTACTGCCTAACCTTGCATATATCAGTAAAAACTTAGTAAAATAATTCGTAGCCAAATGGTATTCATTATACTTATCTTTACGACCTTAAATTTGCTGATTCATTTTAAAGTCATCAATCAAGTCGCTAATTTTAACCAAAACAAAAAACCTCTTTTAGTTATTTGTTATAAATAACTAAAAGAGAGTTTAATTTTTGAAATATAAATAGTTGTACGTTAATCATTGATTTAGTTCTTAACAAACTACGTTAGACATTGATATGACTGCGTTTATAACCTGTTTAGTTTATATTACTGAACAGTCCTATTCCCACTCAATCGTTGCTGGTGGTTTACTCGTAATATCATACAGTACGCGGTTGATATGAGGTACTTCGTTTACAAGGCGGATACTTACTTTTTCAAGTACGTCCCATGGAATACGTGCCCAGTCAGAAGTCATACCATCAATAGAAGTAACAGCACGAATACCAATTGCATAGTCATATGTGCGAGTGTCGCCCATTACACCAACGCTACGGATATCCGGAAGTACAGTGAAGTATTGCCAAATATCACGGTCTAAACCAGCTTTCGCAATTTCTTCACGAAGAATTGCATCTGATTCACGAACGATTTCTAGTTTTTCTTCCGTAACTTCACCTAGTACACGAATACCTAAACCAGGACCTGGGAAAGGTTGACGCCAAACAATTGCTTCATCCATACCAAGTTCTAAACCAAGGGCACGCACTTCGTCTTTAAATAATGTTTTTAAAGGTTCGATTAACTTGAACTGCATATCTTCCGGTAGTCCACCTACATTATGGTGGGATTTAATTGTTTGAGCAGTAGCAGTACCGGACTCAATAATATCTGTGTAAAGAGTACCTTGAGCTAAGAAATCCATACCATCTAGCTTAGAAGCCTCTTCATCAAACACGTAAATGAATTCATTACCGATAATTTTACGTTTCTGTTCTGGATCAGAAACTCCAGCTAATTTATTCATAAAGCGCTCACGTGCATCAATTTTAATAACCTTCATGTTAAAACCTTCAGTGAAAGTCTTCATAACTTGTGCAACTTCGCCTTTTCGGTTTAAGTTATGATCAACAAACATACAAGTTAATTGGTCGCCAATAGCTTTATGAATTAGAACAGCAACTACAGATGAATCTACTCCGCCACTAAGTGCACATAGTACTTTTTTGTCGCCAACTTGTTCCCGAATTTTTTGAATTTCCATTTCGATGAAGCTCTCCATTGTCCAATCACCGGTTGCATGACAAACATCAAAAACGAATTGACGTAGTAACTCGATTCCGTAAACAGAGTGTCTTACTTCTGGGTGGAATTGAACAGCGTAGAATTTCTTCGCTTCATTTGCCATTGCAGCTACTTCACATGAAGGACTAGTTGCAATTACTTCAAAACCTTCAGGCGCAACTGTTACATGGTCACCGTGACTCATCCAAACAACTTGATCAGTCGGAAGTTGTCCAAATAAAGCAGTAGCATTTTTAATATTAATTTCCGCTTTTCCGTACTCTCTATGAGCAGCTTTTTCCACTTTCCCACCGAAATGTTGAGACATTAACTGCATTCCATAGCATATCCCTAAAATCGGTACACCCATTTCATAAATTGCTGGGTCAATATGAAAAGCATTTTCATCATATACAGAATTGGGGCCACCAGAAAAAATAATTCCTGTAGCATTCATTTTCTTTAAATCTTCCGCACTCACTGTATGTGGGTGTAGTTCGCTGTATACTCCAAATTCACGTATACGGCGCGTGATCAATTGGTTATACTGGCTTCCGAAATCTAGTACGACAATTTTTTCTTGTTCTATCAACAATGGAGTTGAAGACATTAGCATACACCTCTTCTTTTAAGTAATCCAAATTTGCTTCTCTGCACTAGATAATATGAAAAAAACGCGTCAGAAAGCTCATCCTCTCTCAACGCGTTAATGTTCTCTATATAAAAAGGTGAATGCAAATGTCAAAAAAAGACATGACTGCATTCACCTTCATAGTCAAGTTATTATCGGTAACTTGGTAGAGACATCCGAACCATATCATCGGACATATACGAGGGCAATTTGGTCAATTTAATTTGACTTCAGTTTACAGGTTATCGAGCCTAAAATCAACCGCTGAGCTGATTGATTAAATTTTCCCAACTTTCCCTCATTTGTTGATAGTCTATACCTTCTCGATTGCCTCCATAGGTTCCTTTTTCATAAACACTTGTTAGCTTTTTCATATGGTTCCCACCAAAATCTGTATCAATCTTTTTCGCATAAGCGGATAGAGTTTGTCCTTGTTCCCTTCCAAGCCCATATAATTTAAGCTGCTTCAATAACTGATGATACATTTTCTCAAACGTCTCCCAATCATCTTTTCGCATACGATAAACAGGGATTAACACTTTAGAAATCCACTTTCTTCTATATTGATAAGCTATTAAGCTAAAAACGAACACCCCAACGATCGTCCAAATAATCCCTACTTTTCGTTCGGACACCCATTTTGCTCCATCACTCAGCATTTCTGTAAATCCTTTAGAAACTTCGGTTTTTTCTGTCTTCGGCTTTTCCTTTACAGGTTGCTTTTGCACTGGTGGAACTGGAGTATCCGTATCCGATGTTTCCGTATTTAAATCATATTCTAATTTTGCACTATTAGAAAAACCAATCGTAGGTTCGAAATACATCCATCCTACTCCTGGAAAATATGCTTCCACCCATGAGTGTGCGTCATTATTCGTCACTTTATAAACAGGAATATTATCCTCTTTTTGAACAATTTCTCCAGAAGCAAAACCTTTCACCCACCGTGAAGGTATGCCAAGGGTTCTGAGCATGACAACCATAGAAGTCGAGAAGTTATCACAATAGCCTATTTTCGTTTCAAATAAAAACTGATCCACATAATCCGTATTCCCTTTTGGAACTGCCGCTAACATTTGATCATAGCGATACCCATTTCTGCTAAAATATCGTTCAATCGATTTCGCTTTTTCATATAGGCTATCTCTGTTTTCTGTAATAGAAAGCGCTAACTCACTTATTCTTGGAGGGAGTTTTTCCGGTAGCTGTAAGTATCGGTCAAACTCACTTGTTAGTCCATTCAAACTTTCAATTGTAGTCCCCCGAAGCGCCTTTAAACTATAAATAGGTTCACTGTATGAAGGTTCATAATAATCAAGTTGTCTCGTAATTCCTCCAAAAAAAGTGGAAATTTTTTGATTTGTTTTATTCAAAGAAAGCGTCACCGGTTCGGCATGCACAGATTTTATTCCGTAAGGTTGCATGATAAAATCAAATTCTTGCGCCATCGTAATATTGGCAACAGCTTCCTTGTCCTCATTACCAGGTATTATATCCGCAGTGATAAGTTCTCCTACTTCATAACTAGTAATTTGGGGATCGATTTCTGATTGGATCCACCCTTTGGAAGTATACGTATCTTTCGTTTCAATTTTCCAATATTGTTTTCTTGGAACGGTCGCATAAAATACTGGAGTGTCATCACTGAGAAAAGCCCCACCTAATTTTTCATCGTTCTCTCCATAACCGACTTTACTTATAAAATTTGCGCCACCTTCTTTACCTCCCGTTGCCGAAGGGCTAGTAGAAGTAAGAAACGGAACAGGATCTGGCCAACTAGGACCTGCTTTAGGCAAGGTATATGCGATAATTCCACTTACAGCAATTAACCCAGAAAGAGTAACAACCATACCTAGTAAAAATCTCCCATTTATTTGTACTTTGTTTTCACTCATAACCTTTTGTGCAAATAACAATCCACTGAGCATAAATCCAGCCACTAATACAATAACGATACTTTTCTCCCCATTGTAAGGACTAAAAGTATCTAAAATAGTAATAAATAAAACTGTTAATAAAAAGAACAGCATGACATTTTTTCTTACACGTATCCAGTAGTTCAATAAATAAGTAGTCATCCACAATAATATAAAAAACAATAAGGTACGAAATGCATCGGTCACCTCTAGCCAATCCTGGGACATTAACGCATTTAAATTTCCCCATAACATATTCAGTAAATAGAAAATAGAGTCCTTAGAGAAAAAAGCTAAGTCTGTATAGAGATAAATAAGTACCCAGCTAATAAATACGATTTTTATAGGTATGACAATTCTCCAACTTACCTTCATAAAATAAAATAGAAAGGAAATTACTAAAAACAAACAAAATATTTTCAAATAATCTGTGTCCGTTAACTCAATGATCGGTTTTAGCCATTCTACCATTAAGATATAAACAAAAATGTAAATGATAAAGGACAAAAATGATTTTGGTGTGTCTTTTATCATGAGCGATTCACCTCCAAAAATGCTTGGGCAAACCGTTCCTTCGTTATAATTTGGATATTAATTCTCCTACTTGTAGCATATTGATGGAACGCAATTTCATCTCGAGTTAACTTCAGATCCTTTTGCTTTACAAGAAAACAAGTACATACACGTAAATTATTTGCCGTTTTTTGGATACTTTCTATCCATCCATATGAAAGATTACTAGTTATATATAATAGTGAGGTTGCTTGCGCAAGTGATGAATCATTTACTATTACTTGCTCAATTGGCTTCTTTAAATCTGCTTGTACCTTAGTTAAATGGTACAACACACGATGAAGCTGCTCCTCATTTTGTACCGTGGGGATATATAACCTTGTTTCTCCAATCGAAAGGAATGCACTAAGCGAATGATTTCGCACAATTGCTTGCATTATCGATGCTGTCAGGTCCACAATGTCCTCAAACAATGGAGAAGGACTACGATCCATTAATACAAATAAATCCTGCGATTGTCGATCTTCAAATTCTTTTGTCTTTAATGTTTGTGTTCGCGCAAATGATTTCCAATGAATCCAAGAAACACGATCCCCTGGTTGATAAGCCCTTACGCCTGTTGCCATAGAGGTATCTTTCATCGTTTGAATTCTTGACGCAGTAGCCCCTTGGTCATACCTAGTTTCTATTGGTATATAAACCATTTCAGTCAAATTAGGAAACACTAAAATTGTTTTCTTATTCGGAATAAACGCTTCTTTCCATACCCAACCGAACAAATCACTAACGCGCATAATGACCCCTTCTAGTTCATGCTCACCGCGAGGAATATGTTCAATTTCATAAGTCCATTTAAATTCTTTTCTCAATCCCCAAAATGTTATTTGCTTCGACGTTGTTTGTAGTAAATTTTTACTGACCTTTTCTTCAAATGAAGTATACATAAGTGGAAAGCGATTGTGTCTCTTCACATGAATAGTCGCGGAAAACCTACCACCACTGAATACTTGGCGTGTTTCAATTGTTCTCTCCACTTCTAGCTTCGATATAGAATAAAAAAACAATAGGAATGAATAAGCAGACAGAGGAATGACTAAGTAAAAAAGAAACCAACTAACAAATCCTCCTTGAAACATTGCATAGATAAAAGCAGAAACTAGAAGGAGTATTACACCAAGAACGCCTTTTAGATGCTTTAAACCTTTCATCATTGATTTACTTTCCTCTTTATCGGTACAGGGGTCCTTTTGACAATTCGGGAAAGAACTTCTTCCGTAGAAATGCCATCATATCGGGCTTCAGGTCTTAATATAATGCGATGACAAAATACAAATGGCACCAAATATTGAATATCATCAGGCGTCACATAATCTCTACCGCGAAGCATAGCAAAGGCTTGGGAAGCTCTCATTAATGCAATAGATCCACGGGGACTTACTCCTAGATAAATATATGTATCCTCTCTCGTTCGACTGGCAAGATCTACAATATACCCTTTCATCGTGTAATCTACCTTGACATCTTTCACTTTCTTCTGAAGATCAATTAGCTCTTCTAATGAAACAACTGCTTCTAACTCATCTATTGGCATTCTTTTTTCTAAACTATTCAGTACTTCTATTTCTTCACTTGGATGGGGATAACCCATTTTTAACTTCATTAAAAAACGGTCCAATTGTGCTTCAGGAAGTGGATATGTACCTTCATGCTCAATAGGATTTTGCGTGGCCATCACGAAAAATGGTTTAGGGATCGGCATCGTAATCCCGTCAATCGTAACAGACGCTTCTTCCATACCTTCTAGTAATGCAGATTGCGTTTTCGGTGAAGTACGATTTATCTCATCCGCAAGCACAATATTCCCTAAAATAGGACCTGGTCTAAACTCAAATTCCATTTCTTTTGGGTTATATATAGAGACTCCCACCACATCAGATGGCAATAAATCTGGAGTAAATTGGATTCGCTTAAAATTAGCTCCAATCGATTTCGCTAGCGCACGAACCATCATTGTTTTTCCTACTCCCGGTACATCCTCTAATAGTACATGCCCATCTGCTAGCAAAGCGACTATCGCAAGTTCAGCAATATTCTTCTTCCCAATCATCACTTTTTCTATATTAGAAATAATGGATTGAATTTGTAATTGTTCAGTCATTTGATTTCCCCCAACATCTACTATTGATAGATTAGTTTGAAAATTAATACAATACATAATTAGCATACCGAAAGTTACAATATAATACAAATAGAAATGTGCCAGGTGCGCTTTAAGTGCACCTTGTCTTCTCTATTTCTAGAGTGCTTTGGACGAAACATCGGCTACACTATTAACGAGGGAATTTTTGTGGATGGAGAAGTTACTGCGTCACTTCTCCATCCACTTTTTTCGGTAATCTTGTGGCGGTTGTTTGCCCGTCGCCTTCTTGAAATATGTAAAGACGTAAAGCATTTGTTTTGGTTAATGAGAGAAAAAATCCTTTCCTATTCTTTTAAAAGCGGACGAAGATGCAATTTCGTCCGCTCAGCGCTTCTCTATCAATAGATGCTGTCTATTTTTTCTGGTTCCACCAACTCTAATCATCTGCCCACTTATTCATGTATACTATGGACGGTAAAAGTAAAAACATATAGGAAATCCTGCGTAAGGTAGTCACCATTAAAAAGCACTTTAAGTCGTTGTGAATACTCGATTTCTAGTATATCAATTTCTAATACTTTCTTCTTAGGTACTACTCACTTAATGGATTGTAGTGAAAGGTGGCGACTCCAGCGGGATGAGTGAGACAGATGAGACATCGCAAGCGACGCGAATGCGGCGGTGATGGCTCATCGCTCACCCCGCGGAAAGCGTCCACCTGAAACGGAAATCTGTGGTATTATTTAATTCTTTAAAATACTATGAATACTATGAATACTAATTTCGCAGGAGGAAAGTCCATATACTTTCTTAAATATAAAAAAAATCGAGCCATCTCCTTAGAGACAGCTCGACTTCCTGTTATTATTTCCAAAAGTTATCAAAAACTGTAATAGGCATATGTCGCTTGTGCATAGAGCGAGTGTAAAGCCCTTCTATCTTTTCTTGCGCTTCTCTAGAAACGTCTTTGCCTTCTAAATAATCATCAATTTCCTCATACGTAACGCCTAGTGCTATTTCGTCAGGAAGGGCGGGTTTATTTTCCTCCAAATCGGCAGTCGGAACCTTCAAATATAAATGCTCTGGACAACTTAGATGCTGAAGTAATTGCTTTCCTTGTCTTTTATTCAAACGGAAGATTGGCATTAAATCTGCGCCACCATCTCCGAATTTTGTATAAAAGCCAGTAACTGCTTCAGCTGCATGATCTGTTCCTAACACAACTCCATTGTACATTGCGGCAATTGAATATTGTGCTTTCATACGTTCCCTTGCTTTTTCATTTCCTTTAGCAAAATCTGAAAGTGTAATTCCCGCATTCAGAAGCGCTCGTGTACTTGCATCCACTGCCTCTTTAATGTTAATCGTAACCCTTTTGGACGGTTGCATAAAATTCAGTGCATCTTGACGCTCTCCTTCATCAAACTGCACTCCGTAAGGTAAGCTCACTGCGATAAAAGCATACATATCTGCTCCTGCTTCATCGTTTAATTCATCGACCGCAAGTTGAGCTAGTTTCCCAACCAAAGTGGAATCTTGTCCTCCTGAAATGCCTAACACCATGCTTTTTAAAAACGAATTCTTTTTTAAATATGCCTTCATAAAGTCGATGCTTTTACGAATTTCTTCTTCCACATCGATGGTTGGCATTGCTTTAAGTGCATCAATGATTTCTTGTTGCTTTGTAGTCATTTTTATTGACCTCCATTGTGCGCAATAAGATTATGTTCCATTTCTTTTATTTCTTGAATATTACGCATTTTATTGTCCCAACATTTTTGACTTAAATCGACTGGGTATTCCTCTGGATTAAGTGAACGTTTGTATTCATCCCATAATAATTCTAAGTTCTCATGGGCATAATTTCGCATTTCCTCTAGAGAAGGGTTCTTATAAATAATTTCCCCATTTTCAATTACTTTTACATGCAGATCTTTCGCCTCAAAGTTCGTCACAAATTTTGATACAAAGGTGTGGACTGGATGAAACATTTTTAAGCGTTTTTCATGGGTAGGATCTTCATCATACATCGTGATGTAATCCCCTTCTGCTTTGCCATTTACCTTATCGATAATTCGGAACAGTTTCTTTTGTCCAGGAGTAGTTACTTTTTCCGTAGTAGAAGAAATTTTAATCGTATCTTCCATTACACCTGCTTCATTTTCAATAGAAACGAGTTTGTATACTGCTCCAAGTGCCGGTTGGTCATACGCTGTAATGAGTTTCGTACCAATTCCCCAGCTATCTACTTTTGCTCCTTGTGCTTTCAAATTTAAAATCGTATATTCATCTAAATCATTCGAAACGACGATTTTCGCATCGGTAAAACCAGCTTTATCTAGCATCTTTCTAGCTTCTTTTGAAAGGAAGGCAATATCCCCAGAATCTAAACGAATTCCTATAAAATTTATCTTATCGCCAAGCTCTTTAGCTACTTTAATAGCGGTTGGTACACCAGTTTTTAACGTATTATACGTATCCACTAAAAAGACGCAATCTTTATGACGTTTTGCATACGAATGAAACGCATCATATTCACTTTTATATGCTTGTACAAGTGAATGCGCATGTGTGCCGGCAACTGGAATACCAAACATTTTACCAGCTCTAACATTACTAGTCGCTTCGATTCCACCAATATATGCCGCACGGGTCCCCCAAACAGCCGCATCCATTTCATGCGCTCGTCTAGAACCAAACTCCATCGCGATTTCATCTTTCAATACTTGTTTTATACGCGATCCTTTTGTAGCAATTAGTGTTTGGTAATTTACAATATTCAATAACGCGGTTTCTACGAGTTGTGCTTCCGCCAAAGTAGATTCAATTCTTATAATAGGCTCATTTGGAAACACAAGTTCTCCTTCAACCATAGAATACACATTACCAGTAAAACGAAGTGTACGTAAGTAATCGATAAAATCTTCTTTGTATCCAATATCATTATGTAAATATTCCAAATCACTTTCCGTAAAATGGAACTCTCTTAAATAATCAAGACATCTTTCAAGTCCTGCAAAAATACCGTATCCATTACCAAAAGGTAGCTTCCGGAAAAATAATTCAAATACCGCTTTTCTTTCATGCATATTATCTGCCCAATAAGCTTCGGTCATATTAATCTGATATAAATCGGTATGTAATGTTAAACTGTCGTCTGGATAATTTCTTTTCATAAATATCCCCTTCTCATAACTATTGCAATAAGTATACACCATTTACCCTTTTACTTGGACATTTAATCATCAAGAAACCAGCCATCCAAACGAAGGCCGGTTTCAATGTCAAAGTATTTTACTTACCTAGTGGCGAAATCACAGTCACAACATAGTCAGCAATTGCCTGTATCTCTTCCGCAGTCAAAGTCTCTTTAAAAGATGGCATACCATTCTTACCATTTGTTATGCGTTCGATTACCGCCTCTTTACTTACAGCTATATCACTTTTTTGCAGGTTAGGACCATTGTGGCCATTCGCACCTTGGTTCCCGTGACAAGCTAAACAGTTCGCATCGTATAAAGTAATTCCTCTATCTGGGTTTGCGCTAACTGTGCTATCTCCTCCAGTTGGATTATCTACGTCTGCTTGTTTAGCAGAAGCATCAATTACTTGACCTTCCGGTAAAGCTCCACCTAATTTAAACGTATATACTTTATCACCATGTATAGAACCTGCCAGGGCGTTACCTGCAGCATAGATAGCGATGTATTGCTCTCCATCAATTTCATAAGTTATAGATGGAGCGTTTGCACCTGCATCCATCTTATATTCCCATACTTGATCTCCCGTTTTTGCATTAAATGCAATTAGTCGACCATCATTATGACCTACGAAAACAAGATTTCCAGCAGTTGTAAGTACACCACTATAGGCTAGAGTATCCCATTTTTTTTGCCATGCTATTTTATTGGTTTTTACATCAATTGCAGTAACTGTTCCTCTGGTAGGGGCATTTAAAACTGGACCAAAAATACTACCCAAATATATATCACCTTCAGAGTACTCACTTAATTCATTTCTTTCAAATGACATGTAGTGATCATTGCCTAATACGTAAAAATACTCTGTATCAGGATTGTATGCGGAAGGTGGCCAGTTCGCTCCTCCAAATGGACCAGGTTTCAGTGTAATTGGTACATCCCAAAACGGAGTGAATATACTGCCAATTTCTCCTGTAAATTCAGGTCCTAAATCATTTTTCATATCTTCTTCTGTAATAGTTTGCGGTACAAAAGCATCTCCTATTGGAAATGGTTGTGTTGCAGCTGTTTTTTGCTCCGCCAATTGTGGAACTGGCTTTTCTTCGATTCCTACAAGAGGTGAGCCATCTGTACGGTCTAAGAAATAAACCCAACCAGTTTTACCCGCTTGCCCTAAACCTTTACGCATTTTACCATCCATTTCTATATCATAAAGCACAACTGGATTTGCAGGGTCCATATCCCATATATCATGATGTACTTCTTGGAAGTGCCATACGTAATCGCCATTTTCTGCATTCAAGGCTACTACAGAGTTAGCATATAAATTGTCCCCTTCACGATTACTACCATCTAAGTCAGGAGCAGTATTTCCAGTTGCAAAATAAATGTAACCCAACTCTGGATCAACTGCGGGTGTATTCCATACTGGACCCCCTCCTGTTAGCCAAGCATTATTATTTGTTGGCCATGTATCACCATCAACATCAGCTGGACCAGGAATTGTATAAAAACGCCATACTTCACGACCTAAGTCTGAGTCATAGGCCATCACACGGCCACGGATCCCATATTCTCCTCCGGAAACTCCCGTGTAAACTTTACCGTTATAGTAAAGCGGAGCACTCGTAACGGTGTAGCCTTCTTCCCATTCCGCTACTTTTGTTTCCCATAATAATTCTCCCGTTTTTTGATCCAATGCAATTAAACGAGCATCTAATAATCCTGCATATACTTTACCGTCGCCAACTGCGACACCGCGTGTTGTCCATCCACAACATACTGTATCCATATCTTGTGCAATATTAGGTGTATAAGCCCAAATCTGTTCACCTGTTTTGGCGTCCAGAGCGAAAATTTCATTTGCACCTGTAGTAATAAACATGATGCCGTCTACTACGATGGGTGTAGCTTCTCCAGAATATTTCCCCTCTGAACCTGATCCTAGACTACTTACCCAAGTTGGTTTTAAATTCCCAATATTTTCTGTTGTAATTTGATTGAGCATTGAATAACGTCTGTTGTAGTAATCTCCCCCATGAATTGCCCATTCAGTCGACGGATATTCTAAAGTAGAGGCGTTAGGTACTACTTCCTCCTCTACTTTGGAGTCTATCACAGGTTCTTTTACTATTATGGTGGTGTACTCAGGTACTTTTTCCTCCTTATCTACTACTATATAAATCATCAAAATTCCCACAAGCGCAATAATAGAAACGATAAAAAATTTTACCCATCCGGATAACTTTTTATATCTCATCTTATTCCCCCCCTTTAAAACTATTGATATATACTGTGCTCTTTCAATACTCCTACTAAGATAAGTTTATGTTTCGAATTCAGAATAAATGTTATCGCTTTCATTTATATAAATACAAAAAAACTGTTCAAGAAATGTAGCTCTTGAACAGTTTTGCTAATCTAAAATTATTTTGTTAAGTCTTTACAACCTTCTAAGATCAAATCAAACAATTCTTCAATATCTGATTCTTCTACACATGAGAAAGCAACGCGGATATCTGTTTTATTGCTTGCAATAACGCCAACTCCGTATTGATCTAATAGATGAAGTCTTAGCGTTTCCGCATCCACATTATTTAGTTTCAAGCACATGAAGTAACCGGAGTTAAATGGGTAGTAAGTCCAATAAGGAGCAAACTTTTCATTTGCAAGCACCTGTTTTGTTTTCACAGCTCTACCTTTCATAATTTGGAACTTCTCTTCTTTTTCTGTTTCGAATTCAGCTGACTTTAAAGATTCCAAAATAATTGTTTGCGAAATATGAGAACCACTAGAGATGGTTCCACGAATGATACCCTTTGTTTTTTGCTCTAATGCATCTAATACATCTGGAGTTGCAGCGTAAGTGATGAAACCAACACGTAATCCCCATACATAATTTTCTTTTGTAGCACCGTCAATTTTCACAGGTAAAATATTTGGATGAACTCCAGCTAATAAACCAAACAATGATTCCTTAATCGAATCTTCATAGAATAAGCCAAAATACGCATCATCTAATAACACGATTAATTTTGTGCCTGCTTCAGCAACGTCTTTTAATACTTGAACAATTGCTTCCGCATCTTCTAAAGATGGGGTGAAGCCAGTAGGATTATTCGGGAAGTTTAATAAAACAATTGCTTTCTCTTGTTGTTTCACTAACGTCTCGCGGAATGCTTCTACATGGAAACCACCGTTTTCATTGAATAACGGGAAAGTTTCTACAGTACCGCCTCTTCTAATTTGAAATACGGTATTGTAGTTACCCCAATATTGCTCTGGTGTAATAAGTACGTCACCAGGATTCATAAACAAATCTGCTGCAATACTTAAACCATGCGTTAGTGCGCTAGTTACAATTGGCATTCCGATAGATTTGTTTTGCATGGAAGGATTATCGACTAATAATTTTTCTTTCCATTTTAATCGCAGTTCTTCTTTCCCTTGTGGAGCTGCATAAGGGTATATATCTTTCGGATCATAACCTAGTTTATCTTGTATATGACGGAAATGCATAGGTTCGCCGTTTTCTGTAGCAATACCAATTGTTGCGTTAAAGCGATGCGCTTTTTTCCCAGCTTCCGCACTTTGACTTAAAATTCCTTTTGGATAATATAAATTCTTTCCTAAATCGGATAACATATCGTAAATTGCCGGATTTTCTTTTTGCATTTTTTCATTTAATTGTAAGGCTAAAGCATTCATCTATAAGAACCTCCAGATTAGTTGATTTAAAAATATTGTACTCTATTTCGGTAATGGATTGTATCTTTTCCCGCAGTATATTGAATATTTCTTTTCATTACCAGGATATTCGTTATTTTAGCTCCAAAATAACTGGACAATGATCACTGCCAAGTACATGTGCATCAATTGAAGCATCCTTTAGAATAGGCGCAAGTTGATCGGAAGCTATAAAATAATCTATTCTCCATCCAATATTCCGCTCTCTCACTTTATTCATATACGACCACCATGAATAGGCTCCCTCTTGCTCGGGATAAAAATAACGGAAAGTATCCACGAACCCCTCCGCAAGTAAAGCCGTCATTTTGCCACGTTCCTCTAGCGTAAAACCAGAGTTTCCTCTATTAGAGTTAGCATTTTTCAAATCTATGTCCGCGTGTGCTACATTTAAATCTCCACACATAATGACAGGCTTCACTTCTTCCAATCGTTTCAAATAAACACGCATCTCATCTTCCCACTCAAGTCTATACAGTAGCCGTGCTAAATCACGTTTTGCATTTGGTGAATACACATTGACTAAATAAAAGTCTGCGAATTCGAGCGTGATGATTCTTCCTTCGTCTTCAGTCTCTAAATCTCCTACTCCATATTTCACGGAAAGTGGTTTCACTTTCGTAAACACCGCTGTCCCAGAATAACCTTTTTTCAACGCGTAATTCCAGTACTGTTCATATCCATCTAACTCTAGCTCAATTTGGCCATCCTGCAGTTTCGTCTCTTGCAAACAAAAAATATCGGCATTCACTTCATTGAAATAATCTAAAAATCCTTTTTTCACACATGCACGTAAACCATTCACATTCCATGAAACTAGTTTCATATGTATTCCCCCAACTATAAAAACCCGATCAGAAGACCGGGCTATCTTCTATTATTATAAGGCTAAAATCGTATGCATGCAAAATAGCTCTTGTATGCTTGTGTGATACCCTTAAGATGAACTAATTAATTTTATATAATGGAACTTTTCCATTCTTTTCTTCATCTAAGAGATAAGTGCAGAAAGGAGCCTACAAGTTGGACTTACTCAAACTAATTAATAAAGCACAAAAAGGTCATACAGCCTCGTTCGAACTACTAATCACAAAACATAAACAGGCGATGTACTATGTTTCTAAGACGATTTTAAGAAATGACGAAGATTGTGCAGATGCTATTCAAGAAAGTGTTATTAAAGCGTATCAAAACATTCATAAGTTAAATGAAGCATCCTATTTTAAAACTTGGTTGATGCGAATTGTAATGAATGAATGTTATCAACTAATCAGAAAGCAAAAAAACATCCTTCCTTTAGATTCAATTATGGAACCATCGTATACGCAGCCAATGTCTCAAGAGCTTGAAATGGAAGAAGCATTAAATCTTTTATCAAATGATCATAGACAACTTTTAATTCTATTTTACACGGTTGGATTAAGCATTAGGGAAGTTGGAGAGTTACTTGATTTACCCGAAAACACCGTAAAAAGTAAAATGCACCGAGCGAAGAAAAAGATGAGGGAATTCCTATCAGAAAACGAAACGGAGGAGCATTCATGGAAAAGTGGGAAGAATTTTTAACAAAAAAGCAAAACGATGATGTACCCAAAACTGTTGAATTGGGTATTCAAACGGCATTTAAACAGCTACCGAAAAAAAAGGATAAAGCTCGGATTACAGGAATTGTCGCTGCTGCTGTTTTATTTTTATCTATTATTATAGGTTCTATCTTTTCACCAGCAATGGCTGCAACGCTTCAGTCTATTCCAATAGTAGGATCACTTTTTGAATGGATAGAAACGAGAGATACGGGAATAAAAACTTCTGCTAAACTAGGAATTTCCGAAGAACATGACCTAGAATTACAAGTAAATGGACACAAACTAATTATGGAAGAAACTATGTTTGACGGAAGTCGATTGGCGATTAGTTACAAGGTACAAGCTACAAGCCAGGAGGAAGCCACAAGACTATTGGACCGTATGAATTATAAAATAAACGACGAATCTCTTTCGAAATGGGGATCATTCCAACGAATCGATTGGGAGAAAGATGCTGCATCAAATGGTTTCTATGCAGCTATCATTGTCCTTAATACAGTAACACCTTTACCTGATAAACTCGAACTATCCATCAAAACTGATTATTCATGGAAGCAGATTACGATCGATCCAAAAGGCAAACACACGGTTCTTAATATTCAAAAAGAAAAACAAAATGCTGATTTATCTATTATTTATAAAGATGTGTCTATTTATCCATCTAGTATTATTCTAACATTCGATGAGATACAAACTGTCGATCATTATGTATCGCTACGAGATAAAAGCCTTGATTACTATATTGTAGATGAATATGGTAATAATATTCCTGTTATGTTTGGTAGTAGCGAACGGTATGAATTTAAGAATAATCTTCTAACTTCCCATTTTACGTTTATCTTACCAACAAGGAAAGGTTCATATGAAAAATTGTCTATTATTCCTACTATTTATAGTTCTGAAAATAGGCCGCAGTTTGAAAAACTAGAGGACTTATCTTACTCCATTGATCTGAGTCAACAACCAGATTAAACACATATAAGGAGCATGACTTTTATAAGTTATGCTCTTTCCTATTATTTGGTTTTTCTAAAGGTTATTGTTATTACTTTCTTGAATAGTATCAGTATACATTTTCTTAAACAGTTCTAATGCCATTGTAAACTTGATTGTTTTTTCATTATTATCTAGGCAATATTTTGTTTTTAGTTCTTCGAGAATGAATGAAAAGTCCACTAATTCATTCATTTGGCGAAGCATATTATCTTTTGAAACAAAAATATCGTATATTGCCGCATATGGGCTGAGATTGAGTATTTCTTGATTGGAGATCATTTGGAAACCATCTACATACATTGATACTCTTATAATAAAAAAAAAGCGTTCCATATCTCTAATGAATCGAGATATGGAACGCTTAAATTTAAAGCTATGTTAGATGTAAGGGTTGATTTTGAAACATTTACTTGATTGAAGCGGAAGGCGGCGACCCCAGCGGGAAAAGTGTGGAGGCCACTGAAAAAGTCCAATTTTCCCGAAAATGAAAATTTCATAAAAACTCATTCCCAAAAAAGTGCTATTTTTAGCTACTAAAGTGGGGAGGATTCTGCTTATTCTCAAGGTTTTTACCTAAGAAAGTGGGGGTAAGAATTTTCAGGATTTTCAAATTCAAATATTTAGTCACTTTTTCAGTGGCCTCAAAAGTGCGTCCAGGTGAGACCCCGCAGGAGCTAGCGACGAGGAGGCTCACGGACCGCTCACGGAAAGCGTCCGCTTGTAACGGAAAGTAAAAGTATAATTTAACAGAGTCAATTTAAAAGATTGGACTTTTTCAGCACCCTCCATTTATAGAGTCACGTTTTTTATTTCTTCGCCATCTTGATTAAAAGATAAACTCCAACTCCAATAAAAGCAGCAAATACCATTACGATCAAAGAGATAGCAATAAAAACGAACATACTCATAGATAACATCTCCTTCAAATATCTATTTTCTAAGTTTACACTATTTTGGAAAACAAATCGCTAATATTTTATTGAAAATTCTGTATATTAAATCAAGGAAAAGGTGAACGATTTTACATTAAATAGTTACCGAGACCAATGATAAATTAAAACAATATAAGTAGTGGACAAATTAAGATACTCTTTTGAATTCCCAAGAGATTTTATGAACTACGATTGGGTTTTCCTGAGATACGCCCGGGATTTTATGAGATACTCCGAGATTTTATGAGATACCCCAAGATTTTCTGAGATACTCCTGGATTTTCTGAGATTCCTACCTCCAAAAGTAGAAATACCTCACTTTCCATTATTCTAGAAAGTGAGGCAAGCTATTAGTATCGTTCTGCTTCATTACTCTTTTCTATTGCTTCTTTAGGTGCATCGTCGCCGTCTCGATTGCCTAGAGGCTTATTGGTCGACCCATCTTTTTTAGCATGCGCAAGACCTTCCCGCAAGTGGTGACCATAATCTTTATCTGCTTCTTGGGCTAGTGCAATTATTTTTTCTTGAATTCGTTTATCACAATTAGATAGGTCATTTACAAGATTGGCAATGAGTTCGGTTTTTTCCCATTGTTCAAAATTGCGATATGTTTCTCCAGCTTGCTTTGTGTTATTATTCCTATCGATGGATTGTCGCACTAAGTTTCCTTTAATCATTGGTGTATACTCTTCGCCAAGTTGCTCTGCTTCTTGGAGACCATCTAATATAGATGGTTCGTAATTGATATGCGGATTTTGGAAAGGGCCCCTGTCCAGTCTATATGCCATTTGCCCGCCAGATTGATTGGTTGCTACACGTTTTTTCGGCGAATTAATTGGTAACTGTAAATAATTCGCTCCTACACGATGCCTTTGTGTATCAGAGTATGAAAAGGTGCGCCCCTGCAACATTTTATCATCAGAGAAATCAAGGCCATCAACTAATACACCTGTTCCAAATGCAACTTGCTCTACTTCCATAAAATAATCTTCAGGGTTTCTGTTTAACACCATTTTCCCTACTGCCATCCATGGAAACTGATCTTCTGGCCAAAGTTTCGTATCGTCAAGCGGATCGAAATCCAGTTCGGGGTGATCGTCATCGCTCATTATTTGAACAAGAAGTTCCCACTCTGGAAAGTCCCCTTTTTCAATAGCATCGTATAAATCTTGCGTCGCATGATTAAAATTTTTCGCTTGTATTTCTTCTGCTTCTTTTTGTGTCAAATTTCGAATGCCTTGCTTCGGTTTCCAGTGATACTTTACTAGCACTGCTTTTCCATGTTTATTCACCCACTTATACGTATTTACACCGGAACCTTGCATCATTCGGTAGTTTGCAGGAATGCCCCAAGGCGAATAAATAAACGTTACCATGTGAAATGATTCTGGAGAACTTGCACAAAAATCGAAAAACCGCTCGGAATCTTGAATATTGGTAACCGGATCTGGTTTAAAAGCATGAATCATATCTGGAAATTTTATCGCATCTCGAATAAAGAAAATTTTTAAATTGTTCCCAACTAGGTCCCAGTTTCCATCCTCTGTGTAAAACTTCACGGCAAATCCGCGTGGATCTCGCAATGTTTCTGGCGAATGCCCTCCATGAATAACAGAAGAAAAACGAACGAAAACAGGGGTCTGTTTTCCTTTTTCTTGAAACAATTTTGCACGTGTATATTTAGAAATATCTTCATCACCAGCCGCTCCGTATGCTTCGAAATAACCGTGGGCCCCTGCACCTCGAGCGTGCACAACACGTTCTGGAATTCGTTCTCTATCAAAATGGCTAATTTTTTCGATGAAATCATAATTTTCTAGTGTTGCAGGCCCTCTGTTGCCTACTGTTCTTATGTTTTGGTTGTTCGTGATTGGATGGCCTTGCCTATTTGTTAACGTATCCTCATTTTCCACATTTGTTTCATGGTTGGATTGATCTTTTGTCACCTTTCGTCCTCCTAAACCGTATATAGAATCTTCACTCTTCTACATAATGTCCAGAAAGGAATGTAAATATTCCACTTTGGTTTAAGCTTGCATTTGATATACATATTTATCCCATGTACTATTTTGAAAAGCCTTTTCATTAACACGGTTGGTACAAATATACGTTTGCAGTTGCCCTTTGTACATAAGTTTTAAGGAAGGAAGTTGTTCAAAATGATGAGGTTGCACGAAGCATGGAGCTACTTGTAATTTTGATGATTGGCATTCATTTATAATGGTGGCAACAAATTGCGAACAAAAAAAAGCATGTGCTCGTTCTATTTTTATATTCATTGCTAAACCAAATAATCCAATTAGATTATATTTATATAGCTCTTTTTGCTGTTCCATTCGCCGGATTTTATTTCTCATTTGCTTATATTCTTGGGAGTTCACTCTGCACTGATAAATTGCACATGTAGCACTCTTAAAAATTCCATTCGTTGCATCTTCTCTTATAAATCCACCGTTAAAGGGATTATGCTTATTTTTCCTTCCAAAACTATACATCTCAAAGAGTTGCTCATCAAAAGCTATCGATGTATGATTTAAATCTTTTCTCGTATACACACCTATCGCCTTTGAAAATAATGTACCCGTATTACTCAACATAATATAAATGTTTTTCTCGATTTCCTCCACCCCGTTCACAGGAAACATTTTGCCCCCTAATCTGTTATCTTAATCATCCCTTATATGAAACTTTTTCCACACGGGCTAGAGAAGGAAAATGTATAAGACCTAAGACGTAGAAACAGAAGAAACACCAGTTTATATAAAGATTTAAAAAGTCCTACAAGAGCTACACTTTTATTTACAAAATAAAAATGCCAGAGAAAATTTTCATTTTCCATTGGCATTTTTTAATTATTTATCATTGCATAATGCAGAATCGCTTCTTCAAGAATATCAATACCTATCATCACATCATCTAGCGGAGTATATTCGTTTGGATGATGACTAAGGCCATCAATTGATGGGATAAAGATTAATCCAACCGGGCATAACTTGGTCATGTTCATAGCATCATGCCCTGCCCCGCTTTGCATTATTTGATTAGAAATGTTCTTTTCTTCGCAAATATTTTTTAAAACTTCATTTATTTCCTTCGATAGAAGTACTGGCTCTTCCGAACTGATCTCGATGCTTTCAATATCCAGCTGTCTATTCTTCTTTACGTTTGCAATGGTTTGATTTAAATAGTCCAGGACTCTTTGCCTCGATGGAAGAGAGGTAGATCTTATGTCTATTTTCATTTCTACTTCTCCAGGCACTACGTTCATCGCACCATTATGGACATTTAAAACTCCAATAGTCGCAACTGTTCCAAAATCCTCTTCACTTTTTGCAGCGCTTTCAAGTGCTAACGAGATTTCAGAAGCGCCAAGAAGAGCGTCTTTTCTCATATTCATAGGTGTCGTTCCCGAATGGGATGCTTTCCCCATTATTTTCACATGCAGTCTTACAGGTGCAGCAATTCCTGTAACAATCCCAATTTTCTTATCATTATTTATTAATACAGGACCTTGCTCTATATGCAATTCAAAAAATGCTTTAAACTGTTCATCCACTCTGCTTGCTTGTTCCACACTCTTAAAATCCAAGGCACATAAAGCAAATGCCTTTTCCATTGTAATTCCGTCCTTATCCACTAGATTCCGGTATCTATTATGATCGAATTGACCAGCCATCGCTTTGCTACCTACTGTCGACACTCCGAATCGTGCAGATTCTTCACAAGCAAATGAAATAATTTCAATCGGATGATCCGTTTCAACACCTTTTTCATTTAATCGTTTAATTACTTCTAAAGCAGCTGTTACACCAACGACGCCATCATATTTTCCACCTTGGTAGACTGTATCAAGATGAGAACCCATTACTACAGGTGGTAGACCTTCTATCCTACCTTTTCTTCTTGCAATAACATTTCCACATTGATCCATTCTAATATCTAAATGCTCGGCCATACACATGCGCATAAACGCGTGGGTGCAAGTCTGCTCTTCATTTGAATATGCAATTCTTGTTATTCCCTTTTCACCGGAGTTGTATTGGTTAATATTATTAAATAATAACTCATATCTTTTCTTACTCTTCATACAAGTATCCCCCTCTCCTATTATTCATTATGCCTATTTAACATCCATAAGAGTGAAAAAAGTCGAAACTAGCCAAATGGTACTTCTATCTTCATTTTATACAATTTCCACTAGACTGTCATTGTGGAACGGAACCAAGATGTCTCTTCATTTATTGTGCATGGTACACAATGAATACCCTACTGTTTAGTGATATACTGGACTTCGATACATTTAGTGATTGGAAGTGAATATCGATATGAGACATACCGTCATTTATAAAAAAGGTGAACGTTTTACATTAGAAGCTGATTTTTATGATACAACCAGTCCCAATGCCCCAGTTGTTGTTTACATTCATGGAGGCGGATTACTTTGGGGGACAAAAGAAGAACTAAGTGAAGAAATGATTGAATTATACACCAAAAATGGATATGGCTTGTTTTCAATTAATTATAGATTAGCTCCTGAAACAAAACTATCGTATATTTTAGAGGACATACAAGATGCTTTAAATTGGATTGAGTTAGAAGCATCAAAGCAGTTTTCTATCGATGCCAAGAACATTGCGATTGTAGGTAGTTCTGCTGGTGGTTTTCTAGCACTTAGTACGGGTACATTCAAAAATAAACCACGTGCAATTGTATCATTCTATGGATACGGGGATATTAGTGCGGATTGGGCAACAAGCCCAAACAGTTTTTATTGTCAAAAAGATTTAGTTTCAAAAGAGATGACAAAACATATTATTACCGATGACGTAATTACAGAAGCTTCTGTTGAAGATCGCTTTCTTCTATATTTATATGCTAGACAAACTGGTGAATGGGTTCAAGAAGTAACAGGTATTAATCCTACCATTAATAAAGAGGCACTTTTAAAATATTGCCCAATTCATCATGTTACAAAGGATTATCCACCAACATTATTGTTACATGGAACAAATGACGTTGATGTACCATACTTGCAATCTGTTTTTATGAGAGCTGCATTAATTAAAGAAAACGTGAAAGCTAAGTTAATTACAATTCCAAATGGAGAGCATGTGTTTGAAAAGGATTTCCATAACCCCGTTGTTCAAGATGCGCTGCAAGAGGTTATTGACTTCCTTCATGTCCATTTAACTGACTAACACGAAAATAACCTTTGTCCCAAACATTCTTTGGGCAAAGGTTATTTTATGTTTACGGGTTGACCTAATGTAATTTTATTTAAATAGAAGTTACTTTCTCTTCGTTCAATTTATGAAAATGTTCCCATAAATTGTCGCAGTCTTCACGATCTTCTACTTTAATCATATTTACTACACTTTCATCTGAACCGTCTAAATACTCACGAAGATGTATATCTGAAAAGCCATGTGTATCTGCATCATGTCTTGTGCTACAATAGTGAACTTCTTTTACACCTGACCAAATGATTGCTCCCATACACATTGGGCATGGTTCACATGTTGCATAAATTACGCAATCCGATAAATCCATTGTACCTAATTTTTCACAAGCTACTCGGATAGCTACCATTTCAGCATGTGCAGATGGATCCGTATCTTTCATCATTGTGTTACTTACTGCTGCGATAACTTCATCGCCACGAACGATAGTCGCCCCAAATGGACCGCCATGTCCTTTATCCATACCTTCAATTGTTGCGTCTACCGCTAATTTCATGTAATCCATTTTATAACCCTCCGAATACTCTCGAATTATTTTATTAATAGATGTTGAATTCTCTCACTTCGAGCGTGTAAAAATAGAAAAATTATACACGAGCTTCCATTTTACTCTGTAACAGGACCGATATTTTCTTTCTTATTTACATATAGTTTATAAGCTAAGAGTACTGCCATTAGTAGGTATCCAATAACGAAAGGCATAGCAGTATCTTGCGCAATTCCGATTGTGCTTGTATGAATTGCACCTACAAAAGATAAAACAGCTCCAAGCACTGCAGCTACTATAGCACCAATAGGCGTGTTACGGATAGTAAATACAGCTATAGAACCCCAAAGTACACTAGTAATAGGAGCACCATTACCTAGAGCGACCAAACCATCGTAGAAAAGTCCAGCATTGTGCAGGGCAAGTGAAGAAACTTGATCGGCACCCTCGCCTACCGACATACCAGTAGCTGAAAGTGCATTATTAACAGCAACAAGTGCCCAGTTAGCAACCCATGGGAAGAAACATACAAATATTGCTGGAGCTTCAAATTTTGGACTTTCTTTAACAACTTGATGTCCTGTTACAATCGCAATAAACACGAGCATCGGAACAATAGCAGCAATTGGAACAACAGCTAGTAATAGACCCATTAGACTGAAAATCGATAATAAGAATATGGCAAGAGAGCTAGCAATGGAATAGCCTAAACCTGCACCAACTTCTTTCCAACCAGCATGTCCTACATATACTGTTACCGGGAATGGGTTACCAAAAATGCCACCTATTGCAGTAGAAAAACCGTTTGCAAGCATAACGTCTCTAGTATTGTATTCATCCCCAACAACAGCAGCAGCTTCAACGTTTTCCAGATTAAAAATAAAGTTCGATAAACCTAAAGGTATAGCAGTTAATAAATATGGCAAAGCAGCTTCAATATGGTCGAAAAGCCCATTTAAATGCAACTTAGGAGGATTAAATCCGAATGATTTTAGAGCTTCAGTAACATCAGCAGGATTTTGATATCCAGCTATCCAAGCAATTGAAGTTCCAATTAGGATCAATAATGCACCTGTAGGTATTTTTTTGAATATTGGATGTCTACTTAACCAGTTCATAAAAATTACAATTATGGCAACAAATGCCACAACGGGCATTTCAAAAGATTGTAGCATTGGGTTCATACCTAAGAATACGAATGCCAAACCTGCCAAGGATGCTAACAATACAGTTTTTGGGACAAGCCTTCTAATCGTATCTCCTATGAATGCACCTAAAAATAAAATGGATGCCTCGATAAAGCCCCAAAGCACTGCTACCGATGTTGTGAAAACAGCATCCTGTGTTTGATGATATAAAGGAAGCATAATTACAAATACGATAAGAAAAATACCAGGTGAACTGGAACCTGATGGTAATGCGGTAACATCTGTTCTACCTGTTTTCTTTGCTAATTTATAGGCAAAATAGGCAAAAATAATACCGGATAGCAATACCGCAAGTCCAAAGCCAGGAACAATCCGTTTAAAAACAAAATCAGTTGGCATGCCAACTACACCAATTAATAAAGAAATCATAACCAAAAAGTCTGTCAATACGTTAACGAATAAACCGAAAGAAGCAGCAATATCTCCTTTTTTCCAAAAGCGAACATTCTCCATGACTAACACTCCTTGCATTTTATTAATAAACAATTATTCTAGTAATTGATTCTCAGCCAATTTACATTTTCATGGTAGCGTTTTCATTTATTTGAATAATCATTACTTTATACTTGTATATTAACAGAAAGCGCTAAGTTGTCATCGTATAGATAAACCAAAAATAGGTGCATTCGTTAGGCGTTTTATACAAAGGTATTCGAATAATTAATAGATAAATTTAACATTTTTATATGAAATTAATAAAATTTGGATTAAGAAAATGAGTTATTTGGGAAGATTCTATTTATCTAGAAGTCTTCCCAAAATAACTTATAGCACTGCGATTTGTTCTTTAATAATATGTGTACCTGCTTCTTCTTTAATTGCCTCTTTCAAGCTTTCTGGGTTTGTAATAATTACTCTCTTCCCTTTTTTCTCTAGGAAGCTTAAGCTCGCTTCAATTTTTGGGAGCATACTTCCAGCTGGGAAATGATTTTCTTCCATAAATTGTTTTGTTTCTTCAATTGAAATCTTATCTAAAGCACGTTGATTAGGTTTACCGAAGTTAATACATACTCTTGAAACACCAGTTGTAATAATTAATGTCTCAGCATCTATTTGCTCTGCTAGTAAACTTGTAGCAAAGTCTTTGTCAATTACAGCATCAATACCTTCGTACGTATTATTAGCTAATTTTACAACAGGAATTCCCCCGCCTCCAACAGCAATAACAACAAAATCAGAATCTATTAACAATTTAATAGCATCTTTTTCAACAATATTAATTGGTTTTGGAGATGGAACAACTCTTCTATAGCCACGACCTGAATCTTCGATGAATTTCCAGTCAGGATGTTCTTCTTTCATTTTTTCAGATTGCTCTAATGTAAAGAATGATCCTACTGGTTTTGTTGGATTTTCAAAATTTGGATCATCTGAACTTACCTCTACTTGAGTTATTATTGTAGCAACTTTTTTGTTTAGTCCTCTTTTTGCAAATTCGTTTGTCATTGCTTGTTGAATTTGGTATCCAATACCACCTTGTGTATCTGCTACACAATTAACAAGTGGCATTGCAGGCATGCCTGCTACTTCATTTGCAATTTCAGATCGTCTTAATCCGAATCCCACTTGAGGTCCATTACCATGTGTAACGACTACTTTATATCCCGCTTCTACCATATCAGCAATATGTACTACTGTTTCTTGTACTGCTTCATATTGATCTTGTATCGAATCTAGTCCATTTTCTTTAACTAACGCATTGCCTCCAATGGCAACAATTGTTACTTCCCCCACTTGAATTCCCCCTATAATGCTTAATTACCTTATCTTTTTAGTAATTCAATCGATTGTTCTTTATGAGAATGATATAAAGGATTTGTTGGATCATTCTTAATTGCATTCTCAATTGCTCCTATAGCTTCCTCATGCTTGCCTAAAGATCTTAGACTGTTTGCTTTATGAAAGGAGAAGTCATATCTATTTGGTTGAAGTGTTAAAAGTTTATCCATTTCAATAACAGCTTCTTCATGTCTTCCAAGCTCTCTTAAATAATTTGATTTATGGTAACGGTAGAATGATTCATTCGGATTGATATCACATGCTTTATCGTATTCAGCCAAAGCTTCTTCGGGTTTTTTCCACAATCTCAAACAATTTGCTGTGTAAAAATAAAAGTCTAAGTCATTTGGATTTATCGATAAAGCTTTGTTGAACTCTTCAAGAGCTTTTTTATATTGTTTTAACTCTTGTAGGAAATAGCCTTTATAATAGATGTAATCTGTATTTTGATTGTCTAATTCTAATGCTGTGTCCATTTCCGAAATTGCATCCTCGTATTTATCCATTTTGGCAAATAGCTTAGCATTTTTTATATACTCATCATTTTCGTATAGCTCTCTTTCAAGAATACTAACTACTTTTGGTTGGATTAGTTCTTTCGCATGTTGAAGGGATGACTTTCCATCGCGATCCTCTAAATTTACATCCGCACTAGCATCTACAAGTGTTTGAATGATATCAGAATATAAGCGACCACCATTCCCTAAAATTACGGATTCAAGTAATGCCGACCAACCTAAATTATTGACATGGTTAACTGGAACTCCTGCATCAAGACAGATTTGCACTGTTTTTAAATAACCTTTTTCGCTTGAAGGTAGTAAAGCAGTTCCTCCAAAACGATTTACACTGTTTAATTCGGCGCCACCGCTAATCATCAATCGCAGTATTTCATGAAAACCATTTGCTGCTGAGCAAATAAACGGAGATAGTTGTGTAATATCTCTCGTATTTACATCACTTCCAGCTTCAATTAAGATCTTCACAGCCGCTACTTGATTTTTTTGAGTAGCTGCCATTAAAGCAGTACGTCCAGCATCGTCTTTAAAATCAACGCTTGCACCATCCTGTAACAACTTTTCTATAGTAGAAAGTTCTCCTAATTCACTCGATTTAATAAGTTCCATATGTAAGGATTGATTATCCACAATTTTTCTCTCCTTTTTTAGACAGTTGATATGACTTTTAGATGAAAAGCTAGGAATCGATCAATTCCTAGCCTTAATCGATCAAAACAGTCTAAGGTGATCATCTTAAATTTATAATTTTGCTTACTTAATGTTTTCGCTTAACGCTAGAATGGCTTTCTCAAAAGCTTCCACCGGTGGGTTGGTAATACCTGCACCAATCATTCCAATTCCCGCGTCTTTATGCGCAATTGCTGTATTAATAATTGGCATAATTCCAGTTTGAATCACTTTCCGAACATCGATTCCAGTTGGAATTCCCATGAAATTTAACATTGGAATAGTAACGTTTTGATTTTCAGTAGTTGTGATTTCTTTCATTTTTGTGGAAAAGTTAATTGCATCTTCAACTGTTCCACCTACAAGTGCAACGATCGCAGGAGCGGTTGCCATTGCAAATCCTCCAATTCCGTAAGTTTCCGTAATAGCACTGTCACCAATATCCAGTCCAGAATCCTCTGGTTTGTAACCAGCAAACATTGGACCGATTACTTTTTGAGCTGGTCCAGTAAACCATGTGTTACCAGAAATACCACTTATACGAATACCAAATTCTACTCCATTACGTGCCATTGTCGTCACGACTGTACTGTTCTCGATACCATGAGCAGCATCTAGTGCACATTTACATAGAGCCATCCAAGTTGGACCTGAGAAATAGTCACTACTTGCTACAAACTCAAACACTTCTTTTTTCTGCTCAGTTGTAAAATCTGTTTGAATAATTAAAGGCGTCAAAGCCTGGATAAGTAATGTTGTACCCGCAATGTTACGGTTATGACACTCATCACCCATATGAAGTGCTTGTGCAAGCATTAGGCGTAAGTCAATACCATTTGCACTTAGTTTCATTGCATCACGTAATATTGGACCTAATACATCGCGCATCCAAATTAAACGATTGATAACACTATCATCATTCGCACCCATACGTAAAATTTTTGATAATTGCTCACTTAAATTTGTGTACGCAATATTTCCGTATGTTTTGTTTTCAACAATATGCATAAACATTGACGCAGAAGTTACACCAGCCATTGAACCAACACAGTTATGCTCATGACAAGGAGAGAAAGTAATTTCTCCGGATGCAGCTAATTTTTCTGCTTCTTCAATATCTTTAGCTAAGCCTTCAAATACTATTGCTCCAGTTACTGCGCCTTTCATTGGTCCATTCATTTTGTCCCAAGTAATAGGTGGCCCAGCATGTAAAATAGTTGTCTTCGTCATACCAGGAACAACATTGATTGCTTGATCAAAGCCGATTAATACGGGTTGTGAGTTAACAATTCTCTCCACCGCAAGTTTATTTGCTTCTTCAATTTTTTCTGCAATTGTCGGTTCCTCTAATTTATCAAGTGCAGCAATAATTTCCGGGTTTCCTCTACCTGGTGGCATCCACTCTAAATGTGTTACAGTAGCATTCTGTTTTATCATGTCATCTTTGAAGGATTCAATACCCACGTTAATGACATTTATTTTTTCATTAAATAGTTCGTTAATTTTACTCATGATTATTCTCCTTTCACTACAAATTCTCTTGCTAATAAACCTGCATTTTGACTGCTGCTTGCATGTGTAGCTCCGGCAGCTAATAATTTGTTAATTTGACCTTCAATATTTTGACTATCTAATTCTGTACCAAGAATATATCCGATTATTTCTAAATGTCTTCCTTCATCTTCTGCTAATTGTTTCGCTTCAATGATTGCTGGAAGCATTGCGCCTACTGGATCTTCATGAGCACCAAATCCTAAAACAAAGTCCATTACAATTACTCCAACAGATGGATCTTTCGCTTCTTGGATAAATCGTTCAATACGAGTAGAAGGATCGATCATTGGATGAGGTTTACCTTGTGTAAATTGATCATCACCAAAATCAATGAATGTATGATCTTGACTTACTTTTACGTCTTTTAAACGGAATTCAGGCTCTCTTTGAATGTTGCTATAGACATTGTCGAATTTCTCCATAGCGATGTGCATTGCTTCGTCACAAAGTGTTCCGCCACTGAATAATCCACGAATATATTTTTGTTCTGGTTTTAATTTCGCACGTACTTCTTCTACTAGTGGAAGGTTCAATGCACGTTTATTAATTTTGCTTTCGTCAGCGCCAGCTAATAACACCGCTTTAAGTGCAGCTTCTTTAGACATTTTTGCAAAATGACCGCCAGCTTTTGTTACTTTTTCTTCGTCTCCGCCCACAAACCATACAACAACAGGTTTAGAAGATTTTTTAATTTGAGCTAAAACTTTTTCTTCTACGCTTGGCGCTGGTGGTTTAGAAACTAACACAATAACTTTTGTAGCTTCGTCTTCTTGTAACGCTTTAATACCATCAAGCATCATAATTCCGCCAACTTCTTCACTTAAATCGCGTCCACCAGTACCGATAAGTTGCGTAATTCCGCCTCCAAATTCATGAATACGAACACTTAACTCTTGGCTACCAGTTCCTGATGCGCCAACGATACCGATATTGCCTTTTCTCACTGCATTAGCAAAGCATAATGCAACATTTCCAATAATTGCAGTTCCACAGTCAGGACCCATCATTAATAAGCCTTTTTCATGTGCTAATTGTTTTAATGATATTTCATCTTCAATCGAAACGTTATCGCTAAACATCATAACGTGAAGATTATTTTCAAGTGCTTTTCTCGCTTCTCTTGGAGCATACATTCCGTTTACCGCAATAATTGCTAAATTTGCATCAGGAATGTTTTCTGCTGCTGATTTAATCGTTGAATATTTAACTTCGCTTGTACCTTTTGAAGGTTTATTTTTTTTCGTTAATAATTCATCAATACTTTCGAAAGCGCTTTCGCACATTTCCTCGTTCTCAGCTTTTACAACGATCATTAAATCACTTGTTCTAGCTTCTTCTACTTCTTGTGTCATTAGACCAACGTTTCTAATTACTTCTTTATTCATTTCAGTTCCCATCGCTATAATTGCTTGCTCAACGCCTTCAATTTGGTTTGCTTTTGTTGATAAAGACATTAAAGACACGGAATCGAAATATGTGTTTGCTTTAACTACAACTTGAACAGTCATAATGTACCTCCAATTTTAATATTAATTTCTAGTCCAGTAAGAATCCCTAAAGCGATATCTGTTCCAGACGAAGATCCTATATTTAATACTTTTATTAATGAGAGAATCAATTGCTCTTCATTTTCTTCTAACAACGCATTTACTAAAACAATGATAGACTCTCTAATTTTCCCTACTGAAGCCTTCTTTATTGCTATGTAACTAATTTCATTTGTTGCTGTCTTTGCTGCCCGTTCAATTTCTTCAAAAAACCATTGATAATTAGCGAAAGGACTATTTTTCAAATGAAAACAGGTGAATAATCCTACTAAAAAATCATCTCCAGACGGAGTTAATCCAGGGCCAAGTCCTAAAAACGAAACTGCATGTGGAACTGCATGATGCAGTTGCTTATTAACCAGTTCGTCTATTAGTAAACCTTTTCTTTCCTGAATCATTTTAGACATTTCTTGCTCAAATGGACTTTCATTTACTGATTTACTCTTAATCCCGCCACTTTTACCATGGATTTCGATATACTGCTTCATTATCTTTATATTCTTCTTTAATACATCTGTATTGGTGGGATATGTCGGTAATATACTTTCCCAACTTTTTGCCCTATCGATTGTTATGGACATTTTGTTTCCGATAGATATAATATTATTATCGGAATACACTTCATCGTAGGCATTTATGTTCATTTCTTCGAAGCAAGCTAAATCAACGATAAGGGTATTTGGTCCATTATCTATTTCATTACAGGCGATGGTGTATAGTTCTCCATCTTCAATGCATTGTATATTTAATGTTCGCTTAAAAGTACTATGAACAAAACCACTAAGCTTTGAGTGGATAACTCTCTGAATAAAATCTACGTCTCCAGATCTTGCAAATACCACTACATTCACCTCTGTTTTCAAAACTTAATTGAATGAACAATATTAACTTACAGGTGGAGTGCACTTCCTCTAAATAGTACCTTCCCACTTTCAGTTGTTGTTCATAATATACAAAAGTTTGCATATTCCTTTGACATATTTCACCTTTACATAAATACTATAGAATAGAGAACGTGGTATGGTCATCGTTTAATCAAACCAAAAAGTGCTAATTTAGTTTGTGCATATTGTACAACTTAATAGAAAGACATTTTGTCTTAGGAGTGAGAAAAAATTGCTTACAGTTCAAGACTTATTAGAAATAAAAGCGATAGATGGTCTAAAGATTATTGCTGGTGAAAAAGGTATTAATAACGAAATATCTATTGTAAATATTATCGAAAATCCAGACGCATTTGATTGGCTTTCACCTAATGAATTACTACTGTCAACAGGATATATTTTTAAAGATAATGAGGAGTTACAAAATAAAATTATTAAAGAACTTTCGGAGATTAACTGTGCTGGGCTTGTCGTAAAAATGAAGCGATATTTTGATAAACTTCCACAAAATATGATTGATGAAGCAAATAAATATGGTTTACCACTTTTAGAACTACCTATTGGATACACTCTCTCAAGAGTCATTTCGATCATTAATGAAAAAGCATCGGGAAGGTATGATTTACTAAATAGAAAAACTTTAGACATGCATAATTTATTCTTTAGAATTTCTTTGGAAGGTGGAGGAATTGAAAAAATTTCATCCATGTTGTCTGGAACAATTAATAACCCAATTATTATTGTCGATAAAAATTGGAGTTTATTACACTATACAGAACATGCGGCTAACGATATTCCGCTCAAAGATTCACTTGACTTAACTACGGATAAACCTATATTTAACAAAGAATTTATTGATAGTATTCCACCCAACTTAAGTGATATGAAAAAATCAATCAAAAGAAGTTATTATTTAAAAGACAAAAGTATTATTTGTAGAGTTCTTCCTATTGCAGTTTCACAAGATATTTACGGGTACATCGTTATTTGGCAAACAGTTCATGATCTAGTTGAATTTGACTATATTATTTTGCAACAAGCTTCTACAATCATTGCGCTGGAAAGGATAAAAGCGAAGGAAATCAAAGAAGTTAAATTGAAAATAAGACAGGATTTCTATGACGACTTACTATCTGGCAAGATTACTTCTCCCGAAACATTACAAACTTTATGTGATTTGCATGGTCTAAACCCAAATTATTCATATTATTGTTTAGTGATTAATATAGAAGCTAAGGAAGTGGAAAAATTTGAAGATATGATAATAGGTAAATATAAAATGGATAATATTGCGCAAAGTTGCGTAGAGATTGTTTATGAAATGGCCTACAAATCTATCGGTGAAATTACATCTTTTTATAGAAATAATAGAATCATCATTTTAGTTGGTCAAAACGAAGATAGACCACCTATTTCAGTTAGTGAAGCAAAGCAATATGCCACTGATTTGCATGAGAAACTCGTTAATAGATTACAGAACTCCTTTTTGATTGGCATCGGCCAGCAATATCGTTCCATAAACTCATTGTATAAAAGTTTTTCGGAAGCGAATGAAATGATCCGATTAATGCAGCAGATGCACGAAAAAAATGAAGTCTCTCATTTCGAAGATTACTCTGTTTATCATCTATTAGATTCGAATATTAACTCCTTAGAATTAGAGGACTTTTTTCAGAAAAGCCTCGGCAAAATTTATGAACACGATAAATTACATGCAACCAGTTATTTATCCACATTGGAAAATTACTTTTACAACAATCAAAATGTATCCGAAACATCTAAAGCAATGTTTTTACATAGAAATACTCTAATCTATCGAATTGAGAAGATTAAAGAAATATTAAATACGGACTTAAAAAGCTCTGAAGAATTACTTAGAATACAAATAGCTTTAAAGATATTTAGAATATTAAACAAGTATATGTAACACTTCAATTAGAACTAAATGAAGGGGATTTTTTATTCTAACCAATGAAGAAACTTGTAGAAGTTAATTTCGTCCATATTTTAGCTATTCAAATCCTATTTAGAAGGTAGGGGTTGTGCTTATATGAGGAACTTTCTACGTTTCGTGTATTTACAAGCAATTTCTTGCATTTTTCCAGTCATCATTTTTGCAGCTCTTGCTGTATCTAAGTTTATAAGTGTTCCATTTTTACCTCGCTATGATTTTATTTTAATTGTTTGTCTGGCAGCTCAAATATTCATGCTTATCTCCAAATTAGAAACTTTTGATGAGTTTAAAGTCATTTGTTTATTCCACGTAATTGGGTTGGCACTTGAGTTATATAAAGTACATATGGGTTCATGGGCATATCCAGAGGAAGCGTATAGCAAGTTTTTCGGAGTTCCATTATATAGTGGATTTATGTATGCCAGCGTGGCTAGTTACATTTGCCAGAGCTGGCGGCATTTTGATTTGCACATTTACAACTGGCCAAAATCATTTTTCGCAGTTGGCATTAGTGTTCTGATCTACTTGAATTTCTTTACTCACCATTTTACGTACGATATTCGTTGGGTGTTAAAAGGTTTGCTCCTTATAATTTTTCTAAGGACGTTTGTCACTTTTGAAATCAATAAGATAATCTATAAAATGCCGATGATTCTCTCTTTTCTATTGATTGGTTTCTTTATTTGGATCGCAGAAAATATCACCACATTCTTCGGCGCATGGCAATATCCAAACCAAGAAATAGCCTGGTCGCTCGTCCCGATTGGGAAAATTAGTTCTTGGTTTCTACTAGTTATCATAAGTGTTATTATTGTAGCTCAATTGAAAAGAGTGAAGAACATAAAATACACCGCTAACAGATAGGTTATCTGCAGGCGGTGTATTTGCTTTTAGTGAGTGGGATTGATCGATTCATCATTTTCACTCAAACTTTTTATTAGTCCACGACGAAATATCTAGCATCCGGATGGGCAAAGACAATTGCAGAAACGGATGCTTCTGGCTCCATCATGAATTCTTCGGTTAAATGCACACCGATGTCTTCTGGTTTAAGAAGACCAAATAGTTTTCCTTGATCGTCTAAATTCGGACAAGCAGGGTACCCGAAAGAGAATCGTTGACCTTGGTATTTTGCTGCAAATCGGTCGCGCATTGTAAAATCGGTTGCATCAGGGAACCCCCACTGATCACGTATTTCTTGATGAATTCGTTCGGCAAACCCTTCTGCTAACTCCAGTGCAGTTGCTTGCAATGCGTGACTTTCTAAAAACTTCCCTTGTTCCTTTAGTTTGTTTGCTGCGTCACGTACCCCGTGTCCTGCAGTAACAAGCATAAATGCAACATAGTCCATTTCCCCGCTATCAACGGATTTTAAGTAATCTGCAAGACAAAGAAATGGTTCTACTGATTGACGCGGGAATGTATATCGTTCTATTTCTGTTTTCGCATCAGTTGGATCGTAGATAACTACATCATCTCCATCCGATTGGGCAGGAAAAAATTGATACATGCCAGATGGTTTTAATATACCTGCCCCTAGAAACTCTGTTACAAGTTCATGTAGTTCTACAGCGCGTCCGTCCCCTTGTTCTAATAATTTTTCACTATAACCTTTTAACCCTAAATGATGTCCGATGAGTGTCCGCATATTAACATATGGGTATAAATGAGACACAGAATAATCTTTCAAAACATGTCGTCGTAAGTCTTTTGGTTTGTATACTTGAACATCCTCACGCACCGTTTTTACTGGCTTTGTTAATACAGCGACTGCTGATTTCGAAGCTCGAGTTGCTTCTGCTACTTTTCGTTTTTCTTGTTGTATATTAAGTTCTTCTAATAATATGGTTTTATCTTCTTTGTTTTGCAAGCGATTTGCAAGATCCAGCCCTTGCATGGCATCTTTTGCATATAAAACGGGTCCGTCATACTCAGCAGAAATTTTTGTCTCTGTAAAACGCCTTGATAATGCTGCTCCTCCAACAAGCATCGGCACATCAATTCCCGCTTCTTTAAAATCTTGTGCCGTAATAACCATTTGTTGTGCAGACTTTACTAGTAATCCAGAAAGCCCGATGATATCTGGCTTTTCTTTTCGAATGACTTCAATAAGTGTCGCTGGCGTAACTTTTATGCCAACATCTATTACTTTATATCCGTTATTACTTAAAATAATATCGACTAAGTTTTTTCCGATATCATGTACATCACCTTTAACTGTCGCTAGAATAATCTTCCCTTTACCTGAGTCATCCTCTTTCTTCTCCATGTACTGTTCGAGGTATGCCACTGATGCCTTCATCACACCTGCACTTTGAAGTACTTCTGCTACGATTAATTGATTATCATTGAAAAGACGTCCTACTTCGGACATTCCCTTCATCAATGGACCGTTAATGACATCTAATGGTGTGTCATACAGCTGAAGTGCTGCTTCCAAATCAGGGATAAGCCCTTCCTTCGTGCCCTCGATAATGTAATATGCTAGGCGTTCAGGAACTGTTTTTGGAATATCTGCTTCTGTCTTTTCTTTCTTTTTATCACGGTAGAAATCCGTAAAATCAGCAAGTGTTTTATCCGTTGTTGTAAATAAAAGCTCGTTTGCCATTGTAATTTCTTGTTCAGGAATAGAAGCATATCGCTCTAGCTTCTCTGTGTTTACAATCGCATAATCAAGACCTGCTTGCGTGCAGTGATACAAATAAACCGCATTAAGCACTTCTCTACCGACTGGCGGAAGACCAAATGAAACGTTACTTACTCCTAAAATAGTCAATGTGCGTGGCATTTTTTCTTTTATTAAACGTATCCCCTCAATTGTTTCTACAGCGGAACCAATATATTGTTGATCTCCTGTTCCTACTGGGAAAACGAGTGGATCAAAAATAATATCTTCAGGGGCAATCCCCCACTTATTTACGAGCAAATCATAAGAGCGTTCTGCGATTTCGAGCTTTCGTTCCCGCGTAACAGCCATTCCCACTTCATCAATCGTCCCAACGACTACTGCAGCCCCATATTTTTTGACAAGTGGCATAACAGCATCGAATCGTTCTTCCCCGTCTTCTAAGTTAATCGAGTTAATAATTGTTTTTCCTTGTGAATATTTCAATGCCTCTTCAATCACATTTTCATCTGTGGAATCAATGACAAGCGGCACTTTTACCTTTTTTACAACTTCTTTCATGAAATTTGTCATATCCGCTAGCTCATCACGGTCTGGGTTCGCAAGACAAATATCAATAACATGGGCGCCACCTTTAACTTGTGCACGCGCTATTTCCGAAGCTTCTTCAAATTTTTCATCCACAATCAATCGTTTAAACTTTCGCGAACCGATAACATTTGTTCGTTCTCCTATGAGTAGTGGTCGCATCGAATCATCATAAAGTAACGGCTCGATACCAGACACAACGTGACCATGGCCCGTTTCTAGCGGTTTACGCGGTGCAACGTCTTTCACTGCTTCCCGAACTGCTCGAATATGTGGAGGAGTAGTTCCGCAACATCCACCTACAATATTTAACCAACCTTTTTCTGCAAAACCTCTTAACTTTTTCGAAAGTGATTCAGGTGATTCATGATAATGCCCCTCTTCATCGGGCAATCCTGCATTCGGATAACAACTCACATATCCATCCGACAACTCGGAAAGTGATCGAATATGATCCGTCATAAATTCTGGGCCAGTTGCACAGTTAAGCCCAACTGAAAGTGGTTTTATATGTTCGATAGAAATATAGAAAGCTTCTATGCTTTGTCCCGCAAGTGTCGTACCCATTGGTTCAATTGTGCCTGAAATCATAATTGGAAGTGCTTTACCTGTTTCTGTAAATGCTTGTTTTATTCCAATAGTCGCGGCTTTGACATTCAACATATCCTGGCTAGTTTCAAGTAAGATAACATCCGATCCGCCTTCTACTAATGCTTTCGCTTGCACGTAAAAGTTGTGGGTTAATTCATCAAACGTAATACCGCCCGTAACAGATAATGTTTTGGTTGTCGGTCCAATGGCTCCTGCTACAAAACGTGGCCATTCAGGTGTGGAGAATGCAGCTGTGCAATTTTTAGCAATTTGCGCTGCTCGAAAATTAATTTCATATACTTCGTTTCCAAGATTATATTCATTCAATACAACTGGTGTACCACCAAATGTATTTGTACAAATGATATCAGCACCGGCTTCTAAATATTCCCGGTGAATTTGCTCAATGACATCTGCGTTCACAATGTTCAAATACTCATTACAACCGTCATATTCTTCCCCACCAAAATCCTCTGGAGAAAGATTCGCATTTTGTATCATTGTGCCCATCGCTCCGTCAATGATAAGTATCCTATTTTGAAGCTGTTGTTCAATTAGATGTTTGGACATAGCTGGTTTCGCTCACTTTCTTTTCATCAATCTCTTTAATATGTTGAATTAATTCAAGTGACATGTCGTAACGGAAAAACGGCGTGATAATGTAAATACCGTTAAATAATTGCGCTGCTGTATCAATCAGTTCTTTTGCAATTTGTATTCCTTCTGCAGTAGAACGCTCTTTATCTTCCCCACACGCACGCATACGTTCAAGCACTTCATCTGATAATTTGATACCAGGCACTTCATTGTGCAAGAACTCTGAATTTCGACTATTTGTCAGCGGCATAATCCCAATGAAAATTGGCGTGGACAAATGTTTGGTTGCTTCATATATTTCTTGCATTTTTTCTTTTGTATAGACTGGTTGCGTGATGAAATAGTCAGCTCCACACTCGATTTTCTTCTCGAGGCGTTTTACTGCGCGATCAAGTACGCGAACATTCGGATTGAATGCTGCTGCCACAGAGAAATTTGCTTTTTTTCGAAGCGATTTCCCTGAGAATGAAATACCTTCATTTAACTGTTTAATTAATTGCAGTAACTCTAAGCTCGAAACATCATAAACGCTTGTAGCTCCTGGAAAATCTCCAATTTTTGTTGGATCTCCAGTTACAGCCAAAATATCATGAATTCCAAGTGCATCAAGACCCATTAAATGAGATTGCAAGCCTATTAAATTGCGATCACGACAAGTGATATGAGCAAGTGGACGAATATTGTTTTGCAACTTTAACATCGATCCCATTGCCATATTGCTAATTCGCGGAGAGGCTAGTGAATTATCTGCCATAGTTACAGCGTCAATTCCAGCAGCATATAGTTTTTCTGCTCCTTCCATGAAAGTGGTCGTGTCCAAGTGGCGCGGAGTATCCAGTTCTACAATGACTGTTCTTTCCGTTCTCGCTTTTTCATGAAGCGGTTTATTGATTGATGGCTTTGCTTCTTGAATAATAATTGGTTTTTTAGGTGTAACGGTTTTATTGGTAATTGGTGGTAAGTTGGCGATTCTTTTTTTCACTGCTTCTATATGTTTCGGAGTAGTCCCACAGCATCCACCTATCAGCCGGACTCCAGCCTCTCGAAGATATAATGCGGCACTCCCAAAATAATCTGCTTCCGATTCGTACACTATACGTCCATCCTCCATATCGAGCAAACTCGCATTCGGATAAGCAGAAAGAAATGCTTTTTCAGGAAGAGTTACCCCTTCAAATGCTTGAATCGTGTGATGCGGTCCAAGACGACAGTTGACTCCAACAATATCTGCTCCTATTGCTTCGAGCTGATGTAAAGCATCATTTAGCGATAAACCATTTTGCAATATTCCAGGTTCATGCATCGATACTTGCGCAATAATTGGCGTATCCGTCATCTTACGTAGATGCTTAACAGTTGCAGTCAGCTCTTCAAAATCATAATAGGTTTCAAGGAGTAGCCCATCTGGGTTTCCTGCTAAGAGTTGAGTAGCTTGTTGATCAAGCGTTGCAATGATTTCATCAATGGATGCATCACTCTTCCGAATACCGCGGATCCCACCAATTGTACCTAGCACAAATTGTCCACCTGGTGCAGCAGCTCTTTTTGCAATATGAATCGCCGCTTCATTAATTTCTTTCATTTGATTTTCTAATCCGTACCTTGCCAATTTAATCGCATTCGCACCGTATGTATTCGTTTGAATAATATCTGCTCCAGCGGCGATATAATCTTGATGAATCTGTGCGATTATCTCAGGCTTCTGTATATTTAATTCCTCATTACAATAATCTATTCCGTATGAATAAAGCAGCGTCCCCATTGCCCCGTCTGCAGTAAGCATATTCGTTTTTAGTTTTTCTAGTAATCCCACTAGCACTCATCCTCTCTAAAATACAAAAAAAGCCTTCCATGAAAAGAAGGCTTTACGAGTATGTTATATTCGTCCCTTCTCATCGTTCAGACTATTACAAGCCTGCTGGATTTAGCACCTGACCATTACGGCTGGTTGCTGAAGCGTCCTAGGGCCAGTCCCTCGGCTTCTCTTGATAAGAATTCACTATTTAGTTTTTTTATAAAACATATCATACCTTTATTCTACTAAAGCGTCAAGATTTAGTAAGAATATTCTATACATTAGATCTAAATTAATTTGCGCATATATTCCTCTATCTTCGAAACAGAATTTTCATATTTCAATGATAATGCGGTCTCTCTTCCCTTTTCACTAAGAGCTTTCCTCAGCTCTCCATCTTTTAATAGTCTTTCTAAATGATTAGCAAATTGTTCAGTATCACCTGGATCAGCTAATAGACAATTATACTCGGATACCGCATAATCCCTTACTCCACCACAATCTGACGTGATAACTGGTGTACCGCATGACATAGCTTCTAAAGGAGGCATTCCGTATCCCTCATACCATGATGTGAATAAAAATATGTCCGCTTCCTGATAATATTGAATAAGCACTTCTTGCCTAGGATGCACAATCGTCTCTATTGGAAAAGTTGCCTGAACGGACGGAGGTGATTGGCACACCCACTTCACATGAAAACGCAGCCCTCGATCCCAAGCTATTTGTAAAGCCCTAATTGCATCATTGAAAGATTTAAAACGCAAATGTGGGTTCCCAACTAATAACACGGTCAGTAACTCTTTATCTTCCTTCTTCTCAATTGGTTTATATACATCAACATCTATTCCAATCGGAATAACTTCGGAGGATATATCGAATCGAGCCATTAAAGAACGAGATACAAAGCTCGAAATAGTCGCAATAGGAATACCTGACTTATAACATGATTGCAGGTACAATTTAATATTAGTAAAATTGTTGTATTCTGGAACATCCCCAAACAACAATTCATGCCCTTGCTCATAATAGAAAACAGGTGTATTTATATCTTTTAATTCCAATAGCTGTGGAAACCAACCTGCAACTACAACATCACACTCCTCCACATACTGTTTAAATGGTGCTAATGGTGGAATAATTACTTCACGATCCACTACTACATCCGACCATGATGGCAATGCGCGTTGCCCTTCCATTCCTCTATAATAGGCAGTAACATGATGCCCCCTTTCTTTCAACATTTCCATTTGCGTCAATAACATTTTCAGTCCACCTGTTAAATTTTGATGGGGTACAATATATCCGATTTTCATAGATTTGTCCTTCTCAATAGAGGATTTCTTTCTATTGCTAGGATAAAATTTAAATAGATTGGCTCCATTATTACCAACTTTGACTTGATTAAATTGAAAATCGAAATCTACAAAGTCGACTATATTCCAACGACTTTTATGCGTTTCAAGTTCATTTCCTATATAATCTCCTTGCGGTGCAGGCCAAATCGGAGTGGACACTATTAAGGATCGATTTGTCACTTCTAATAGTCCAGCAATTAAACGTAATCCTTCTTCTTTTTCAAAATGCTCTAACACGTCAATTAATAGAAGTGTGTCATATTTCTGTGATAGTTTTGGTAACACAGAAAATATATTGCCATAATACATTTTATTATATACATAATCATGGATTGGGTTATTATAGCCTTCAAACCCTTCGACACCATCCAGTTGTAAATGCCAGTTTTTTTTATCATAGCGTTCATATGGTATATCGAATACTTCGCGCAATAGTACACCGTATTTACCAAATCCCACTCCTATATCAAGTATTGATTGAGGGCCATCCATTTGGACTAAATCAATAATAGTTGGAACAGCTTGATACCAGCTTGTCGGCATATATACTCATCCTCCTTTGTTGAATAGCATACGTTCTTACCTAAGTAAAATCATGGCCACCTTTAATACTGACTATAAATAAACTAGATGTGAACATCTTACACCTCCTCAATATATCTATATGTATGTTTCCTTCTTTTTCTCCATTAGTATCCCAGCCTAATGAAAATATAAAAGAGACTGTCCGAAGAGCGGATGATGAAATCCACTAACCGACAGCCTCTTTCTTTCAAAACTAGCTTAACTTTTTCACAATTGACTCTGCTGTTACTTTTCCATTTTTAATACAAGCTCCAATCCCAACGCCATAATAGGAGCATCCTGCAAGTACAACATTTGGGTACTGAGTAGCCACTTTATCATTTAATGATCTAATCGCTTCTCCATGCTCCAAATGATAATTTGGCATCTGGTCATTCCAGTTCGTCACTTCTACCACTTGTGGTTTACCACTTAACTTCAAACTTTTTTCAATATCTTGTAATGCAACCTCAATCAATTCTTCCTGCGTCATATCCTTCATACTTTCAAATGCCGGGTTAGAGCTCTTATAAAACATTCGAACAAGCAAATGACTATTTGCAGATGTGTGCTTCCATTTACGACTTGTCCACGTGCATGCATCACATTTCACATCGCTATTTTCGGAAACAATGAAACCAGTACCCTCTGCTGGAAGCTGATAATCAGGAATATCAAATCCAAGATAAATACTAATAAGTGAAGAGTTTTTCAGCTTAATGAAGTCTGTATCTAACTCTTCATTTTGCAATATTGCTTGTGCAACATTATGTGGGGTGGTCAACACAACATAGTCTGTCTCAATTGTTTCACCGTTGGACAATAAAAGCTCGTACCGCTCACCTTTTTTCAGTACTTTCTTCGTTTGAATTCCTTTTATAATCGTCGTATCATCAAGTTCTTCTTCCATGCGATCAATCAAAGCGGAAAGACCACCTTTAAAAGAGATAAACTTTTTATTTGCTGCAGCTTGGAACCGTTCTTTATTGGCACCCAAGCCTTTTATAATACTGCCATATTCGTTTTTATAATCAATTAAATAAGGTAATGTCGAAGCAATGGTCAGCTTGTCCAAGTTTCCTGAGTATACTCCAGATAACACGGGAGCTATTTGCTTTTCTACTAGTTCTTTTCCTAAAAAGTGCTCTAAAAATGATCCTACTGAGCTTTCTTTCGTGAAGCTTTCATTTGATAATTCAAAGTCTTTTAATGCTTCTTCTTTCCCTTCATCGGAGACTAACGTACTACTTTCCAACGATTCCTCACTTGTTGGTATACCAAATACTGTATCAGGTGGAATTGCATGCAGCTCATTGTTCGTATAAATATAGGAAATTCCTGTTGCATTATACACAAGCTCGTCCTGCAAATGTAGCTCTTCCACTAAAGGCATTACTCCTTCATTGCGCGCAACAATGGAGTCTGCTCCAACCTCCATGATAAAATCCTTTTCCTTCACCGAATGAATTTTTCCGCCTAAATAATCATTCGCTTCCACTAAAACTAATTCTATGTCTAAGGTATTTTCTAATTTAACTCTTTGCAAATAATGCATCGTAGAAAGGCCTGTAATGCCCCCTCCAACTACAACTATTTTTTTCAAAATAATCACTCCTTGTCTTTATTCCAGAATCGTTCGCTACTCATAGTATAAGCGCTTATAAAAATAACTGGTATGACTTAGCTCACAATTCTTCCTATAAAGACACAATGATTTTCAGTTTCGTCAAATTTATAAACTCCTGCGGGTGCATACATCTAAAGTTAAATCCATTTTGAGAGGGATATTATTTCTTTTGTCGAAGTAATAACTTATGATTGCCGAAGAATCTATTTTAAGGAAGGTACATATTATGATAAAAAAAAGAAATCTAATTTTGGGTTTTATATGTATGATTGTTATCATAGGAATACCAACTTTTGTTCATTATGCAAAAAAAGATGTTTGGGAAATTAATGCTATCAATTTAATAAAAGCATTTCAACCTATTAGTGGTGATGCAGTTATTGAGGATTTGCGACCATGGATACCATTTGAATGGGATACCTTATACAGTTTTTCACCTTATACAACGAAGGAAACAATCTATGAAACCATTGGATATAAATGGAGTAATATAAGGGAAACCGTAAGCGAGGGAATGAACCAAATTGTATTTGTTCATGATGGTGAAGTAGTGTCCTATTTGTTTGGTTATCCAGAACACAATGGAATAAGTTTTAATTTTGGGGAATATAAAGGTAGTTATATTAAACTAACAACTGAAGAGAAGTTACCTTTTAAAATGACGATCAGTAATGAAGTAAGCTATTTTGAATTCATCAAGTAACCAAAGGATGGAGTAAACAGTAATCCATCCTTCTCTATTACTATATCGGTCTAATCACAGCCCTAACCGGACTGCCATCCGCACCTTGAATATTAAGTGGCAGTGCGATCAATTCATAATCACCGGGTTCAATATCTTGTAATAATAAGTTCTCCAAAATGTGTACGTCGTGTTGATAAAGTGCGTGATGGGTTGGTAGTTCTTTATTATCTAAAGCATCAACAGATGGATGATCAACACCGACTAAAAAGATTCCTTTCTCTTGCAAAAAAGCACCAATATTTTCTTTTAGCACGGGAATTTTTGTAGGGAATTGTTCCACACATACTTTATTTGTTGTTTTTAAAAGTAAACGTTCCACGCCTGCTAATTCTATATTTTTTAATTCTTCACACCCAATGGACTCGAATCCTGACATATCCACTACTTTGGCACGTCCGATATAAATATTGATATCTAATTGATCGATCGTTGGTCCTCCATTGTCAAAATGAAATGGTGCATCGGCATGTGTTCCCGTATGCACACTTGTTGTGAATCGTCCAATATTGACGGAACCAGTTTGTTCTTTTGAATAGGCTATTTCAAATTTAAATGGCGTGTCACCATGCCAAGTGCCGATTTTATTCGAGAATGGTTGTGAAATATCAATCCACCGGTTTTCCATGGCTTCCTCCTTTACAAGCTTGTTCTCAAATCCCATAACTCTGGGAAAAAACGATGATCTAACACTTGTCGTAAATAATTGACACCTGATGACCCACCAGTTCCCTTTTTAAAACCAATAATCCGTTCCACCGTTTTCATATGACGAAAACGCCACTGTTGTAACCAATCTTCCACATCTACAAGTTTTTCTGCTAATTGATATAGATTCCAGTACTTATCCACGTTTAGATATACTTCTTTCCATGCAGTAGCGACTGTTTCATCTCCTCCATAAGTGATAGAGTAGTCTCGATTAACCACAATTGGGTTCAATTCAAATCCCGCTTTCGCTAAAGCTTGTATGCTTACATCATAAATACTTGGTGCTTTGTATGCTTTTTCAAGCATTTCATATAAGGAAGGATCCTTTTCATAAATTTTCAAAATGTGCTTCGTTTTATACCCTAGTGCAAATTCAATTTGTCGGTACTGAAAAGATTGAAATCCCGATGACTTTCCGAGTTTATCTCGAAACTCTAAATACTCTGCAGGCGTTAATGTCGAGAGCACATCCCACGCTTGTATAATTTGTGTTTGAATTTTCGTCACGCGTGCTAGCATTTTAAAAGCTGCCTGCATTTTATCCTCTTGAATTGCTTGAATGGCACTTGTTAACTCATGCAATAATAACTTCATCCATAGTTCACTTACTTGATGAATGATAATAAAAAGCATTTCATCGTGATGACCTGATAGCCGCTTTTGACTGGATAAAATGCTATCTAGATGTAAATATTCAGAGTACGTCATATCATTCTGAAAGTCTGTATGAATTCCTTTTTCCCGATTCAACTTTTCTTCCAACTCTGAAATATCCTTTGGCATTCTGTTCCTCCTTTATGCGATCACATCCCGCTTATTTTCGAAACGTTTATACGTTTCTTCTTTCATTATTTCCTTTAAAATGTGTACAGTATTCCACACATCTTCAAAGGTGTTATATAACGCTACCGGTGCTAATCTAATTCCATTCGGTGAACGGAAATCTGGGATGATATGATGCTCTTTTAATGCCTTGCAAATACGTGCTGCCTCATCGTGTACTAAAAAAACATGTCCTCCACGACGGTCTTCTTCACGTGGATTGGCAATACTAAATGAATAATCATTTAGCTCTTCTTCTATTAAATACATCATATAATCCGTTAACTTCAAAGATTTGTTACGGATTGCGTCCATACCAGTCTCGGCAAACATTTCTAGTGATCCAAATAGTGGAGCTGCACTTAATATATTCGGTGTGCCTATTTGATATGCACCTGCATCCGATGCAGGTGTCATTTGAGTTGCTAAATCAAACTGTTTTCCTTTATCCGAGCCAAACCACCCAGCAAGACCTGGTTTTTGTCCGAAATGTTTGCGATTCACATATAAGCCCCCGGTCGCTCCAGGTCCACCGTTTAAATGTTTGTAGTTGCACCAAAAAGCAAAGTCCACATCCCATTCATCTAACTCATGTTGAACGGACCCAATGGAGTGACACAAATCAAAACAAATCAAAATACCTTGTTCATGCGCGGCCTCGGTAAGCACTTTCATATTTAGGATTTGACCATTTCGATATAACACACCTGGTAGTACGATTAATGCAACATCATCCGTCATAGCTTGTATAATATTCGCTTCATCTAAAGTGTATCCATCTCTACTTTCTACTAACTTCATATGCTCCGTTGCCTCATAGCCATGCAATGCTAGCTGACTACTAATCGCATATAAGTCTGACGGAAAGTTTAATTCGTCCGCTAAAATCTTTGTCCTTCTCCCTTTCGGATGATAAAAGCTAGCGATTAACTGATGTAAATTTGTTGTCGTTGAACCAGTGATGATCACTTCTTCCTCTGAAGCCCCAACTAGTGGTGCACACATTTTACTTAATGTTTCAGAAAAATAAAACCATGGATGCTCCCCTTGCGTCCACCCATCTATTCCGTATTTTTTCCAAGAATCTAGTGTAGATAATAATGATTGTTCCGCTCGTTTGGACAACAATCCTAAAGAATTGCCGTCCATATATATAGTACCCGGCTGCATATAAAACTCACCACGATAGCTATTTAATGTATCGTTCTCATCTAATTTCTTTGCATATTCCAACGTTGTATCCCTCATTAGCAAACACCCATCCTTTATTTAAATGTATCCATATTGAAGTATTTCTACTTAAAACAATAAACTCCTTTATTAATAGAAAATTAATAAAGGAGTTTATTATTTTAGAGTTAAGTTAGAAATGGAGTATATCTTTTGTGAGAAATAGTCAGGAAGATGACAAGTCATTAGTAGAACTGGTAAATGCTGCGGATGAATCATATGCTACCAACGTAACACCCAGTTTTTCTTCCAATTCATTAAGTTCTTGCAGCTGCTCCTGGTCAAGATTTGCAAATTTGTTTTCTTTCATTTAATATTCATCCTTTCTCAAAAGATAGTTTGACCATTAAGAAAAGGATTATACGAAAAGCATTGTAAATTTTCTTTCATATTCTTTAGTAAATTGTACATATTTTCTTCTTTATTAATATATAGAGGCATTTGGCTTATCCACTCTCTTCTTATCTGAATAGATTATAAACAGAACAACCTTGATTTTCATTGCGCAATGGAGGTTTGTTCAAAAAAATATAAAGGAGAGATTAAATGTCACAACCGAATATCCCAAATATTACGCCAAATATTACACTCACTAGGGACGATGCTATTAACTTACTTTTAGCTTCCATTGCGATGGAAGAATTGGGACTAGCACATATCATTAATGCAGAAGGGGAAAAACTGCAATATGCACTTGGCACGATACCAGGCTTGACCAATGCCGCTTCGTTAGAGGATATCTTATTAGTAAATAATAGTGTTCAAGATACCCTAGAATTGGCGATGAAAAAAGAACTTTTATTAGATAGTAAATTAAAACAAGTAACCCAAATCAACTCATCTACCGGAACTACTGGAGCTACTGGGGGAACTGGACCTACTGGCGCTAACGGAGTCACTGGAGCTACTGGGGGAACTGGACCTACTGGCGCTAACGGAGTCACTGGAGCTACTGGTGGAACTGGACCTACTGGCGCTAACGGAGTCACTGGAGCTACTGGGGATCCTGGATCGACTGGTGCTACTGGAGCTAACGGAGCTATTGGTGGAACTGGACCTACTGGCGCTAACGGAGTCACTGGAGCTACTGGGGATCCTGGCCAATCTGGTGCTACTGGAGCTAACGGAGCTACTGGGGGAACTGGCCCTACAGGCGCTAACGGAGTCACTGGAGCTACTGGGGATCCTGGATCGACTGGGCCAACCGGAGCTACGGGCGCTACTGGGGGAACTGGACCTACCGGCGCTACCGGGGACATCGGGCCTACTGGAGCTATAGGCGCTACGGGCGCAACAGGGACTGCCGGATCTGGTGCTATCATTCCATTTGCATCCGGTCTCCCTGCTGCAATGACTACTATACTAGGTGGTTTAGTCGGCACTACAAGTCTTGTAGGATTTGGAAATTCAGTAACTGGTGTTAGCGTTTTGGGAGGTAATATCGATCTTACAGGTGCTGGAGGTACTCTCTTAAACTTTGCATTTTCAGTTCCTCGCGCTGGTACTATTACATCAATTTCTGCCTACTTCAGCACAACACTGGCACTGAATCTAATAGGATCCACAGTAACAATTACAGCACAATTATATAGATCAACCACACCAAATAACACCTTTAGTCCAATTCCTGGTGCTCTTGTAACGTTAGCACCATCGCTCACCGGTTTAATTTCAATTGGTCAGATAAGCAATGGACTTACTACAGGACTATCAATTCCAGTAGCACCTCAAGATCGTTTACTAATGGTGTTCTCTGCCAAAGCAACTGGTCTAACTTTAATCAATACGGTTGCAGGTTACGCAAGCGCGGGTGTTGCAATTAGTTAATTCAAGATATATTTTAACATAAGGAATATTACCTTCATTTGGTGATATTCCTTTTTTATTATCTAGATGTTTTATCGGTCCTATTACCAAAATCAGCTGATATTTGGTTACCTTTCAATTATGTAATTGGGATGAGAACTTATAAAAACGAATGATTTTTCAAGAAGAAAGCCTCTATTATGTAAATACTGATAAGTCAGATGAATTTTTTTACCGAACTAGCACCTAATAGTTAACCTTGAATACAATGTTATATGGTTGGGTGTTTATCACGTCATGGTTCTTTAGGAATTATCAAAATTACAAGTACTAGGAAGAAGAACATGATGGTTTAACCTGCTATTCCTGTACGTTGTTAAATAATGTGAAAGTGGTGAGTTTTATGTCTTTGCCTAATATCCCCAATATTACTCCTTTAATTACTCTAAATCGTTGTGACACGATTAATCTACTTCTATCTTCTATAGCCTTAGAGGAGATTGGCTTGTCCCATATACTAAATGCAGAAGGAGAAAAGCTTCAAGCATTTCTAAAATGTGTTCCAAAATGTTTGAATGATTTTTTGGACATTAATGAAAGCGTAAATAAGACACTGCGTACAGTAGTAAAATCTCAAATTTTGCTTGAATTTAAACTAGAGGATGTTGTTGAGTTAGATAGAAAAGCACATTGTAAAGATGAATGTTGCAATCAGTGCCGTAAGAATCGTTGTAAGCATCATAGTAAAGATGAATGTTGCGATGAGTGCTGTAAGGATCGTTGTAAGCATCATAGTAAAGATGAATGTTGTAATGAGTGCTGTAAAAATCGTTGTAAGCATCAACATCATAGTAAGAATCCTTGTAAGCATTGTCAGGACAGAAAACTGGGATGAAATGTTTAAGGAAAGATATGCGCTTATATAGAAAGGCTCCAGTATGTTAAATACAGTTTCATAGGGAAAGGAGAACACACAAAAATGAAAATGGATTATGACACAGCTCATAAAAAAAGAGAAGTAGAGTATATAAATTTCTTTCGTTCTTTTTTACTTTTTCTTAATAGAACATTCGACTCCCTTTTAACTCACGAATCCTTACCAATAGAAACAAGCAATAAAATGGAACGGAATGTTATGACTTCCCTCTCTTTATTGTGGACTTTGCATATATCCATTTTTTCCAAGAGAATATTATATCCTAAAACTTCACAGGAAAAATTAATCCTACCAACTTTTGATGATTATCAATCTAGAACCATTTTACCTCTTCTTCAACAATTAAAGAAAGAAGTTGAACAATTTCCTTTCCTTAACGAAAGTTACAAAATACAGTCGGAAAATACATTAGATCAAATTCTTCGATATTATCATTTAAGTTCTTCTTCAATTCCTATCATTGTAGAATCAAATCTTCATGCTCCTCCTCCATGGTTATCAAAAGATCTTTCAATCATAGGATAGGAATAATTCAGACCACCTTAAAAGGTCATCTCAATTTAGGAAGTGAATATATGGATGCTTTACCTACTATCACACTGTGTATGATTGTGAAAGATGAAGCTAATTGCATTAATGCTTGTTTAGAAAGTGTCAAAGGACTAGTTAGTGAGATTATCATTGTAGACACAGGTTCTTCTGATCAAACAATTGAAATATGTGAGAACCATCTTGCGAAAGTATATGCTTATGAGTGGAAAAATGATTTTGCAGATGCCCGGAATTATGGCTTATCATTTTCAACAGGAGACTGGATATTATGGTTAGATGCAGATGAAGAATTAGATACCATTGAAAAATCCAGAATTCCAGAGATACTAGCAAATACCAATGCCCATCTACTTTCTCTAACTGTCCTTAATTACTATGGAAAAACAACCCCTGTTGATAAAAATAAAGCTTATTTGATTTACCAATTACGGTTATTTCGTAATAAAAAAAATATTATATTCCAAAACCGTATACACGAGACGCCTTTGCTACCGGTAGATGTAACAGAGAAAGACATTGAACACATTCCAGTGTCTATTCATCATTACGGTTATTTGCAGGAAATAACAGAAACAAAACAAAAGGGTCAACGAAACATTCAGCTTTTGCAACAAGAGTTGTCTGATCCTGCACACAGCCCATGGATCGAATACCATTTGGCAAGTGAATTTTATAGACAAGAAAAATATCAACAAGCATTTCAGTTAGTAAATCAATCCATTTTACTTTTTTTGCAAAAAAGTCAGAAACCACCTTCCCTACTTTACAAATTAAAATATGCAATATTAATAGAAACAAATAGTCTAGAAGGTGCATGGCCGAGTATTGAGAAAGCAATCCTACTTTACCCAGATTATGTAGATTTACATTTTTATATGGGCTACATTCTTTATAAAATGAAAGATTACACAAAAGCTTTACAAACATTTGAAAAGTGCCTTGAATTAGGAGATTATCATACAAAACATCTTGTTCTAAAGGGAACGGGGAGTTTTAAAGCGTGGAAATATAAAGGATTATGTCTCGAACAATTAGGTAAGATGGATGAGGCACAAGAAGCATATTTATACGAAAAGAATACAAAGATAAAGTAGAGTTGTAAATTAAAACAAGTTTTTATTCTGTAACTTAGGCAATGAAAAGATGACTCTGGTATCGTTCCAGAGTCATTATTTAGGTTTCTTTGAACATAATAATCTTCCACTTTATTGGGGTAATATCCCTTGAAAACTTGCCTTTTTAGCATTGGTTTGTCCACTTCATACTCACCACTTAACCAAATGTGAATCATCCCATCACTTCTCATTTCTTGAGGTAGGGAAGTTTTTCCTAATCTTTTGATAAAAGAGCTTTATTTTTCCGCTTCATTAACAACACAAGAGACATTTAGCTTATCCCCTTTCTCCTCACCTGAATAGATTATAGTCAGAACAACTCTTGTCTTGTCATGTGCAATATACAGGATTGTTCAAAAGATTAGAAAGGAGAGATAAAATGTCGGAACCTAATATTCCTAATATTACCCCTACCATTTCAGTCACCAGGGACGATGCTATTAACCTTCTCTTAGCTTCTATTGCTATGGAAGAATTTGGACTAGCACATATCATTAATGCAGAAGGGGAAAAGATTCAATATTCACTCGGCACATTACCTGGCTTGACAACACCAGCTTCGTTAGAGGAAGTCTTACAAGTAAATGCCAGCGTTCAAGATACACTTGAGTTGGCGATGAAAAAAGAATTACTACTAGATAACAAATTAAAACAAGTGACTCAAATCACTTCTTCTAGTGCTACTGGACCCACGGGGTCTACTGGTGATACGGGAGCTACGGGAACTACCGGGCCTACTGGTGACACGGGAGCAACTGGACCTACTGGAGCTACAGGTACAACCGGCGACACTGGAACTACTGGTGCTACTGGCTCTACCGGTGATACGGGAACTACTGGTGCTACGGGTACAACCGGCGATACGGGACCTACTGGTGCTACGGGTACAACCGGCGATACGGGAACTACTGGTTCTACTGGTTCTACTGGAGACACCGGAAATACTGGAGCTACCGGCGACACTGGTGCAACTGGAGCTACCGGAGCTACCGGACCAACTGGCGACACTGGAGCAACTGGAACTACTGGAGCTACAGGACCTACTGGCGCAACTGGAGCTACTGGCGACACTGGAGCTACTGGTGCAACTGGTGCGACCGGTGTAACTGGAACTACTGGTGCAACCGGCGACACTGGACCAACCGGAGCTACTGGCAACACTGGCGCAACTGGAGCTACCGGAGCTACTGGACCTACTGGCGCAACTGGAGCTACCGGAGCTACTGGACCTACTGGCGCAACTGGAGCTACTGGTGCAACTGGTGCGACCGGTGTAACTGGAACTACTGGTGCAACTGGAGCTACAGGACCTATTGGCGCAACTGGAGCTACTGGCGACACTGGAGCTACCGGAGCTACTGGAGCTACTGGTGCAACTGGCGACACTGGAACAACCGGAGCTACTGGCAACACTGGCGCAACTGGACCAACCGGAGCTACTGGAACTACTGGAGCTACAGGACCTACTGGCGCAACTGGAGCTACTGGTGCAACTGGTGCGACCGGTGCAACTGGAGCTACTGGGGCAACTGGTGCAACTGGTGCAACTGGTGCGACCGGAACTACTGGTGCAACTGGACCTACTGGACCTATTGGCGCAACTGGAGCTACTGGCGTCACTGGATCAACCGGAGCTACTGGCGTCACTGGAGCTACCGGAGCTACCGGAGCTACTGGTGCTACTGGTGCTACTGGTGCAACTGGAACTACTGGTGCAACCGGCGACACTGGAACAACCGGAGCTACTGGCGACACTGGCGCAACTGGACCAACCGGAGCTACTGGCGTCACTGGAGCTACTGGCAACACTGGCGCAACTGGAGCTACCGGAGCTACTGGACCTACTGGACCTATTGGCGCAACTGGAGCTACTGGCAACACTGGCGCAACTGGAGCTACTGGGGCAACTGGAACTACTGGTGCAACCGGCGACACTGGACCAACCGGAGCTACTGGCAACACTGGCGCAACTGGACCAACCGGAGCTACTGGCAACACTGGCGCAACTGGACCAACCGGAGCTACTGGCGACACTGGAGCTACTGGAGCTACCGGAGCAACTGGAACTACTGGCGACACTGGCGCAACTGGATCAACCGGAGCTACTGGCGACACTGGAGCTACTGGTGCAACTGGAACTACTGGTGCAACCGGCGACACTGGACCAACCGGAGCTACTGGCAACACTGGCGCAACTGGACCAACCGGAGCTACTGGCAACACTGGCGCAACTGGATCAACCGGAGCAACTGGCGACACTGGAGCTACTGGAGCTACAGGACCTACTGGCGCAACTGGAGCTACTGGCGACACTGGAGTAACCGGAGCAACTGGTGACACTGGCGACACTGGAGCTACTGGTGCAACTGGTGCAACTGGTGTAACTGGAACTACTGGTGCAACCGGCGACACTGGACCAACCGGAGCTACTGGTGCAACTGGTGCGACCGGTGTAACCGGAACTACTGGGGCTACTGGGGCGACCGGTGTAACTGGAACTACTGGAGTTACTGGTGCGACTGGAACTACTGGAGCTACTGGCGCGACCGGTGTAACCGGAACTACTGGGACTACTGGGGCTACTGGGGCGACCGGTGTAATCGGAACTACTGGTGCGACTGGTATAACCGGATCTACTGGAGCAACTGGGGCGACTGGTATAACCGGATCTACCGGAGCTACTGGAGCTACTGGGGCGACCGGTGTTACTGGAACTACTGGAGTTACTGGGGCGACCGGTGTAACCGGAACTACTGGGGCGACCGGATCTACTGGAGCTACTGGAGCTACTGGGGCGACTGGTATAACCGGATCTACCGGATCTACTGGGGCGACCGGTGTTACTGGAACTACTGGAGTTACTGGGGCGACCGGTGTTACTGGAACTACTGGAGCTACTGGGGCGACCGGTGTTACTGGAACTACTGGAGCTACTGGGGCTACCGGTGTAACCGGACCTACTGGGGCTACTGGGGCGACCGGTGTTACTGGAACTACTGGAGCTACTGGGGCAACCGGGGCTACTGGGGCTACTGGGGCTACTGGAGCTACTGGGGCTACTGGGGCTACCGGTGTTACTGGAACTACTGGAGCTACTGGGGCAACCGGGGCTACTGGGGCTACTGGTGAAAAAGGAACTACTGGAGTTACTGGTGCGACTGGAACTACTGGAGCTACTGGGGCGACCGGATCTACTGGAGCTACTGGAGCTACTGGGGCGACTGGTATAACCGGATCTACCGGATCTACCGGAGCTACTGGAGCTACTGGGGCGACCGGATCGACTGGTGCTACTGGTGCAACCGGTGTTACTGGAACTACTGGAGTTACTGGGGCGACCGGAACTACTGGGGCTACTGGGGCTACTGGGGCTACTGGGGCGACCGGTGTAACCGGAACTACTGGTGTAACTGGAACTACTGGTGCAACTGGGGCGACCGGTGCAACTGGAACTACTGGTGCAACTGGGGCGACCGGTGTAACCGGAACTACTGGAGCGACCGGTGTAACTGGAACTACTGGTGCAACTGGTGCGACCGGTGTAACCGGAACTACTGGGGCGACCGGTGTAACTGGAACTACTGGTGCAACTGGTGCGACCGGTGTAACCGGAACTACTGGGGCGACCGGTGTAACTGGAACTACTGGTGCAACTGGTGCGACCGGATCTACTGGGGCTACAGGGGCTTTTGGCTCTACAGCAACTATTGCAGGTGTAGGACCAAATGTTAGCTCTCAATTTAGTGAATTAAGAGTTAGCCAAAAAACACCGTTAATTGAATTGACATCCGTATATGGATTATCCAACTTAAGAGACATTGTTACCGTAACGGGCTCTGGTACAGTAGGAAGTAATAATAGTGAGTTTCAATTAAGTACGATAGCAAGTGGAACAGATAGTGCAACCCTACAAAGCTCAGAGAGAGGAAGATACGAATCAGGATATGCGGCTGAAGCAGGAATAGGTATACGTTTACCACTTCCACCAGTAGGAAACCAAGTGTGCAGATGGGGCCTTTTTGACGCACAAAATGGTTTGCTTTTTGGTCAGAATGTAGCGACTGGGATATTTATCGCTATAAGAAGAGCAGGTCTAGATACTATTATTCCACAATCATCATGGAACGTAGATCCGTTAAATGGAACAGGGCCAAGTGGCGAGACTCTCAATTTAGCGGAAGGTCATATATTCCAAATCGTGTTTACTTGGTATGGGTATGGAGTAATTGAATTTAGAGTAGTTCTCCCTAATCCTGTGACTTTAGCACAAGAAGTCATTACAGTTCATCGATTCTCACCAACGGGCCAAACAAGTCTTGCTGATCCTAACCTTCCTCTGCGTGCAGAAATCGCTAATAATGGTACTGGTGCTGCATTCAATTTATTTGTTGGAGGAAGACAGTATAGCATTATAGGCAATTATAATCCGGTTTTTCGTGTTACTTCAGAGAGAAGAACCGTAACAGCTACGGGATCTCTAACACCAATTTTGTCATTTCAAAGAAAGGCAATCTTCCCGGCTGGTTCGGCTAGATCCAATTCAGTTAGTGTAAAACTAGAAGGGATTGACCTTGTAACTTCAGACGATATTTCCTACCAAATCATATTAGGTGGAATCATTAATGGTACATTTGTAAACTATCCAACCGCGACCACCAATATTCCACTTTCGGAAACGGCTCTTACAGTTAATACCACTATAACAACAATTTCTGGTGGGCAAGTGCTATTACAAGGTTTAGCAGCAGGAGTGGATGGAAGTGCTAGAATCTTAGCCTCTGCTTCCTTGCTGGACTTTGAATTACCAGATACTCAAACCGTCACTCTAGCTGTATTAAATTTAAACGGCGGGACTAATCCTGTTACTGCAACGTTTAGTCTGACCGAAGAATGGTAAAAAATATTAGGAAGGGGAGAGAAATATCTGTATTCTCTCCCCTTCTTTAAAGGAGGAAATATAGTGTCAGATATTATCATTTCGAATATTGGCCCAAATGTTAGCTCGCAATTCGATGAGCTAAGGGTAGCAGAAAGATTTCCAATTGTAGAGTTAACTTCAGTATACGGTATATCGAGTTTGAGAGATGCTGTAACGACTGTTGGAGGTGGGACGGTAACAAACGATGGTACAGAATATATCCTAACCAATCCGGTTAGTGGAGCGGCTTCATCCATTTTAGAAAGTGTATTAAGAGGTAGATATGAACCTGGATTTGCAGGAGAAGCTGGAATTGGTGTCCGTATACCTACTTTGCCAACAAGCAATCAAATTGGACGCTGGGGATTATTTGACAGTCAGAACGGAGCATTCTTTGGAGTCAATAGTACAGGTGCATTTGTGGCAATTCGCAGAGCAGGAACCGATTTAATATTTCCCCAAAGTACATGGAACGTTGATAAATTAGATGGAACAGGACCTAGTGGAGCGACTCTTAGTTTATCAAAAGGAAATATATTTCAAATAGTGTTTACTTGGTATGGGTATGGAGTAGTCGAATTTAGAGTAGTAATCCCTAACCCTACTACTTTAGCACAAGAAGTAATTACCGTTAATAGATTCTCCCCAAGTGGTCAAACTAGTTTTGTTGACCCAAACCTTCCTTTACGAGCACAAATCGATAATAATGGGACCGCAACTGCTTATACCCTTTTTGTTGGAGGGAGACAGTATAGTATTATAGGAAAATACAACCCAGAGTTTAGAATCACTTCAGAAAGACGTAGAATTTCAAATGTAACATCCACTCTAACGCCTGTCATTTCATTTGCAAGAAAAACTGTTTTCCCAGCAGGTTCTGGTAGAACTAATTCAGTTCAAGTAGATTTAGAGGAAATCAACATTATTTCAACAACAGATCTAAGCTATCAAGTAATTTTGGGCGGAACGCTAAATGGATTATTTGTTAATTTTCCGACAGCAAACACAAACATTCCAACTACTGAAACGGCTCTTCTTGTTAACAATACATCCACAACTATTACTGGAGGGGAAGTAGTCTTTCAAGGTGTTACTGCAGGTGGTTCAGGTAATACCAATATATTAGCTAGTGCATCACTTTTGGACTTTACTCTTCCTGAAAATGCGTTTGTGACAATAGCTGTCGCAAATATTGGCGGGGGGGGTTCTAACACAGTAGATGTGGTATTTAGAGTAAATGAAAGTTGGTAAACTCGGCTAGTTTAGACCGATCTATTGTAACTATTCTTGTTGTAAAAATAAGATAGGTTGATTTATACAAAAAATTAATATACAAAGTTTACTATCAGAAGAAGAGCCCATGGATTTTTCCCATGGGCTCTGTTTATTTCCGTTCAGTCTGTTTCAAGAGGATAGATTCTAAATATTTTTTGTTTTGAAGGATTCTCGGATCATCTGGACTATACTGTCTTGCTTTTTCATTATGTTCATTTGCAATTTTGTGTTGACCTAATTGATCATAGCAAACGCAAAGTTGTAAATGAGGTAACCATGTCGAAAATTTTGGATACTGCAAACCTAGATTATGACTAGGGAGCTTAATCTCAGTAGCTAATTGATACCAAAATATCGCTGCATGTAATTCTTTCTTCTTCAAGAAATAGAACCCTAGACTACAGCAAAATTCTGGTCGAGGGTGATCATATTGAAAAGATCGTAAATTGGACTCTAATTCTTTCCTAAAATCACCTAACGCAAAAAAACAATCCGCTAGTCTACTGCAAGCCGAAATGTTATCTTCGACCCACCCTTTATCTGTTAAGAGAAATTTTTCATAATATTCAATTGCTCGTTCATACATTTGGTGGTCTTTCAATTCATTAGCAAAGTAAAATAAATCACGTGGTGTGAACTCTACATTGTTAGCTAATTGCTTTTCATAAATCAGCAAATTCCGATTCGTATCATGATGTAAGCTTTTATGTGTGACCGCTACGTTGCTATGAAAGATAGTTCCAGCCACTTCTAAATATTCATGAACAGCCCCAATCCATTGAAAATGATTTGCTCGCTTTACTAAACGGTTCCGTTTGAGACTCGTTAAAACATTGCCATGTTGATCGGTAGAAAGATTGTAGTCCATTGTGACAGAGTCTGTTGTAAAATCGAGATTCAATTTTAATTGTTTTAATTTTTCTTGATCTTCTGGTAAAAACACATCATCCGCATCCAACCACAAAATGAAATCTTTTGTTGCTTGTTTAAAAGCATAATTTCTAGCCTTTGCAAAATCATGCACCCATTCAAAATCATAAATACGCTGGGTATACTTTTTTAACACCTCTTTCGTTTGATCGGTTGAACCTGTATCCACAATGTTAATTTCGTCGACAATATCCTTTACAGAATCTAAACAGCGGCCAATTGTATCCTCTTCACTTTTTACAATCATACATAAACTAATTGTGACCATCTGACACCCCCTCATTGTCAACCTATATGTATGTTTTATTAACTTGTCCCATGATTAAATCATCGTTCATTTAGAAACATCCTGTGTTTTTATGAAACGCAGGATGTTTTATAGAGAGCAAATATAATTTGGGTCACTTCGCAATGTTAAGAGGGTCCTTTTATCTTTTTCTATTTTTTTATAGTTTTTAAAAAACTCCTCTTTATATTTTACTTTAGAGTCATTCGGTCGATATTTTTTGGTATGATTATTATGTTTTTCAGCAAGTACAACGTCTCCTACTTCCCAATAGCACACACATAACTAAAGATGTTGATACCAGGTGGAGTAAGCCTCTTGCTTAAATCCTTGATGATCATCTTCTTTTATTTCAAGGGCTAAGCGTTACCATGTTATTGCCTTTTTAAAGTTTCTTTTATTTTTATAAAGATCTCCTAATCGACAAGAAGAGAGAACAACTCAAACACTTCTCATAATACATGTTAACTATTAGAAATAGTGTTTTTCAATAAAAAAAGAAAGATAGATGTTTTATGTCCTAAGCAAATGCTCATAATATTAATCCAACTATTACCATTTCAAGGACTGATGTGATTAACCTCCTCTTGGCTTCCATTGCCTTGGAAGAATTAGGGCTTGCTTACATCATCAATGCGGAAGCTGAAAAAATTTAATATGTTCTTGGTACCATACCTGGTTTGACTCCTGCAGCTACATTAGACCAAATATTAGCAGTGAATGACAGCGTTCAAGATATGCTCGATTTGGTAATAAAAAAGAATTGCTTTTAGAGAGTAAATTACAAGAAGTAATCAAAACTATTCCTAGACCGTGAAAAGATGACTCCAGTATCGCTCTCTGGAGTTTTTATTTAGGTTCTTTTGATTATTGTAATCATCCTCTAAAATGCCTTTCCTACTAGTCATAATCCATAATAAATGTGCTGTTCAGCAATGAAGTGCTTTTTCATAATCAGACCATCAAATTAGCAAGTAGTCATCCACATACAAAGGCAGTTCATACTCTCAATTCTAATTTCTTAAGGAAGGGATGCATTTACCTATTCTTTTTATAAAAAGCTATAGTTTTTCTGCTTTATTAAATACATATGAGGCATTTGTCTTATCTCCTTTCTACTCCCTAGAATAGATTATTAACAGAACAACCCTTGTTTTATCATGTTCGATATAGCAGATTGTTCAAAAAATTATAAAGGAGTGATCAAATGTCTCAACCAAATATCCCTAATATTTCTCCTACCATTACAGTCACAAGGGATGATGCAATTAACCTACTCTTAGCTTCCATTGCCATGGAAGAGTTAGGACTAGCCCATATCATCAATGCCGAAGGAGAAAAAATTCAGTATGCACTCGGCACATTACCTGGCTTATCTACGCCTGCTACTTTAGAGGAGATCTTACAAGTGAATACGAGCGTTCAGGATACACTCGAATTGGCTATGAAAAAGGAACTATTATTAGACAGCAAATTGAAACAAGTGACTCAAATCACCTCTGCTACTGGAACTACTGGTCCTACGGGTGCAACTGGAGCTACAGGCGCTACCGGGGGAACTGGAAATGCCGGCGCTACTGGGGCTACCGGAAATACCGGGGTCACTGGGGCTACTGGAAATACCGGCGCTACGGGTGTAACTGGAGCTACTGGGGCTACTGGAAATACCGGCGCTACGGGTGGCACTGGAGCTACTGGGGCTACCGGAAATACCGGCGCTACTGGGGACACTGGAGCTACTGGGGCTACTGGAAATACCGGCGCTACTGGGGACACTGGAGCTACTGGGGCTACCGGAAATACCGGCGCTACTGGGGACACTGGAGCTATTGGACCTACCGGAAATACCGGCGCTACCGGGGTCACTGGGGCTACCGGATCTACCGGTGCTACGGGTGTAACTGGAGCTACTGGCGCTACTGGACCTACGGGTGCAACTGGACCTACTGGCGATACTGGGTCTACTGGTGCCACAGGCGCAACTGGACCTACGGGTGCAACTGGACCTACTGGCGATACTGGGTCTACAGGTGCTACAGGCGCAACTGGTGCTACCGGTGCTACCGGTTCAACAGGGGCTACAGGGCAGGGATTATCAGCGTATGGTTATATTTTCAATACAGGTGCTCAAGTTGTGCCATTAGAAGCGGAAGTAACTTTTGATAGTAACGGAGTTTTATTGAATATTACACACGCACCTGGTACTTCACAAGTCATTTTGGGTAGTGCTGGCGATTATGCTGTGTTCTTCACAATGGCAGGAGTAGAACCAAATCAGTTTACTCTTTATCAGAATGGTGCCCCTGTGAGTGGAGGCATATATGGCTCTGGAGCTGGAACTCAACCTAATCCAGGTATGGTAATCATTACGGCTAGCACGGGTGATATTTTAACTTTTAGAAATCATACTAGTGCAGCAGCTGCTACTATGCAAACATTGGCTGGTGGAACTCAATCAAATGTTAATGGTTCTATGCTTATTCTAAAATTAAATTAGAACAATTATGATAACCTAACATGTAATAAATCATATTTAATCCGCACACGCAAAGGAATAGCCCATGGAATTAATCATTCCATGGGCTATTCCTTTGGACATACAAATTGAAATTCGTTTAAAAATAGAGTATTGAGCACCTTAAAAATAATCTAAAACAACCTATTCATAGTTTCAAGCAAGCTCTTGGTGTTTCAGGACAATCTGATGATCACCTCATTTTTCCTGAGCATTCATACTACATCATTCAATTCATTCTTTATTGTTTATCTCATAGTTTTGAAAGAATTCTTCATTCGCTTTTACTTTAGCATCATTCGGACGATAAACTTTAGCTTTATTATTATGTTCTATGGCTTTATTAATATCACCTATCTCCCAATAACACACACATAGTTGAAGATTTGGATACCATGTTGCGAAGGCCTCTTGTTTAAATCCTTGATGGTCCTCCTCCTCTATTTCAATCGCTAAACGATACCATGTTAATGCTTTTCTAAAATTCCTTTTATTTTTATATATGTCCCCTAGTCGACAAGAAACTTCTGGACGTGGAACATCATAAAAAATAGACATAACGAGCGATTGTTTTTCTAATTCTGTATTTCCAAGATTTCTATAACACTCCGCCATGTTGATACAAGCCCGAATTTCATCCTCAACCCAGCCCTTTTTAGTAGCTAAAAACTTTTGATAATAAAAGGATGATTTTTGATACTGGGCATGGTCTTTTAATTCATTTGCATAATAAAATAAATCCCTTGGTGTGAATTCTTCACCTTTTTCCAATCGATTTTCATAGATTTTAAGGTTTCGATCACTTTGAATAGAAAGATTACTTTTGTCGTTTTTCCGATGAGTTATAGCTATATCGGTAGTGACGATATTACCACCAACCTCTAAATATTCATGGACGGGACCAATCCATTGAAAGTTATTCACTCTTTTAACCAAACGATTTCTCCTAAAACTAAAGGTTGGTTTTCCATACTCGTCAAAAGCAGTATGATAGATCATAGAAACTGCATCCACAGAAATATCTAGATTATTTTTTAACGTTTTAAATTTCTGCAGTTCCTCTTTAAGCAATATATCATCTGCATCTAGCCATAAAATATAATCCATCGTTGCATGACTAAAAGCAAAATTTCTTGCTGCAGAAAAATTATTAATCCATGGAAAATCGATTACCTTGTCTGTAAATTTCTTTGCTATTTCCTTTGTGTTATCCGTCGAACCTGTATCCACAATAATTATTTCATCACAAATTGCCTTTACACTATTTAAACATTGATTTAATACTTCTTCTTCATTTTTCACAATCATACAAAGAGTTATTGTACTTATGATTCATCACCATCCATTTAGAAAATTATAATAATATATGTTAATTCCATGTATTTGTGAACTTTGGTTATCAGAACCTGGCTTACTTCAAATGTCTTCTTAATGTATATCTATAAAGTACCAACAAACACAATCCCTTTCTTAGTACCTCGAATAGACTAAAAATAGAACAACCAAAGCATTTCACATAATACTTGGTTCTTCAAAAAAATTTAGAAAGAGAGATGTTGTATGTCCCAACCAAATATTCCGAATATCACGCCAACGATTACCATTACTAGGGATGATGTAATTAACCTCCTGTTAGCTTCCATCGCCTTGGAAGAACTAGGACTCGCTCACATCATCAATGCAGAAGCGGAAAAAATTCAATATGTACTTGGTACTATTCCCGGATTGAGCCCGGCAGCTTCGTTAGTAAATATCTTACAAGTGAATGACAGCGTTCAAGATACGCTTGACTTGGTCATAAAAAAAGAATTGCTGTTAGAAAGTAAACTTAAACAAGTAATCAAAACGATTACTTAGAAGAAAAAAGATGACTCCGTTCTCGCTATTCGGAGTCATTTTTAAATGTTCCTTACATAAAAACATAATAATTAGGTTAGTTACAATGTTTTCTGTATTTCCTATTCTAAAAAAAAATAAAAGGATTGAACCCTGTGCAACACAGAGTCCAATCCTTTTAAGTTGCTAAAAAATATTTTACTTCCAATGACCTTGATCTACTAACTTTTTCTTCCCTTTAAATGCGATTGTCACACAAATAATATTTAGAACCATCATTACCATAAGTGCATATAAAGCTGGATTATAGCTACCTACAAAGTCATAGATATAGCCATACGCTGGTAAAGCAACGACTGATGCGATAGCTAGTCCAAGTGAAGCAGTAGAATAGATTTGACTATATTCTTTGCTACCAAATAGACTTGAAGTCAGAGCCGGCCCTAAAGTACCGATAGAAGCAACAACAAAACCTAACAATACGATAGCTATTGTAATAATTACACTATTTGCCGAGAATAATAATATAGATGTTATAGATATTAAACCTAAAACCATTGCAAGTATGGTCGTATTTTTTGAACCAATTTTATCACTTAAGAATCCTAAAATTAATGCTCCTGCCAATGCTCCGATCATATAAAAACCCATAACATTTCCAGCGAAAGCTACATCATACCCTTTACTACTTAGAAAAGTAGGGATGTGTATAGAAAAACTTCCAATCGATGTGACAAAGAAGAAAAACGTAATTAATGCATAAAAAGAGGAGGATTTTTTTGCCACAGCCATAGTAATCCCTGCATTTTCTGATGTTCCTTGTGCATTATCTACCGCATCTTTGTCTTCAGTCGAACCAAAAGGTTGAAGACCTTTTTCTTGCGGTGATTTTCTCAAAAGTAATAGAATAACTGGAATTGCAATGACAATAACACCAATCCCGGTAGCAATATAACCAAATCTCCAACCTTGACCTGCGATAATATTACCAATTACTGGTTGAAGAATAGCTCCAATCGCTCCAACAGAAGCCCCCATAATTCCAAGTGCCAATCCATTTTTCTTTTTGAACCATTGATTGATCAAAATCGGTCCGGCAATAACTGTTATAAACACCCCACCGACAGCCAATGGAATAGAAAGAATATACCAGCCCCATACCGAATTCATGAAGCCGAATAAAGTAAATGCTCCTGCTTGTAAAATAATTGCTATGATGAGTATTAAACGAATATTGTATTTTGCCATCAATTTTCCGCCAAATGGAAGGAAGATCATTGTAACAACGGAAGCGATACTAAAATACAGCATTAAATTTCCTAAACCGATATTTAAATCGTTAGCAACTGGTGTTAAAAACAACCCTGCTGAACTACTTATAGCACTTTTCCCTAAACCAACCATAATACAAAGACCTATTAAAATAATCCACGCATAATGGATATTTCCTTTTTTCTTGCTCATGATGCCACCACTTTCTAAGTTTTACTATAAAATCGGAATGACTATATGTTTTATGTTTTAATAAAAAATCACCATTATAAAAGACCAAAATTAATGCTAAATGGAAATTCTTGAAAAGTTCACTTGACAATTCTTCACTCCAACTCTATCAGTGCTTTTATAGTGTAAAGTCCGACTACCCACTTGTCAATTAGTTTTAATATTAAATATTTTAACCTTAAATATTTTATCCATAATTTTTATCCCTTACCAATAAAGTATGATTTCTAAGATTTTCGTGAAATCATTCTATATATATTAAACGCGTTTCATTTTAATATGAACCTATACAGATGAAAGGCGGTGTAGCTATGATAGGTGAACATATTTTAATTAGTACAGTTTTTATTGCAGGCATGTTTTCCTTTCTTTCTCCCTGCATTCTGCCTTTATTACCTGTTTATATTTCTGTCCTGTCATCCAATGGATATAACACAATTAGGGAGCAATCGTTCATCACGTTTGGTATGTTAAAGGTTAATCCACATTTAATCTTCAAAACAATTGTGTTTGTGTTCGGTTTATCGACTAGCTTCGTTCTTTTAGGTTTTGGAGCTGGAGCCCTTGGTGCTTTCATCAATACAAAAGGGTTTATCGTATTTTGTGGATTCATCGTTGTTTTGCTAGGGTTACATCAAATAGGATTGTTTCACCTTCCATTTTTAGCAAGAGAAAACAAATTGAATTTGAAGAGAAGTGGGAAAAGAGATATTCTCGGAACCTACTTACTTGGCTTTACTTTTAGTTTTGGATGGACACCTTGTATCGGACCTATCCTAGGTGCGGTTTTAGGCTTATCGGCTAGTGAAGGCCAAGCGGTATACGGAGCATTTCTAATGTTCGTTTACGCACTCGGTTTACTAATTCCATTTCTAATTTTGTCAATTTTCTCAGATGTACTTCTAAGACAAATCAAAAAAATCAACACACATTTGACGAAAATACGAATTGTAGGAGGCATCATTATAATTATTATGGGTATTTTCCTCATGACGAATAATTTAAATCTCTTTGTTTCATTAATCCCACAGTAAAGGATGCGTAAAGAATGATAAAAAAGATAGTTTCGCTTATGGCTATTACGTTTATGTTAGCTTCCTGTTCGAGTGAACAGCAACCTAGTGCTGATCAAGCACCTACTTTTGAATTAAAGGACGTAGCAGGAAATACCCATAACCTATCTGATTACGAAGGTAAAAAAGTGTATCTTAAGTTTTGGGCATCTTGGTGTTCCATCTGTTTATCAGGACTAGAGGAAATCAATACACTAGCTGGTGAAGATAATGATTTTGTTGTCTTAACAGTCGTGTCCCCAGGCTATAACAACGAAAAAAATACAGCATCGTTTATCAAGTGGTTTAAAGGAGTAGAAGGGGTATCTAATTTAACCGTCCTACTTGATGAAAAAGGAGACATTGCAAAACAGTTTAACGTACGAGGATATCCTACCTCAGCTTTCATCAGTTCAGATGGTTCTTTAGTTAAAACGCAGCCAGGACATCTAAACAATGAACAAATTAAAGATCAGTTTAAAAAAATTCACTAAGGAAGGGATTAAAAGTAAATGAAATTAAAACTACTAGGTTGCTTACTAGGTATAGCAATTCTTTTAGCAGGCTGTTCTTTTGGCAATGCTGCGAAAAGTGATTCAGGAAATGAAAAACTAATAGCAGAAGCATCTTCCAAATATCCCGCTAATCCTAACAAAGATTTAACGTTTGAACCGAATAATTTAAAAGAAATATACTTGGCAGGCGGTTGTTTTTGGGGAGTAGAAGCCTATATGGCGCGAGTCTATGGAGTCTATGATGTTACATCTGGCTATGCAAATGGAAATACAGAAAATCCAACTTATGAACAAGTTTCGAGAGAACACACTGGACATGCAGAGACAGTTCATGTTCTCTATGACCCAGAACGAGTAGACTTAAAAAAACTTCTTTCGTTTTACTTTAATATTATTGATCCAACTGTATTAAACCGACAAGGAAACGATCGCGGGGAACAATACCGAACTGGAATTTACTTTACCAATGAAGCGGATAAAGAAGTGATTGATCAAGTAGTTGCAAAAGAGCAAGAAAGATATGATGATCCAATTGTAACAGAGGTGGAGCCTTTAATGAACTTCACACTTGCCGAAGAATATCATCAGGATTATCTTGAGAAAAATCCTAACGGCTATTGCCATATAGAGTTTGACTCCTTAGAAAATCAAGAAATCCCTGCACTCATCGACCCTGCCAAATACCCTAAGCCAAGCGATAAAGTGTTAAAAGAAAAATTAACAGATGCTCAATACAAAGTGACGCAAGGTAATAGTACAGAAGCAGCCTTCTCCAACGAATATTGGGATATGTTTGAACCAGGTATATATGTAGATGTAGCAACCGGAGAACCACTTTTCTCTTCAACTGATAAGTACGATTCTGGATGCGGTTGGCCGAGCTTTACTAAGCCTATTGAACCGGAAGTAATTATAGAGAAGAAAGACAAGAGCTTTAATATGGTTCGTACTGAAGTGAGAAGTCGCGCGGGGAATAGCCACTTAGGTCATGTATTCGACGATGGTCCAAAAGATAAAGGTGGTTTACGATATTGTATCAATAGCTCGGCGATTACATTCGTACCGGAAGCAGACATGGAAGCAGCTGGCTATGGTTATTTAAAAGGTATTATAAAATAAGATCACTTCATGTAAGATAATAGCATGACTCAGATAAGGTGGCGTTTAGCCCCCTTTCTTTTTATATCTCTAATATTTAGAGTTATAATAGATCTAATTACCTATACCCTAGTGCGGCAAGCGTGAATGCAAATTGATTAGAGATATTACCCATCACAAAAAAATTATAAAGGGGGAGTAGAAAAAAACAATGTATAAATTACTTTTAGTAGATGACGAACCTATTATTATTAAAGGCATTCGCTCTTTTGTCGATTTTCATGCCCTTACCATTTCAGAAGTTTATGAGGCAACGAATGGGGAAGAAGCGCTGGAAAGCTTTCAGACTCATTTACCTGATCTTGTTTTAGCCGATATAAATATGCCAAAAATGAATGGACTCGACTTTGCTATTGCCGCTAAAGATATCAAACCGGATGTTAAAATTGCGATTATTACTGGATATGACTATTTTGACTATGCTGTCACAGCCTTGAAATCCGGAATCGATGACTATGTGTTAAAGCCAGTTTCCAAAAAGGATATACAAGAAACATTACAAAAGCTTATTCATAAATTGCAATCCGAAAATAGTCAATCCGAAGTATCAAGGGTTGTACATGACCTGATTAGTAAATCCAGTAATTCAAAGGATATAGGCTATAAAGGACAGATTCAAAAAGAAATAGATGCAAATATCGCAAACTTCGATTTCTCGTTAACCTACTTAGCTAAACAATTATCGCTAAGTACCTCTTACCTGAGTTCACTTTTCAAAAATTTATACGGGACGACTTTTCAAGATTATATGCTTACAATGAAACTCAATCGTGCAAAAATCTTATTACTCAGTACAGATATGAAAATATATGAAATCGCAACTGCCGTTGGATTTGATGACCCGAATTATTTCAGTGCATCTTTCAAGAAAAGATTTGATTTTTCCCCTAATCAGTTCAAAGAAAAAGCGAGGGAATAACCATGTTTCGTTCTAACATGATGAAAAAACTGCGTGTACAAATAGCCCTTCACTATTTATCTGCAAGCGCCCTAACCCTCTTGCTAATGGGGGTTATTTTGTTTTATAGCATTTCCTCGCTTGTACTAAGCGAGTCTGCTGCTAGTACAAAGACCGCTGTTGATAAAAGCGGCATGTACATCGATCTTTATATCGATCGTTTGAAAGCTGTTTCAGGATTACTTGCCAAAAATCCACAGCTTATAAGTTATTTCTCGGACAGGCAGCGAGATCCAAATACGAAGGAAGATATTCTTTCCACCATTAATACCATAATTGCTTCTGATTCCTTCATAAAATCTGTCATTATTGTTAGTAAGGATGGTCAAATTCTTTCGAATGAAAGCGGCTTAAATATGAGTATGTCTAGCGATATGATGAAGGAAAACTGGTATATTTCAGCCATAAAAAGCGGAAATACGCCCGTTCTCACTTCCGCAAGAATGCAGGATTTTACGATGGACAAAGACAATTGGGTCATTTCCATAAGTCGCGAAATAAAAAACAATCAAGGTAATAATATAGGAGTTCTCTTAATAGACATTGAGTATAAGGTGATTGAAGATTATCTTACTAATCTTGATTTGGGAGAAACGGGTTTTTCCTTTATTCTCAATGACCATTCGGAAGTAGTTTATCATGCAGATCCTTCATACTTTAAGGATTCTGCAAAACAACTATCACTTCAAGAAATTGTGGCAAATTCAGCCATCTATGATTCAAAAGAAAATACAATTACCAATACCTATCATCTCAAAAATGCAGATTGGCTACTCGTAGGAGTTTCCTCTCAAGACGGTCTACTTGCAATAAAAAAACAACTCATAGAAATATTTCTATTGGTTGGATTTGTTTTACTAATTATCGCTTCTTCCAGTGTAGTCGTTTTTGCAGGTAAAATAACTGCCCCTTTCCAAAAGCTTGAGAAAGCTATGCAAGAAATTGAGAATGGCTTATCAGAAGTGGTGATCGATGAAAAAGGTTGTTATGAATCGCAAAGTCTTGCAAAACATTTTAATATAATGACACATAAAATCGAAAAGCTAATGCAGGAAATTACAGAAAAAGAAAAACATCTAAGATCATCCGAGATCAGTGCATTGCATAGCCAAATTAACCCCCACTTTTTATATAACACTCTCGATACGATTGTATGGATGGCCGAGTTTAACAATAGTGAAAAGGTAATAGAAATCACAAAAGCACTAGCACAGTTTTTCCGCCTATCTCTTAGCGGTGGGAACGAATTGACAACTGTAGAGTATGAGCTTGAACATGTAAAACAATACCTTTTCATTCAAAAAGAGCGATACGGAGAAAAGCTTGCATATAACTTTAACTGTGACGATTCTTTATTAAATCTAGAAATACCTAAAATAATTGTACAACCTCTTGTTGAAAATGCATTATATCACGGCATACGAGGCCTTAATAAACAAGGGCATATACAAGTAAGTGCGGTAGAAAGCGGAGAAGATATTCTCCTTACCGTAAAAGATAATGGTGAAGGCTTTGATGTAACTAAAATAGATATGAAAGCAACTGATAAAATCGCTAAGCTTGGGGGGGTTGGCATTAAGAACGTAGATCAGCGTATTAAGCTTTATTATGGCAAGGATTACGGCATTACGATTGATTCAACTTTAGGTAGTGGTACAACCATAATTATTAAAATTGCAAAGAAAATCACACATTTAACCAGCGACCTATAATAGTCTAACAATATACAAGACCCTAACACAATTTAAATAATGTGTTAGGGTCTCTCTATTGTAAAGAAAAGAAAAAATTTCTCTAATCTCTTGCCTAATTGATTTGTTTCCACTATCGATAAAGTACTTAGATTCTTAATTTAGTTGGAATAATCCAGCTTTTAGTTAAATAGGACAAACTAAAACCCTCCACCGTTTGATTTCTCATACGGTAAAGGGTTTTGAAATGATTGATAGTTAATAATAACGTAGGCTATTTCCTTTTTCAGATATTTCATGTGCTAGCAGGATAATTGAAACAGCTAATTCTGCATACGTCGCTTCTCGATCTGGGTAAAAGTTATTTTGATCGGTCTTTAATAATCCCATTGAGTTTGCTAAAGCAACATAACCAGCGTATTCTGGTTTCACCTTATTTGCATCGGCAAAGTCAAGTTTATAAATACTACTATTTCTTGCTGCTTGGTCTAGTCCTAGAACTCGGATATACCAAACTGCTAGTTCTTCTTTTTTAATTGGAGATTCAAAATCGAAGTTTTGGTTATTTGGTTTTATAATACCCGCTTCAACCGCACGTTCGACCACTTGGTATAAAGGATGTTTAGGGTCTATATTTTTAAACGTTTGAGTCTTATTTTCTGTTTCATTATTATATCTGTTGTAAAAATAAGTAAGTGAATTCATCAACACTTTTAGTGCTTCTCCTTTTGAAACAGAAGCATCACCATTAAATTTTTTAGTATCTTTAATATCTAAAACTTTAGCATTCATAAGATAATTAAGTTCCTCTGCTGCCCAAGGATGAGAAATAGTAGACGAACTTTTTCCATTATATAAGCTATTCCATTCCCCTGAATTAGCATCTAAAAAACTAAATGCATCTTCATTAAATGATGGCATATACACTAGATCATAGTGAAGATTGTCTTTTTTATTATCTGATTTCATATAATTAAGTTTTAAGCTTAATGTCTTTTTCAAAATTGCTTTTGCATCCTCTGGAGAAATAACCTTATCATTAGATGGCCATTTTTCTACATCTTGAGAATTGACATTAAGGCTCTTTAAAGCACCATCTCCGCCTATGCTTACATAAATTTGATCACCCATAACAACTAAACCATTTACAATTCGAGGGAAAGAGAAATTATAAGTGCCTTGTCTCTCTTCAAAATAAGGTTCGTCTACTGGTAGTGCATAGTCGTGTAGATAAGATGGAACCCACTCTTTTAAATATTTTATAGCTTGAGTGAGCGCTTCTTTTTCAGTAAGAGATTTCTCTTCTTTAGATTTCTCTCCATATTGTTCTAGGAGGTCGCTAGTCATATCATTGTACTGAACAATCTCACCTGTCTGTTTATTTATTTCAAGACTCGTTCCAGATCCACCATTTGCATATTGGTACATATATTGAATACTAAATACTTCTTGTCCGTTGTAATTTTTTATTTCTTCAACCGATTGAATGTTTAATTTTACTTTATCGGATTTAATGAAGAGCAACTGTTCAGCTATTTTCTTTGCTTGTTCTAAAGTCATTCCTTTTTGTTTTGGTGGAAGTACTTTAGTTGAAATCTTTTCGATTTTTGTTTTGTTAGGAAATTCTTCTGAATATCCGTTTGTAGTTAGCCACTTTCCAGTTGAAGCATGAACTCCACGCAAATTTGTTGTAGGTTGATAAACGAGTTGAACACTACGGTCACCGGTTCGATAATCATTATTAATTTGGTATTGCAAATCAACAGATAGATTTTCTTTCATTTTTTCTAATATCTCATTTTTATCTTTTATTTGTTTTGCATCATCAAAGGTAAAAGCTTTCTTTTGCATAGGATTTCTAGAAAAATTGACGATTTCACCATCGCCTTGAACCGTTATTTCTATTCTTTGATCGTTAATGGATATTTGATTTTTCGTATGAGCAAAAGAAAAGGAATAACGAATTGGTTCTGATAGCAGTTGGCTTGGATAATAATTTAAAGGGTCTGTTTCTAGCTGATATTCGGCTCCCCCTAAAAATTTCTTAACAAAATCGCTTGCAATTTTTCTAGCATCGTCTTTTGAAACCTTTGCAGGGAATAAAGATTCTTTTTCAACTGGTGGCTGGTAGTAAAATTGCTCAATGTCTAATTCCTCACCAACAAATGTAACACCACCATGCACTTGTTTTCCATTTACTGTCTTATGGAAAGATAAATTATAACGTAACGTACCATCATCTTCGGGATAATAGCGACCACCACTATTCATATAGAAATCACTATTCGATAGAAAATCAAACTTTTTTGGAAACAACTCATGAAGCCTCTTAATTAAATCATTTTTTGAGAAAACCTTTTCTGTGGCAGCTAGCTGAACCCGCACTTTTTCTGGTTGTCCATTCACTGAAGTTGAAGCATGTGCCATAGACGAAAACATTCCAAGAGATAACGCTGAAGAAGTTAATAAAATTCCAAATTTCTTTAAATTATACAAGATAACCCTCCTATTCCAGTAGTAATTAAATTGTACACTAGATTATGTAAAATGAAAACGATTACTTTTATTTTTTCATCTCTATTGGTAATTGCAAAAATCTCTATAACGTCTATGGTAGTTGGAGAGGAAACATTCATTTAAAATATAAAAAGAGACTTTCTATCTAATACATGGATTAGATAGAAAACCTCTTAAGCGTTTGCATCTTAATATTTCTAATATCTCTCTATTGAAATCTGTCTAGGATGGATGGTTTCGTTTAATTAATATCTGAAACTATTTCGATTTTCAGAAATTTCATGGGCAAGAAGAATTGTTGAAACTGCTAACTCTGCATATGACACTTCTTGGGCAGGGTTGAATTGATTATTATCCATTTTAAATAAACCAATAGCGTTTGCTATAGCAACATAGCCCGAATACTCTTTTTGAACCTTATTTGCATCTGCAAAATCAAGTTTGTAAATATTACTATATTTAGCCGATTGCTCTTGACCTAGTACTCTTATATACCATGCAGCTAATTCTTCTCTTGTGATAGGAGTATCCACATCAAAGCTTTTACTATTTGGTTTAATTACGCCCATATCTACTGCACGTTCTATCGCTTGGTATAAAGGATGTTTAGGGTCAATGTTATCAAACGTTTGTTTTTTATTTTCGTTATTAGAATAATACATACCTTCGTAGAAATAAGTGAGGGAATTTAACAATACTTTTAAAGCTTCCCCTTTTGAGATAGCGGCATCGCCGTTAAATTTTTTAATATCTTTAACATCTAATATTTTGGCGCTAATCAGATAGTTTAATTCTTCTTCAGCCCAAGGATGTGAAATTGCATCTGGACTTTTTCCATTGTCTAAGCTACTCCATTCTCCTGTAGTAGCATCTAAAAAGCTAAATGAGTTTTCGTTAAAAACAGGTACATATACTAAATCATAATGATTTTTTTTGTCTTGCATTGGTTTGAGATAAGTAATTTTTAAGCTTAGGGACTCTTTTAATTTTGCTAACGCCTCTTTTTCAGTAATTACTTTATCTATTGAAGGCCATTTTTCCATTTCTTGATAATTGATATACAAGTTATTTAAAGAACCGTCTCCTGCAATACTTACGTTAATTTGATCTCCAATCACCATAATGCCATTTACCACTCTTGGAAAAGAGAAGTTATAGGATTGCTGCATGTCATCAAAATAAGCGTCGTCTACCGGATAGGCATAATTGTGTAGATAGGATGGTATCATCTCTTTTACATATTTTACTGCTTGTGTAAGCGCTTCTTTTTGCGTCAGCAACTTCTCTTTATTCGGTTTTTCTCCATTTTGTTGTAAGATGTCCCTTGTGATATCGTAATATTGAATAATTTCACCGGTACTCTTATTAATTTCCAAACTTGTTCCACGTCCACCATTCGCATAGTCATACATATAGTCCACACGGATTACATTCTGGCCGTTATAATTTTGAACTTCGTCTATTGCGTTAATAGTAAGTTTAATTTTATCCGGCTTGGATTTTGATTGGATAAATTTTTCTGCAATTTTCTTTGCCTCTTCTAAAGTAACTCCTTTATGTTTTGGCGGAATTGGTTTCGCTGAAATCTTTTCCAGTTTTGTTTTCTTTGGACTTTCTTTTAAGTAACCATTTGAAGTAAGCCACTTACCAGTAGAAGCTTGAATTCCTTGTATTTGGGACGATGGTTGGTAAACGAGCTTAACTCGCCGTTCACCTGTTCTGTAGTCCATATCTAACTGATATTGTAACTCAATAGAAAGATTTTCTTTCACTTTCTTTAATAGCTTATCTTTATCTAGTAATTGTTTAGTAGCTTCAAAAGTAGCAGGTCTTTTATAAGGGTTCATGTAAAAGTTAGTCACTTCTCCATTTCCTAGAACAGTTATCTCCATTCTTTGATCAGAAATGGGTACTTTGTTTTTGGTGCGAGTAAAGGAAAAGTTATAACGAATTGGCTCTGTTAAAATTTGTTGAGGATAATAGTTAAAAGAGTCCGTTTCTAGTTGATATTCTTCGTCCGTAATAAATTTTTTCATAAATTCATTTGCAATTTTTCTTGCCTCTTCTTTGGATACTTTTGCAGGAAATAATGCATCTTTTTCATTCGTTGGTTGAAAATAAAACTGTTCGATTTCTAAATTCTCTCCTATAAATCCAACGTTACCGTACACGGATTTGCCATTGAGCAACTTATTGAAGGATAAATTATACCGTACCTCTTTATCATCATAATAATAGTAACCGGTTCCCATTTGAAAATCACTAGCTGTTAAATAGTCAAACTGTTTTGGGAATAGTTCTTGAAATCTCTTGATTAAATCACTTTTGGTGAAAACTTTTTCGGTAGCCGCTACTTGAATTTGGATTTTTTGTGGTGCTTCATTTCCTGTTGGAGAAGCATATGCAATGGTTGATAACATTCCTAGTGATAATACGAAAGAAGTTAGTGCAAAACTAAATTTCTTTAACTTAGCCAATATAATCCTCCTGTTCCAGTTGTGTATTAATTGAGTTCTAAACACTGTAAAATAGAATCGATTTTTCATGATTCCCTTTCTAATGGCAATTGGAAGCAATTCTATAGAGTCTATGAATGATCGATCGGAAACATTCCATTAAAATAAAAAAAGAGATTTTCTATCTAATATTTGGATTAGGTAGAAAATCTTATAATTGTTCGCTTATTTCGATAAAATCCTGAAAGGCACCTTTCTTATTGCTTAAGTATTCCTTTTATCCAGCTTCTAGCATTACTAAAAAAGTTGCAGATACTTTTTCATACTCTTCGTCCGTTTCTAGTTCTGCTAGCTCCTCACCATCTACAATTCGGAAAAAAAATACACCTACCTCTTTCTCGTTTTTTTCTTGCCCATCATCTGCAAATGCAAAAGCCGCATATTCCTTATCTTCTATAGTAAGTAGACCGATCACTTCAATTTTTTGCTTCTGATTATCTCGATCCATCACCGAAAGAATATCGCCAACCTCAATGCTTCCCATTTTCTCTATCATTACAAAACCCTCCTAAAATTTTCATTCCATTAAAGCTTCCAAATTAGTCTACCCTTCGAATGTTCGATTCATCCAAAAGAATATAGAAAAATAAATGGCAAATGACAACTAAATTAGTCTGGTAAGCAATCAATTCACCAGTTGCTCTAGCGCCCCTGTACTCAATGGATTATAAAAAAAGCATGGGATAAAGAGAGAGTTAAAAACTCTTCCTTTACCACCATGCTTCATTGTATTTGTAAATACTAAACTTTCGTTTGAAGATTGAACCTTTTTTCCATTTTGCTAAACGCATAAGTGAAGAGTAACACTAGTACTAAGTAGAACACCCCAGTAACCATGTATGTTTCCAGTGGTCGGTAGTTTGCTCCCGCAATAGACATTGTCGTTCCCCATAAATCAGACATTCCTATATAAGCAACTAATGCTGATTCTTTCAACAATATAATAAACTGATTTCCTAATGGAGGAATGGCGCGTTTGAAAGCTTGAGGCAAAATAATTCTTCTCATGCCTAGTGGATATGTCATTCCCACTGAACGAGCGGCTTCCATTTGGCCTTTATCAATTGATTGTATAGATCCTCGAAATATTTCAGAAATATAGGCTCCATTATGTACAGCCAACGCGATTACACCCGCCCAAAACTGAGGTAATGTAAGAATAGAAGAAATACCAAAATAAAGAATACAAATTTGGACAATCATAGGCGTTCCGCGAACTATCGCCAAATAAATATATGCAAAATAATTTAAAACTTTTATGTTAGCAATACTGAAAAAAGCAATCAGCAGACCAATCAAACTCCCTAAAATTAAAGAGCATACAGTCACTCCGAGTGTTACAAGTAGCGCATCAAATAATACACCATAATTTGAACTAAAAATTTCTAACATGTTATACCACCCACTCTGATTATAGAATATTCCATTGAAAAATTATTAAAGCCTTCACAGCTAAAGCAGTTATCTCAATAACCATTATTAATAAGAAGAAAGGACTTTTTATAGCCCTTCTATTTTGAACTTCAATAAAGATTATTTATTATTTGGTTTCATCCATCAGATTGAAGCCAAACCATTTCATACTAATTTTTTCATATGTTCCGTCAGCAATAATTTCTGCTAAAGCTTTATTTATTTTGTCTGTTAATTCCTGGTTATCTTTGTTCACAGCAATTGCTTGCTCATTAATTCCAATTAAATCACCAACAGGTTTAACTTTTAATTTACCAGTATCAATTGCCATTTGCCCAAAAATATTATCAGCAACTACTGCTTCCACGCGGCCTGTCTCTAAATCCATTAAAGCTCCGATGTCCCCTTGTGGATAAGTTATTACATTCGCTTTATCTGTTAACTTTAGAGCGTCCTGCTCATAATTCGTTGCTGGTGTAGTCCCAATTTTCTTTCCTTTTGCATCGTCAGCAGACTTAATATCGGTATTATCTTCGCTAACAAATATTTGCGAACCTGAACGATAATAAGTATCAGTGAAATTTACTACTTTCAATCGTTCTGGCGTTATCGTCATACTTCCTAGAATTGCATCAAACTTTTTATCAATTAGACCTTGTATCATGGTTTCAAATGGGAACGTAATTGATTTTGCTGTCATTCCCATTTTTTCAGCTAATGCTTCACCAATTTCCACATCAAAACCTGTTAATTTACCATCTTCCTTATAGTTAAATGGTTTATATAAACCACTCATTGCATATACAAATTCTTCTTTTTTCTCTGTTTTTTCACCTGACTTTTCGGCGTCTTTCCCTGAGCTACATCCGAATAGTAATGCTGAAACCAATAGAATTGTTGACATTAGACTTATCACTTTTTTCTTTTTCATTATTTATACCCTCCCAGGTGTTAAAATTCTATTTAAAAATTGTTTCGTACGTTCATTTTGCGGATTGTCAAAAAAAGTATCCGGATGACCTTGTTCTAAAATTTGTCCTTTATCTAGAAAAACAACATGATCTCCAACTTCCCGTGCAAAACCCATTTCGTGCGTCACCACAACCATAGTCATTCCGCTTGTTGCAAGTTTCTTCATCACTTGCAATACTTCCCCTACTAATTCAGGATCTAAAGCAGATGTTGGTTCATCAAATAACATCACTTTCGGCTCCATAGCGAGCGCTCTTGCAATAGCCACCCTTTGTTTTTGTCCTCCTGATAAGCTATCAGGATAGACATTTGCTTTATCACTTAGGCCTACTTTTTCCAACAAATTCAAAGCAAGTGCTTTTGCTTTGTCCGGTTTTTGTTTTTTCACATAAATAGGTGCTTCAATAATATTTTCTAAAACCGTCTTATGAGGAAATAAATTAAAATGTTGAAAAACCATACCTACTTCTGAACGAACTTTATTTAAATCCGTTTTATCAGGTACCATATGCTTCCCTTGAATCCAAATTTCTCCTTCATCATACACTTCTAAAAAATTTAGGCAGCGAAGCAAAGTACTTTTACCAGAGCCGCTTGCCCCTATTAAAACAACAACATCTTTTTCCTTTACAGTCAAATCGATGCCATTCAATACCTTTAAGGAACCAAATGATTTAACGAGTTTTTTTACTTGAATCATAGAGCTTCGCTTCCTTCACTGTTCAAAATATCAAACTAAATCTACTTTTTTTTGATAAACTAATTGACCATTCATATACGTTTCTTCCACATAAACCTGATCTATTTCCACAGGGTTAATGTTAAGAATGTCCCGATCCAGCACAATAAAGTCAGCAAAGTAGCCCGGTGCTAGTTGTCCAACGCTTGGGATTCCTGTTACTTCCTGAGCTCCTCGGGTATATAAGGTAATAGCAGTAGGTAAATCTATTCGCTGATCTTTACCTGTATCTGTTCCATCATAGGCAATGCGTGTAACAGCTGATTTTATTCCTACAAATGGATTTACGGGATCTGCCCAAGCCGTAGCAGGTGCATCGGAAGAAAATGCTACTTTTATTCCAGCTTCTAACATTGTTTTGACCGGATATGTTTTCTTCGTTCGCTCAGTACCTAGGTTTTTCAAGTAGCTTTCAATTTCAGCGAAAAGAAAAATTGGTTGAGGAACAAAAGCAATTCCTGCTTCTGACGCACGGCTAATTGCTAGTTTAGTAGGCATAGCTGCATGCTCAATTCGTATAGAAGGAGCATCCGTTAACCATCCTTTTTTCTCATATAAAGTATTTACGATTAGATCAATCGCTTGCTCACCCATTGCATGAACTACTAATTGAATACCATTTTGCTCTGCCGCATCAGCTGCTGCCAATAATTCTTCTTTTGAGGTCGTTTGAATTCCAAAGTTTTCATTTTCCCCTATAAACGATGTTTCCACCCAAGCTGTTTGACCAGATACACTTCCATCAGAGAATAACTTGATTCCACCGATATGAATCTGATTTTCTTTGTTTAATCTGTTTACATCTATAGAAGGCTGTTCTATCAAATCTTCCCAAACGTAGTAGAGGACCGTGCGTTGCTTAAGCCCTTTCGTTTTCGCTTCGTTATATATTTCTAAATAATCAACTGGCTCGCATTTAGCCATCATCTCTGTAATTCCAGTGATTCCATGTGCAAGCAATTTGGGACTGAGATTAGCTAGTGTAGTAGCATTATCTTCTATTGTTTCAATCGGCATCACTTTTTTAACCAAGTCTTTTGCGTTTTCTCGCAAAATACCTGTTGGGACTCCACTTGAATCTTTATCAATCTCTCCTCCTGGAGGATTTTGTGTGTCTTTATGAATGCCGGCTAACTCTAATGCCTTGCTATTCACAGAAACACTATGTCCACATGTTCGGGTAATAACAATTGGAACTTCTGTAGAGGCTTGGTCTAGATCCCAACGTGTTGGCGCCCGATGTTCAGCTAATTTCCCTTCATCATAACCCCAACTCTCCATCCAACCTTGAGTTCCTTCAACTTCTATTTGTTCACGAATCTTTACTATAAGTTCTTGAATAGAGTGAACAATTGGAGGCATACAAGAAATTTGGTTGGATACCTTCGCCAAATATAACGGATGCAAATGCGCATCTATAAACCCAGGAAGCACTCTTCGCCCTTGTAGATCAATAACATCTTTATTTTCATCTTTTAAGTCCGCTTGATCACCAATCCATACGATTTTGCTATCACGTACTACCATTGCGTTGGCATATGGTTGTTGCAAATTTGAAGTGAAAATTTCTCCATTAACAAACACGCACTCATCTGTATGTTTCATATTCTCATTTCCCCTTTTTAATTATATGAATAGAATTAAAATTCCGATAAATATAACTTGATATTAATTAAACATTAATTTAATGTTGCAAAAAAGGGTTTTCACTTTATATTTAGTATCTTATATTGACGTGTTTCTACTCCTTACAGTTAAAAGGTATCAAAATTTAAGGGAGTCAATAGATAAAATTTCAGAATATAGTATTATAGTGATAAGTTAATATACAATAATTCGAACAATTTAAAGGAGCATAACTTCATGTACAAACTACTAATAGCTGATGATGAATACGAAATTAGAAATGGTTTAAGTAGCTATTTTCCATGGGAAGACATAGGCTTTAAAATTATTGGACAGGCTGCAAATGGGGTAGAAGTTTTGGAGTTTATATGTGACCATTCAGTTGATGTGATTCTAAGCGATATTCGAATGCCGGAAATGTCGGGTATTGATGTTGCTAAAAAGTTATTTGAACAAAATTCACCTATTATAGTTGTTTTTTTAAGTGGATATAAAGATTTTAATTACGCGCAGCAAGCCATTAACTTTGGAGTGAAGAGTTATATATCTAAACCTACAAAATATAGTGAGTTATCAACTATATTTTCAAGAATCAAAGAAGAATTAGATCAAAAAAAGAAATCTAAACATTCTGTTCAGAAGAACATGGGAATAGATAAAACTGTGGAAATAATACAAAAGTATATACATGAAAATTACAAAGAAGCTTCATTGGAAGGTGCTTCTCAGTTAGTACATATGAACCCTTATTATATTAGTAAATATTTCAAAGAAAAAACGGGTGGTAACTTTTCAGATTACGTTGTCAGTATGAAAATGAAAAAGGCAGCGGAATTATTGTCCGATATGCAGCTTAAAGTTTACGAAATAAGTGAAATGGTCGGTTATAGCAATTCTAAAAACTTCACCCGTTCATTCAGAAAACACTTCGGCAAAACACCGAGAGAATATAGAAACGAGGAATGAGGGATTAGAATTGAACAATAAATACTATCGGGCCTATTTTTTTAAAAACTTAACAAATTTTTTAATTCCGATGTTAATCCCATTGTTAGTAATGGGAACGTTGTCGATTTTTTTAATCCAGCAATATGTAAAAGAGACTATAAACGATAACAACATGAACTTATTGAAACAAACGAAAGAAAATATGGAATTGATTTTTAATGATCTTGATTCCCTAAATTCATATATTATTGCAAATGCAAACGAATTTAATAACTTGCAAACGATGATGGACAAACGTACACTGACTCTAAAAGATTATAAGGACTTAGCTTCACTTAAAAATTTTATTAATTCTTCTATCAGTGCAAGATCTTATATCGATTCTGTATATATTTATTTTCAAAACAATTCTGGAAAATTTATTACTTCCACTACAGGTGGTTTAGTCAATTTAGCTAAATATCCGGATTATTCTTGGTTTAATAACTTCTATTACTATACCGGGAGAGAATTGACTTGGTCCGAAAAAAGAACAATTAATAAAACTTTGTTTGACAAAATTGAAACTCCAGCAAATCTAATTACTATGTATCGCAGAATAATTGATCATGATGGTGTTTTAGTGTTGAATATTAAGTCGGAATATATAGAGGATCGGTTAGCGAATCTAGTAACGACCGAGGGACAAAGTTTATTCATCGTAAATAATGAAAACAACATCATTTTTAAAGACAAAGAGTACAATCTAAAACAGTCTGACATTAATCGAATTATTTCTGAACCAAACTCTTTTTTTGAAGCAGACTTTAATAATGAATCATTTGTCGTATCCAAAATTACTTCTAAAAAATATGGTTGGAGCTATATATCCGTTACCCCACATCAAAGCTTATACCATGTACCAAAACGTCTATTAAATATAGTATTAATATTATTTTTTATATGTATTATAAGCAGTACAGCCCTCACGCTTTATTTAACCAAGAAGATGGCGAATGATGTTAAAATGATTCTATCTATCTTTGAATCCGCTGAACAGGGGAAATCATTGCCTCCAATGCCTTCCCGTATTCATGATGTACACAGTTATATTATTCATCACATTTCTAAAAACTTTATGGAGCACAACCTTTTAAAACTTCATCTGTCCGAACAAAAGTATAAAGAGCAAGCAATGGAATTTGCAGCCTTACAATCGCAGCTCAATCCCCATTTCTTATTTAACACATTAGAAACGATTAATTGGAAGGCTATTGGTTTGACTGGAAGCCCCAATGAATTAAATGAGATGATTGAAAATTTAGCAGCCATTTTAAGATATTCGCTAGATGAAGAAAACAAAATGGTTCCAATCATGGAGGAAATAAAATATACAATCCACTATATCGAGATTCAAAAAATTAGACATAAAGATCAATTCGAAGTAATTTGGGAATTTGAAGAAGACATTGAAAAGTACCATGTAAAAAAACTAATCCTACAACCCCTTATCGAAAATTCCTTGCAGCATGGAATGATTTCAGGACAGAGATGTAGCATTAAAATTAAAATCCAATCTACCAGCGATCATTTAAAAATATCCGTAATTGATAATGGAAAAGGAATGACCACTGAAAGACTAGTAGAAGTCCAAGAAAGACTGAACTCTAATGCGGAACATTCCAATCATATAGGCCTGATCAACACACATAAACGACTTAAAGTTACGTATGGAAATGAATATGGCCTAGTTATCCGAAGTAAAATTGGTCTTGGGACTGTTATTCGGATTGTTATGCCGAAATGAGATTTGTAATATTAGAAACAAAAAGGGAAAAGCTAGATCACCGCTTTTCCCTTTTTTCTGTATTCATTTGCAATACAAACCCGTTTAATCTTCTTCTGCTATTCTAAATGCTGCAGATACTTTATCGAATTCCTCGTCACTCTCGATCATGGATAATTCCTCATCGTCTTCCACTCGGAAAAAGAAAATATCAATATCCTCTTCCGATTCTCCTTCGATATCGTCTACAAAGCTAACAGCAGCATATTCGTTGTCCTCAACAGTTAACAGACCTAGTACTTCCATTTCCTGCTCCTGATCGTTTTCGTCTAGTACAGTAAAAATTTCGCCAACTTCTACTTTTCCTGTATTTTCTTCCATTCCAAATTCCTCCTTTGATAAATTCTTTTAGCTCTCTAATTCAACTTACATTCAATTATCTAACATATGAGACCTTTTAGCAAAAGTTAAACGAGACCAGAAACATGCAGAACTTTGAAAATCCATCTATGATAGGGAAACAACTATTCTTTAAGCTTTTTTTTAATTTCTAACGAAACTTTTTTTAACGCTTTTTTGGATCCTCTTTCCATATCATGTTGGAATTTTCGTTCTTCATAACTAAGAAATAAAGAATTTAAGTCATATCCTTTTGGATATAAATCGGTTGCTTTTCCTTCAAGATCCATTCTTCTTGCATTTACTTTAATTATTGCATTTTTATAGAACACTAAGACATTATTGAGACTATCCTTTTTCGCATACACAATACCAAAGTCATCTTTTTCTGTTAATTTCACTCTGTCTCCCACTTCGAATTCATAACTTACTACTTCTTGAACAGGAGGCTGAGTTGGCTTTCTTATTTTACTTTCTTTCACGAGTTCTAAATCATAGTTTTTATTTTCTATATAGTACTGCGCTTTTTGCAGTACCTTTTCACGTAAATTCATTTTCCTAGAGATCCATAGAGCATTACTGTCTCCTGACTTACCAATTAAAAGTTTATACATTGGCTCCAATTCTTCACTGTTGAATTGCATCGCGGCATTCATAAAATCACCGTGAACTTCCGAGTAACGCTTTATCTCGCCGTAGTGCGTTGTCGCAATTGTAATACATCCCATCTGATAAAATTCTTCGAGTATAGCAATTGCTAGAGCAGCGCCCTCGTTCGGTTCAGTACCACTTCCGATTTCATCAAAAAGGAGAAGTGTGTTATTCGTCGAGGCATTCATAATTTCGGAGATGTTTTTCATATGGGACGAGAAGGTACTAAGTGAATTTTCGATACTTTGATTGTCACCTATATCCACAAATAGACAATCGAAAATTGCTATTTCCGTCCCTTCATCTGCCGCAATATGAAAGCCTGACATGACAGCTAGTGTTAGTATGCCTATTGTTTTTAGTACTACTGTTTTCCCGCCAGCATTAGGTCCTGTGATTATTAAGCTACGATAGTCTTTTCCAATTTCAAAGTCTAGAGGAACAATATTTCCTTGCAAAAGAGGATGCTTGCAATTCTTCAACTTGATGTAACCATGATTATTTAACTTCGGCTCTATTGCATCCATCCTTTTACTATATTTCGCTTTTGCAAAAATCATGTCATATTGACCTATTAATTCGATATTGATGTTAATTTGTCTAACTTCTTCATAAATAGCTCCTGATATAGTCGCTAAAATTTGATACTCTTCCATCGATTCCTCTGCCTTAAGCATTGCTAATTCTGCATTTAACTTGGAAATAGCAGCTGGTTCAATAAATACAGTTGACCCTTTAGAAGAAGATTCTATAATCGTTCCTTCCACCTGATTTTTATAAGAAGCTTTAATAGGAATCGTAAAACGATCATCTTTTTTACTTATAAAAAATTCTTGAATATATTCTTTATTTGCACCACTCTTTAGAAATTTATTTAAACGTTCTTCTATCTTTTCTTCTGTTTTAGCAATATGATTTCGAATTCGCTTTAAATCTTTACTAGCCTCCGAATCGACTCTATTTCCTCTAATTGAGTAATTAATACTTTCTTCTATCTCCCTAAATTCCATCATCGAATGGGAATAAGCATGTAATACAGGAGCAAAAAATTCTTTATCCGCCATAAATTTTTTTATTACTCTGCAGCCTCTTAAGAAATCAGATATTGCAACTAATTCAGATGCACCTAGTATCATTCCTTTTTCAAGCTTCTCCATCAGATGATTTATGTTAGATATTCCTTTCAGTGGAAGATGGCTTTCTGCATCTAATAACTTCCTTGCTTCGGTCGTTTCGTTTAACCTAATTTTAACCACTTTACTATTTGAGCTTGGTTGAAGCTTATCCAGTAATTCCTTCCCTAAACTACTTACACAATAAAATTTCACCATTTCCTTTAGTTCGTTATATTGTAATTTTTCATATGTCATTGTGTTCATGTGTATTCCTCCTTGAGTAATAAAAAAATGCCCGCAAGAGTCCACCTACCTTTCCATTTTCACGGCTAAACGTAAAATGGATAGAAAGCTCCTGCGGGCATTAGCCTTGCGTATTACAAGGCATTTTCATCGTCAACAAAAATTAACAAAAGAAAAAAAGCTTGACAGGGCAAATCCCGCCATGCTCTTCGTCTTAACATACAATTATGTTAAACGAGTATATGGAAAAGGAAGCAGTCTTCAGGTAGGTATTCACACTGTTAAATAAACACTGTGAAAAAAGGAACAGTTAATAAACTGGAATAAATCCAGTCACTAAAAGCCTTATTAAACTAAATTAGTATTAGTTCATACCTACTTCTGACATACTTCACCACACCTTTTATAAGAATATTTCCAATATACCATCATTTCAATATAGAGTCAATTCCATAAAACAAACTGACCCGTTCTTCAACAAAAGGTATTGTAGTATTGGGATCAAACTTATATAATAACTATAGTGGCAGCAAAAATTATTACTTTCATTAAGTTCTGTCTTGAAATTCGGTCTTGTAGCTCAGTTGGGAGAGCGCCACCTCGACAAGGTGGGGGTCGCAAGTTCGAGACTTGTCGAGACCATCATTTGGATAAGCCAATAAACGTTGATTTATCAATGTTTATTGGCTTTTTCTCTTTTTATATTTTCTAATTATATCCCACAATTATTTAGGTTTGTCCGCAATTTGTCCGCAGGATTTTCACTGTATTAGTTTTTCTGAATTTGAATCGTCTGGTGAAAAGTATCTGCGATGTCATTGTCTGTATTCGGTAATAAATGCGCATAGAATTCTAATGTAATTTTGGGATTTGCATGACCCAATCGTTTAGAAATTTTCACGATATCTAGTCCTGCCGAAATAAGAACGGATGCATGTGTGTGACGAATATCATGGAACCGAATATTTGGTACATTGGACGCTTTAACAATTCGCTTCATTACTCGAACTACATTGCGCGGATCTTGTAAGGTTCCAGTATTTGTGCATATAACCAAATCCCGGTCCCCAAAAGCAGATCCCACTAACTCCTTCCATTCTTCTATTCGTTTTTTATGCAAAACTAATTCATTCAAAACGAATTCTGGAATAGGAATTTGTCGTTTAGAATTTTTGGTTTTTAATGAAGTGAAAATATAACCTTTTTTAGCGACATGCGCTAACGACCTTTTCACATGAATTACTTTTTGTTCCAAGTCTATATCACTCCACTTTAGTCCTAAAATCTCCCCTCTTCGCATTCCAGTATAAATCGCAAGTAGAAAGGTTAAATAATGCCGTTCTCCTTTACAGTTATGAAGAAACTCCTGTATATCTTTAAGTGACCAAATAGACATTTCTTCGTACTTAACTGATGGCGGGTCTGCATCTGACACTGGATTGAACATTATTTTCTTCCATTTAACAGCTTGGCTAAATGCCTGATTTAATAATTGATGCATTTTGCGAATATAACTTGTACTATAATTTTCTCTTAATTTTAGGTTATAGAATAAATCAATATCAGACGTAGTAACTTTACCTATTTCTTTATTTGCAAACGCATTCTTTTGTAGGAGGTGTTTCTCTATAATGTAGCTACTATTCGTCGCGGATGTCTCTTTAATTCTATTTCGGTAGTGGTTATCAAACCAATTTATAATATAATCTGAGAAGATTTCTTTGCTGAGCACTATATACCGATTTTCATCTAACGATAATTCAATCTTCCGGGCAGCTGCCTCAGCATCCTTCTTTTTAATAAATCCGCCTTTACTTATCTGTTTACGTTTCCCAGTTAAGGGGTCATTGCCTATATCAATAGCATACGAATAAGTTTTTCCTCTTTTTCTAATGTGCGCCAATTATTATTTACCTCCAAAATCAATTTTGCACAACGAAAAGTAAACAAGTGGTCTATTACCAACTTGTTCACTTTCTTCTACTTTTATAAGAATTTATTCGCCATTTTTAATTAAATTTTCTTGTTGAGTTTTTAACCAAACAAAAAATTCTTCTCGTAATACACGTTTACATCTACCAATTTTTATTAGTGGAAAATCATTTCGTTTCATAACCTCGTATGCACTAGGTTTGGATATTTTTAGAATTAAACTTATTTCTTTAGCAGTTAGAACAAGAGGGTATTTCCCAATTTCATCTTGTGCATTAATTTTCACTGATTACACCGTCTCAGAGTTAATATCTTTTTCTTTGCTATCTTGATTATACTTAGAATCAGTTCGAATGTTTTCCGTTTCTAACTTTACCCACTCCTTTATTAATGCCAAAGCTTCTTTACGTTTTATTTCTAAATCTCGATTATTTTCCATTAAAAAACCTCCTAAAGAATATACTTCTTTAGGAGGCTTTCTAAATTATCCATTTTCCTTACCTTTGGACAATATATTGTCCAAAGAAAATAAATTGTCTGCCTGAAATTTTTTATCCAAATAAGATATATCAGGAATAACAGTGTCATTAATAGGTACTAAAAAAATCAACTTTTTATTTGAGCGTAAAAATGCATCTCTAATAAAAATTTCACTATTGCCATTTATTAAACTTTGTAATTTCAAAATATCCGAATACTTAAGACTTGCTTCATTTTCGATATGAATTTCAATCGTAAAATAATTTGCTCGAATATCTACTCGAGTGTTTAAAGTCCTCTCTTCTAAAATAAAATCATCAGCTGTTAATTTTATTCCGAAAATTTTTCTTTGTTCGCCTATCATATTTTTCATATCACTAGTAACTTCTTCTAAGAGTTTTTCAAAAGAAATTATTGGTATAAAATCATTGTCATATTCATCAAAAGAATCTGTATGTTTGTAGATGATATTAGTCTTTGCTAAAAATCTAAATGGAAGGTCCAAGATAATTGCTACCTCGTCAACTAAATCAATTGAATTTTTCGATCTTTTAATTGTACGATCTTTAGATTCATGCGTGAAATTACTTTTTATAAACTTACTAATTGAAGACTTAGAATTATATGTGTCAGTAAGTTCTTCGAGTTTTCTATCATCTAAATCGAATACAGTTTTCATAACTAAACAGCGTACACCAATTGTTAATTTTGCAAGATAAAAGTTTAATATCATCGGATTTTCATTAATCAAATATTTAACTTCATTTAATTTCACTTTAGGAGTTATTCCTCGTTCATTATAAAATTTTTCAAAGATTATTTCGTCTTTAATTAATCTACTTATCAACTTTAGATTATTAGTTTTAAAATCATATCGATTCTTTTTATGATTGCCGGTTTCAAGATTATTTAGCATCTTTAGTCATCACCTGATTCAGATACTATAGCTTTGAATCCTCAAATTTACTCTTGGACAAAATATTGTCCAAGCTTTTAAGAAATGAATTTTAAAACCAAACTTCGAATAGTAACAGTTAATCGTTTATACCTTCTTTTGCGATTACCACTTCTAAAACGACCATTTCATTTATAGTATTTTTAAATAAATATTCAACCAATTTATTTTCCCATTTTGCATTTTCCATTAATATTCTAATTGGCACCTAGAATGTCCAATTGTTTTCTAATCATGAATCGGTAAATCCTTAATATTTTCAAGTTAAAATATTGATGCCACTGATATTTTAAAGACAGATAGTTAATTTTCAATTGAACACCTCCAGAAAAGTGTCGTGGAACTTAAATTCCACGACATTTTTGAATAGAATTAAAAAAACAGGATATAAATAGTGTGAATGTTTATTCGCATTCAATTGGCGAACAATTTCCCTTTATCCTTAAGAATTCAAAAAAACACCTATGGATAAATGGACATACCAATCCCCTCATGGGTGACTGTCTGAACACTTCCAAAAGTGTTATTAGTGAAGCTATACCTCTTCCGCGTGGTGGAGGCCAATAAATCAATTCTTTATATTCATATTCTATTTTAAAACATCTACTATTACAATAAATATTTTTAATATTTATTGTAGATTAAATCTTTCAGAAGGTTGAGGAGCATATGGAGCAAAAACTATCTAAACATTACTATAGCAATGAAAATAAACTATTCAAAGAAATTGTAGTGGAGTTTTGTGGTAATTACCCCTCGTCTCTACAGAAAGACATAGAGAAATTTATAGATATCTTTTATAAAGAATGTCAAAAAGAAAAACGTATATTTGACTTAAATAAGCAAATTCAATTAAATAAATTAACACTATCACATGTCATAAAAATCCAAGAGCAGTTGGATATATTAAAACTTAAGAAAGAGTTAGGGATAAAAGAAGCTCCTTCCCTTTTGTATTTTTTAGAGCAGTTCTGTAAGTTCCTTACACAAAAAGATATAGCAAAATTATATTATATTCTTCCGAAAAAAAAAGTAATTACAAAAAACAAAGAAAAATTAAACTTATCTCTTATTAATGGATATGAGAATTATTTAAACTTGAAAAGATATTCCTCTACTACTATAAAACGCCGTTTGGTTAATACAAGATCGTTTTTAAAGTTCTTAAATTACACAGAGAATATTCAAACTTCAAATGACTACTGGTTGACAAGCTTTAAACTCTACGAAGATCACTTAAATCAAAGGTCACTTTTAGAAAAAATATTGCCTTGCAGCGCATATGAATATTTAGTAACAGTTAGATCATTTTCAAACTTTTTATATGAAAAAAAAGAAATAAAGTATATTTATCAAATACCAAATAAAATGATTCAAAATGGGGACCGTTCTAATGAATTTACAAATGAGTCGGATATTCTATTAGTGATAAAACAAATTTTCGAAAGATCCAAAAATGTATTAAGGGATATTTCTATCTTTCTCATTATTTTAGAAACTGGATGCAGACCAATAGAAATAGTTAATTTAAAAATAGAGGATGTAAATATAAAAGAAAAGTTAATAGTACTAAAAAGTAAAAAGTCCCATCAGAGGACATTATTAATAACCGATACCACTTGTGCACTTATTAAGGACTACTTAATCGTTCGCAATAATTATTTCGTTAACAATAATGATTCTTTATTTTTAAATATATATGGAAACGAAATTACAAGTTCCGATATTTCAAATTTATTTAGAAAGTACAATAATCGATTACAAGAAGAAAGAAGGTTTACTCCTAAATCCCTTAGACATACATTCATAACAAACTCTTTAGAAAATGGAAATACTATGGAACAAATCAGAGCAATTGTAGGACATAAACATCTAATTTCAACTCATTATTATTTTTACCGAAACATTGATGATTTAAAAAATGCATTTAAAGATAAAAAACTATATTAAGGAGGCTACTTCTTGTCATTAAATAAAACAATCAATATGTCTATCGAAGAAATTTGTTCTCAATTAGGGATTTCCGAAACAAAACTTATAAAATTCCTTGAAACACCAGATGATGAATTTTCAACAGTTCAAAAAAATGAAAATAATAAAACCGCTATTTTTGTTATAGACCAGTATCTATTAAATTTAAGAACACTAGTGAACACTAATAAAAAATCAGATGAAACTGCAAAAACATATAATAATTTTCTGTCAAGAGTTAAGCTTCACATCTTAAGTAATAATGCCTCCTTGAAAATTAACGAATTAAATGAAGTAATGGTAAATGAAGTAATTACTAAAGGAATGAAAGATAATCGCAAGTATTCTGTGAGAACCATTAATAAATACAACGCAATTATAAGGAGTCTTTTAAAATTTGCTTATAATATGAATTTCTCAAATAAAGACTTTCGTGCTAAATTCACAATAGAAAAAACTTCCTTACTTCCAAGGTATATTAAGGAAGAAGATTTACCTAAAGTTCTGAAGTGCGCTGAGAAACTATCTAAACCACATAGTAGTAGAGCCATTATTATGTTTTTATTAATGACTGGTTGTCGTGTAGCAGAAACTTCAATTGTTAAAATAAAAGATTTTGACATCGAAAATGATTTAATTTATATACTAGGGAAAGGAAACAAGAAGCGAATTGTCCCTATGTTCGCTGAACTAAAGAGTGAAATGCTAGCTTATTTACAAAAAAGTGGGATTAAAGATTGGAATCCTAACTGTGAAGGATATCTATTTGCACGGGACGAGAATCATATAAGAAGCCGAAATTTTGATGTTAGGTCCATTCAACGTATAGTTGAACGTATAAGAAATTTACTACCTGAGCTTTCTTATATAACTTCACATTCTTTTAGGCATACATTTAGCGTATATTGTCTTAAAGCTGGAGTTAAAGAACACTACCTTACAGATATCTTAGGTCATTCTGACCCCAAAACTACTATGACATATACGAAATTACGAGGAGAAGATTTGAGAGATGCTATCATGAATAATTTTCCTTTTCCGTTCGAAAAACTCTTAAATAAAATGAATGAGAAATTAAAATGATTACAGCCCTAGAACAACTTGAAATTTACCAAAAAAATGTTCGTTTAGCAAGATCTACTCTCTATACTTATTCCTTATATATAAATAAATTTTTTCATTATTTATCAAAAGAAATGGAAACTGAACTTCAAGAAATTTACTTGAATAAAGTCTCTAAATTAAGCGACTCTAATGGTAGAGTTATTAGATATTTTCCCATTGAAGGTACATTAATCGATAATTATTTTTCACAAATTCAGCACAAAGGTTATAATGTTCTGAAAGATAACTATAAAGCCTTAATGAGTTTTTTTAAATTTTTAGAACACAATTATAATTTTTTAAACCCTATGTATACTTTAGAATTTCATCTAAAAGATTATTTAGAAGAAAAAAAATATTTTAGAGTACTTACTCGAGGGAATATCTTAAAGTTGATAAACACCATTTATGAGCATTCGGACAATTTGGAGAGAGATGTTAATTTGTTTTTAACATTGATTTCAACTGGTTGTAGAATTGGCGAGATACTTACATTAAAATGTGAAGAAATAGATAGTAGTAATGATACACTCTTTCTTAATAATACCAAAACAAAGGTAGAAAGATTAATTTATTTAAGAATTGAGATGGGAAAGGCATTAAAAGAGTACACATTTAATTGTAATAGAAAGCCATCTGATTTTGTTTTTTTGTCAGATAATAACAAACCCTTTACTAATAAAGAAATAAATTCTTTATTAAAAAAATACTTAACAATAGCGAAACTTCCATTGATAACTGTACATGGTCTAAGACGAACCTTTGCAACATTAATGGCAGATGAAGGTACCCCAATTGATGTTATTAGACAATTATTAGGTCATGAAAGCTTAAACACTACAAAGCAATACATTAATCCACATTATGTGCGCAATAGAGATTTTAATGCTCCGGATAACAAATTGATTCTAGATTATCTTAATAAAAAAATATAAAATACTACACTAAATTACTAATGAATATTAACTGCATGATACTGCTCAATATTGTTAGGAGAAGATCGACAGTACCCCGCTTTTTGTCTTAACTTCTTCAAGCTCACCAATTCTGCTATTATAATAAATTTCAAATTAATGATAATTTACATCATGCCGCCCATTCAGTATATGTTATTATAGAGCCCATCAGTATTTTAAAATCCTTAGTTAAAGCGCTTTTTACTAATTTAATTATCATACTCAGTTATACTTTTTCAAATATTTATTGCCGAATTATTGCCCGTAATCATACTTTAAGTTAGGGAGAAATTAATAGATATCATCTTGAACTGACTAAAATGAAGATTTTCATACGTATGTTCTTAAAATGTTTGGTATGATATAATTAAATTCTTCAAAGGCGATTGGTGCATATTGTTTAATAGTACATCAGTCTTTAAAATCCCATCTAAATTTAATTAGATGGGATTTTTGAATTGAGAAACTATTTTAGTTTAAGTTTGTAATTCCAATAGGTGGACGATTATTGGATTATCAAAGTTAACTGATTCTAACGTCTTCTTGGCCATAAAGTTAGCTTTTACTTTATTCATAGGAATCTCAGAAAAATATACTAATTCATCTGCTAATTCTTCAATCAATGAGTTGGCAACTATTTTTGATGTAACCATCGATTTTCATCTCCTTTCCATTTTAATTATTTCTCACTTTGTATTCCCAACTGATACGAGTTTTGGCTTTAGCTAAGACTCGTAGTGCGTGCCATTCAAAGTATTTAACTGTAATTCTTGATTGAGCGGATTTTATTTTCTTTATGAAAAAATTGTATTTTGCTCTTTCCTTATTGTTCAATGAATCCCTTAAAGTAGTCACTGCTGTACACCTTTCTTTTAACATCTACAACAGATATTAGTAATACTTAAGTGATCCTGTATTTCAAGGAATTCTCTTCTGATTTGCTCATTCTTACGCGCATATCATCTTTATATATAGCCCTAATGAAATTGATAAACATTATAAAAAATGTTCTGTGAAAAGTCTCCAAGCTCAATGTATTTTGATGTTCGTTTTTTTGCAAAAGCACCTCGTTACTTGAAGAAGCAACCTTCCCTTTTATAATGAGGTGAATAAAATGGAATTACTTTCTGAAAAGAATGCATTGAACTGGATACTTTATGTTCTTTACATTGGATTTCCTATTCTAATAGCAATAAATTTAGGTGTATTAATAACTTTAATCCAATTACGAGAAGGAATAAAAGATAAATTATAATCTAAAGGAACAGAGTAATTGTTCTTTCTCTTATTGAAGTAGTCGAGTAGAAGGGAACCTCTCTACCTTGCGGTAGATTGTGTTCCACCCCACTCACAGAACCGTGCTTGCGCTATTTACGCACACGGCTCCTCCAAATCATCATTCACAAAATGGTGATTCTGCTATCCTCAATAGTTTAGTTTACATTTATTATTTCTACCGCTGTGTGTAGTAAATGTGTCCCTAGTGAGGGTGATCATTTGGTAGCAGCCTTTCCTCCATCGGCATTTGGTTTCCTCGCTTATTATCGCTTGTACGCCATACTCTTCTAAAAAAAAAAGACCGGTAGGGCCTCCCGAGTTGCCGTATTATATCAATGTGTGACGTGCCAAGGTCTCTGACTCCAGAGAGGTTTTATCCTTCTTGCCTTTAACGATGGATAAAATGTAGCTTCCTGCCGTGCTTAAAGCATCAGCCCTCTCGATTTACTAACATTATGGAGCTCAATCCCTTCAACCATTTGGCTTTCGGCCCGCCACCTAACTGTCTACGCTTAAAGGCTAATGTTACCATTAGCCCTCCAAGACTCGCTACGAGTGAATGGCTAGTTCTTTCTCGACGGGAATCCCACCCGCTATATGATGCGACCTAGGCTCGGCCGCACAAGCACGACGTTAGTTGAATAACTATTGGTACCCTCCATTGGACTCTGGGAGTGATTTATACTCACCCTTACTTTAATTATATTAAAGACATAATTTTTCAGTTCAATTAGTTGTTTTCCATCGTTCGTTGGTTTGCAGTATTCCCCTGGAATTGAATGTGTTAACGTTTCACCGTTGATAATAATTTTCCACTTATCTTCTCCGTGCGGTTCTTGCATACAAACCGTTCCATTTATAGGTTCAGGCCTAAATTCCTTCGGTTCCACTATATTAATTTCTTGCATTTCCTCATAAATATCTTTCATTTCTTCTTCTCTTAAGATTAACTCTGTGGTTGCAGTACCATCTGCTATTAAATCCTTAGTCCCTGTTCCTTCGAAAGTATTAATTTCATTCTTTTTTTGTACACCGAAATGAATAGAAAAATCAAAATCACTAGGCATATTTTTAGTAGGAGAGTTTGTTAATTTTTAGATATCTCATTATTGTATCCCTTCTCTTTACCACTTTGTTGACAGCCCAATAACGATAAAAATATTAAAGACAAAATTTAGCTAAGTTTCTTCAATACCATCACTCCTTTTATTACTCGAAGATCTCGATAAACATATAAAAAAGCACTGCTAAAAGCAATGCATAATTGTACTTTAATTTATTGTTATTTGTATTGATATTTGCGTCGTTATTTAAAGTTTTGTACCACTCAACTGAACGGGTTAACCGCAATGGTTTTGGTTCCTTATTTTTTACTGCCGTATCAGAGTTTGTGGATGTATTTATAATGAATTGATATATCAAATCGCATATCAATTGGTAGAGTAGCAATAAGATATTACTATAATCTCAAAATATTATTCATCAGAATCCCAATGTTCAGATCCAACAGCATCATCAGCAAATTCCCTTATTGCGTCATCTACTTGTATCTTGTGCGCATCATCAAGCTGATTATACGATTCTTCATCAAAATCTGCTTCTATATCGGTTTCATCAAGATTGGAAGTTAATTTTTCCACTATTTTAGCCTGTTTATATTGTGATAGACCGCTACTAGTCATATTTCATCCCTCCTTTCTCAAGAATAGTAAACCTAAGTTCTATTATACTCCAACACTCGAAAATTAATATACAAGTTAAAATACTCTGTTATTATAAATACAAGCAGCTTGTCCGATTATAGATTCAAAGGGTTTTGGTCATTTCGTCAAAACGAACTTTCGTGTTATAAAACAAAAAAGGGTTCTGGTGCAAATATAATTTATTAGAAACATAGCACCTCATAACCCTTCACACCTGTGAATTATTATACTACGCCAAATAATTTATGTATGAATTCAATCTCGTTTTTCACAGACTTCCCCCTTTGGAGAAGTTGTCCTTTTTTGAGCATGTGCATCACTTCCACTCCACAGATAATCTGTTGGGCTGTTCGAAACGTTTTTAACCCTAGCATAGAACGGACTCGCTTCTTGATAAAGCGGTGATCTTGCTCCACAATATTATTCAAATACTTCTGTTGGCGGATTTGCATATCATCTGGTATGCTTTTTTCCTTTTTTAACTGTTTTATTGCTATCGGATAAGCTGGATTCTTATCAACTGTGATGACACGTGGCTTAGACATATGATTAGACTTCAAAGCTTTTTTGAAAAAGTCCTTTGCAGCCTGTTTATCTCTTGTTTTACTCAGATGAAATTCGATTGTGGTTCCTTCAGAATCGACTGCACGATACAGATACATCCATTGCCCCTTTACTTTGATGTATGTTTCATCGACTCTCCAGGAATCATTGATTCGCTTAAGATGTGGTCGTATTCTTACATCTAATTCCGGTCCATATTGATGAACCCATCGCATAATGGTTGTGTGGGCCATTGATAATCCACGTTCTTCCATCATTTCCACCAAGTTACGAAAGCTAAGGTTGTACCGTAGGTACCATCTCACGGTTAACAAAATAATCTCTGGCTGAAAATGTTTCCACTTGAATAACTGTTCCTTTTCCATACTAATCACGTCCCTATTTAGAGTAGTACTGTTACTATTCCCAAACTTTAGAGGTGAATTGCAGTTGTGTAGATATTTTCGCACCAGAACCTTTTTAGGTACTGAAATAGGAATCCTCATCAGTATTAGACTTGTATTTTTCAAATAATAAAAGGACATTATTACTCACTACAATTTCTCCTTCAAATAGAAATTTACATAAAATCTTTTTATCAAAAATTTTAAGCCTTTAATAATATTCTATTCGTCCTCCTCTAAAAATTGATCATCATCTATTGATAAATTAATATTTACTCTTACTTCTTCTTCTTCATTATCCTGATGGGGATTAGGATGATCCCTAAATACATCGAAGTCGTATTCGTCAGTTAGGGCTTCAATATAATAATCATCCGTAAGTTCAATTGCTTTGAAATTTTCAATAACTTGTTTAATCTGTTCAAAATCCTCAACATTAAGATTGTATAGAACCTCTGATTCCTTTAATTTATTTCCCCATAAACCCTCATCCATTTTTGCTGAATCAAAATCATCAACTATTTCTTCGGCATACTTGTCAAGTAGAGGATGGATTATTGACCTTAAGTAGTTATCGGTTAGGATTGCAAGGTGTGCAGCGTTTTCTGGAATACTATATACTTGTTTTATATCATATAACTCTTGATCAGTTATTTTTTCTTTTAATGTAGTATCATTAAATAATTCACTTACTATTTTATAACCAAATCTAAAATCATCATTTTTTATAGAGTCATAATCGCGAGATGTAAGGTAAGAAAAGTAAGAATCCTCTTTATCAAATTCAATTTCACACATTAAGCATTCCCCTGTGTAACCCTTTTCGTCCATATTTTCAAATATAACATTCTCTTTGACCAAGAAAGGTTTTTCGCAACAAGGACATTTGTGGTAGGTAATATACTGTTCTTTTTCTATTTGTTGTTGTCTTCTCTGGAAGGTTCCTGATTGATAGATACTATCAATTCTTAATTTCCCTTCAATGAATTTTTTGTACAATGTAAAGAATCTAATGAATTTCCATATATGTAATTCTTTAACCTGAGTGTCGCTTATTATGTTTAAATTATTTACCCTCACGAAATCCGAAAAGTTTGGAATATGTTCTTTATATATAGGGAAAACAACTGTAATAACCTGCGTGATTAGGTAATTAATTTGTTTTTCAGTTAGGTCATACTCATGGTGAGTTATTGCATTTCTAATGCTATTAAGGTGTTCAAAACTCCCGTACTGAGTTTCACTCAACTCTAATTTGTTTAAAACTGCACCTCTTTGAATAGCTTCCATAAAAGTAATAGTATTTCCTTTAAAGTCTTGCTTACCTGTATTTTTTAAAACATTCATTTGAGCCATAAAGTACTCTTTTAAGTTATCAAATATCAAAAGTTCATTTTTTTTCTTCACCATATATTTGAACAGCGTTTCTGTAGAATGATGTAAACTCAACACTATTTCTTTTGCTACATATTCTCTTTCGATATCTTGAAGAGAATCTAATGTTTTAAGATGTTCAATTGTTTTTTTGAATGAATGTAGACCATTATCAATTAAATTCATAATTTGTACCTTGTCCTTTCTATAGAAAACGAAAACGATCAATTGCTGAGTCAGTATTAATTTTGGCGTTACTGAGTTTTTAGTAGAATTTTGTCAGCTCTTAATACCAAAGAATATTGTTTATTTTTAGATATAATTAAATTCAACTGCATCTAATTGATAATTTACTTCATATGACCTACCTCGATTAGTAGTTCTACCTCTCTCTGCAAATAAAAATAAATTTTTTTTAGCTCTAGAACCAATTACATACAATAATTTATTCGATTCTTCTATTTCGACTTGAAGTGAAGCAAATACATGATTCCAATGGGGTAAATATCCTCTTAACAAACCAAAAGCTATTACAGTATGAAATTCTTCACCTTTTACACCCTGACAAGTATTTATAACCACACCCTTATTAGAATGAAATGTTCTCTTCATGTAATCAATATCTTTAGGTATTTCTTGAAAATCCCTTCTCTCATAACGTCTCCTAATACCATCAAAAAAACTTTCCCATTGTTTCGTTAATATTTCGCTAGAAGCATAATCAATTTCTAATTTCTCAAAAACTTGCTCGAAAGCTTTTTCTAAAAACTCTATGGAATCTTGGATATCTAGATCAAGCGAGTTTACTACTTTTAAAAACCTTCTACATTGATCTGAATCTACATTAATTGTAATACCATTTAATATAACCATATCTTCTAAGATTTCTTTCGCCCATTTCATTCTAATTAAATATCTGTTTGGATCTCTAGGAGACAAGATTATTCTAGTTAACTTGTACCAAAAATTATCTCTATCGCGTGGAAGAATAGTTAGTCCTGGTGCATCAAATGGAATGTCTGGCAATAGCGATTTCAATCTCCTTGCCATTGATGTTAGGAAATTCCATTGTGGTGCTAATACACAGATTTCATTAGGAGGAATTCCCGTTGCAATCTGTTCTTTTATTATTTCCGCTATTTTTTCAACCAATTCATTTTGATGTATACTTTTATCAAAAATAATTGTACCTTCTTCATCACAATATTCCGCCAATGACTCTATTTCTAAATTTACACTTTGAAAATTTCTATAAAAATCTATCAATCTTTGTGTTGTTCTATAATTACCATTCAACGACAATTCTTGAATTGGATAACCCCCAATTTCCTCACTTACTTCTGATACTGACTTAACAACACCACCTAAGGACTTAAATATAGCTTGATCTGGATCGCCAACAAGAAAAATTCTACACGTACCCTCACCTGATTTAATAATCTTACCTACGATTGTATACTGTAAATCTTGAGTATCTTGAAACTCATCAATAAAGTAATTTTTAAATATACGTGATAAATTATCACTAATCCTTGGAAATCCCTCTAAAAGGAGATATGAAAAGTATAAAATGAGATCGAAATCTATCATTTTATTTTCTAAAATGCGTTTATGATATTCTTTTGCAATATAATCTAGGCTTTCATCGCCATTTAAATAGTTTCCTTGTCGATCTCTTCTAGTAATAAAATTTTCATTGAAAGGTAAGCTATACTCTACCTTTAGTTCATCTTTTAATATTTCAGCTTTAAACTCGTCCAAGATACAAAATCCTTCTTTTAACTCATCTAGATATATACCATATGGTTTAATAATCCACTGTAAACAAAATGAGTGAATAGTACCTGTCCAAAGTTTAGATACATCTATACCCATATCTGATATTCTTTTATCAATTTCATCTGCAGCTCTATTCGTAAATGTTAATGCAGCTATTCTATGCGTTCTTTTACTTAATTTTTCAATTTCTCGAGCTATTTTTAGAGTCAAAACTCTCGTTTTCCCACTACCAGGGCACGCCAATACCATTGTATTGCCTTCAGTATCTAAAACTATCTGTTGAAATTGATTTAAAATTTCTTTCATATTTCAACTCCTAGCATCTCTATAAACTGAACTAAATGGTCATCAGCAGCAGCAGACTTTATCATTTCAATAAGTTCTTCTAGACTTAATTTATCAAGAGCAGCTTTATCTTGAATTGAAAATTTAGGATTACCTAAGTTAACTTCTTGCATTATTCGATAATGAGCCATTGCAACCAAATGTTGTTCCGTAATATGTTCAGAGTTAAATGCTATTGCTTCTAAAATATACTTAGGGATTATTGTTCTACTAGAAAGTGTTTCAACTAGTAATAAAGCAAACCAACCTTTACCCTCTTTTTTTGCTAAGCGTAAAGTTTCTTTCCCAACAATAACTGAATCACCAGAATCCAACAACTTCTCCGAACTTTCGATAGCGGACTTTTTCGAATAAATTGAGGGTAGCAGACTCTTTATTTCATGTTCATTTCCGTTTATTGAAAAATCTATTTCGAACGTATGTGGAGCATAATAGACATTTACCCATGGATTATTATTATAGGCAGCATCCAACAGCACTTTTCTTTCTGCACCTGATTTTTGTGAAGCTCTGATGGATTTTTGCAATTCATTATCGTCTTTTTCATCAATTGGCAGAGGTTCTAATGCTTTATCTAAATCTGTTACTATTGCGCATTTCCTATGAATTCGTTGTTCATCAAATAGATTTGCAATATGTTCAAAAACGGTGCTACTAACATTAATTACACTTACTCCAATTTCATCTAAACTTAATCCAAACACTTCTTTAAACATAGCTGGCAATAATATTAACTCTGCATCCCCTTCTACTAAAATAACTCCTTTGGCAAATAAAAGTGTAGATCTTGTAGCATCTAGATATCTTTCTATTCGCTTACAAGTATCAGCCTCTAAACCTGCACTTGGATGACAGACTTCTGTGTGTGATTTATCCTTAATTAATACATTTACTGAATCAATTTTACTTGCAGAAGAAATATGTGTTGAATGTGACGTAATAATAACTTGAGTATTTTCAAACTGATATTTATCAAACAAAGTTTTTTGAATATGTGTATGAATGTGTGCTTCTGGTTCTTCAATCAATAGAAAATGAGCCGCTTTTCCTTCCTGTGTTTGATAGAATTCATATTCTAATAATTTCAGAGTAATATAAATTAAGTTGGCTCCACCCAGGCTTAAATCATCTATTTTTCCTTGGTTACTGTTTGCATCATCTCCAACCCATAATGTTAGTGAGTGAAGTAATGTTTCTATTTCTTCTGGTAATTCAGATTTGATACTTACATGTGGAGAATATGTATACCCGAGAGTATTATTTAAGGACTTACTAATACTTTTTGTAAGCTCTTCAATTTCTTTCAGCTCACTTATTTCTGTATTCAGTGTTTTCACTTTATTTTTAAGTTCCTCTGCCTCTTCTATTTTTATTTCTTTTGCAGTTCCTCTTAAAAGATGCAGTAATGGACTACTCTTTCTTTGCTTTAATTCAGATATTACATTACGAAGAGCCTTTACAAAAGTGCAAGAAACTTCTTTTTTTATCAAGGTTATATGAGGTGAAATATTACCTAGTAAACTTAAATCTTCTTCATCTGGATTAGGAAAAATACCATTTTCAAAATCACCAACTAATGATTTATAAATTTCTTTATTATTAAAATCACCATTTAATCTGCAGGTAAAAACTGTTTCATAATCGACAATCGTAATATCTTTTAAGAAGCTTTCTATTTCTGCTTGAGTACTATTAGCTTCAGATAATTCGAATAAACGCTTCCGGATTTTTTTATTAGGACGAAAATACAACCCATAGGACCCAACTGATTCTTCCGCAGAGACATCTCCTGTATTATGTGTTACAAAACTCGCTGCCTCGCTAGAATCTAAATCTTTAAAAGTAATTTTTAAAACAACCCAGTGGCCTTTCCAATTCCCTAGAGAACGATTAATATCCGTTTCTAAAAGTTGTGAAGCATTTAAAGGAAGGGAATCATCTAGTAATAGTCTGATAGCGTATAAAGCATTCGATTTTCCAGAACTATTTTCCCCAATAAGAGTATTAATACCTTCTTTAAATTTAAAACTCGCATTTTTAAAATTTCTAAAATTAATTACATCTAAACTAGAAATATACATTAACTCCATCTCCTTATTATTCTAATTTACCATTATATTCTAATGCAGATAATTCAATTCCCTGCTTAGTGGACCAAATATCCCACGCTCAAATAAGGAATATTATACCATATTTATTAAACAAAACAGTTCCTTTAGTTGAAGAAAAATTCAAGTTATTATTAACATTGTACTTTATATGGCAAATAAAAAGCTTAAGATTTTGAAATAAGCAAAAATTAATTATTAAACTATATTTATAAAAATACATTTTTTTTAAAAAAGCACTCTCAATAGAGATGTGCTAATTCTTCACAATCATCTAGTGTTTTTGATATTCGTAATAGCATATAATTTCCGTAAGATTTCACTGTATTAGTTAGCATGATTTTGAATGGTCTGGTGAAAAGTATCTACGATGTCATTGTCTGTATTCGGTAATAAATGCGCTTAGAATTCTAATGTAATCTTGGGATTTGCATGACCCAATCGTTTAGAAATCTTAACGATATCTATTCCTGTCGAAATAAGAATGGATGCATGTGTATGTCTAATATCATGGAACCGAATATTTGGTACATTGGAACATTTTACAATCCGTTTCATTACTCGAACTACATTGCGCGGTTCTTGTAGGCTTCCTATATTTGTGCAAATGACCAAGTCTTGGTCCTTAAACTCAGTTCCCACTAATTCCTTCCATTCTTCGATTCGTTTTTTATGCAACTCTAATTCATTCATAAGGAACTCCGGTATTTTTATAGTTTTCTCTTCATTTAACCCTCGATTTTCCTTTAGGAATTTATTCATAACGCTTTCTTTTTCTTCTTTTGTAAACAAAGTTGAGATTCCATAACTTTTAAATTCCTATAATGAAAACTCTTTACCTAAATACATTCTTTCACAAATGAAGTTATTTTTTGCGCAGCAAAAGGTTACGAAAAGACAATACTTAGAATGAGTTCGTCTCTTAATGGTTAATGTACTAACATTATCGTTGTACTACGCAGTAAATATATCTGTTGTTTTTTCGTCTTGTTTATTCAAACATTAGCCATTTTATTGAAGATTTTTCTATAACTTCCAACATAATGAACTGCAAGTGTTAGAAATGTGGATGTAATTTATTTAGATGCTACTTTCCATGTCATTGCTATTACACTCCACTTATCAAAAACTCTGGTTTCGTTTGTGCAAAGGCAGTCGATCTGATTAATGATATATTTCCCAATTATTGTTTTAATTTTGTGCGGATTCCTATAGATAAAGGCGTATGGTATACTGAATCTACCAATATCACTTTGTGAAGGAGCTTATATGTCATGGATTTCGATGAATTTATAAAATCTCAACAACAATCGAAAGAAGAAACGGCATCACCAGAGAAAGCAAAGGAACAGGTCCAGTTTTTTAATGACCGCTTAAAGGATCTCTATAAAGTAGTCACTAATGCGTTAAAACTATACATTAATGACGGCAGCGTTAAGATATCCGAACACACTCAAGAACTCAAGGAAGATGAACTTTTTGGTTGTAAGGAATATCGTTATAATGCACAAGAGACAATCATTCAAATAGGTAAGTCAGCGGTGAACCTTACTCCTATAGGTATTAACATTATCGGAGCTGGGGGTCGAGTTGATATGGACGGACCGCGAGGCAAGGCAACAATTCTACTCGCGCGTCCAGGTGGGCCTCAAATCCATACTGCTATCTACTCGGAAGGACAAACACCTCTAGAACCCCCTGCTCCAACACCAAAGGAAGAACTCGTTTGGCAATTCATGGTTCGCTTGCCGCGCCTTCATTATATCGAAGTAAACGAGGAAACATTCAAAGACACTTTAATGCAGGTGATCAATGGATGACGAGGCTGAATCGTTCGCACGAAGAACTAACCCTTGAACAAGTCGCAGCCTACTACGTAGATTCATTAGAAGCAATACGCTTATTAAAGCAAAATGTATTAATTGGCCTGCCTCCTATTCCAAATCAATTTGTCGGACTAACCGCGACAGAGGTAAGGGTGATTTTTGAAGCAAGGGAAATGGAGCTAGATCGTCTCGCTACGTTTAATTTACTCGCTGCTACCGAAGCTAGCCTGAGAGTAGACTTTCATGAGCGTATAAATAAAAAAGGAAAAAGCGATCTGGACCGCGCATTTCTCAGAATTTATCGAGAGAAAAGAGATAAAATATCACTTGAAGAACATATTATAGATGAATGGAAGGAATTCAAGTCTGATCTTCGACACATTTTTACGAACTTTAAAGGCATACTAAGCTATCGTCATTGGCTAGCACATGGACGTTACTGGACTCCTAATCTCTCACTTAGGAAAAACGACTTTGATTCACTTTATCCAATCTGCTTCGAAGTTGAAAAAGTACTGCGCGATAATCGATGATTATCCATAAGATAGCTTCAGCGCCTTATTAATTAACTATTATAACAATACTCGAATTCAAACAAAACTATCCAACCAGTCACCGATAAAATATCGACAACTGGTTGGATAGCTGGTTAAAGGTATTTTGATCCCTGTCTCAAAAACGGCGGGTCACTTCATTTCAGAAATACTCCCTTTAATTGAATAACAATCAGCTTCTATGTATAAAAACGGAAAATAATTTCACGATATAACTGTTACATACTGTTTTCATCAAAAAAGTAATACAGACCACCTATTCACTCTTTTGTCCGCAATTTGTCCGCATAATTATTCTTTTGTACCGACTTTAATTTACTGAAATGATTTTCACTGTCTCGAAAACCTTATTAAACCAGACTTATTTAACTAAATCGAATTCAATTTAACCAGGTTATATTAGGGTTACAAATTCGACAAGGTGGGAGGCGCAAGTTCGAGACTTGTCGAGACCATCGTTATCATAAGCCTTAAAACGTTGATATATCAATGTTTTAAGGCTTATAATTTTTTTAAATCTCCATAACCAATACTTCTAAATTTAAGATTTGTCCGGTCTACCAAAATATATTAAAAGTATATCATTTTCATTTTTCTTTACTGCTAAATTATCTTAATGATGTTGAAATTCAATCTATTAATACAAACCAGCTTAACGAATATCTATTAAAGTTAAACGACTTTTTGAAACCATGGAGTTTTACTCAGAGTGTAATCTTTTTAAATTCATTTTTTCAATGGTCTCATTTAGAACGACATATAATAATAAATCCTATGCCAGTAAAAGATAAACTTATTAAAGAAGAATGCATTAAAAAAAGATTAAATGACGCTGAAAATTCCCAGATAATTAAAGCTTGTACTACACCATTGGAAAAGAGTTTGGTAGCATTTATACTCTCAACCGGTTGTAGGTTTGGAGAAATTGCATTGTTAGAGAAAAGTGATATTAATTGGGAAGATCGAACAGTGAGGAGAAGATGGAAAGTTATTAAAGAACAAGATATTTATTTTAACAATAAATGTAGAACTTTATTGAGAAGTTTTATTGTCGAACGAAAAGATCTAGAATAGTCAATTTTTGTTTCAGAAAGTATTCGATGAAAATGAGTATTAAACACCTTCATTGTATAATCCAAAAAGTCATGAATAGTGCTGGTATTAATAATCAATTCAATCCACATCATCTAAGACAATACTCGATTCTAAAGTATGGAAGTGCAGAAAACGAATAAAGTGTTCCTTACTTATCCTAATCTGCTTAAGTTTGGCGGAAACAGCAAACGCGAACAGCATCGATTAAATTGTACCCTTTGTAAAGACATTTTTGAAAAAGGACATGCCACAAGGAGAAGATGATCTCTTTATTGTACAGGAGTCATCTTCTTTAAGTTCCATTGGTATCTTAAATTGTTATAGTATGTCATATAATTTTATAATAGCTTTTCTACCGTTAAAAATCGATCTTTTTGATAAGTAAGTTCCAAATAATTCTTTCAAGCGTAGGTTCTTTTACCTTTTCAGCCACTATTATTTCAGCTTAGCTAAAAAGAATTAAGATACATTAATTATTTCCTAAGTATCTTTCATTTAAATTTAAAATCAAAAATGGGTAAACCATCTTTATAATCCGCTCTTATAAAGACACCTTCAAAATCTATTTCATACTTCACCGGTCTTGTTATTTTATCTTTTATGGGATGCTCTAATTCCGAAGCAAAAGAGTAAAGTTCCAAAAAGTCAGCACCTAAACCATGACTATTAGATTTATACTTTACATTATCTATATCTTCCTTTTTTATAAGAATAAAATCTGATTTTTTTATAGTCGTCTTGACAAACTGCTCTTTTTCTATATAGTCCACTAATTTATCTTCATTGCCATGAAATGATAACACTTGTGTATTTGTACTAAAATCTTTATAAAGTAAATCTAAATTTACATCATTTTTATTTTTCACTATTTTTTTCGCTAAATAATCATATTCTATAATCAATGTGGACTTTTCTATCTTCTTGTACAAAAATCTATTACTTGTTAAATAATTTGGTTCTATATAAGCAGAATTATCTACAATTAATGAAAATAAATTTGGTACCAATCTATTGCATAGGTATAAAAGGTATGCACCATGGGATTGTCCATATCCAATTATTCTATTAGAATTAAAAACCAAATTTTCTTTACTTAGTATTAATTTAACAGCTTCAATAGTAGTGATAATATCTATTGCTTGCATATAGCTCATGTCATTAAATTCTTCAATACTTTCATCAATATTTGCATGCACAGGAATGACAGGGGGTTTTATCTTTTTTTTAAACAATATCTCTTCGAGACAATTAGAGTCTTCATTAATTTTCTCTAACTCATTAGTTGTAAAAAATCTCTGCATAATTGGTGAATTGAAAGTGTTAAAACTATCAAAAGATTGCATAAATTGATACCCAAAATAAGCACATTGCATAGTTATCATATTATATTTATCTGCGAAAATTTTTCTCATTTTTATATATATATTGGAATCAATACTCCCATTAAAACCCGGAACAAAAACAAGTAATCCTGTGTTTTGATTTACTCCGTTTTGTGGAATTGAAAAGTCTATTCGTAAGTTTCGTTTTAATTCATTGGTGTAAATATTATGATGTGCTGGTATATTAATACTATGTTCTATTGACAATTTCACTTGTCCTCCTTGAAAGACTATCTAATGATTCGGCTCTTGAGATTTCGCAATTTAAATATCAGCTAGAAATTAAAAAGTTCTTTTAGTTTTGTATAATTTACTTTTCCATTGATTAAACGAGGAATAGTATTTTCATTAATATTAAAAAAAACAATCCAGGACTTATAAAAACCATATCTTTCAGTTAATAATTCCATAATTTTTTTGTTTAAATGATCATCTAGCATTATAAGGAAAATCTTTTCATCATTTGAAATACTGTAACACGTAGCACCAAAGACATCAGAAATTAATGTTTCTATCTCATCTAAATTTATCCTTGTTCCATTTAACTTTGCAATTCTTTTTATTCTACCTCTAATATAAAAGTAGCCTTCATCATCTATTTCACCTAGGTCGCCAGTTTCAAGGATTCCGAATTTTTCGTCACCCTTCTTTAAATCCATCCTATTTTTACAGTAGCCAAGCATTACATTTGGACCTTTATATATTAATTGATTGTTTTCATCAAGTTCCAGATGTCCATCTGGAATTGCATATCCAATAGAATCGCCTTTTAAAAGTGCTTTTTCAGGTGGAATATAGCTAATCCTCGCAGTAGCCTCTGTTTGTCCATACATATAATAAAAATTAATATTCTTTTCCACAATTAATGTATTAATGAAATCTCTTGTAAATCTATTTACCCTACCTCCTGCTTGTGTCATTGTCCTTAAACTTTTGATATTTATATTTTGAAATTTAATTTTCGATAAAATTTCATAAGTATATGGTACACCTGAAAAAGAAGTAATACTATAGAACTTACATTCCTCCCAAAAACACTTCGAAATTATTTTTTTTGAAGAAATAAGAATACTTGCACCTGATAAGAGGTGACTATTTATAATAGATAATCCATATGAATAAAACATCGGCAATGTCAAAACAGGTCTTTCTTCATTAGAGAGTTGCAAATATTTAACTATTGAACTAGCATTATCTTGTAAATTTTTATATGAAAGTTTAACCATTTTACAGCTACCTGTAGACCCAGATGTATTTAATAAGATTGCTAAATCCTTATGAAGAGGATAAATATCGATTCCTTCTAATAAATAATGAAACATACCTCTTTTAATTTTTTCTATATATGAATTTTCCAATGTGAGTTGAGTAGAAGAAATAATCCATTCTGGTTGATATAATCTTATTAAATTTGTTAAATTATTCTTCACTAAATTTTGGGATAGTAAACAAACGACATGTCTCATTTGTAATGCAGCTAGATAAGCACATATTGATTCAATGGTATTGTTTTCACAAAGAAGAAATATAAGCTTTTTTTTATCTTCTGTTTGATCTATTCTTTTGATAAAGTCTATTTCTTGTTGAAGTTCTCCATAACTAATTTTAGTATTTTTATATATAAATGCAGTATTATCTTTTGGATGATCTAAATCCCAAAAAAAGCTCATACACATGACCTCTCTTAAAGGTAAGTATTAGAAAATTTTACCTTCCCCGAAACTCTCAGCAAATACTTCTAGTTTTATTGAATTATCAACAATTAGCAAAAGTTTTTCTAGATAATCAATTTTATTTGTATTTTGTTTACAAAAATTAATTATGCTTTGTGTGTCATTTTTAATAAAAACTAATTCTTTTATCTCATCTTGCTTAGAAGATGATCTGAATTTCTCAAAAGAATTATATAATTCCTGTGAGTCCATATTAAGATTTACGATATAACATATTCCAAACAAAGACCAAAATTTTCTAGTTGTAATATAATTCCTACTTACTTCAATTTCATCATTTTCTAAATCTATACCTATTTCTTCCTTGAATTCTCTTTTTAATGTTTGGATTGGATCTATAAAGCCGTCAATTATATCCTGTTTGTCAATACCTCCTCCAATACACTGAATTATATTAGGAAATGAAGTATTATCATTCATCTTTCCTAATACAATAGTATTATCATTAGTAACTATAAGCCCTCCGACTGCAATGGCTTTACATATATTATTGTCATATATTTTATTATCGAGCATATAAGAATAATGTGCATAATTAGAGATATTCATATCGATATTAATTAAATGATTATTATTTGATATGCTTTTAATATTGAAAATTGGCCCATTAAATAATTTAGGATTTTTATTAACTTTACCTTCCCAATATTTTTTAATTTTTATATCTTCATCAAAGGAAAAACAAAACTTTTCATCTAACAATTTAATTTTCACTAAATTCCTATTAATATAAATCTTATTTTCATAAAGCGTTTCTTTTAACACAGTTGTCAATTATGATTCCACCTTTCTCACTGAAAAGCTTTATAGCCATTTTTCGCATTTTTCTTTCCCGATATCTACTAATAACAAATTATTTAGGTAATCAATCTTTATCAAATTTTCATTATTAATAAATTTTACTAAACTTTCAGTTTCCCTTTTTACATATATTAATTTTTGGAGTTCATTTGTTCCTTTAGAGTTTTTTTGATGTACAATAAAAATCTCATCTAATTCCTTACTTGTTAATGAAAGTTCAATTACAAAACAGATACCAATATAAGAAAGATTCTTTCTTGTAATAATATATTTATTTTGGCTTGCATTATTTACTATATTGTCTTCTAAAGATAAACCTATTTCTTCTTTAACTTCTCGTTTAACTGATTCCCATGTATTAAAAATATTATCTCTTATATCTATTGGATCAATAGCGCCTCCTGGACATTGTATGACATTCGGATATGAAGTATGTTCAGCCATAATCCCTAAACAATAAAAATTATCCTTTGTAATAAGAAGAGCACTGACAGCAACCGAACGACAAACATGATCACCTATGAATCCAGTACTTTTGGAGTGTAAAAAGTGTGAATAACTACTTCTACACATGTGGATATTTATATAATCATCAGCCTTTACGATTTCTGCTATACTATAAATTGGTCCATTAAATAAAGAATTGTTACTAGCTAATTTCGTTTCCCAGAGTTTATTTACATCTTCCTTAATCTTTTCAGGCAACGAAATTTTTTCTTCAGTATCAATAATACTCAAATTTTTGGGTGATAAAAAAATGTTATTTATCAAACTGATCTTCCTCTCAATTTTTTAGACAGCTAAAAATTTTTGATTTACCACTAGCAGATAATAAAATATTATCTACAAATCTAAAATCTATTTTACAATTCTTCCCTAAAGATTCAGAAACTTCCTTTTGTATAATCTGTAAAACTAAATCAGAAAATTTATTTTTCTTTACAATGTAAAATACAAAGTAGTTATTTTCCAATTGGTCAACTTTAAAACTATCAATATAGTCCATGTTTTTCCATATTAGCGAATGAACAATTCTTTTAAAGAAAATATCACCTACGACACCCTTGGTTCCCTTTATTATGTCGGCTTTTCTGCCACTAAGAGCTTGAATTATTTGGGTTTTTTTTCCACACGCGCAATCGAGGGAAGATATTTTTCCTAAATCCTCCAAATTATATCTTATTAAAGGCATAACTTTATTATACAGACTAGTAATTGTAATCTCCCCAAATCCTTGTGGTAAATCGGCATTAAGATTGGTGTTATTTATGCTCTCAACGTAAAGCAAATTATTCAACACATGTAATTCTCCTTGAGGACATTCATAAGCAATACACCAACATTCTCTGGTACCATAATGATTAATTGTTTTACAACCAAAGATATTCTCAATATATCTTCTTTGGCTTTGTTCAACGTATTCACCAGCCAATTCGATATATTTTATACTTTTATTGTTATAATCAATTTCTCCTCTTTCTATTGCCTGTGCGTATTTTTCGATAACTGAGACTGAAGTCCATAACCATCTTGGTGAAAATGACATTAATTTATCAAAACAATGCCTCATATTGGAATTATCAAAATTTGTGAAATCACCTATATAATTTTTACTTCCGTTACCAGTAAGAGAAAAGAAATTTTCCATTGTTACATACGGATCCCATCTTCTTCTTTCTTTCCATTGTGATATAGCAGCAATGGATCTTTCGGAGTTAGACTTTAAACATTTTAGAGGTTCACCGTTTGTTCCGCTAGTAAGTTGTTGTATTATTTTTTCATTAGTTTTCGATATATATATATCAAAGTTATCTTTAATTTCTCTTTTGGTAATAATCGGCATAGAATTAAATATACTCATTATATCGCCATTTAAATCTATATTTTCTTTATTAAATATATTACGAAAATAATTATTGTTAGTGTCCAAGTAACTAAATAATTCTCTTAGTTTTCTCTCATTCTTTAATATATAGTCTATTAATAAAACCTCATTTCATTAAATTTGCTACTTCTTCATCATTTATTATTTTTTCACTTACTAATTTTTCTAATATTTTGTCAAAAGCGTTTACACTGGTTTCTTTGAATATTATATCTCCATCTTGAGGATCTTCTAATTGGTACTCCTTAAAAATATCATTTATAAAATAACCTTCTGGATCAATATAAAGTAATTTTTTCCCACTGTTTCGAGCCGCTGCATGAATTTTCCTTCTATCAGCATGGCTACCAATCACTATTAGTGATTTAGCTTCTGGGTGAAAATTAATTTCTGGTATAATATGTTGTTCCTCGTATCTTCTTACATAGTTTTCCTCGAGACCTAATTTTAAAGGCAGACCATCAAAATTATTCGTAATTATAGGACCAACTATCAAATTTTTATCTGTAAATAATTTAAGTATCTTATGAAACCTTGTTGGTTCAGCAAAAAAGCAACTTTTATACATTGTAGTAAACAATTTATAGATATTTTCAGTATTTAGAGCAATGTCATATGCTAATTTATCTTCTTTAGCACCCAAAATAAATTTATTTTCTTTCTTATCAGTTACATAATATACATCATGAAGAAAATTAAGTGCAGGTATCCCAGCCTCTATTGAAGGACCACATCCAAGCTCAACTTGAGCAGGAAAATAATCTAATACATCTTTTAAATCATCTACAATAATTGGTTTTCCTCTAAAATCTCTTTTTCTTTGACCTTTATTAAACACATCCCATGGTTTTTTTTGAATTTCAGAAGGTACCTTAAAGTTAGATGAAGTAATTGTTAATTCTAAAATACAGTAATCCTCCGGATATATTCTATTTTGTTTAATATCTTCAGGATGAGAATCCAAAAAAGAAAGTTTATAGTTCAGTGAATCTTTTAAATAAACTTCATGACTTCCTTTTTCATCAATATAGTCTAAGTCTTTTAACCAATCACCTTTTATTAAAGCTTCTCTTATATTATTGCTATATTCATTAATTTCTGAACTAGGAAAGCATAGATGTATCCAAACATATGTTTCTATCAATGCTAAGTCCTTAGTACCTAGTTCATTATTTACTAGATCATATGTATGAAGATAATGAATCATCCTTCTTCTTTTATCATCTAAATTTTTCCATCCTGATTGCCTACGCGTGTTAAACTCTTGAGTTCTTCTCCACAAGCCTTCTTCAATCTTTCTATTCCATTCACCCTGTGGTAAATCATAATATTTCTTCCAATGTTCTTCAGATATTTTATCCAAATTTTCACTTATCATAAGTGGTAATTTCAATATTCTTTCCTCCCATTTCTTTCTTTGTATTAAGGAAAAACTAAATTGCCTTTTCAACTAATCTCATAAACGAACCGAATGTTGATAATCCTTCAACAAACAAATCTTCCTCGTCAAACATAAAATCAAAGTGTTCCTCTATATCAATTATAAGTTGTATCATTTGCAAGGAATCAAAACCAAATTCCTCTATCAAACTTGAATCTTCCTTAATTTCTTCTGCTGTGAGTTGCCCCTTCGAATTATTTATAATTAACTCTTTGATTATATTCTCCATTTTAATTCCTCCGATGTATTAATTTAGCAATTATTAGAATTGAAATAATCTTCTTGCATTTTCAGTTGTAACATTTGAAACCTCTTCAAAACTTTTACCAGTTATCTGAGCAATTGTTTCTATTACATACTTAACGTTTCCCGGATAATTTCTTTTAACTTTAAAATGTTCTGGTGAAATATAAGGGCTATCAGTTTCCACCAATATTTTATCTAAACTAATCCTCTTAATCACATTAAATATATCCTGTTTTTGATTAAGTGTAATATTACCTGCAATGGAAATATGTAGTCCCATATTAATATAGCTCTTTGCTAAATCTTCATTTCCATTAAAACAATGAATAACCCCTCCTTTCCTTGGTATTTTAATATTATTCAGAATTTCAATAATTTCCTCATCCGCATTATTACTATGAATTATTATGGGTAAATCCAATTCTTTTGCTAGTTCCACTTGTTTAATAAAACAATCTCTTTGTACTTTTTTCATATTTTCATTTAAATTATAATGGAGACCAATTTCTCCTATTGCAACAACTTTACTTCGTTGTGCAAGTTTCTTTAAATCGTTAATTACTTTAACGCATAGCTCATCTGAATTGATAGGGTGTATTCCAACTGCTGCATATAAAAAGTCATGTTTTTCTGCCAATAGAACAGTTTTAGATGATGTCTCATAATTAGTTCCTACATTCACTATTCCAGTAACACCTTCATTAATGCATTTTTCTAATATTTTTATTCTATCCCTAGCAAAGTAAATGCTGTCTATATGAGCATGACTGTCGATCATATAACCCCTTCTTTCTTATCTCCCTTTAAAATTCTTTCAATAATCTTTGCATTTCTTTTAACAAATCGATCATCTGATAACATCATCCTATGCAAACCAGAACCATTAGAAATATAAGCATTCTTTTTGGTGAACTTTTGCCAATTGTTTTGAAGATGATGTCTTTCGCTTTTTGGAGATATAGAAAAAGCTTTCATAACATGTATATTAGATGATATTATTCCCTGATAAACCATTTCATTTAGATACTTATAATAAGATTCGACTTTTCTAAAAAATTGTTCTTTTGCATAAGTATCTTTAATTATTTCTACAAAACTTTCATCTTTTTCTCTCATATTTTTGTATTCTTCAAAAGATTTTTTAAGCGCTTCTTCTGAAGTTACTGATTTTATATTAATGGGTTCAACATCCATAATGATTAAATCTGAAACTTCATTTCCGTACTTTTCTAATGATGCTGCAACTTGATATGCCAAGTGTCCACCTGCAGAGTACCCCAATAATATATACGGGCCATTAGGTTGAGCATGTGTTATTGCTTCTATATACATATCTATTTTGTTTTCCTCTTCTAAATAATCAAAAGCATATAATGAATAGTCTTCTAAATTATTAGCAAGCTTTTGATATGCAAGACCAAATCCACCTATAGGAGGAAAAGCAAATATTCTTAAATCTTTTTGTGCATTTAATAAAATTGGAGAATTCCTTAAGTCATCATTCTTATCTAAACTTACAATATAATTTGAAAGCTGTTTAATAGTTTGATTTTGTAGCAGTCCTTTTAAAGGTATATGATCACCCAAAAATCTATTTACTTGAGAAATAACTAATAATAGTTTTAACGAGTGTCCACCTAAATCAAAGAAGTTATCGTTTATACCTATCTTTTTGACACCTAAAGTTTCACTCCATATCTCTACCAACTTTTCCTCAACTTCATTTCTCGGTGACTCATATTCATCTAAGATCAGGTTCTCTATATTTGGCTCTGGAAGTGCCTTTCTATCTATTTTTCCATTCGGTGTCAATGGCATATTTTCCAGTTGGACGATATATGCTGGTACCATGTAATCTGGTAATCCTTTTTTTATAAAATTCTTTAATTCCAAATTGTTAACTTCGTCCTCACAAACTATATATGCACATAAGTATTTCCCGTTTTCTTTATTGTCTCTGGATACTACAATTGCTTCGCTAACTGCTCTGTGTTGTAGTAATCCATCTTCCACTTCCCCTAATTCAATTCTAAAACCTCTAATTTTAACTTGATTATCGATTCTTCCTAAAAACTCAACATTCCCATCCGGCAGCCATCTTGCCAAGTCTCCTGTTTTATACATCTTTGTTCCTGGTTCGAATGGGTTAGCAACAAATTTCTCTTTTGTTAACTCTGGCCGGTTTAGATACCCTCGAGCAATTCCTTTACCAGCAATATATAGTTCTCCACATACTTCCATCGGCTGCATCTTTTGATTTTTATCTAAAATATAAAATTTAGTATTATCCAAGGGCTTGCCTATTGGAGTATTTGATATATCCGGTATATTCTCATAAGATGATTCATAATAACTTGAATCTATAGTGGCCTCGGTGACCCCATAACTATTTAAAATTCTTATTTGGTTGCCATACTCCTCGACCAAAGTTTTGTAATCACTTATGGAACAGCTATCTGATCCTAAAATTAAAAGTCGAAGATTTTCAAGTTTCAACTTTTTTTGCTTCAAATACCTTGTAAAGGCTAAAATATGATTTGGTGTTGATTCAAAAATGGTGATCTTTTCACTCATTATTATTTCGAACAACTTTTGCATATCTAGCTTAGTTTCATACGAAACAATATGCATAGTTCCTCCACTTAATAAACTTCTAGATAAATCACCTGCGAAAACATCAAACGATACCCCGGCTAATTGCAATAAATTAACATCAAAATCGTTTAATCTATAGTGTCTTCTCCAAAAATATGTAGCATTTACTAGATTATTATTCTGAACCATTACACCTTTAGGGTTTCCTGTTGTTCCTGAAGTATAGATAATATATGCTAGATCCTCTGGATTATAAATTGGGTTTATGTTTTCAGTGCTTTGCTCAAAGTTCTCTGAGCAATACAGGTCAACTAATAAACCATTAAAAGAAAGTTTATCCATGAAATCAGTTTGAGTAATTAAAAAATCACATTGGGAATCACTTAACAAATAGTTAATTCGATCCTCAGGGTAATTAGGATCTATTGGCAAATAAGCTACTCCTGCTTTTAAAATCCCCATTATTCCTACTACCATTTGCAGTGATCTTTCTACCATTATCCCTACGATTGAATTCGCTTTAACACCTTTTGCTATTAAGACTCTTGCCAAAGAATTTGCTCTATCATTTAGCTCTTGATAAGTTAAATGTCTGTCCTCAAACTTGACTGCCATCTTATTAGGTTCTTTTTCTACTTGTTCTTCAAACATTTTCTGAATCGTCATATCTTCTGGATATTCCGTTTTGGTATTATTGAATTCCAACAATAATTGATTTTTTTCTTTTTCCACCAACAAATCTATGGCAGATATTTTAGTTACTCTATCTAGAATTATTGTAGATAATATTTTTTTATAATGTTTACTTATTTTCTCTATACTTTCACTATTAAACAAATTGGTACAATACTCAAAATTAAGTTCTAAAGTTTCTTCTTGTTCTACTACATTTAATGTAATATCAAACTTCGATGTTTTATTTTCAAAATCATGTAACCTAAAAGTCGTTCCCACTAGTTCTAGTTCCTTGCCCTCAAAGGCATCATCCATACTAAACATCACGTCAAATAATGGGTTTCTTCCCGCATCCCTTCTTATATTTAAGTTTTCTATTAGTTTTTCCAATTGATAATCTTGATTTTCATACGCTGTTAACAAGCTACTTTTTATTTCTTTTAAAAATTCATCGTATGATTTTTCGCCAGATGGGTTACTTCTGATGGCTAATGTATTTACAAACATCCCCATTATTTTTTGAAGATCCACATTTGTTCTGCCCGCCACAGGAATCCCTATAACAAGATCTTCTTGTCCACTATATTTGGAAAGCAAGATACTAAACGCCGAGAATAGTACCATGTGCATCGTGCTTCCAGTCTCCCTCGAGATAATTCTTAACCCTTCTGTAATTTCTTTATTTATAGTCTTACTTAGGCTAGCACCTTCATAAGTTTTGAATGTTGGCCTCTCATTATCGTATGGGATATTTAATACTGGTATTTCGTTGTTAAATACTTTCATCCAGTACTCTTCCTGTTTTTTTACCTTATTTTTTTTAAATAATTCATTTTGCCATTCTGAGTAGTCTTTATATTGAATCGTCAGAGGCTCCATTTTTTCTCTTTCATAGAAAGCTTTAAATTCTTTCATTAAAATACTCATTGATACTCCATCGGATATGATATGATGCATATCTATTAATAGATAAGTTTTTTTATTCTCCTCAACTAGTTCAGCTCTAAATAAAGGTGCTTCATCTAATTTAAATGGTCTTACAAATCCATCAAGCGTTGTACCAATGGTGAGTTTAAATTTACTATAGGAGTCTACCTTCTGAACAATCTCATAACCATTTGCTTTGAAAGACGTTCTTAATATTTCTTGCCTCTCTACTATTTTTTGAAATGTATCCTCTATCCTTTCAAATTCGACTTTCCCATGTATTTCTATTATTATAGGCATATTATACGCTGTACTTTGTTTGTCCATCTGTTGTAGAGTATACATTCTTTTTTGAGAAGAAGATGCTTTGTAGAATGCTCGTTCTTCTGCTTTTTCTATCGTCACATACTGATTCTTTTGGGCATTTTTTATAAATTCACTTAAACCACTAATCGTAGGATTATCAAATAGTACCTTTAACGGGATTTCTACATCTAACTCTTTATGAACTTTAGCCATCAACACGGTGGCCTTAAGTGAATGTCCACCCAAATGAAAGAAATTATCATTTATACTTATTTTTTCGGTATCCAGTATTTCAGTCCACATCTCTGATAGTTTCTTTTCCACTCCGTTTCTCGGAGCTTCATATTTATTCGTTGTATTCCTCTTTGGTTCTGGAAGAGCTCTTCTGTCTAGTTTTCCATTTTGTGTCAAAGGTAATTTTTCTAATTGAGTAAAGTATGAAGGGATCATATATTCTGGCAATCTATCTTTTAAAAAAACTCTTAAATTTAGAATATCAACCTCTACCTTACTTACTAAATAAGCACAAATAAATTTCTCCTGTTCCTTATTTTCATTTACAACAACGGCTACCTCTTTCAGCTCTTCATGTTGTAATAGAACATTCTCGATCTCTCCCAGCTCTATTCTAAACCCTCTGATTTTAACCTGGTTATCTATACGTCCCAAACATTCAATGTTTCCATCAGGTAGCCATTTTGCCAAGTCACCTGTTTTATACATTTTTTGACCTACCTTAAATGGGTTATCTACAAATTTTTCTTTTGTTAGTTCTGGTCTGTTTAGATATCCTCTCGCTAACCCATCACCACTTATGCATAACTCCCCAGGTATTCCTATTGGCATTAGCTTAAGGTTCTTATCGACTATATACACTTGGGTATTTGAAATAGGCTTTCCAATTGGAGTATTCCTCATTAATATTGTTTCTTCTCTATTCACTAAATATATACTCGAATCTACACAACACTCTGTTGGACCATATACATTACTAATCTTTAACTCTTTCGAAGCTTTAAATAGTTTTTCTAAAAGTTTATTATTTAACCTATCACCACCAATTAGTAAATGCTTAATTCTAAGCTCTTTATCAACACCTATAAATTCAGACATCACTTCCAAATGAGCAGGCGTTCCATCTGAAATGTCGATTTTATTTTTTTCATAATATTTTAATAGCTTTTCTGCATCTCTTCTTACTTCATCATCAGCAATATATAGAGCATGACCATTAACCAATGCAGCAAAGATTTGCTTTACGGATCCATCAAAATAAAATGGTGCTACAAGTCCCACTTTTAATTTTTCAGGATATTGGTAGTAAATCTCTTTATTTAAAGCCAAAACTAAGTTATGTACACTTTTATGTTCAATCATTACACCTTTAGGGACACCCGTTGTTCCTGAAGTATAGATAACATAAGCTAGGTTGTTAGAAGTGTTGTTTTTTTTCAAGTTACTAGAATCTTCCTTTTTTTGAAGTTCGTCTTTCACCTCCAAGAATTCTCCTTTAAATTCAGGGATATCTGTTAAATGTCTAGCACCAATTAACACTTTACTTTTACTATCTTCTAATACAAATTGAAGTCTTTCCTTTGAATAGCCTGGATCTATAGGTAAATAGGCTCCCCCAGCTTTGAGAATTCCCAGTATTCCTATAATCATCTCCAAAGATCTATCTCCAATTATTCCTACAACTATATCTGCTTTAACACCTTTTTTTCTTAATCCTCTTGCCAAATAGTTAGCCATCTCGTTTAACTCTCGATAGGTTAATTGTTCATCTTTACATACCACAGCAATATCATTCGGGTTCTTTTCAACCTGTGCTTCAAATAACTCTTGAATTGTTCGAATACCTGAATAAATCAATTTATTATCATTAAAATCAAAAAGAATTTTTTCTTTTTCAATATTTGTTAATAGTTCAAAATCTGATAGCTTTTTATCAATATTTTCAAACGCTTGTTTCATAATATTCAAATAAACATCAATTATTTTTTCTATAGTTTCAGATTTAAATAAACTCGAATTATATACCAGTTCTAGAAAAATTGAATTTTCCTCTTTTACAATTAAGAATGTTATTTGATTTTTTTTATGGTTTGTTAAAGCACTAATATCTTTTTCATTATGGATATTTTTCATAGTACAACTGACTGGCAATATATCAAAAATATCCTTAATACCAATCTTATTGGTAATTTGATCAAGAGGGAAAATCTGATTTTTATATGATTCTAAAATATTATCTTTTGTATTCATCAATAATTCTTTAAATGATATACTTTCATTTAAAGAATCTTTGATTGGCAAAATATTATTTAAAGTTGTTTCTTGACTAGATTTAATGTAAACTGGTGAGCCAATTATTATATGGCCAATACCACTAAACTTGAATAGTTCTATTTTTAGTATTGAAAGCATGAGTGTATAAATTGATAGATCATTATTCTTTGTAATTGCAATTAATTTGTTAAATAAATGTTCATCTATTTTTCTACTCATTTTATCTCTTTTATAACCCGAGCCATTGTAATCGGCGGAAAATGTAGTTTTTTCTACTAAAGGAAATAATTTCTCTTTCCAGTATTCTTCAGATTTTTTAATCTGCTCTAATGAGCTAAGTATTATTTTATTTTCACTCATACCTCTCACTCCAAAATATTCAAATTATGTGTAGTATTAATTATTTAATATAACTATTTTAATTAGAAACTGAAGTCAATTTCATGAATAGAATCTTTAATTAAGTTGTTTATAGAATTTATTTCCTCTTGAGTAGCTAGACAAATGTTTTTTATTTTTTTATTCCTATTTTCACCTATTTGTTTAAGCAGGTTATCAAGATGTACTAGAATTTTCTCTATACTTTCACTATTAAACAAATTGGTACAATACTCAAAATTAAGTTCTAAAGTTTCTTCTTGTTCTACTACATTTAATGTAATATCAAACTTCGATGTTTTATTTTCAAAATCATGTAACCTAAAAGTCGTTCCCACTAGTTCTAGTTCCTTGCCCTCAAAGGCATCATCCATACTAAACATCACGTCAAATAATGGGTTTCTTCCCGCATCCCTTCTTATATTTAAGTTTTCTATTAGTTTTTCCAATTGATAATCTTGATTTTCATACGCTGTTAACAAGCTACTTTTTATTTCTTTTAAAAATTCATCGTATGATTTTTCGCCAGATGGGTTACTTCTGATGGCTAATGTATTTACAAACATCCCCATTATTTTTTGAAGATCCACATTTGTTCTGCCCGCCACAGGAATCCCTATAACAAGATCTTCTTGTCCACTATATTTGGAAAGCAAGATACTAAACGCCGAGAATAGTACCATGTGCATCGTGCTTCCAGTCTCCCTCGAGATAATTCTTAACCCTTCTGTAATTTCTTTATTTATAGTCTTACTTAGGCTAGCACCTTCATAAGTTTTGAATGTTGGCCTCTCATTATCGTATGGGATATTTAATACTGGTATTTCGTTGTTAAATACTTTCATCCAGTACTCTTCCTGTTTTTTTACCTTATTTTTTTTAAATAATTCATTTTGCCATTCTGAGTAGTCTTTATATTGAATCGTCAGAGGCTCCATTTTTTCTCTTTCATAGAAAGCTTTAAATTCTTTCATTAAAATACTCATTGATACTCCATCGGATATGATATGATGCATATCTATTAATAGATAAGTTTTTTTATTCTCCTCAACTAGTTCAGCTCTAAATAAAGGTGCTTCATCTAATTTAAATGGTCTTACAAATCCATCAAGCGTTGTACCAATGGTGAGTTTAAATTTACTATAGGAGTCTACCTTCTGAACAATCTCATAACCATTTGCTTTGAAAGACGTTCTTAATATTTCTTGCCTCTCTACTATTTTTTGAAATGTATCCTCTATCCTTTCAAATTCGACTTTCCCATGTATTTCTATTATTATAGGCATATTATACGCTGTACTTTGTTTGTCCATCTGTTGTAGAGTATACATTCTTTTTTGAGAAGAAGATGCTTTGTAGAATGCTCGTTCTTCTGCTTTTTCTATCGTCACATACTGATTCTTTTGGGCATTTTTTATAAATTCACTTAAACCACTAATCGTAGGATTATCAAATAGTACCTTTAACGGGATTTCTACATCTAACTCTTTATGAACTTTAGCCATCAACACGGTGGCCTTAAGTGAATGTCCACCCAAATGAAAGAAATTATCATTTATACTTATTTTTTCGGTATCCAGTATTTCAGTCCACATCTCTGATAGTTTCTTTTCCACTCCGTTTCTCGGAGCTTCATATTTATTCGTTGTATTCCTCTTTGGTTCTGGAAGAGCTCTTCTGTCTAGTTTTCCATTTTGTGTCAAAGGTAATTTTTCTAATTGAGTAAAGTATGAAGGGATCATATATTCTGGCAATCTATCTTTTAAAAAAACTCTTAAATTTAGAATATCAACCTCTACCTTACTTACTAAATAAGCACAAATAAATTTCTCCTGTTCCTTATTTTCATTTACAACAACGGCTACCTCTTTCAGCTCTTCATGTTGTAATAGAACATTCTCGATCTCTCCCAGCTCTATTCTAAACCCTCTGATTTTAACCTGGTTATCTATACGTCCCAAACATTCAATGTTTCCATCAGGTAGCCATTTTGCCAAGTCACCTGTTTTATACATTTTTTGACCTACCTTAAATGGGTTATCTACAAATTTTTCTTTTGTTAGTTCTGGTCTGTTTAGATATCCTCTCGCTAACCCATCACCACTTATGCATAACTCCCCAGGTATTCCTATTGGCATTAGCTTAAGGTTCTTATCGACTATATACGCTTGGGTATTTGAAATAGGCTTTCCTATTAATACTAAATTTTTATAATCTCTTTCGATGTCATAAATATGAACAATGCATCCAACCGTTGCTTCTGTCGGACCATATTCATTTACTATTTCTAATCTATTATTAAATAAATTGCTAATATTTTTGGCTAATTCTACTGTAAAGTCCTCTCCGCCTACAATAATTTTCTTAATTGAGTTGTTTACATAATTCATTTCTTTTAGCAAACTCAAATGAGCAGGAGTTAACTTAACTATTGAATTATTATTAACCTCAAATACTTCATTAATTAGTTTCACTGAATCAAGGTTTCTATGTATAACCATAGTATTTCCACTTATTAGTGGGGAAAATATTGAGGTAACTGTTAAATCAAAAGAAGTAGAGGTATAAAATGGCATATGTAATTTTTCATTAGCATAATACTTATTAATCCCATATACGATATAGTTAACTAATGATCTCTGTTCTATCATTACCCCCTTAGGATTACCAGTGGTACCAGAAGTATAAATAATATAAGCTAAGTCATTGGGATTGGACTTTAGTTCTAAGTTATTAGACTGCCCCATGTATAATTGTTTATTAAATAAATCCAGGATTTCCCCTTCAAACTCTATGTTGTCTATTAAGTCAGTTATGCTTAACAAAAATTTACTACCACTATCCTTCAAAATGTATTGTATTCTTTCTTTTGGATAAATGGGATCTATAGGTAAATAAGCTCCTCCAGCTTTCAAAATCGCTAGTATTCCTATTACCATTTCTATTGATCTATCTAACATAATTCCAACAATTGTATCAGTAACGATACCTTTTTCCTTTAACTCTCTTGCCAAAGAATTTGCTTTACCATTCAACTCCTTATAAGTTAAATGTTTATTATCAAATACTACAGCTGTTAAGTTAGGTGTTTTTTCCACCTGTTCTTCAAACAATATCTTTATCGTTTTTTCTTTTGGATACTTTGTTTCTGTATCATTGAACTCATGTAATAGTGTAACCGAGCACATTATTCCAGGCACTTCTTTTCACATTAATCCAGTGGGAAATCTGAAATAATGTGCTATTTTTTTCACTTAATTTCAGAATGTGCCCAACTTTATTCACATTAATCCATCTATCCATAAACAAAAGAAAACCCCTAAAACGGGGTGTCTAGTGGTATATATTCTATTGTATTGATCCGAATCTTGTACACCTCATTTAGGTGAAGAATGAAAATAACCTCATAATCCAACGTGACGAACCAATCTATATCTTTCTCTAAATATGCGTTAAAATATCGTTGCTGAATCCGCAACTCAAACGTATAGCCTTGTTGTACCCAGTAACGCGTCTGACCAATCCACACCCGCCACTCTTGCTCTCGCTGATCATAAACTAAGATGCCTCGCTTCATGCTAAACCACTATCTTCTACGGCTAACCGGACGATTTCCTCATCAATCTGTTCTTTCTTTAATTGCGAGCCAAATAATAAACTATTCACCGTTAATGTATTAATGACTCTAGGCCAACCTTGCGACCGCAAGGTGATTGCTTCTATAGCTGATTCAGTGAAAATCGGCATTTTTGCTCCGGCTAACTTCAAATGATGATTGATATAATTGGAAACTTCCACTTTAGTCAATGGCTGGATCTCATACTTCATAATCATTCTTTGTGATAGTGGTCGATGATGATTTAACATTAATCGTGTTTTTAAATGCGGTAAACCTGATAATACTAAAATATAAGGATTTGTTGAATCCATTTGAAAATTAAACAATAAAGCTATATCTTGCAAGAATGCATCTTTTGCCATATGCATTTCATCTAAAATGAAAACAGGCGTTATTTTTCGTTCAAAAGCCATTCGCTCAATACCTTGTTGAATTTGTCTAAAAAGATCTACTTTACGGAACTTCGGTTCCTCTCCTAATCCATAGACCAGACCACGATAAAAATCCATCACACCGCCTGTCGAGAGCGGAAAGTAGATGACATGATATAAAGATGGATTAAGCGATTCTTTAAACGATCGCAGGGTAAAGGTTTTCCCTACACCAGGATCGCCAATAAGAAGACCCATCCCCTTTGATTTTTGCAAATAATGTAATGCACTAATTGCACCTTGATAATCAGTAGAAAGAAATGCATCGGAAGATGCGATCTCTTTTGAGAATGGTGCTTGAGCCAACGAGTAAAATGTTTTATACATTTTCTTGCTCCTCCTTTTCCTTCGTCGCCTGAGACAATGAAAAAGGAGAACGTACCCGTTTGACATGGGCATTATCAGTCATATTAACAAGCGTTGCTTCCGCTACTTTCTTACCATCTTCAAATACGTACACACCATTTTCATCTAACCTCACATCGATGGAGGTCCCGATAAAACGATTCGGTACCTCGTAAAGCTGTTTGTTTAATGTAATGGTACTATCCGCTTTTACCTTACGTTGTTCGCGCTTTAAGAAAATAGTTTCAAGAAGGGATGTATCCTCTAAGAATGTCAATTGATTCAGTTGCGCCTGAAAAACCTCATGTGGCGTTTTTCCATCTAAGGACGCATGCACTTTGCGATGATAATCCTTTTCTAACCAGTGCCAAAATCGTTCGTTTAACTCTTCAACTGAATGAACAGGATCTGTTTTTAATAACGGATAAAATCGAGTTTGAACCGTTTTAAAAAACCGTTCTATTTTCCCTTTACTTTGAGGGTCATAAGGCTGTGTGTGCGCTAAAGTAATACCCAATTGGGCACATGCATACTGTAGTGTTTCAGATCGATAGATCTTGCCATTATCCGCATAAATAATGGTCGGTTTTCCCCTGCGAGTTAAAGCTTCTTTTGTTACAATTCTTAATCCATCAAATTTTTCGGATGTGAAAAACTGCGCATAAGGGATTAATCGTGAACAATCGTCAATATAAGCGACTAAAAAAGTCTTTACACTTTTTTTATTGCTTGATAGATAGGGCCCATGGGATAGATCCCCTTGCCATAGCACATTGACTTTGTCATGCGCAAATCGCTTTCTCTCAGGCGTCGCCAAAATACTTTTTCCAATTAGATTGTGCTTTTTCAATAATCGGTTTATAGTGGAGTAAGAAATTTGTGCTTTGTTTATCTCTCCACGCTCGATTAATTGTTCGTAGAAAACACTAACGGGCATATGGAGGGATTTTTTTCGTATTTCCAGAAGATGATCTTGATCATCTGGAGATAGTCTTCGAGAATTCCCTCTGTCCGCTCGTTTCTTCGGTTTTAATGCTTCAAATCCGTTTCGACGGTAATGAAGTAGCCATTCTTGTATTGTTTTAGCTGCTATTTTTCGTTCCCCATAATAAGGAACTGAGTGAATCTTCCCCTCTAATTCATTAAAATATACCTTCATTTCAACTTGCCCATTAAATAGAGGGGCTATCAGCCCATATCGAAATAAAGCTACCTCATTGCGTACTTTTTCATTCATGGAATCTTCCTCCTTTTGATAGAAGGACGACCGGTCATCCATAATTTAAATTCTACTTTTTACGACAAATCCTGACTATGAAAAAGGTATGTGGGACGAATAATATTTATTAAACACACTAAATATGCTAGAATTAATTTGCCATAAAGTATTTTGATAAGTGACCCCATGACCTTCGCAAGAAGGGTGATTCGCCAAAATCGAGGATCATTTTCATATATTTTGTGGCTTCTTTTTTTATCTCATTTGACATACCAAAAACAGGACCTTTGTCGACAAAGTAACAATGTATCCAATGAATGTTTTTCAAGTAGCGCTTTAGATGAAATCTTAATAATTGCCTTCCACCGCAGGCTTGCTTTCTTTGAAGCAGCTGATGAACACGCCCTAGTATGGTATGAATCGTATGTTGGAAATAAGGAATCAGAAAGTCTGGAAGAATCGAAACACTCACCTTACAAACCACGCATCTAAAACGACAAATAGGAATCTTGACTGTGACATCCTCCGCAATCCCATACCTCCAATAATAACCATTCCGGTGAAGGTTTCCATGAGCCAAACAGTTACAGTTAGGGCAAGTCTCTAATAATGGAAAAAAATTCGCCGTCCCTCTTGAAGCATACTCGTTCAAATTAACTCCAAAATCGTAAGAAATAATCACAAAAAAACCCTCCCTTAATAATATGAAAAAAATTTACCACATTATCTCAGAAGAGTATAGATGTTAAACTGAAGGAATTTGAAAAAAGTTCATGCTTTTTTGAGGAAATAAAGTGACTGTTTACAGTAATAGTTGATATTTTTCCTCTATCGATAATAGATCTATTTCGGATATTTTTAATTGGGACTTATTAATTATTTCATATAGTATCCTAATAAAATGGTTACCCATCATTTCAATAGTCTCTTTTTTAAATAGGTTTGGACTATATTCTATAAAAAATTTATATATACTATCCTCTTCTAGTACATTTAAAGTCAGATCAAATTTTGAAGTTTTATTTTCAAAATGGAATTCTTTTAATGTCAGATTTTCTAGTTCAATAGTGGACTCTTTATCAATAATATTAAACATTACGTCAAACAAAGGATTTCTATTTGTATCTCTGTCAACATTTAGCTTTTCTACTAATACTTCAAATTGATAACTTTGGTTTTCATATGCTTTTAAAGAGTTTTCTTTAACTTCAAATAAGAAGTCTAAAATCTTCATTTCAGCTTTAGGTTTGTTTCTTAATGCTAATGTATTTACAAACATTCCTAAAATATTATGTAAATCTACATTTATTCTTCCAGCTGTAGGGATTCCAATTATTATATCCTCTTGTCCACTATATTTTGATAGCAATATATTAAAAGCAGACATTAGTACCATATGAATCGTACTTCCTGTTTCTTTTGCAAGTTTCTTTAAAGCTGCTGATATATTCTCATCGATCAAGAAATCCACAATAGCTCCATCTTGAGTATTTAATAAAGGTCTTTCATAATCATACGGTAAATTTAGTACAGGTATCTCATCATTAAATAAATTTAGCCAATATTCTTCTTGGGACCCTACTTCCTTGTTTTTCAATAAATTATTTTGCCACGCAGAAAAGTCCTTATATTGTAATTTTAAAGGTTTTAATGTACCTCCTTCATACAAAGTCTTAAACTCATTCATTAAAATAGTTACTGAAAGACCATCAATTATTATGTGATGCATATCTATTAACAAGTAAAATTTATCTTTGTTTCTTATAAGCTCAACTCTAAATAGCGAGGCTTTATCTAGCTCAAAGGGTCTTATAAAATTATTTATTATATTTTCAATTTCCTTATCACTTATGCTCTCGTTCAATTTAAAATCATAGAATTGATCTATTATTTGTACTATTCGGCCTTCAATGTTAGCGAAATAAGTTCTTAAAATTTCATGACGTGCAACTAGAGCTTTAAAAGTTCGTTCTATTTTTTCTTTATTTACGTCGCCCGTTAACTCAAAAAAAACAGGAATATTATATGCTGTGCTCCCTATAAAATATTGTTGTAGAATAAACATTCTTTTTTGAGCAGATGAAGCTTCGTAAGTCTCTCTTTCACCTACTTTCTCTATATTTGAATACTCGTTTTCTCTTATATTCTCTATAAAATTACTTAGAGACTTTATTGTAGGTAGCTCAAAAAGTTCCTTTATTTGTACTTCTCTTTTTAATTTTTTATGGATATGTGATATTAATGTTAATGCATTTAAGGAATGCCCACCTAAATCAAAGAAGTTATCGTTTATACCTATCTTTTTGACACCTAAAGTTTCACTCCATATCTCTACCAACTTTTCCTCAACTTCATTTCTCGGTGACTCATATTCATCTAAGATCAGGTTCTCTATATTTGGCTCTGGAAGTGCCTTTCTATCTATTTTTCCATTCGGTGTCAATGGCATATTTTCCAGTTGGACGATATATGCTGGTACCATGTAATCTGGTAATCCTTTTTTTATAAAATTCTTTAATTCCAAATTGTTAACTTCGTCCTCACAAACTATATATGCACATAAGTATTTCCCGTTTTCTTTATTGTCTCTGGATACTACAATTGCTTCGCTAACTGCTCTGTGTTGTAGTAATCCATCTTCCACTTCCCCTAATTCAATTCTAAAACCTCTAATTTTAACTTGATTATCGATTCTTCCTAAAAACTCAACATTCCCATCCGGCAGCCATCTTGCCAAGTCTCCTGTTTTATACATCTTTGTTCCTGGTTCGAATGGGTTAGCAACAAATTTCTCTTTTGTTAACTCTGGCCGGTTTAGATACCCTCGAGCAATTCCTTTACCAGCAATATATAGTTCTCCACATACTTCCATCGGCTGCATCTTTTGATTTTTATCTAAAATATAAAATTTAGTATTATCCAAGGGCTTGCCTATTGGAGTATTTGATATATCCGGTATATTCTCATAAGATGATTCATAATAACTTGAATCTATAGTGGCCTCGGTGACCCCATAACTATTTAAAATTCTTATTTGGTTGCCATACTCCTCGACCAAAGTTTTGTAATCACTTATGGAACAGCTATCTGATCCTAAAATTAAAAGTCGAAGATTTTCAAGTTTCAACTTTTTTTGCTTCAAATACCTTGTAAAGGCTAAAATATGATTTGGTGTTGATTCAAAAATGGTGATCTTTTCACTCATTATTATTTCGAACAACTTTTGCATATCTAGCTTAGTTTCATACGAAACAATATGCATAGTTCCTCCACTTAATAAACTTCTAGATAAATCACCTGCGAAAACATCAAACGATACCCCGGCTAATTGCAATAAATTAACATCAAAATCGTTTAATCTATAGTGTCTTCTCCAAAAATATGTAGCATTTACTAGATTATTATTCTGAACCATTACACCTTTAGGGTTTCCTGTTGTTCCTGAAGTATAGATAATATATGCTAGATCCTCTGGATTATAAATTGGGTTTATGTTTTCAGTGCTTTGCTCAAAGTTCTCTGAGCAATACAGGTCAACTAATAAACCATTAAAAGAAAGTTTATCCATGAAATCAGTTTGAGTAATTAAAAAATCACATTGGGAATCACTTAACAAATAGTTAATTCGATCCTCAGGGTAATTAGGATCTATTGGCAAATAAGCTACTCCTGCTTTTAAAATCCCCATTATTCCTACTACCATTTGCAGTGATCTTTCTACCATTATCCCTACAATTGAATTCGCTTTAACACCTTTTGCTATTAAGACTCTTGCCAAAGAATTCGCTCTATCATTTAGCTCTTGATAAGTTAAATGTCTGTCCTCAAACTTGACTGCCATCTTATTAGGTTCTTTTTCTACTTGTTCTTCAAACATTTTCTGAATCGTCATATCTTCTGGATACTTTACATTAGTATTATTAAAATCATAAAGGAGTTGCTCTTTTTCTTTTGCAGATAATAGTTCCATTTTTCTTTCGAACTTATTATTTTCCAATTTGGAAACCTTTTTCATTTCTCTCACTCCTCAGAATAAAATAGGCAATTATATATCTGTATGTAGAATTTCGAATCAAACATTTTCTCAATATAGGAAAATCACAATATTGTTTTATAAGCCTCACCTAATTTTTCGTTATTAGAAAGCTTAATAACCGCATAATTATTCATAATTTTTAGATTATTGTGTTTTTTAAAAATTCCTCAATTAATGTTAATTGATTCAAAGTAATAATATTCTTTGGTGAAAATTCTGAATTTAGAGAACACAAAGCAACCTTATATCCCGGTTCAAAGTTTAACATTTTAAAGCCATTTGACTTTGGCATAGATTCATTTCCAGAGGATATATAAATATTTTTATGATTGTTTATTTCTATTGAAAAAGATTTTAGTGGAATCGCTAAACCTTGTCCACAACACTTTATATAGCTTTCTTTCAAAGTCCATAATTCATAAAATCTTTTTAATTGGTTATCTAGGCCACTTTTAAAAATATAATTATTCTCACTTTTTGAAAAAAAATTCATTGCTATATGTTCGTAATTTATGTTTTTCACTTGTTCAATATCAATTCCAATAGGGTTTTCATCAATTGCACAGACTACAAATTCTCCTGAATGAGAAATATTAAAATGAAATCCAGAAAACCCGGTCAAAAAGGGTTTTCCAAATCGATTTCTCTTAAACAATATTTCATCATTCTTTATGCCTAAATGTTTAATAATTAAAGTTCTTATTAAAATTTCTCCAATTAAGACTCTAATTTTGTCCTTTTTGTTAACAAGTTTCTCAATTCTACTTTTTTTTTCCGACTCGATAAATAAACTGAGTTTATTTGACATCGCATCACTAATTTCAGTAACTTCAACAGAATAAACCTTCATAAAGAACCTCTTTTTTTAAATTAGTATGTATCCTTTTTAAAAAATATATATTTTTTATGTTTCGAGGAGAATCTATTTATGATTCTAGTAACTTATTTAGCGATAAAAAAACTTATAAACAATATTTATTTCTCCAAGATTAGTGGAAGAGAACTTATTTATCACTATTTTTTTGTGACCTTAAACATAAAAGAAATCATAATTTTGTAATATGAATAACCCCTAAAAAAGGTTATCTTTCTAAATTTCAGTAGAATGAATCTATAAATTTTAACTACAGCATTTTTTGTTGTGTCTTCTTAAGTTTAAAGCTAGCTCTAAAAAGAAAAAATGAAACAATTCCGCTTAATGTAATCACAACTGACATTCCATAGCTTCCAATCCAGCTATATAGTGTAATACCTAAAGCACCTATTAATCTTGTAAGGTGATAACTAAAAGAGCTGAATGCACTGTAAGCTGCTCGCGCATTTTCATTCATTAATTCTGCTTTAATGCTTGATAGAACAGGAGTATAGATTATCTCTCCAATAGTATTTACAAAACCAGCAATAATAATAATAACAATTGAATTTGTAAATCCTAAAAAAATGTAACCCAGCGTATAACACAAGATACCAATGTATAACATGGTTTTTGGATCTACCTTTCGAATCCAAGCAACAGCAAACATCGTAAAAGTCACAACTAAAAAAGTATTTTCCATCGAAATAAACCCAACTACCTTAATACCATCTAAATGAAGCGAGGGAAGATTTAAGAAATTAAGATCTATTGGTTTGAATTCCTCCGCAATCCTTACTGCAATATAATTTACCCCATGCTCTTCTAATGACCATAAAAAAACAATTGCAAATGTAAAGATTACGAACGTTTTATCAACAATAACAACTTTATAACTGTTAATAACGTCTCGAATAATATTTACTTTTTTAACAACTTTCTTTGGAATATACTCGTCTGTCATGATAAACAAGACTAGAAATAAAGTTATAATACAAGCAATTTCAAGTCCTATGAGCAGTTCAAATAGGTGCTCTTTGAAAAAAAATCCTCCTAATAATGAGCCAATCATAGCAGAAATATTTAAAGACCAATATGAAAGACTATACATATAAGTCCGATTTTCCCTTGTACTACTATCTATTAACATTGCCTCTGTTGCTGGACCTGATAAACTACTAGAAACACCGTTGATTGTAAACAAAATAAATGTCAGCCATACTGAATCGAACCATGGCGAGTTAGCCAGAGCCATTATTGGATAGGCTAGAACATTAACAAATAGCCCAACTGCCATCACTTTCTTGCGACCAACCTTATCTGCTAAATAACCTCCATAAAAACCTGATATTATCCCTAAAATTACATTTAGAACCAATAGTCCTCCTGTAATAGAAGCTCCAAGTCTATCTGTGAAATATATAGCCATAAATGGAAAAATCATTGATCCAAGCGTCCTCGTAAAAAAAGATGTTACTATTCTAATCTTAATATTTTTGTGAAGTTCAGAAAAATACAAAATATTCCTCCCATCTATTTGCACAAGTAAGAAAATACATAAATATCGTATTTAAGTTACTCGTGACACAAACGTCTCAATTATTATGATATAAATTAATGTTTTTCCTTCTACGTTCGAGTATATTTATCGTTTCAGGTAATAAAGCTATATCTGACTCTAAATAGTATAAAGACAAATGCTTATATTCCTTTTTATTAAGTTCTTTAATTAATACTCTCACTTTTCTTATTTAATTTAGCTGCCGAATTTAAAAAAATAGATAAGACTGTATATTTTCCCGAACTATTTAAGTATAGTTAATATTAATAGATAGATATATATATACATGTTGGGAAATTATCAAACAAAATGATGGTTTTATTTAATAAATGAGTTATAGTTTTTCTTATTTTTAAAGATATTTAGGAAAATTGGGTGGTATTAGTGAGGATTGGTCATTTTATAAAGGAAGAAAGAATTAAACAACAAATGAAACAAATATATTTAGCACAAGACATATGTTCTGCATCATATTTAAGTAAAATTGAAAACAATGAAATCTCGCCTAGTAAAGAAATACTAGATTTATTATTGGAAAAACTTTCAATAACTATTGATTCTTTAAATTTAACTCCCCCCGACATCGAAGATAATAATATAAAATTTGAACTTTTGGAAGTTTACAGAGAAGTGACTATAAATCGAGATATAGAATTTGCAAAAGAAAAAATCAAGTATTATTATGACAATCGATTTTTATTTTTCAATGAAGAGGTTATTCATACATATAATCTAACAATGATTCGTTTAATATTGTCTGATAAGGATAATCTACAACTTTTAGATTTATATTTAAAACCTATTCAAAGTGATTATCATCTTTTAACTTCTAATGAATTATATCTTTTAAGAAAGTTTGAAGGGATTCATTTTTTTCATTTAAATAATTACAAGGAAGCTTTAATTAAATTCGAGGAAGCTTTGAGTATTGGTTATGATAAGCCAGAAATGAGTTGGGAGATGGCGGACTTTTATTATATGTATTCTCTAGCAAATTTAAGCGATAACCAGTACATAAATGCTCTTAAATTTAGCGAGAAGTCTCTTAAATATTTCATAGAGAATTTGCAATTTAGGAGAGCTATTGAATGTTATACGGTGCAAGCAATTTCATATAAGATGAGTAATAAATATGATGAAGCTATAAATATTTATCTAAAATCAATCCTTATAATTGAGAAGATTGATCTAAAAGAATACAAACCTTTAATTTTTCACAATTTAGGCTCGCTTTATTCTTCTTTAGGTGATTTTACCAAAGCAATTGAATACTATTTAAAGAGTTTAGAATTAAAAACTAAAGAACATTTAATAACAATTTTTTCATTAATTCAAGTTTATTCAAAAATAAATAATAAAAAAGAGATAATAAAATGGATTAATCTCGGTTTGGATATGACGGAAAATGATTCATACTCAGTTAAATATAAATATCATTTTTTATTTTATAAAGAAATACACTCGGATGAAAACCAAAAAGAAAATGTTGATTTAATGTCGTCGATAATAAGTTTCTTTGAATTTAAAAATGACTATAGACACGCATATAAGTATTGCATTAAACTGGGAGATGTTCTCATTAATAGAAATATGTACAAAAAAGCTTCTATTTTCTACAAAAAGGCAATAGATTTTAAAAACAAACACCTAAATCATACTTATTGGGAGGATATTTAAAATGAAAAGAAGAATACTATATTTCTGTCTAGTTGTTGGTATTTTTATTTTTCCGACTTGGTTAAATAAATACCATGAACTAAACCACCAAGCTGAAAATCAATTACCAGGAATTACAAACACTAAAAATTTTAATTTAAATTAATAAGCACAGCTCTAGGTCTTAATAATAATTTTGTTATTTTAATTATTTTTCATTGGTAAATAGACTGAAACTTACAACAAAACGATAGTATAAATAGCGTTGAAGTTGCATGTTATTTACATATTGCAATTCCTAATAAATTTATTATAAGGTTTACTATTTTAATAATAAACAGTTCTGTTTCAAATTATTTATTAAAATGATAAATGCTTCAAGGTATTTTAATAATTTATTTAAAAGTGGCTGGGACAAAACCCTCCTTGAAAAATGAAAAGTCCCGGAAATTTTACGAACAGTAAAATTTCCGGGACTTTGTATTTAGAAAAAAGGATTTCTTCTAATAAAATTTAAGTACCACTACAAAAACTTATACAGAAAGAAGTGTCCTAAGGTTTAAAGAATATAACATGAATCAATTAATTTTACCTTTAGATTTAGCAGTTAAACTACAAGAAGTTGATATTGCGTTTTCTATCTACCATTTAGTCGAAAGTATTCCACACGAAGCGTTTAATGTTTCCTTCCGACACGCTGGCTGCCCAGCCTATCATCCACGCATGATGCTTAAAATCATCTTATGTTGTGACACGCAATCCTCATTCTCTGGTCGCAAAATTCAAGACCTTGCAAAAGATAGTATCCGCATGATGTGGCTCGCTCAAGGATACTGAGCCAAGCTACCGTCGTACCATCCTACAAATATTGATATGTCAATGTTTGTAGGCTTTTTTTATCAATTTATTAAATAAATAATCCTCTATTTCTTTGGTTTGTCGGCACAATTTTTTTCTGAATTAAGCGGCTTTGAAACGCTCGATTTCGTCCTCGAGAATATTTAGAATATTAAATTCCTCAATAGCCGTTAATATACTCTTACCTTTTAAAATCCACTCATCTCCATCTGCTGTTAGATGGCTTATACAAATCCCTTTTCGTATGTAACAAATAGCTAATCGCAAATAATCTGAATATTTTTTACAAAGAATAATAGCTTCATCATTTTCAACAAGAGCTTCTTCAAACCTATGTTCTTTCATCAAGAGAAGCATGATATTAATAGAAATATTAATTTTAAGACGCTCTACTTTATCGAATTCTTTATACTTATTAATACTTCTAAAAGCAAATTTTTTAATTTCTAGTGCGGTTTCAAGAGGAAAAAGAAATAATATAGTATTAATAAAATAAAGATCAGATATGTATAATAGATTTCTTTTTGCTAAGCGATTCCAAACTTCTAGAATTGGAACACGTGCATCTTCAATATTATTGGTTTCTCTTAATAAAATAAGTGATTTACATAATCTGGTCAAATCTTCTATGAGAATATCTTCTTTATGATTCAAGTAAATGGTAGCTTCCTCTAATAAATTTTGCAATACCTCTTTGTCATTATAAGTTAATCCGAAAAATCTATTTATCATTTGTTCGCGATAGCTATATTCATAGCCATTTTGAATATATTTGAATTCATCATAAGATAATTCTAATTTCATTAAAATTTTTTCGAATGCTGCTAGTCCTATATCTGAATTTAATTTTTCAAACTTTGAAAAAGCCCCTTGAGTAATTACCTCACTTGAAACGTATTTTTGTGAATAACCCTTGTTCCGACGGATAATGCCCAATGTTTCACCTGTTTGCTTAAACAAAATACATTCACCTCTATAAAAATATTCATTTAAGAATATTTTGAAATATGTAGTTAATTATACACTAAAATTACTAATAAGGGAGGTGTATATAGTGAGTGATGTTATAATTTCTATCTTAGAGTTATGGTTAATAGGAGTTGGTGGTTAACCAGTAATTAACTGAATTTTTAAAAATACGATTTTACTTTTTTTCAAAACAAGATTGATAAATTGGAGGAATTAGCTTATGAAGAAAATTATTAGTTTATTATTGGTAATGAGTTTAACTTTTAGTAGTACTAGTGTACCTTTTTTACAACCAAGTTTAGCAAGTGCTGAAGAAACTACTATAAATACAGAAGACAATAATATTAATCAACCATCGACGCCACTAGAGAAAGAAATAACAACTACAGAAGAGAATGAAATTCAACCGATGATTCTACCAGTTTGGGCTGCTTGGACTCTAGCAGCTATCGCAGGAGCTGTTATCAGTGAAATAGTTTCCGATATATACTCAGAGGTTAAAGATTATGTTTATAATTCAAAAAGCCAACAAGCTGCAAATACAAACCTTACAGGTAGTATTTATGATATAAATATGTATCAAGATAAATTTAACGCTACTCTAACTGCAAACCATGTTGGCGACGGAAAAACAAATAATTCAGTAAGAGTAATTACCTTACAAAAAGGTCTAAATGCAAGAGGATATAATACTACAGTTGATGGTATATGGGGACCAAATACAAAGTCATCCGTAAAAAATTTCCAAGCTTCAAAAGGTCTAACTTCTGATGGTATTGTTGGCAAAGATACATGGTATTATTTACAAAATAAATAATATATAAAAACACAAAACTTCTATAATTTTATAGTATATTCTCAATAGAAGTTTTGTGTTATTTTAAAAATAAAATCATACCCCATAGAAAGGAGACGCAATAATGACAGTTTTATCAGCAAATAATGTATCCTATTCTGTAAAAAAAAATAAAATACTTGATTCTATTAGTTTAACAGTAAATGAGGGAGAAATTTTAGGAATAGTTGGTGAAAACGGAGCTGGTAAAAGCACACTTCTTAAGATTCTTGCAGGTATAATTAAACCCCAGAGTGGTGATATAAAATACTATGATAAAAATTTGGGTTTTTTAATAGAAGATCCAAGTTTGTACCCATATAAAACAGGAAAAAACCACTTAGAATATATAATGAAAATAAATAAGTGGACTGATTATGAAGAATATAATGAAATTACAACTTTACTAGAAACTACAGAAATATTAAATAAAAAAATCAAAAAGTATTCATTAGGTATGAAGCAAAAAGTAGGTATATTAACAGCTGTTATTGGAAACAAATCTCTTATAATTTTAGATGAACCAACAAATTCATTAGATTATAACAGTATCCCGCAATTGAGAGAACTATTATATTATTTGAAGCGAAAAGGAAAAGCTATTATTATTACTAGCCATATATTAACTGAAATAGAGAGAATATGTGATCGAGTAATAATTTTAACTAACGGGGCAATTAGCGATGATATTAGAATCAAAGACAGCAATCAAGATTTAGAAAAATTTGTAGTTAAGAAAGGTTAAATCTATGTCTAATTTATATATTAGAGAAGAATCTAAGAAAATACTAGAATCAAAAAACTTTTTAATTGTTTTCATACTTTATTTTGCAACTTTTCTATTACCAGCTTTATTTCTTTATTTGGAAGATATAGGAGAGCCCATTATATTTTATAGTTATAATATATATGCTTCCAACCTTAAATTAATTTATCCTTTAATATCTATTTATTTATATTCTTGGATTATTGGACACGAATATAATTATAAAACAATTCATGTATTAAAAAATTCAACGTCAAATTTTAATTATGTTATATTAAGTAAATTTCTTGCAACTACCATTATTATAAGTTCAATTTATTTAGTGCTGAATCTTATTTATCTTTTTATCCTTTTATTTACTACGGATATAGATAATATATACGTTAATGGTTTAAACATCGAATTCAATGAGTTTATAATAAATTGGTTTATAGTTTTATTTCTCTCTCTGTTATTTATTGTTGGCATTGGAAGTATTGCTATGTTCTTAACATTTATCACAAAAAAATGGTTCTTTACCACTATTCTTATGATTGTTACAATTATTCTCTTACCTAACATCCCATTACCCAATGTAATAAGGGAATACACTCCTTTAAAAGGCTTTTACATAGCTCAACTTTTTTATACGGTTGATTTAGATATTAAATATATAATTAAAACCAGTGTAATCAATTTTATATTTATTATTTTATTTTTATTATTTAGTTTCTCTAAAGAAAATAAAGTAAAGGAAAAATTTAGTTGAGTTTAAATTAAATTTTTATAAGGGTATAACAATGAAAAAAAATGCAAATTTAAGAAGGAATTGTTTAATTATATTAGTATTACTATCTTTTATATATATATTAAACGAGAACAATGTATTCGCGACTGAAAAAGAAAAAACTTTCTTTGCAGAACAAGCAGATACTATTAACAGAATGAAAGAATATATGAATAAAAATAATTATGATGTTAATCATCTTTTATCTCTAGCAAATTTATATGAAAATTTGTTTTTGTACGAAGATGCAGAAGAAGTATACAATATGGCACTCAGTAAAAATCCTACTAACACAGAAGCTAATTTCAGATTACTAAATATATATATTCTCCAGGGAAACCTACATGAAGCTGAAATTAAGGGAAATAGTATGATTAAAAAAAATATGGAATCTGCTGGCTTATATGAAAGTATGGCATTAATTTACCTTATTAAAAAAGAGTTTCACTTAGCATTAAATTACGCAAACTTAGCTCTAAATATAAATGAAAATGAAGACAATATAAGCTATTTAAACGAATTAATAGAATTGATTCAACGAAATACTGAGATTGAAAATAAAGTAACAGCAGAAACAGAGTTAATTGACTTTATAAGTTATGATACGTTTAAATCAGAATTAATTAAAAATATGATCTTAAATAGTGAGAATACAAGTGATATTGATTTTAATATATACTATGAATTTTTAGCTCAAAGTGAATTAAAAAGAAATGACTTAAACGAAAGTATTAAGTATTTCGAAAAAATAATTGATAATAAGGACTCGTTACCTCAATCTTTAGATGCATTGATAATATCCTATACATTAAATAATGATAAAAAGCAGTTAGAAAATCTATTAACAAAATATCAAAGTAAGCTTTCTAAACAACAAAATAGTATAATTAATATACTGGGATCATATTTAGAAAGTAATGACACCTCAAAATTAGTTGCTCTTAGTAGCATTATTGAAAATAATAATTACCAACAGGCTTATTTCTATTCTTACCTCACTGGCCAACTTTATGAAAAAAATAATGATTTAGAGAACTCTAAAGAAATGTATTACAGATTTTTAAATAACACTAATATCAAAGAAATTGAGGATCAAAATTATTGGTATGTTTTACAACCAAATGTAATAAAATCACTTGGGAAAATAGAATTGAAAATGAACTAGTACAATCGTTTTATAAAAAAAAGAAATTACATTACTGAACAAATAATAGTAATTGGAAAGAGTGGATAAACCTTGTCAAAAAAAACATTCTACATATTAGTATTCCTAATTGTCTTTCTATTACTTATTAAAATAGCGGTAAGCAAGTATAAAGAAAACATACCTCAGCTGATGTCTGCCTTAACGTCTTTAGAAAGGGTAGAAAAAGATAAAAAAGAAGAATTATTAAAAGAATATAATAAAATGGAGTATAAGCATTTAACTATATATTATTTAGAATCAGATAAAGAGTTATTACCAGCAACCAAAACTGCACTCGAACGAGGTATTATATTAAATGAAAAATTAATTGGTTCTTATAATAAACCCTACGACGTAGTTCTATTTAAAAACAATGATCAAATAGAGAGTTTTTCTAATTTAGAATATGCTATAGGATTTAATTCTATTAGTATGAACATGCTGGGAATATTACCTGAAAATCGAGAAGGTATCCTTAATAATATAGGCCCAACTGTTTGGTTATATAATAAAAATGTTATACACGAATATACTCATTATGTATTAACACAGAAATTAACTGAATTGGAACTCACTGATGGAGATATTCCACTATGGTTTTCCGAAGGTATTGCGGAGTATATTGGTAGTGACGGTATAGATTACTCAAATATAGATACTAAAATTGTACCTATAAAACAACTATCGACATATGCACAATGGAATAGCTATCGAATCAATCCGGAGTACGATATATATCTACAATCGTATTTAACCGTTAGATACCTAATTAATAATTTTGGTAATGCTATTATTAATGAAATAATCATTCAAACACAAATTAAAGGTAACTTTGATGAGGGGTTTCAAAGTGCAACAGGATTGGTTATTGATAATTTATCAAGTATTTATTAAATGAAGGAAATCCACTGAAGCTCAGGGAACGATTCTTAAAAGAGACTCTGTTCCCTTTTTCATTCTCGTATCGTAAACTCTCAGAGTAATTCTTGTTAGGTAAATTTCTGTCACAATAATAAAATTGAAAATTACCTCGTTATAAAGAAGGCTTTGAACTTTACATATCTGTTGCATACTGTTTTCAACAAAAAGGTAATACAGACCACCTGTTTACTCTTTTGTCCGCAATTTGTCCGCATAATTAATTTTTTGTACAGATATTATTTTACTGAAATGATTTTCACTGTCTCGTAAACCTCATTAAACCAGACTTATTTAATTTAATCGAATTCAATTTAACTAGGTTATTCAAGGGTTACAAATTCGACAAGGTGGAGGTCGCTGGTTCGAGACCAGTCGGGACCATTGGGTGCCAAACCCACGAGAACCCTTAAGGAACGAAGGGTTCTTCCAAAAAAGCATCATCTCTTATGAGGTGGTGCTTTTTCTTTTGAACGAAAAGAGCATTAAACCTTTTACTCGAGGTCTAATGCTCTTTTAATGCGTTATTTTTTATTTCGGTTCTTGCCTCTTTTTTTTGTAGGTTTCTTATCATCAAGCTTGTTATAAGCTGCGGATACCTTTTCGAATTCCTCTTCACTCTCAATCATGGATAATGCGTTGCCGTCCTCCACTCGTAAAAAGAAAATACTTATATCTTCCATTGTTTCTTCTTGAGTATCCTCAACAAATATGACTGCTGCATAGTCCATTTCTTCCACCTTCAAAAAGCCTACTACTTTCATCTCTTGCTCTTGATCGTTTTCACCTAGTACCGTAAAGATGTTACCAACTTCTAATCTTTCTTTATTTTCTTCCATGTATATCTCCTCCAAGTAATTCTTTTTCTATTTTTTGCCGTCGTATGCATTGCAGCCATTATCCTTTACCCATTTAAAAATGGCGCTAATGACTTCCTCTAAATCGTTACCTATCTTTGTTAATTCGTATTCCACTTTTCTAGAAGTAGGCTCAGAAACTTTCTTTACAACTAGACCGTGAGCTTCCAATTCACGAAGTCGCTCCGTTAATAATCGATCTGAAATACCTTGAATTTCCGCTAGTAACTCATGATACCTTTTTGGTCCATCTAATAAATGATAGATGATGATTCCCATCCATCTCTTCCCAATAAATTCAATCGTTCCATGAAAACTATCACAACGGCTAAGCCCTTTTTGTTGAATAGTTGACTGAATTAACTCTTCCTTATGTTTCATTTTCACAACCCCATTTGATTGATATCTCAACATTAACACATTCTTTATTGACAAACAAACTTACTAATAGTAATCTTAAATTCTGACTTACTATTAGTAAGTTCAAATACAAACCAACTTATTTTCAATGGGAGAGTGTCAACATGTCCGAAAAATATACAAGTCTATCTGAAATAATTCACGAACGTAAATCTGTAAGAAAGTTCGATCCGTCGTTTGAAATTTCTAGAGAAGAAATCACTGCTATGCTGAGTGAAGCGACACTGGCTCCATCTTCAAGTAACTTACAACCTTGGAGATTCATGATTATCCAAGATCAAGATACAAAGAAAAAAGTTAGAGAATATTCCTTTAACCAAGCACAACTAGAAACTGCTTCAGCAATCATAGCTGTCATCGGCGATACAGAAATGTATCATAATATAGACGAAATTTACAATGCAAATCTTGAAGCTGGCTATATTGATAAAGTCAATGTGGAGCTTCAAATTCAAAATGCCAAATCCTCTTATCCAAACGCTCCCGTCGAAGCTCGATTGAATATCGCCGCGTTTGACGCCGGTTTAGTATCCATGCAACTAATGTTAATCGCAAAAGCAAAAGGCTATGATACGGTTCCAATGGGTGGTTTTGATAAAAAACAATTTGCAGAGGCATTCGAATTGGAGAGTCGTTACGTACCACTTGTTCTAATCGCTTTAGGTAAAGCTGCAGCTCCTGCTTACGGATCTACCCGATTGCCTATAGAGAAGATAGCGACTTTTGTTTAATAAAATTATTATCTTGTTGGTCAATTTATTGATTAACAAGATTTTTTTATTTTTATTTTTCATACCCTTTTCTCCGTGAATGTGCTTATCCTTAATTATTCTTCTTACTCCCTATCCCTATCAATTTTCTATAGTTTGTTCTTTTTTAGTTATTAGACGATGTTCGGTTAAAGGTGGTTACATATAGTTATACTTATAACGACTAGGCTTACTAAATTAAAATACGGAATATTAATAGGAGAAGTGAAGTATGCAACTAAATAAGAAAACGATTATCTCAAACACAATTTTGTTTGTTGGGATTATTGGTTTTATCATGGCATTTGGCGGCGTGTTTGGCGACGAAAATATATTGATCGGCGTTTCAACAATCACAGCTATGTTGATGTTGCTAGAAAGGGATTTAACAAGCCATCCTGTCGGAAACACGATTACATTTGTATTGTTGAATCTTTTCATTGGAGTTGCCGCTTTTCTTTCCGGCTTCAATACATTTCTCGCTGTCCCGATCAATTTCATAGCAATGTTTGTGATCAGTTACTCTCTTTTGTTCAACTTGAAAAATCCTCTCTACTTGCCGTTCTCACTCCAGTATCTTTTCATCCTAGCGAATCCTGTAGCAATCGATCAAATGCCGTTGCGACTAGCTTCCCTTGTATTCGGAGCACTTGCCATCATGGGGATACAAATGCTTGCGAACAAAAATAAGATTACGAAAAGCGGTGAAAAAAAGATTCAAGCAATCTGCGCTGCATTAGTTGAAAAGACGAAACTGATACAAAAAGGAGAAACTCTTGAAACAATCAATCAACAAATCACGACCGACATTAGTGGATTACGAAACATCATTTATGATAAACGAGAAGAAAACTACTATTTAACAGAAGAAGGTCGACTAAGATTAAATGTATCCGCCTCTCTCGAAAAAATAAATATCCTCTTGGATACTGTAGAAAATGAAGGGGTTCAGCTGGAGATCCTTAATAATGTCTCCCATTGCTTGCAATTAGCTACTGACAGTTTGACTAATAACGAAACAATGGAGAAATTGGAAGAATCGTTCAATCAAATGCTCGGAAAATACAAAGACGAGCATAACCATTCTTCACTTGTGTTACGAATGCTGAATAACATCGACTTCCTAAAGGAAAGCTTAATGGAATTGAGAGCGTTGGGCAAAGAACAATATAACATTGTCAAAAATCTAGAACGCATACCGAAAAAGTTCCAAAAGTTAAGAATCAGTGAAACAAAGAGCCATACAAACTCTATTAAGATGTCATATGCTGTAAGGATGGCTGTAGCGGTCAGTCTCAGTGGCTTCATTGTCGATTTCTTTGATATTACGGAAGGTCGATGGATGATGTTCACTGTGTTATCCGTCATTATCCCGATTTATGAACAGTCGACGAAAAAAATGCGTGACCGTATTTTCGCGACCTTTGCTGGCTCCATACTAGTGATCGGATTGTTCACGATTTTCCAAGGGAACATTGCGAGATCTATCTTACTGATGACAGCAGGATACTTAATGAGTTATATAAAAGTGTACCGATATAGCACGATACTTGTGACATTCTCTTCGATAGGCGCAGTTGCCCTCATTACAGGAACAACCGAAATCTTAACATTGAATCGAATTGGACTTGTGGTGGCAGGAGTCATTCTTGCACTACTTATCAATAAGTTTATCCTACCTTACAAGCTAGATGACGCCAACAAAGACTTGAAAGAAATGTATAATGATACAATTCACGAAATGTTGATAGAAGTATCAGATCAAGTCAAAGGTAATGGCCACAACCATGCAATGAAAAACCTATTACTCATCACAAACATGATTGAGGACAGGCTGAAACTGAACAATCAGGACAACTTAAGCGAAAAAGGAATTACATGGTTGCAACACCAACGACACACAGCTTCCACTATTTACGAATTATATTGGTGGATTCACAAACATGGCATCCAGGAATCAAATGTCCCAGCCCTTTCCTCCCGATTGGTACTCTTACGGAATCGATCTATCCCAGTGGAAACTTTACGGGAGTCCGTGACGAAGATGAAACAACAAATCCGAACAATGGCAAGGCTTGAAGATCGAATGGTGCTGAGTATGATTTTGGAGATCACGGAAGAAGTAACTTCATCAAAAATGAATATTTAACCAAACGCAATTGATTGGTAGCACACAAATGAAAGACATGCCCCCCTAAGCTCTAAAGATAGTCTTGGGAGGGGATTTTTGCGTGTACAAATGATCCAATCCTACTATATTTTTTAACGCTTACAAATTATTATTGAATAAACTTACCCTAATTTGCCAATAGTGTTCTTATATGGTGCATAAGCAAATTCACAGAATAAATTAGGGAGGTTTAAATATGACAGATAAATACCCAAAAGATGATCCGAAAAAGAAAATTGAACAAACTCAAGATCTTAGCCGCCGAAATTTCTTGAAAAATTCAGGGTTAGTAGTTGGCGGTCTCGTCGTCGGTGGTTCAATAGTTGGTGGTTTGTTAACTAATAATTCCGAAACAAAAAAGGTTAATACTAACGAGAAAGGCGCAGTAAAGACCTCTAACCCTCAAGAAGCCTTACAGTTTTTCACGCGTCATCAAGACTTTTTAGTGCTTAGTGCAGCCACAGAGCAAATTTTCCCAAAAGACGAAAACGGTCCGGGCGCCATTGAATTGGGTGTTCCTTATTACATTGACAAGCAACTAGCGGGTCGATGGGGCATAAACGGAAGGGATTACAGACATAGCCCATTCGTGGGTAAAACCGTGGCAAATGAAAGAAGTTCGGAAACACATGGGGAACAATCCATTTTAGATCGTGGAAGTATTTTTCTGCACGGTTTAAGGAAATTGGATGAAGAAAGCCAGAAACGATTTAAAACTAGTTTCGACACAGCCAAGGAAGCACAGCAAATTGAAATTCTGCAGGACTTTGAAGATGGTAAAGTGAAATTGAACGGCCTATTGTCACAAGAGTTCTTTGGGCTGCTATTCCAATCTACTATAGAAGGGGCTTACTCTGACCCACTATATGGAGGGAATCGCAATATGGAAGGTTGGAAAATGAAAGAATTCCCTGGAGCCCAAGCATCCTATATGGGCGTTATTGAAAAAGAGGAGTTTCAGAAAATAGAGCCAGTTAGTTTAACAGATTATCAAGGACACTAATTAAGGATTAGGAGGATATGCAATGGCCAAAAAACTAGATAAAGTTGACGCTGTCATCGTTGGATCGGGATGGGCTGGCGGTATTGTTGCAGCAGAACTTACCAAAACGGGACATAAAGTTGTCATTCTTGAGCGAGGCATAGATAAGAAGCACGAAGACTTTGTAGGAACAAAAGACGAGCTTCGCTACTCAAAGCGATATGATTTGATGCAAGAATTGAATAAAGAGACTGTTACATCGAGAAGTTCTATAGACAAACAAGCACTTCCAGTACGAAATAATTCAAGCGCCAGATTAGGAAGTAATACAGGAGGAGCTGGAGTCCATTGGAATGGAATGACTTTTCGCTGGCTTCCTTATGATTTTGAAATTTACAGCAAAACGGTGGCTCGGTATGGTAAAGGGAAAATTCCAAAAGATTCAACAATGCAAGACTGGGGAATTACTTACGACGAGATAGAACCCTACTATGACAAATATGAAAAAACAACCGGAATTTCAGGAGAAGTAAACCCAATAGGGCCACCCCGCTCCGATAAGTATCCAAATCCGCCTATGAAAGATACACCTACTATTAATTTATTTAAAAAAGCAACTACTGATTTAGGATATCACCCATATCATATGCCTTCTGCCAACTTATCACAAAGTTATGTAAATCCGGACGGAGAAACTATAAATGGGTGCGTGTATTGCGCATTTTGTGAAGAATATGGATGCGATTTCGGGGCGAAAGCAGACCCGATTATCACTGTGCTCGCAACTGCAAAAAAAACGGGTAAGCTTGAACTTCGTAACGGTGCAAATGTAACGCGAGTCAGCCATGATGGTAAACGCGCAACTGGACTAGTATATACAGACATAACAACAGGAATTGAGTATGAACAACCAGCGGATATCGTTGTACTTGCAGGGTTTGTATTTACAAACACGAGATTACTGCTATTATCAAAAATTGGAGCACCTTACGATCCGAAAACTGGAAAAGGAATCATTGGGAAAAACTTTACGGGTCATTTCAATAATCTTTCTACCTATATTGGCGCACGTGGGTTCTTTGAAAAAAAGAAATTCAATAACTTTATGGGAACCGGTTCACTAGGTGCATCCATTGATGATTTCAGTGGGGATAATCAGGATCATACAAAGCTAGATTACTTGCATGGTTTTGAAATCCACTATGGTCAGTTAGGAACTAGACCAATCGCCAATAATCATGTACCTAAAGGGACACCTACCTGGGGAAAGGAATTTAAAAAACAATCCTTGCATTACGCAAATCGGAACTTGTTTATAACTCCACAAAGTGGCTTTTTGCCAAATAAGAATACCTACATGGATTTAGATCCAACGTATAAAGATGCGCTAGGAAATCCGCTTATACGGGTTACAGTTACCTACACGGACGCTGACCGTAACCGTGCAAAAAGCGGAGTAGCGAGATGCGAAGAAATAATGAAAGCGATGGGTGCAGATAAGATGAACGTTGACGTAGTCGCTGATGATGCAGAATTCGATCATAAGTTTTATACCGATCACTTTATGGGCGGTGTGATTATGGGAGCAAATCGGGCTAACTCGGCGGTCAACACGTATTCGCAAATGTGGGATATGGAAAATTTATTTGTTGTTGGCGGCTCTTCATTCCCACACAATAGCAATTACAACCCTACCGGAACGATAGGAGCATTTGCTTACCGCGCAGCGGAAGGAATAAATAAGTATTTCAAATCAGGTGGATTAGTAACTTAAATAGAAGCTAAAACGGAGAAACACATATATAACCTATTCCAATATGCTTGACCATTGCCTAAGTTCGGTATTACACCGTGCTTAGGTTTTTTGGTTTTATAAGTAATGTAATGATTGTTTCTTGCGCTAGCAATGATTCTTCCGCAATTGCGCTAGTTAGTTGAACAAAGTGAAGTGCAGCATCTATATAAACTAGCATTGGCTTTAGGAACGCAGTGTTTATATAATGCGTCATAGTGATCGCAGGGATTTCCGCTCTAGGCGGACGCTTTCCGAGGGGGGAGCGATGAGCCAGCACCGTCGCAGGCGCGCCGTTTGTGCTGTCTCATCTGTCTCCCTGATCCCTTCGGAGTCGCCGCCTGCCGCTGCAATCCATAATGTGAAATATTTTACCCGTTATCCACAACATAGAATACGTTTTACGCAATCTTACAAGGAAGATGCGCAATATAATGATAGCACACACTTTAATAAGTGCATCTCACTCTAAGTTAAGGCTTTATTAGGAGAAATGGTCTCGTTGGGTAGCGAATTGGTCTCGTTTGCAATAGTTTTTGTCTCGTTCAGCCATTTATTGGATTTTCCTATTAGAAAATACTTTATTAAATTGAACGAAATATAGTGGTGATGCTGAATAGTTAGCAAATAGGATGGATTTTCGCTGCAGGGCGGCGACTCCAGCAGGATCAAGTGAGCAAAATGAGACTTCTCAGGCGACGCGTAGCGACGGTGAAGGCTCATCGCTCACCCTGCGGAAAGCGTCCGCCCTGCAGCGAAAATCCTAGCGGTAACTTTCTTACGACGCAGTTTATGTAAAACATTCTATTCTGCTTTAGTTCATGTAAAAACAGACAAAAAAAAGCCTTATCCGGCCTATAAACTTACATTTAAATAGCTGATTTACAATCTATCTTACAAACCAATCACCACTCCAAATTGAAGTAATGTACTTTATACTTTACATAACTAATGGTGAAAAGTAACTGCAGATGCAGCCACTTTTCACCACAAATAAAGACGGCCTACTTTTAATGAATATTATTCACTTCGAAGTGCAACAACCGGATCCTTCTTTGCAGCCATTCTTGATGGAATAGAACCAGCAATTAAGGTAAGCAACATACTTCCCGCAACAAGCACTGTGGCATGAAGTGGGTTAAGGTCTGCTAATCCACTAATTCCCGCCAGATTTGATATTACGGCATTAATCGGTATTTGTATCAAATAAGAAAGGCCTACTCCAAGAATTCCTGCCGCAAATCCTATAATTAGCGTTTCCGCATTAAATACCCTTGAAATATCTTTTTTCCGTGCACCGACGCTACGAAGAATGCCGATCTCTTTAGTGCGCTCAATTACCGAAACATATGTTATGATACCAATCATAATTGTGGATACCACAAGAGATATGGCCGCAAATCCGATCAATACATAAGTAACGGTATCAAGCAGTTTCCCTGTTATGGAGGAAATTGTTTCTGCCATATCAGAATAAATCAGCTTGTCATCATCTGCTTTGCCATTATTGAATTTATCAAGGTATTCTTTTATATTGTCTTTGCTATCATAATCTGTTGGATAAATATTGATACCCGTAGGAGTAGTATCAGCTCCAAGCATAATCAATGCATTATCCTTCGCTTTATTGTCTAAAGTTGTACCAAGCAAAACATCCTTATTCGAATCTTTTTGTGCTGATGCAATTTCGCTCTTCTGCGCATCTTCAACTACGCTGGCAGTCAAATCGGTAGTGTAAGCAATGCCCGGTGATAAATAGCTACTTGACTGATCTTTTTTGGGACGAAGAATGCCGGTAATCGTTAATTTCGTCCCAGTATCACTGTCATATAGCTTTTCATAACCAGTAGGTGCTACCGCATTGAATAAATCTCCATTTTTTGTATAGAAATCGTCGTTGGGTATAACTTTTAAGATGGTTTTGCCAACAAAATCAGTCATTTTATAGTTTTCTGTCTTGTCAGTAATACCAAGTTTATCAAAAAATGCTTTGTCTATACGGTTATATTTATCAACAACTAAAACAACTTCGTTTTTTCCTTTAGGCATACGGCTTCCATTACCAATTAGGTCATATAAAGATAAAATGAATTCGTTATTGTCGGGGATTTCCTGCCAATAGACATTATTGCCACCCGGCCTTCCCATTTCACTTGGAATGGCTGTGGTTTCATACTTTACAGCTGTATCTTGCCCTTTTGCCAAAAGATTGACTCTAACTCCCTGTGTATAGGAAATGTTGTTAACTACATTTGGCAGTTTTGTTTCAAGTTCTCCTATATAATTTAGATAATCTTGTGTGATGATGTTGCTATGTTTCTTACTATTTTTCTCCTTATCATAGGAATACATAATATCTTTATCGGTATATTCCGTATATCCCGTAGCACCTTTATTTCCCTCAAAATCACCAGGAGCAGAGGGGCCAAAATCCAAAGTTTGTTCGCCTGTGTTGATGGTGATTGGAAAGCCTGATAGTGTATCTGACTGTACACTACTCATATAGTTTGACAATCCGTTTGAAAGAGCCAAAACTAGCGCCACTCCGATAATACCAATGCTTCCGGCAAATGCAGTAATCATTGTTCTGCCTCGTTTTGTCAGCAGATTTTTAAAGGAAAGCGATGTTGCCGTGAATAGTGACATAGAGGTTTTCTTAAACTTCTGCTTTTCACTTGAAGGTTTGGTTGCTATTTCTACCTTGGTTTCTATAGCAGGATTGCTGTCAGACTGAACTTCACCGTCTAAGATTCGAATGATTCTATCTGAATATTCTTCTGCGAGTTCGCCATTATGAGTGACCATGATGACAAGGCGTGTTTTGGCTACTTCCTTTAAAATATCCATGACCTGAATACTGGTATGACTATCAAGTGCACCAGTCGGCTCATCTGCAAGGATAATATCAGGATCATTCACAAGAGCCCTTGCAATAGCAACACGCTGCATCTGACCACCTGACAATTGATTCGGCCTTTTTTTCATTTGGTCTGCAAGCCCAACATCTATTAGTGCTTGCTTTGCCCTACGGTTTCTCTCTGAAGCTGAAACCCCTGATAAAGTCATCGCAATTTCAACATTCTGCAACACTGTTTGATGTGTAATAAGATTATAACTTTGGAATACAAAGCCTATAGATCGGTTTCGGTAAGCATCCCAGTCACTATTTTTGAATTCTTTCGTCGACACGCCGTTTATTATCATATCGCCTTTATCATATTGGTCTAAACCACCAATAATATTAAGAAGTGTTGTTTTACCACAACCTGACGGACCAAGTATGGAAACAAGTTCGTTTTCACGGAATCCAATAGATAGACCTTTTATGGCGGTAACAACTTCACCGCTATCATATGTTTTATTAATATTGTCCAGTTTGAGTTTCAACATAAACATTCCTCCCGTTCTTTCTACTCCTGTATTGTAGCCCTGTAAAGTAAACTGAAAATAAACTAGCTGGAAATATCGGGTCTGTTGATTAGCCAATGGTTACCTGCGGATTACTACTTAACTTTGTAATAAAGTACTATGTACTCTATGTACACTCTTTTCTGAAACTAGCCATACATCATTACCGAGATTTCATAATGTGAAGGTATGCGACTTTGTTGCATCTTCCTATACCTTTAGCATCGAACCTTCGCATTGTTTGTATAATGCGTCGTAGTGACCGCCGGGATTTCCGCTCTAGGCGGACGCTTTCCGAGGGGGGAGCGATGAGCCAGCACCGTCGCAGGCGCGCCGTTTGTGCTGTCTCATCTGTCTCCCTGATCCCTTCGGAGTCGCCGCCTGCCGCTGCAATCCATAATGTGAAATATTTTACCCGTTATCCACAACATAGAATACGTTTTACGCAATCTTACAAGGAAGATGCGCAATATAATGATAGCACACACTTTAATAAGTGCATCTCACTCTAAGTTAAGGCTTTATTAGGAGAAATGGTCTCGTTGGGTAGCGAATTGGTCTCGTTTGCAATAGTTTTTGTCTCGTTCAGCCATTTATTGGATTTTCCTATTAGAAAATACTTTATTAAATTGAACGAAATATAGTGGTGATGCTGAATAGTTAGCAAATAGGATGGATTTTCGCTGCAGGGCGGCGACTCCAGCAGGATCAAGTGAGCAAAATGAGACTTCTCAGGCGACGCGTAGCGACGGTGAAGGCTCATCGCTCACCCTGCGGAAAGCGTCCGCCCTGCAGCGAAAATCCTAGCGGTAACTTTCTTACGACGCAGTTTATGTAAAACTGCGCATAATCATCCACCCTATATTGGGCGTACCTTCGTAGAAGCTTTTTTTACAAGGATTTTGTGTAGAAAAGTGGTTAATCAACAGACATGTGAAAATATGTAATTGATATTCTGTTTACATTCTTAAGGTATAATTTTTTATAATAATATAGTTAAAATGGAGGCGCTTTATTTGTTAAAAATATTAGTAGTTGAAGATGAAACAAATATTAGAAAGTTAATGTGCGCCGTATTAAATCAGAACGGATTTGAAACATACGGGGCAGAGGACGGCATTGAAGCACTTAATTTAATGGAAAAACAACATATTGATTTAGTGGTACTTGATTTAATGATGCCGAATATGGACGGCTATGAATTGACACGGCAACTTAGGCTTTCATGGGGGAATTTGCCTATATTGATGGTTACAGCGAAGGAGGAACCAAAGGATAAAAGGAGAGGATTTATTGTTGGTACAGATGATTATATGACAAAACCGGTAGATGAGCAGGAGATGATACTTCGTATTAAAGCACTTCTCCGCAGAGCACAGATTGCCACCGATCACAAGTTAACATTCGGCAAGGTTGTACTTGATTATGATACGTTTACCGTATCCCGTGAAGATAAAGTTATTACGCTGCCGCGAAAAGAATTTTACCTCTTATTTAAGCTACTTTCTTATCCGAACATGATTTTTACACGTCTGCAACTTATGGATGAGATTTGGGGAATGGAGTCCGAGACCGATGACCACACACTTAATGTTCATATAAACCGATTGAGGGACAGATTTCGAGTTTGTCCAGAGTTTGAAATTATTACAATAAGGGGCCTTGGCTATAAGGCGGTGAAAAAAACATGAGGGAATTTATTAAAAAGAGATTAAGTCTTGCTATAACTTTGGTAATGTTTGTGTTTGTTGTTTTAGTGGCAACATTTTTAGTTATTGGAGGTAGTGTCGCACTATTACAGCATTTGGATATTATTTCTTTATCCGGTCCTCCTGCACCTAATACGAGAGGAAACAATGGTAAACATCTATTCCCGTTATTTATACTTTTCAGTCTCTGCGTTTTACTTGGAACGTCACTTACCGCCTTTTTTAGCAAAAAAGCACTGAATCCAATCCGTAGGGTAATTGATGCCACACATAAAGTAGCTGGAGGCGACTTTAGTGTTAAGGTAGAAATAAAAGGCATTGGAGAATTGGAAGAACTGTCTGCGAGCTTTAATAAAATGACACAAGAACTTTCAAGCATAGAAACGTTGAGAAGTGATTTTGTCAACAACTTTTCCCATGAATTTAAAACACCCATCGTATCTGTACGTGGTTTTGCAAAACTTCTCAAGGATAATAATCTTACCGAGGAAGAAAGACAAGAGTATCTTGACATTATCATAACGGAATCAGAGCGGTTAGCTGCGCTTTCCAACAATGTACTCACATTGTCAAAATATGAAAACCTTAAAATTGTTCCTGATAAAGCCCCGTTCAGGCTTGATGAACAAATTAGAAGAACAATCGTATTAATGGATCCCAAGTGGTCTGCAAAAGACATTACCGTAAATGTGGAATTAGATAAAGTAATTTATAGAGGAAACGAAGATTTGACACAACATATTTGGCTTAACCTTTTAGATAATGCCATTAAATTTTCCTACCGGGGTGGATTAATAAATATTACCCTTGTAAAGGTAAATGACGAGATCCGATTTGTTATTCAGGATGGCGGACCTGGTATGGATAGTCATTCCCAAATCCATATTTTCGACAAGTTTTACCAAGCCGATACTTCCCATACCGTAAAGGGATACGGACTTGGACTTCCACTTGTAAAACGCATAGTAGAACTATGCGGGGGTGACGTTTATGTGCAAAGTAATACTGGGAAAGGTAGCATATTTACCGTTGTATTGCCATGTTAGGGCATAATCAAAAGATTAGTGCAAAGATACTATAGAAATAGAGCTAACGCAAATTTGACAGTTCCATTTTTAATGTGCCAAGTTATTCATCTGGTAGGTGGGAAACCTCAAAAACGCTAGCCATTCTTCAATAATCTGGCCCATCCATAATCGGTTCTAATTTCAATTTCAAACTTAGCGGCGGTTCACCTTAACAAACATGTTTATTCAAATATTCATGTTCATTTAAATTTTGGTAAATGAATGGGTGACTGCCACCTGTATCAACTTTCAGGTTGGTCCATCATCCCTTTAAAATCGCTACCAGTAGGATTTTGGAATATGCGGAGTCCAAATTCTTCAGCTATGGCAAACAAATGATCAAAAATGTCAGCTTGGACGGTCTCATAGACAGCCCATTTTGTACTATTTGCAAAGGCATAAATTTCTAATGGTAGTCCATTTTCACCAGAAGCTAACTGACGAACCATCAACGTCATTTCTTTATGAATACCTGGATGATGTTGGAGGTATTCATTGATGTATGCTCGAAAGACACCAATATTCGTTAATGCTCTTCCGTTCACCAGATTGCTGAGGTTTATTTTATTCTTGAAATTGTATTCCTCAATTTCGTGTTCACGACTGACGATATAATCGCTTAGAAAGTGGATATGTTTAAAGTGCTCAATCATATCCTGTGTGCAAAATGTAATGCTTGTCGCATCAATATATAACGCACGCTTAATACGTCTACCGCCGGATTCTTGCATCCCTCTCCAGTTAATGAAGGAATCCGAAATGAGCGCATAGCTTGGTATCATGGTAACGGTATAATCAAAGTTTCTCACCATTACCGTGTTCAAGGAAATGTCAATAACATCTCCATCCGCTCCATACTTTGGCATTGAAATCCAGTCACCCATCCGTACCATATCAGTAGCGGAAAGTTGCACCCCCGCCACTAGCCCAAGTAACGAATCTTTAAACACTAACATGAAAACCGCTGAGAGAGCCCCTATCCCACTGAGTAGAAGAATAGGGCTTTCACCCATCAGATTAGCAATCACCAAAATGGTACCTACAATGATGACAACAATTTTAGCAACTTGTATATACCCTTTAATCGGCTTCGTTTTTGAAATTTCATAACTTTGATAAATTTCATTAATAACACTTAATAAACGATTGATCACATTTAACGCAACAATCATAATATAAGTGAGTGCTAACGGCTCGATTACTTTTTGATAAGCCGGAAAAGTAGATGCAAAATAATAAATAATAATAGCAGGGACAAAATGAGATAATTTACGGAACACTTTTCGTTCCAAAAGTATACTATTCCACTTGAATTTGTTCTTCCTAATGATGTGTGTGATAAATCGAATAATCACTTGTCTCGTAAAAAAATTTGCTATGATACAAATTAGCGCAATAAAAGAGATCAATGTGAAAAATGAAAGAGTATCAACCCAGGCTGGATCCACCCCGTACCCTAACAGATGGTTACGAATAAAGACCAATTGTTCTCCCCCTGACATGTATTTTTCTTTAGTTGGTGTGTCTTCCATATAACATTTAGTGTATATATTGTTACCATTATAACAGAACCGGAGATGCATCTCTTTCTTCAGCCATCCCATGAATTAACTAGTGCCAATCACTTAAAAAGGCTTGTCATCAATTCCATTAATTGATGACAAGCCTTTTTGAATTGGTGTAATTTTAACCGTACTTATGAAGAATAAAATGATTACTGCTTGTTGACAGTTGCCCAACCACTATACTAGCACTCTTTAATAGAAGATTGATTTCAAGATGATCTTAAACACATCTATTGATGTTAAACGGGTATTTCGAAAAGAAAGTAGCCTTAAGGTAGTTACTCATAATGTTTTCTAAACACAGTGAAACAGTGTATAACTAATAAATAAGTGTAAATTAATTAGGTATTCAATCACTCCGCTACTTCCCTATACACATCCTCAGGAGAATGAAATCCGTCGAAAATAACTGTTCTATCTAAGTTATGTTCATTGACAGCAATCGGCGTTAGTAACACAGAAGGAACTTCTATTTTTCCATTATTAACTTTTTGTTCAGCAGTTACTATCTCACCCTTTGCCATAGCAACCGCTAATTCTGCTGCTTCCTTCGCGAGCATCTGTATTGGCTTATAGACTGTCATCGTTTGTGTTCCAACTACAATTCTTTGAACTCCTGCCAAATCCGCATCTTGTCCGGCAACTGGTACTTTTCCAGCGAGTCCTTTTGCAGCAAGTGCTTGAATGGCTCCACCTGCAGTTGCATCATTTGCAGCAATTACCGCATCAATTTGCATATTGGTTGTCCGAAGTGCTTCTTCCATATTGGCTCTAGCATTCACTGGAGTCCAATCCTCTGTCCATTGATCATAGACGATGTTAATATCCCCTCGCTCAATATACGGACGCAGCACTTTGAATACACCTTGTTTCAACAAGTGCGCATTGTTATCGGTTATGGCACCACCGATAAACGCGTAATTTCCCTTTGGTACGAGCGCAGTAATAGCTTTGGCTTGCATTTCACCAACCTGTTCGTTATCAAAAGACACGTACAGATCGAGATCTGCATTTTTGACGAGTCGGTCATAAGCAATTACTTGGATACCCGACAGATGTGCCTTATGTACAATCGCAGCTGTAGCCTCCGCATTATGCGGAACAATCACCAAAAGGTCGATCCCGCTATGAATGAGCGCCTCTGCCTGCGAAATTTGAAGCGCATCATCTCCACTCGCAGCGACAATCTCTACTTCCGCTCCCAGTGCTTCGACAGCTTCCTTAAACAAGTCACGATCCTTCAACCATCTTTCTTCAAGCAAAGTATCCATGGAAAATCCAATACGAATTGGCGCATGGTTCTCATCAAGAAGTGTCGGTTTTTCTGTTTCGTCGGTTTCCAGTACCGGCTTTGGCTTATCTGTACAACCAACTAGTATCCAGACCATACTCAAAAAACACAAGACTATAGCCCTTCGTTTCATCTGCTCACCACCTACTAAACTTCATAATTTTTACTCAATAACGTTTTTCGGTATTCCTTTGGAGACACCCCGCACATTTTCTTGAACACTTTACTAAAATAATTCGGCTCATGATAACCAACCTCAAACGTAATCTCCTTTAGGCTCCGCTCTGGATCATTTAATAGTTTTTTTGCTTTTTCAATTCGGCACTCTGTCAGAAAATCAATGTAGTTAATACCCAACTTCTCCTTGAACATTTTACTAATGTAAATCGGACTTAAATTGACCCTTTGTGCGAGCGTATCAAGTGAAATATTTTCGTGTGAATGCTCACGAATAAATTGTTGGATATGGTGTATTTTATCTGCCTCTACTCGCTCGTAATGCGCACCATATATACGATTCATACGATCAAGAAGCAGGAGCGTTTCCGTACGCAATTGACGAGAATCCTGTGCTTGAAAGGTGAAAAACGGGACCTCCGCTTCCATTCCCATTTCATCCATTACTCGGTTTGCAATCCAGAGCAACTCGAGCACTCTCTGTTGCGTGTAGATCAGAGAATTTCCCTCATTCTCGTGTTGTTGAATCACATCTAGCACACCAGAACGGATGGACATCCAGTCCCCTAAACGAATTTGGTCAAAGAAGTCTTTTTGCTGTTGCTTGATAATCTGATTATCTGTTTCCAAGCTAAGTGTCGGCACGTCAGCATAAAATCGATGTTTGACCGCTAGCGTTGTATCCATGGTCGCAATAAGTGCTTCTTGGTACGAATGACGAATTTCATCGAGTCCCTCACAAACTTGACCAATACCAATAAACCAATTCAATCCCGTTTTATCCTTTGATAAAGATAAAATGGCTTTTGCTAATAAGACTGCTTGGGAACGAAAGGACCTCTCTTGATCACGAAAAATAATAATAGGAAGCTGACGTCCGTATAATGCACCTACCCAAGCATTTTCAGTTTCACGTACTTTTTCCTTAATCTGTACATAGTAGTGCTCTGCTCCCTCTGACAGCAAGACGACTACGACAAATTTTTCATCGGTAGAGCAAATATCAAGCATCTCGACGAGCATATCGATATGTACGTCATGTACATGGTCAAATAATAGCTGTGTGACAATATCTGTTTCTGCTAAAGTCAACGTATTTTGCCATTTCACTTGCTGCATCTGGCTTGTAGTCTTTGCTACATGTTCCTGCCTGCATTCTTCTAAAACTTTTCCTACCGTTGCAACAATCTCACTGGCTTTACTCGGTTTCAAGAGGTAATCCTTCACACCGAGCTTAATAGCCTGTCTTGCATAATCGAACATATCAAATGCCGTCACCATAATAAACTTAATCGCACCGTGCTCAGCTTGAATTTGCTCAATGGCTTCAAGCCCTGTCATACCTGGCATCATAATATCCATTAAAATTAGGTCTGGTTTAAACGAAGCTGCTAATTCTATTGCTAATTTCCCATTTTTTGCTTGGTGAATGGTAAGTTCAGGGAATGCTTTTTGTAAAATAACCTGCATCCCTTCTCGCTCAATCGGTTCATCATCAACGATAAGAAGTTTCATCTTCATTTCCCTTCTCCCTTGTTTCTGGAATTTGTATAACTACCTTTGTACCTCGTCCTTCTGCACTTTCAATCGTCACTAAATCCTCTATCCCATAAAATAAATACAATCTTTTCACTACATTTTGAAAACCAATTCCTGTAGAATGTCCTTCGATTGGTAGAACATTTCCCTTTAACAACTGCTGCATTTTTTCTTGTGACATTCCTTTTCCACTATCTTCGATTTCAATGATGACCCATGGTGTTACCCTCTTAATCCTAAACCAAATGGTGCCCCCATCCTCCTCTGGTTCAATAGCGTGAATTACCGCATTTTCAATAATTGGCTGAAGGGTTAGACCAGGAATTTTCACATTTAAGCAAGATTCATCGATATCCGACTCAAACTGTAAGCGATCTGTAAAACGAGCCTTTTGGATTTCCATATATTGATTTAAAACAACTACTTCTTCAAACAACGTCACAGAACGGTCAACCCTCTTTAAATTGTAGCGTAGCAATCCTGCTACACTGACCAAAAGATCGCTCGTTTCCTCTGCACCATCCAAATACGCCTTTTTCGATAATGTGTTCAAGGTGTTGAATAAAAAATGTGGGTTTATCTGGCTTTGCAAGCTTTTCAGTTGGCTCTCCTTCAACAATAATTTACTTTGTTGAAGCTCATGTTCTAGCTGAGCCTTTTGTTGAATTTCCAAAATCAAGTCATTAATGTTTATCCTCATCTCGTCAAAAGTATTCGCTAGAAAGGCAATCTCATCATTGGATTTTACTTCAATTCGCTGATTAAAATTACCTTCCGACAATTCGTTCGCAGCCTTCGTGAGTTGATGAATCGGTCTTGTAATGCTAAGAGAAAACCAATAAGTAGCCAATAGTAGAACGACTGTTATCAACAGCAATAACCAGATTCCTAGCTTTTTTAGCTCCTCCGATTGTTTGATAATATCTCGATAAAAGCGATTATAGGTCTTTAGTTCTCTGTCTAAAATAGTTAAGGTCATTTCAGATATGTACATTGAAATTCGATTTGCTTCATTAAATTCGTTGGTTGACCATTCTAGTTCTTTCTCTTCTGAAAACACAATGGAACGATTTGCCGTCTCGACAAGACTATCTATTAAATGAATATAATTGGTTACTGAGAATGTATTTTCCTCATTTCGCAGTTCTACTACATCTTGTTGCACCTCTTTAATAACGACGATACTTTTTTCTACCTGTTGTTTATGTTTATCTGTTGGAGAAAATAAATAATTATTTAAATTAGTAATCATTTGTTGACTAGCAGTTGTTACCTCATTCATCCGCAAATAGCGTTGCAATATATCATTGGATTGTTCCTGCGTTTTTTGATTATAATACGTGAGCGTCAACCAAATAATCCCCATAATTAGCAGCATAATGGAAACAAGCATCCAAATCTTTTTTTGAATCGTCGTCATAGTCCTTTACCTTTCGCTTCAACCATGCGTGTTTTGGTGAGATAACCATTTGAATCAAGCGGTACAGTCTTTCCTGAAATCCACTCCATCAACCATTTAACGCTTTCACTGCCCATTTCTTCTGGCTGTTGCTCCAAAATCCCATCCAGCTTGCCTTGCCGTAAAAGAACAGTCGACTCCACCCCATCATCAAAAGTATAAATATGATACGGCTCGACCTTAGTACGTCTTCCGATTTCTTGAATCAGTGGTCCTGCATAATTTGCATTAATGACAATAAAAGCAGAAGCTCGCGGCACTTCATTCATCACCTGTTGTGACGTTGCCATCACTTGTTCTTTTGTAGCCGCCGTCCCTTTTACAGTCATTTGGATGTCTGGATACCCACTTAAAATAGCTTGAATACCCGCTAAACGTTGTTTCTGATAAAACGCTTGCTCTATATCCCCAAGTATAACTACTTCTCCTGCCGTGCCCATTTTTTTTATCAATTGACGAGCAACCACTTTTCCTGCCCAAAACTGATCTGAACCAACATATGTCTTTCGCAAACTTTCTTCCACTGGCACATCATTTGCGACGGTAATGACAGGAATCCCATAAAAGGCTGCCTTAACCTTTGTCAGCTCTTTAAATTCTTCATTATCCAGTCCTTGTACGATAATCCCATCTACCTTTGAATGAATGGCAACCTCCATTTTCTTCAAGAAATCATCTTCGTTGTTTCCATAGCTTCCCCAAACTTCGAGCTGAACACCTTCTTTTTGTGCCTGCTTCGTTGCTCCTTGACCGACCTTGTTCCAAAAAGGAGTATCAAGCTCTTGTGTAATGAGTACGATACGAATGGATTCCGGGGCAGAGTCGTGGTTTGCTGGCATCTCACTAGTTGAGCGAAACGCCTTAGTTGCCGACACAATAGTCAAATAGCTGAAAATTACAATGAGTGCACCTAATGCAAGAACAACCTTTTTGCGCATACACCTTCCCCTTCCCTTAAGCTTATTCCTTCCATTTTACCATCCACTTGGAAATTAACAATGACTTGTAAACTACTTTAGGCACCCTAATTATAGGGTGCCCAGTTATTCTACTATTCTCTTTTAAGCCCGTTGCTTACGTGTCATGACATCGAAAATTACTGCTCCAGCTAAAACAGCGCCGCGAATTATGTATTGATAGGAAATTCCGACACCTAGTAAGTTCATCCCGCTCGATAAAGAGGCCATTACGATGGCACCAATAATCGCACCCGTTACTTTACCGACACCCCCTGCGGAAGATACCCCACCAACATATGCTGCCGCAATTGCATCCAGTTCAAAGAGAGTTCCAGCGGTGGTCGTTGCGGATTGAAGTCGAGATGTAAAAAGGATTCCTGATAACGCTGCGAGCATTCCCATTGATCCAAATACAATATATGTAATCTTTTGTACATTAATTCCGCTTAAATGCGCTGCCTCCGGATTACTGCCGACTGCATAAATATGACGGCCAAGTACTGTTTTAGAAGTTAAGAAATGATAGATGATCACCACAATAATCATAATAATAACCGTCCAGGAAAACCCATTATATCCAGCTAAAATCCAAGTAATATATGCAATAATTGCAGATATCAAAACAAGTTTTACGCTAAAAATTCCCTTAGACATCACATCAAAACCATATGTCAATTTGTTCCGACGATTGGAGATATCATTGTAAATATAAAAAAGAATTCCGACGAATCCTACTAATAACGTCAATAGGTGTAAGCCATTTACTTGCATGATAGATGGAATAAATCCATTTCCGATCGCATTGAATTGTTCGTCCTTTATAATAATCGTTCCTGTTTTTTCGGTGACCTTAAGGAGTGCACCCCGGAAAATTAGCATTCCCGCTAGCGTAGCAACGAATGCTGGAATCCCTAACTTCGCAATTAACGTTCCATTTAACAGACCAATCATAGCACCTAAAAGTAAAATGATTGGTATAGTAATCCATACCGACAAGCCCAATTGCGTCAAGAAAATGGCCGATATTGCACCTAGAAATCCTGCCAAAAAACCAACCGATAAGTCAATGTGACGAATGACGATGACAAGCGTCATCCCAACTGCCAAAACCGCAATATAACCTGCAGAATCCAATAAGTTACTAATGTTTCGAGACGACATAAACAAGCCGTCCGTCATAATTGTAAATGTTAACATAATGACGGTTAACGCAATATACATTCCGTAATCTCGAATGTTGGCTTTGACGAGCGCTTTCGCTTCTTTATAAAAGTTCATCGTTATTCCCCTCCTATTGCGTCGCAAGTTCCATAATCGTTTCTTGTGTCGCTTCCTCCATGGTCAGCTCTCCTTTAATTGCACCGTCAGCCATGACATAGATACGATCACTCATTCCTAGTACTTCACCAAGTTCAGAAGAAATCATAATAATACTCATACCTTCGTTAATCAGTTCATTCATAATCGAATAAATTTCAAATTTTGCTCCGACATCAATTCCTCGTGTCGGTTCATCCAAGATTAAGATATTTGGTCCAGTGAACAACCATTTCCCAAGTGATACCTTTTGTTGGTTTCCACCACTCAGTTTGCCAACTACTTGCTCGAGTGAACTCGCTTTAATAGACAACGAGTCTTTGTACTCTTTACCAACCTTCACTTCTTCGTTTAAATTGAGAATCCCCTTCGTTGAGATCCCCTTCAGATGTGCCGCTGAGACATTGCTCTTTATATCCTGTAATAAAAATAGACCGTCTCCCTTTCGATCCTCCGTCACATATGCAATACCTGCCTTAATCGCTTCACTAGTATGCTTCAATATTTTCGGCGCTCCTTGAATTTTCAGGTTTCCTTGTAGCTTATACTTTTTAGGATTTCCAAAAATACTAAGTGCAAGCTCTGTTCGCCCGGATCCCATGAGACCAGCAATTCCAATAATTTCTCCTTTTTTCACATGAATATTGACTTCCTTCACAACGTTTCGCCCTAGCTGTGTATCATATGCCGACCATTCGGTTAATTCGAGAACCGTTTTTCCAATTTTCTTGTCTGGACGTTTTGGGTAAATGTCTTCAATGTTACGCCCTACCATATTTTTGATGATAACATTTTCGACTACTTCCCCTTTACTTGCATCCAGCGTACAAATCGTTTTTCCGTCCCGCAATACAGTTACTTTATCAGCTATAGAGATGACCTCCTTTAGCTTATGCGAAATCATGATGCAGCTAATTCCTTGGCTTTTTAGCTCCTTTAGGAGTTCTAATAGGTTTTCACTATCATCTTCATTCAATGCTGCTGTGGGCTCATCTAAAATAAGCAAATTTACATCTTTACTTAACGCTTTGGCAATTTCGACGAGCTGTTGCTTTCCTACACCTAATTCCCTGATGAGTGTTTCTGGTGTCACTTTCAACTTTACCTTTTTCAGCATTTGCGTAGCTTGGACGATTGTTTGATTCCAGTCAACAAAAGGACCCTTTTTCACTTCATTGCCGGCAAATATATTTTCATAAACGGTCAAGTCCGGAAAAAGTGCCAATTCTTGATAGATGATGCCAATACCAGCCTTCACACTATTGTTAATCTCATGGAACTGTTGAACTTGGCCTTCAAATACGATATCTCCGTCATACATGCCATACGGATAAACCCCACTCAATACTTTCATCAGTGTCGATTTTCCCGCACCGTTCTCACCAACCAAGCAATGAATTTCGCCTTTTTCCACTTTAAAATTCACATTCGATAGGGCCTTAACTCCGGGGAACTCTTTAGATATGTCATTCATCTCTAAAATATATTCGCTCATTTCAACGCCTCCCTAACCCAAACAAATAGAAATGGAGAAATAGTGATAGATGATGCTATCACTATTTTTCCTTTTCCAATGTGAAACTTTTACTTTAAACCTGTGAATTCACTTGCTTCGTAGTATCCAGAATCGATTAGCTCTGATTTCACGTTTTCTTTATCCACCACGATGACATTCGTTTGTTTCGCTTTAACTTCAATGGAACCATTATCATAAGAACCTGTTGTTTCAGGAGTTTTACCATCTAAGATACTAACTGCCATCCCCATCGCATCTTTTACTAATGTACGAACGTCTTTAAACACTGTCATCGATTGTTTTCCGTCGATGATATATTGGATAGATGCTTTCTCCGCATCTTGCCCTGTTACAAAATAGGTTTTAATCGCACTGTCAGAAGCAAATACGTCTGCAATTGACCGAGCTGTTCCGTCATTAGGAGCCAAAATTGCAACATCCCCTTTTAGATCGTTACCAGCTGCTGTTAAGTGAGTCTGCGCTTTGTTTTTTGCTTCGTTTGCATCCCAGTTAGTTGTAACCTGCCCAATAATTTTGCCTAGTTGATCGCGTGAAAGATCTGCGGAACCTTTTAACTTCTCTGCTTCACTGGAGTTGGCAATTTTAAAAGTGCCATCTACAATTTTCGATTGAAGCACTTTCCATGCTCCTTCGAAGAATAGGAATGCGTTGTTATCTGAAGCTGCTCCTGCATACAAGTAAAGCGGTACGCCAGAACCTTTTGCATTGTCTACTAAATACTGTGCTTGTGCAGCACCTACTGCTAAACTATCAAATGTTACATAATAATCCACTGCATCTGTATCTGTAATTAAACGGTCATATGCAATAACCGTTACACCCTCTTTTTTCGCTGCTTCTACTGCAGATGCAGCTGCTGCACCGTCATGAGGAGTGATGATCAATACCTTGATGCCTTTATTTAATAATGCTTCTACATTTTCTTTTTCTTTTGCTGAAGATCCTTGACTAAATAGAATTTCTGTTGAATACTTGGAGCTTTTTAATGCATCCTTGAAACGCTGCTCATCCTGGACCCACCTTGGTTCATCCTTTGTCGGCAACACGATTCCTACATCAACCTTACTTCCTCCACTATCGCTACATCCCACTGCCACTAGTGCGAACATCATCAACATTATTAAAAATGTTAAACCCTTAAATTTCTTAATCATTTTTTTACCCCACTCCCTTTGAATTAAAGTAATTACAACTTAATTATATATTCAGATTATTTATATGAAAGCGCTATCAATAGTATTCTATTATCATTTCCTATACTTTTTTAACTTTTTGGGAGAAAAAAAAACTTCATATGAAAAGTACGAGCACTAGAATATCCCTAATTAAATGGAACCTATTGAATGTCTATAAAACATTTCATAAGCGAAGTACTCATAGAATAGAATGAAAAGATTAAATAAATCATAAGGAGCGAATTGACGATTACTACTTTTGTAACGCAATCGTTAGAGGAAATACGTTTTTGGTCAAGGATTATGAAAGAGCACGCGTTTTTTTTAAGTTTAGGATTCACTGTAGATCAGACTCAACTCATTAAAGAAGCAAGGTACTTCATAGACGTATTTGAACGAATTGAAGAACAAATTAGCGAGTACAATGAAATGACAGATCCTGAAATAATTAGACAACTCAACATCCAAGTTTACCAAGCAGCGGCTTCCATTTGGGCATATAAACGAAAAGTTCTGGGATTAATATTAAGCTGTAAGATTGTATCGAATAATATCCCTTTACTTGTTGACCATACAAGCCGAGAAGCTGCTTATTTCTCTAAACGTTTAAGGGAATTAAATGAAGGAAAGCTGAAACCATTGCCGGAAGCCATCATTAAAGAAAATGTGTTTTTCTTAAAAATAATGGCGGACCATTCAAAATTTATTGGTCATTTGTTAGATCCTTCCGAAAGAAAACTCGTAGACCAAGCAAGAGAATTCAGCAATGACTTTGACCAACTTCTCTTCCAAGCACAGGATTTGGATCATATGCGTCCTCAATCAGAAACAGTGCCATTATTAGACCAGTTTCTCGACCAAAATCGTGTATCTGTTGTATCGCTACGTGACTTCAAGAAAACGGCTAGAGATTTAATTGAAGCTTGCAAGATTAAGAGTAACATCCCTGCACTTCTTGCGGACCATGTATACCGAGAAGCAGATCATTTCCTCCATATTATTGATGCCTTCGATGAGCATCTTACTGCAATTAAGACTTAAAAAAGGCTGTCACAAAAGTTGCCAAGATAGACTTTATGACAGTCTCTTTTATTTTGCTTTTTCGTCATCCCAACCTCCACTCAATTATTTTTTTTATTTAAAGAAGAGATTGGAAATTATTTGCCATATTACAAGAACCATGTAATTATCAGCTAGCTGCATTACAAATCATCTTTGTTGGATGAGCTCGGATAAAATTTCAAATTTTATATAAGAATTTCGCAAGCCGCCCTTTAAGTGCAACTTGTGTCAGGCTCGGTTAATGAGAGACTAAATTGCAAGTCTGTGCGCCTTGAAAATCCGAGTTAAGAAAGAAAGCCTGTCGGCTATAAATACCATGAATACCTAAATTTGATGGTAAAGTTTCATAACCTTTTTATATAAAAAAAAGAAGCATCTCAGTCGTTTTACGAACGAACGAGATGCCTCTTTTTAATTGTTTTAAACTATATGGATAGACGTTAAATTACATCATGCCTTACGTAAGGTGAAAGTGTGTCATATATTTCACGATGTGTTCCAAAAGCGCGCTATATCAACATTTGTAAAATGTTCATTGTAACATTTTTAACGGAATTTTATCGCTTTTCATTTAGTTGCGTTAGCAAATTGTTAGCATCCAATCACACTCTCCTCCTGTGTTACTTGTAGGTCACAGAGGTATTAAATGATGTAGTCTTGCTAACCTAACTAAAATTACATCTTGGGTTCTGAATTTACTTTCATAAAAAGCTCTAGAGTTCTTCCTTCTGAGTTAACCACTGATTTTCCCGAATTTATTACTCTAATTGTTAGCTCAGTAAACTCAATAACAAATGTATAAATTCTCTTGGATTGAACACGAAAGAAATCAATAAGTAATGAAAGGTTCCATTCTTCTGATAACCAGCTCATGGATAAAACTAAAATCTACATGGCGATAAATTTTTCGCAATAAGTGATGTTCAGGTGATGAGTTATTTATTATCATAACGTACTAAGCCGTAGTTCATAAAAATACTGCACAATTGGATGCTTTAATTTAATCTTCTCGGTCATGTTTAAAATTCGTTTTTTTCCAACCCGTCTGTCCACCAAAGCTAGGATATTCAATAAGATATCATTGCTCTCTATGCTTTCCTCTATAGAAGTGGATAAAAACTTATTAGCTACAACGATAAAATTTGATTTACTTAATGATGCCTGCGCTGACAAAAGCTCTTTTGCATATTCTGATAATTTTCTACCCCTTGCAATTACTTGTAGACGATCTTCCGGAACCATCCCCTTGGTTTCTTTTCTGACCGCTTCAATTTCCTCATTGTTGATAGGAATTTGGATATCTGAATCATTCTTAATTTCCAGTTCCGTTTGATACCATCTGATTGAGGTAGTTAAATCACTCATATTGAGTACATTCTTTTTATCTACCGCAATATAACAAAGACCTGCTTTATCAGGTAAATAACGGTAGCCGGTTGCACGGTATTCAACCCTTCCATATAATGCAGGACAGAGAAAACTCTCCAGATTTTGCTTCAATTTGCTCCAGGCCATGTAATTCTCCTTAATTTTTATATTATAAATATTTATTGAGGCAGTCGTTCTATTATCCATAATACAATAACCAACACATCGATCATACTAAATACAAGGTTTAAGTGTGACTTGAATTTCTGATGTATTGATAATAGTGAGCGAATAAAATATCCAGACTGATGTAACAATAGCTTTATACTTTCTGGACAGGCCCTCCAATTTTTAAACTATTTACTTTTACATACGCAAAAAAGTGAAACTATTGATAAATGCTTTAAAACTTTACAAAGAGAAGCAAGAAAGAATTATTAAACAAACTAGTGATGCTTATAATATTCAAGACTTCATCTTTACCAAAACAGAACGACAAACGGGATATCCTTTCGTCATCAAAATGGTACAACTTAGGATGGCAAGACTACTTGCCATTGCAAGTCTAAATCCAGAATTAACACCGCACTCTTTAAGGCATACACATACATCACTTCTAGCAGATGCTGGTGTAGCGCTCGAACAAATTATGGATAGACTTGATGATCAAATCACCAAGAGTGTCTATCTCCACCTTACAAAAGAAATGAAAAAAGAAGCTCACCAAAAGTTTAGTCAACTTTTGAGAAGCCTCCGTTAATTTACCTCTATATTTTATCAAAATGTTAGCAAACCACTCTCATCTTACTCAAAAACCCTTATTTATCAAGGGCTGGAGGACATTATTACATCATGCCGCCCGTAAGGTGAAAGTGTGTAATATCTTTAACGATGTGTTCCAAAAGTGCGGTATATCAAGGTTTTTGAAATTCAAAGGTGTAACATCTTTAACGAGAATTTACCGTTTTTCACTTGATTGCGTTAGCATGTTGTTAGCGCGCTTTTTATTTGATTTACTTATCTGTATTCATATAACCTGTTTGCTTATAACAACTTAATTTCATAGTTAATTACACTCTCTACATATGTTGTTTACTATTCACAGACAAATTAATAATAATGGTGACTATACTACTTAATCTGTGGGGAGGTAAATATTGAAAAGTCCCTTATTTATTTCAACTCTAAAAGGACTTCTTAACACTTTCACCATTATAGCCCAACCCACTAGCAAATGAGTTGATTATGTTCCAATCAATAACTGCAACCCTTGTTCCCTCCGTATCAAATTTTTTTAAAAAAATGCTGTGCGTCATTCTACTAACTATCTGAATTAATACCTTTAAAATGGGTGTCCCTTTTCTCTTCTATTGATTTTTTCCAAATTCCCTTTTTTGGTTCACGTTTTGACCGTTTTTCACTCTTTATTCCCACATTCTGTTCACGTTTTTCTCAGTTTTTAATAAAGATTTCCGAACCTATTCTTTTTCCAAACAGAGTAGTAATAATGCGTTTTCGGGCTTTTTTCACACCTTTTACGAAGTCTTTATTGGAAAATTGGGGCGGAGAATCGGAGGTTTTTATTTTAATCGGTAATTTATTTTAGGTGGTTACAAAATTAACTTCAATTTCGTGACCGCTTCAACATGCCTTTAGTAGACAAAAATGATGTCGTGAGGACCTATTGGGGCCTTGTCGAAAGGGAATTTTCTTTAAAATGGATTATAATGATCCGCTTTTTTAGAGTCCTATCCTCCACTCTTTTAAGATTGGAACGGGCACCATTTCTGTTCGGCACCTTGTAGTGCTACTACAACTTTACCAATTAGTGAAAATTATACGCAATAAAACTTTCAAACTTGTTGTGGTTTGAGAGCTTTATTCTGAACAATTATTCAATCGTCTTGATAAAGTCTTTACAGACCCCTTGATAACATTACCACCCCGCTTAGAATTGTCTTGCGAATGAATCCAAGTGGAAGGTGTATTCGGAGTTTTGAAGGAAGATTACGGATTTCGAAGATTTTTAACAAGAGAGAAACAAAGTGTGAAGGTTGAGTTTATGCTTCTGTGTTTTGGCTATAAACTGAACAAGCTTCACAAAAGTATCCAAACTCAAAGTTTAGGTGTAACCCTCTATAAAAATTCAATCTCATAGATTCGCAAGCTAACCCATTTTTTTGTTATGCCCGGAAACTAAAAAAGCGGAAGCTGTCCAAATTTTCATTTGAGACAGCCCCTTTTTATGAATAGGATATGCGATTTCACATTCACCATCGGCATTAACAAGTAACTTTGATAGTTCCTGTATTTACAAACAAATGCCTGTTATGCTTTTGGTGGTGTTCCTTCAGCGTTTGATACAACTACATCGATTTGGACTAAAGCATCTTTAGATAAAGCTGATACGCCAACTGTTCTTCGTGCAGGAACACCGCCTGGGAAGAATGTTGTGTAAACTTCGTCTACAGCATCAATATCTGAGATATTTTTGAGGAAGATATTTACTTTAACCACATCGTCCATAACGTGGTCGATACTTTCTATAATTGCCTTGATATTTTTCAAGCACTGTTCAGTTTGCTCTTTTACACCACCAGCTACCAATTCACCAGTTTTTGAGTCCAAAGGTAATTGAGCTGAAAGGTGGTTGTAATGAGAAAACGCAACAGTTTGTGTAGATAGATAACTCTTTGGTGCATTTTCAGTGTTGTTTGCCCAGATAACGATTCCATGTCTGTCTTCAACAGCTTGTGGAGGTGTACCATCTCCGTGTGACACCACTGCTTCAATTTGTACCAAAGCATCCATAGGTAAAGCTGAAGCAGCAACTACTGTCCGTGCAGGGACATAGGCTACGGCCCTGGCGATAGCCGAGTCTGGGAAAAATGTTGTATAAACTTCGTTTACTTCTTCAATATCCGAGAGGTTTTTAACAAAGATATTAATTTTAACAATATCATCAAAAGGAACCTCGATACTTTCTAAAATTGCCTTGATATTTTTTAAGCACTGTCCAGCCTGCTCCTTTACACCTCCAGCTACCAATCTACCCGTTTTCGGATCGATAGGTAATTGAGCTGAAAGATTATTGTAATGAGAGAAAGACACAGTTTGTGTAGATAGAGAACTTGTTGGTGCATTTGCCGTGTTATTAGTAAGCTTTATAAGGTCACCTGCTTGTGGTGCGTTTGGAATTGTACCTTCACCGTGAGTAACAAGTGCTTCAATTTGCACCAAAGCATCCATAGGTAAAGCTGCAACTGCGACTGTCGTCCGTGTAGGAACATAGGTTGGGAAGAATGTTTTATAAACTTCATCTACAGCGTCAATATCTTTGATATTCTTAACAAATACAGTGATTCTAACAACATCGCTCATAACATGATCGATGCTTTCTACAATGGCCTTGATATTTTTAAAACACTGTTCAGCCTGTTCTTTTATACCACCAGCTACCAATTTACCAGTCTTGGGTTCGATAGGTAATTGAGCTGAAAGATTATTGTAATGAGAGAAAGCTACAGTTTGAGAATATAGATCGTTACCGTTTGGAGCATTTTCCGTATTTTTTGCTACTACTGCGTTATAACCGCTCATGATAGTAATCCCCTTTTAGATAAATTTTTTTATATATATTTATTAACTCATGTTTCGCACATGAAAAACAGGTCTAAACCATGGTCCATGATTGCAAAGAAGAAAAACGGATTCACCGTGAGAATCTTGTTCGTATAAAACCGCAACAATCGAAGTGAATGGCTGGCTGTCCTCAGTACCGATATGACCCTTTGCGATGCTTAAGTCATTCGAATACATTGCATCCACTAAAGCATTGATTTTTTCTTCAAATCGGCCATGTCACTGCTTCGCCTTGCAAAAGAGTTCCATTGAAACAATTACGATGCGCTCGTTGCGCACAACTCCATAAGAGTATCAAATTCCACATACTAAATAATATTACCATGCAAATTACTTTAATCCAATATCTTAGCTGAATGACAAACCTATCAAAACTGATTTTTTATAATATTAAGTCATATCTCACACTAATATGCAAAACCAGTATATCCAATTCTTTTGTAAATACAGTAGGAAACAGAATAGTACGTCTACTAAAGTTAGCTGATTTAAATAAAGAACTCACTCCACATTCTCTACGTCATAATACTTCACTGTTAGCAGAAGCTGGAGTAGGACTAGAAGAGATTATGGATCGCCTTGATCATACTGACGATGATACAACACGAAACGTTTATCTCCATGTAACTAAAGAAATGAAAAAAGAGGCTTCTCAAAAGTTTGGTCAACTAATGAGATGCCTCAAATAATCCTTATAATGTTAGCATGGAGCTGATGTAACTATTCAAACCCCTAAGAAAGGGTTTAAAGCAGTTATTACATCATGCCGCCCATTCCACCCATGTCAGGCATGCCCATTCCTGCGCCGCCTTTTTCTGGGATGTCTGCTACTACTGCTTCTGTAGTCAAGAATAATGCAGCTACGGATGCAGCGTTTTGAAGTGCTGAACGAGTTACTTTCGTTGGATCTACTATACCAGCGTCCATCATGTTCACCCATTCGCCTGTTGCTGCGTTGAAACCAATACCGATTTCTTCGCGTTTTAGGCGGTCAACAACGATAGAACCTTCTAGACCTGCGTTGTTTGCAATTTGGCGAACTGGTTCTTCTAGTGCACGAAGTACAATTTTAAGACCAGTTGCTACGTCGCCTTCTTGTGTTTCAGCAAGTTCTGCTACTTTGTTGTATACATTTACTAGTGCAGTACCACCACCAGATACGATACCTTCTTCAACAGCTGCACGAGTTGCGTTCAGTGCGTCTTCGATACGAAGTTTGCGTTCTTTTAGTTCTGTTTCTGTTGCTGCTCCGACTTTCACAACAGCTACTCCACCAGCAAGTTTTGCAAGGCGTTCTTGTAGTTTTTCTTTGTCGAATTCAGAAGTTGTTTCTTCTAATTGAGAACGGATTTGAGCTACACGGCTAGCGATGCGTTCTGATTCTCCGTTACCTTCAACGATTGTTGTATTGTCTTTTGTTACAACAACTTTAGAAGCACGTCCTAATTGTGAAATGTCTGTAGATTTTAATTCTAATCCTAAATCTTCTGTAATTACTTCAGCACCAGTTAGGATTGCGATATCTTCCAGCATTGCTTTACGACGATCTCCGAATCCTGGAGCTTTAACAGCTACAGCATTGAAAGTTCCACGTAATTTGTTTACAACTAGAGTAGCCAAAGCTTCCCCTTCAATATCTTCAGAGATTAGTAAAAGTGGTTTGCCTTGTTGTACAACTTGCTCAAGTACAGGAAGAATTTCTTGAATACTTGAGATTTTTTTATCTGTAATTAAGATATATGGATTATCTAAAACTGCTTCCATTTTATCTGTGTTTGTTGCCATATAAGCAGATGTGTATCCACGGTCGAATTGCATACCTTCTACCACATCAAGCTCCGTTGTGAATCCTTTCGATTCTTCAATGGTAATAACACCGTCGTTACCAACGCGTTCCATTGCTTCAGCGATTAATTCGCCAACTTCAGAGTCCCCTGAAGAAATAGCCGCAACTTGAGCAATAGACTCTTTGCCTTCGATTTCTTTAGAGATTGCTTTTAGTTCTGTAATTGCTGCAGCAACTGCAAGGTCGATCCCTTTACGAATTCCAACAGGATTTGCACCAGCTGTTACGTTTTTCAATCCTTCACGGATCATCGATTGCGCTAATACAGTAGCAGTTGTTGTACCATCACCAGCGATATCATTTGTTTTAGATGCAACTTCTGCAACCAATTTTGCACCCATGTTTTCAAATGCATCTTCTAATTCGATATCTTTTGCAATCGTCACACCATCATTTGTAATAAGTGGTGAACCGAATTTTTTCTCAAGAACTACATTACGTCCTTTTGGTCCAAGCGTTACTTTAACTGCATCCGCAAGTTTATCCACTCCACGTAGCATTGCACTACGAGCGTCTTCACTGAACTTAATTTCTTTTGCCATGTTTTTTTACCTCCTAATTATTGTTTCGTTTTTATTAGCCGATTACAGCTAGAACATCGCTTTCGCGTAATATTAAATATTCGTTATTTTCATATTTTACTTCAGTACCTGCATATTTAGAGAAGATGATACGGTCTCCTTCTTTCACGTCTAATTCAACGCGAGTGCCGTTTTCAATTACTCGTCCAGTACCGACAGCTATTACTTTTCCTTCTTGTGGCTTCTCTTTAGCAGAGTCTGGAAGTACGATGCCAGATGCTGTTTTTTCCTCAGCTTCGATTAATTCGATTACGATACGATCACCTAATGGTCTTAACAAGTGAAACTACCTCCCTAAAATAGTTGAATTTGATATTATTAGCACTCTCACTCTTTGAGTGCTAACACACTTATAATGATAATTAATCACAGAACATTTTGCAAGCGAGAAGGCTAATTTTTTCTTTTTATCGTTTATTTCCTATACAATGAAAGAGAATTGTTTACTTGAGAGGAATTAAATCATATGAAACAACAAAAAACAGGCTTGTATATTTTAATTGTTTACTGCGTTATGCAGCTTTCTGGGGCACTTTTTGCACCACTACTATATAAAATACTCGAAATTAGGGACGTTCAAAATGCTGCGTTACTTGCTTCAGGGTGGTGGGTATTCATAAGCATGGGAGTTGCAACGCTTATAACGCTCCTTTTAGTTAGAAAAAATGATATTTTCTTGTCTCCATTGAAAGGAAAGCCGACAACACTTGGAAAGACAGTTGGATGGGGAGTTCTTGGATTCTTCCTTGTTTTATTAGGGCAAGGGATTGCAGCGAATATCGAAATAAAATTAGGGGTTGAACCTGGTTCCGAAAATACTGCACAGTTCATCGAAATTGCACACGCGGTTCCACTGGCTATTTTCTCCATTGTTTTATTTGCACCTATTTTAGAAGAGTTAATTTTTCGTCGCCTCATTTTTGGTTCTTTATTGCCAAAAACGAATTTCTTTGTTGCCGCTGCGGTCAGTGCAATCGTGTTTGGAATTATCCACTTCGACTTTACGCACATCCTACTATATGCGGTATCGGGGTTTATATTCGCTTTCATTTATCACAAGACGAAGCGTATTATGGCTTCGATAATCTCCCATATGCTATTAAATGGGTTTGTTGTGCTCTTCCAGTTTTACGGTGAAGCAATACAAAAATTTCTTGAAACATACGCCAATATGCACTGAAGTAATGAGGGAAAATCACAAGTCAACTTAAGGCAAGTTGAATCAAGTCATCAGAAAAGCCTTCTACCAATGAATTTGGTGGAAGGCTTTTGTTTATGAGTTATTCAATACTTTTATTGCGTATGAGATAAATAAGTGTTTGTACTTCTACAGATAAATCAATCGTATGTACACGAATCGTATCTGGAACATTTAACCTCACTGGAGTAAAATTCAAAATACCAGTTATTTCCGTTTTTGCTAATCGATCAGCAACTTCTTGTGCAGAGCGACTTGGAACGGTGCATATCACTAACTCAATGCCATACTCTCGCAGCTTCTCTTCCATTACACTAGGATTAAAAACTGGAATATCACTTTTCATCATTCCTTCTACTGGGGCCTTTGTATCGAAGGCAACAACAATTTTCGTATTATGGTTTTTTTGAAAGTTATATTTGAGAAAAGCAGTACCTAAACTACCAACCCCAATTAGCGCAACATTTGCCGCTTCATCCTGATCTAATGTCTTCCGAAAAAACTCAAGTAAGTTAGCAACATCATATCCATAACCTTTTTTACCTAGAGCACCAAAATGAGAAAAGTCTCTTCGGATTGTTGCAGAATCTATTTTCATCGCATCACTTAATTCTTGAGATGAGACTCTTTTATGTCCAGCGTTGTGAAAACTTTGTAAAAATCTATAATATAAAGGAAGTCTTTTCGTTGTTGCTTGAGGAATTTTCGGTGGTTCAGGTTTCATAAAAACACTCCTATTTCATTGGAACGAATCGATTTTAAGTTACTAAACAGTCACCTCATTATAAAGCTATAGCGTTGCAACGACAACCCCTATCTATTACACTTAAGATAGAATTGAGGTGCGAATCATCGTGATTGTTTTACAAGTCAATCAAGTAACAAAATCCTTTAATGGGGAAGATATATTAACAAACGTTAAGTTAGAGGTTCAAGACCGGGATCGGGTCGCACTCGTCGGCCGAAATGGCGCTGGAAAATCTACTTTACTTAAAATAATTGCTGGAGAAATGTCTTATGATTCCGGCGATATTATTATGCCGAAAAACATTCGATTAGGATATCTAGAACAACATGCTGGACTCGAATCAAAGCTTTCCATTTGGGAGGAAATGAAGTCCATTTTCAGTCATCTAATTGACTCTGAAAAAGAGCTTCGTTCATTAGAATCACAAATGGCCGATCCTTCCGTATACGAAGACTCAGAAGTTTATGCTCGAGTAGCCGGTACATACGACGAACTTCAACTTGCTTTTAATGAAGCAGGCGGTTATCGATTCGAATCTGACATTCGCTCTATCCTTCACGGGATGCAGTTCTTCCCTGAAGATTACGATAAGCCTGTGCAAGCATTATCTGGCGGTCAAAAGACAAGACTTGCACTTGCGAAAATGTTGCTTAGCAAACCCGACTTACTTATTTTGGATGAGCCTACCAATCATTTAGATATAGCTACATTAAACTTTTTAGAAAATTATTTAAAAAACTATAGTGGTGCGATTCTAATCGTTTCGCATGACCGCTACTTTTTAGATCAAGTAGTGAACTTTGTATATGAAGTTTCTCGGCACAATGTAGCAAGATATGTTGGTAATTACAGCAGCTACCTAGATCAAAAAGCAAAGAACTACGAACGAGATAAAAAAATGTATGAAAGACAGCAAGAAGAAAAAGCGAAGTTGGAGGATTTTGTTAACAAAAACTTAGCTCGTGCGTCCACAACAAAAATGGCGCAGTCAAGACGAAAAGTTATTGAAAAAACGGACTGGATGGATTCACCAGACGGCGAAGAAAAATCAGCTAACTTTGGCTTTATAATTGATCGTCCAAGCGGAAACGACGTACTTCGACTGGAAGAAGTTTCTGTCGGATATCCAAATAAAACGGTCTCAACCAATATTTCGTTTTCTGTTTATAAACAAGACCGTATTGCGCTTGTCGGGCCAAATGGCGTTGGTAAATCTACCTTGCTGAAAACCCTAATGAAACAACTTGATACTGCCGGCGGTAAGATTCAATACGGAACAAATGTCCAATTTGGGTACTACGACCAAGAACAAGCAGCTCTAACCGGCAATAAAACAGTCCTACTAGAATTGTGGGATGAATGGCCACTGATGAATGAAAAGGATGTCCGCTCTGTATTGGGACGTTTCCTTTTTAGCGGAGATGATGTGCAAAAAACAGTTTCTACTTTATCTGGTGGAGAAAAAGCAAGACTTGCCCTAGCAAAATTAATGCTATTAAAAGCGAACACATTAGTGCTAGATGAGCCTACCAACCATTTAGACTTAGATAGTAAGGAAGTTCTAGAAAATGCCTTACTAGAGTTTCCCGGAACAATTCTTTTCGTGTCGCATGACCGTTACTTTATTAATAGAATCGCTACGAAAGTTATTGAGTTATCAAAAGACAACTCTGCTCTTTTCTTAGGTGATTACGATTACTACCTAGAAAAGATAGAAGAGCTTGAAGAACTTGCATTAGAAAATGCGGTCATTGAAAAAACGGTTGTCGTTAAGACAAGTACTTCAACGATTGATAAAGAAGCGAAGAAGAAAGAACGCCAACTCCGACGCCAATTGGAAGAATTAGAATTACAAATTCCAAAAGTGGATTTAGAAATAGCTTCTATAGAAGAAAAGCTTTGCGATCCAGCAATTTTCCAAGATCATGAGGTTGTCCAACAATTACAGCTTGAATTGGATGGATTGAAAGTAAAACAAGATGGTCTGTCAAATGAATGGTTAGAATTGCAAGAGCAATTGGAGGAAATCGCTCCAAATTAAAGGGATGCCCGCGGGTGGGTGTCTCTTTTTTAGTTGGGTCCAAACGTATATACGTAAATTGGTCTCGGGTCCAGCACAATTGGTCTCGAAGTGCCATTTAGTGTAAATAATTGTACCTTGTCCGCAGAGTTTCATATCGAAAAGGACGTTTTTGCAATTGGTCTCGAATAGCGGCAAATTAGTCTCGCTTTCAGCTGAATTGGTCTCGAATAGTGAAAATTGGTCTCGACTTCGAGTAAAATGGTCTCGGGTACAACACATTTAGTCTCGAAGTGCCATTTAGTGTAAATAATTGCCCCTTGTCCGCAGAGTTTCATATCGAAAAGAACGTTTTTGCAATTGGTCTCGAATAGTGGCAAATTAGTCTCGCTTTCAGCCGAATTGGTCTCGAAGTGCCATTTAGTGTAAATAATTGTACCTTGTCCGCAGAGTTTCATATCGAAAAGAACGTTTTTGCAATTGGTCTCGAATAGTGGCAAATTAGTCTCGCTTTCAGCTGAATTGGTCTCGACTAGTGAAAATTGGTCTCGACTTCGAGCAAACTGGTCTCGAGTACAACACAATTAGTCTCGAAGTGCCATTTAGTGTAAATAATTGCCCCTTGTCCGCAGAGTTTCATATCGAAAAGAACGTTTTTACAATTGGTCTCGAATAGTGGCAAATTAGTCTCGCTTTCAGCTGAATTGGTCTCGAATAGTGAAAATTGGTCTCGACTTCGAGTGAACTGGTCTCGGCTAGTAGCAAATTGGACTCGAAGTGCCATTTAGTGTAAATAATTGCACCTAGTTAGCAGAGTTCCATACCGAAAAGGACGTTTTTGCATATATGCCTTAAAATATGTCGAACATAGTGGCAAAACGATTTGTCGATTCTTGCCCATATATGTTGGTCAACCCTATTTTTTCACCTAATCTTTTTCCACAAATTTATTCACAGCAAAAAATGAGTAATAGCAACATATCAACAGACTTATACACACTATCCACAGATTGTAGAGTTCCACATCTACGGAGTTGTGTATAAAAAAGACACTATATATTGAAACAGCAATAGTTATACACAACTTATCCACAGATTGTGTATAAGTACGAATGTTCTCTCTTGACAATCGAAAAAAACCCTGTTAAAAAATCCCCTTTTCTTGTCGAAGAAAAGAGGATTTCGTTTACCAATTATGAAGTTCCATCCCTGGTCGACCATTCATCGACAAATCTCCTGTTTTCCCTGCAGAAAACATAGAGTTTCCTGCTGCCGCAATCATTGCTGCATTATCTGTGCACAGTGAGATTGGTGGAACATAAAATGGAATATTTTCTTTTGCAAATGTTTCTTCGAGTGCACGGCGAAGTCCTTTATTCGCAGCAACCCCACCTGCAGCGATGACTTGCTTTACATTGAACTCACGGGCTGCTCTTAACGTTTTTGCCGTTAACACTTCCACTACACTTTGTTGGAAACCAGCTGCTAAATGGTTGGGATTGATTTCTTCTCCGCGCTGCTCCGCATTATGTTGATAATTAATAACCGCTGATTTCAAGCCACTGAAACTAAAATCATATGATCCTTCTTCGAGCCAAGCTCTTGGAAATGGCACTGCTCCGTCGCTGTCATTTGCCAAACGATCAATATGAGGACCACCAGGATAAGGAAGATTTAATACACGAGCCACTTTATCGTATGCTTCTCCCGCTGCATCATCTCGGGTCTCTCCTATTAATTCAAACTGACCGTCCGCTTTCATTAGTACAAGTTCGGTATGTCCTCCTGAAACAACTAATGCAAGAAGTGGAAACTCCATCGGCTGCACAAGTGCATTCGCATAAATATGACCGGCAATATGATGCACGCCAACAAGTGGAAGATCGTTTGCAAAGGAAAAAGCTTTTGCTGCATTTATTCCAATTAAAAGCGCTCCTACAAGTCCTGGTCCTTCTGTAACTGCTACTGCATCCAAATCTTTTGGCAACATATCCGCTTGTTTCAATGCTTCTTCAATGACAATTGTAATTTGTTCTACATGATGTCTTGAAGCAATTTCTGGGACAACTCCACCAAAGCGCTTATGGCTTTCAATTTGAGAAGCTACCACATTAGATATAATCTCATGCCCATTTTTCACGATGGATGCTGCGGTTTCATCACAGCTTGTTTCTATTCCTAAAATATATTGATCTTTTGTCATTTAAATTCCACCCACATCACAAGCGCATCCTCCTGCGTATCTGTATAATAGTTTTTTCGTATGCCGCCGTCTTGGAATCCTAATTTATGATATAAATTCTTCGCAATGTCATTCGTTACCCTTACTTCCAATGTCATAAGCACCACATTTTGTTCTAACACTACTCGAATTGCTTCACGCATTAAACCTTCGCCAATTTTATGTCCGCGCATACGTTCCACAACCGCTACATTTGTGATATGACTTTCATCCATGACGAGCCACATGCCGCAGTAACCAATAATCTCTTTCGTTTCTGTCTCCGCCACAATATAATGCGAATACAAATTGGTCGTCATTTCATGTTCAAATGCTTCTCTGGTCCAAGGGGTCGAAAAAGCTTCTTCTTCTATTAAAAGCACTTGATCGATATCTTCCATTGCCATTTTTCGATACGTAATTAGTTGATTAGTTTCCATTTTTCTTCTGCTCTTTCATCCAGTTTGCCTCTGCTTCTGTCACGCGTAAATACTCTGGCACCGTCGCATGCACGTCAGTAGCTTCTTCCTTTTTCGCAAGTTCTATTAAAACCGCTGCACTTGGCAAATCAAATGCTGCATTTGTGCGCTGCACTTTATCCCCAAGTACTTCTTTTATTTGCCCCCAATGAATCGCAACATCCATTCCTACAAATAAAACCGGTTGTCCCATTTCATCTACTGTTTTAAGTAGCTCGGTTAACGACATATGAGCTTCCTTCACTACTTCACTGTTCGTATATATGCCCGCAAATACATTGCCGCGCCTTGCATCCATAATCGCACAAACAACACCCGGAAAGTGCGGTACATTTCCAGCTAACACATGTAAACTAGACACCGAAAAAATAGGAATATTTAATGTCCATGCAAGTGTTTTCCCTATTGTCACACCGATTCGCACTCCTGTATAAGAACCAGGACCCTTTGCAACGGCAATCGCATCAATTTCTCCAGGTTTGATGTCCGCTTTTTTCAATATTTCTTCAATTGCAGGCATCGTTCCAATCGAATGCGTAATTTTAAGGGATGATTTATACTCTGCAATCACTTGATTGTCCTTTACAATAGCTACTGCAAGCGGCGTATGTGATGTATCTATTCCTAACCAAATCATTCAAAAAGCTCCTCGCATAATTGTTCATATCGTTTGCCTAAAGGCTCAAACGTAAACTTTCGCTTATTCTCGTCCATACGATATATCTGTATTGCCAAACGCTCTGACGGTAAATCTCCTTCTATTAAATGGGCCCATTCGATAATACTGACGGCATCTCCGTAAAATAACTCGTCCCACCCTAAATCCTCATCACTATCTGCTAAACGGTATACATCTAAGTGATTTAAAGGGATTCTTCCTTCATACTGCTTTAATATAGTGAACGTTGGGCTGTTCACATTTCGCATAATTCCCAAGCCTTTTGCTACACTTTTCGTAAAGGTTGTTTTGCCTGCACCTAAATCTCCCTCTAAAGTGAGCACATCACTATTCTGTAGGAGTGCCGATAGTTGTTGGGCTAGTGCCTCGGTTTCTAGTTCTGAATAAATTATACGTTCATATTTCATCTATTGCGATCCTTTCAAGTTCACTTCTATTTGCTTCTATTATAAAGAAATACGTGGAAGAATGTAAGTATACAGTCCTTGTTTCCGAGCGTTCCGAAATTAATACAAAAAAAAGACTAAAGAGAGGAGTATTATATCCCCTTTATTAGTCTAGTCCCTACTTAATAGAATTCATGAAAAATTAAATCCAAAGAGAGAATAATCCCTCTGTTACGCCCAAATTATACATATAGTAAATACCGAAAACTAAACTAATCCCACCAGCAGACAATGCTAAAACTCGATTCACACTATATTTTTGGGAACTGAATACAAATGGAATACCCAGTATAGTTGTAAAGAACAACATTCCTAAAATAGTCCCTGCTCCAAAAACTAAAATATAAACGGCAGCCTCCCAAACGGAATTCACAATCGTCATCGTCAATAGCACCATTGCCGCACTTCCTGCTAAACCATGAACTAGACCAATGGCTGTCGACTTCAAGTAAGACATTTTGTTACTAGATTGTTCCATATGAGGATGTGTATGCTGCTTTTTCTTGCGGAAATTAATAATATTCATCATTCCTAAATAGACAAGCATAATTCCTACGACAAATTCAAGAGACATAGACAATTTATCCGAAATTTCATTTTTCATAACGATTAAGATAAGACCGACAACGAATAATGTTGCAGTATGTCCAATGCCCCAAAAAACACCAGCTAACGTAGACTGCCAAAGTTTTTTACTTTTACTTGCAATTGTTGATACCGCAATCACATGGTCCGGCTCAATGGCATGCTTAATGCCAAGTAGAAAACCTATTGATAATATTGAAAATAACGTTACATCCAATCACGCAACCCCTTTATCATTTTATCTATCTATGACTTTCAGTATTTCCTTAAGGATAAAGACTTTTTACCGAACCATTTTTGTCGAATAAAAGATGTACATATCGCTAGTATTTCTTCTATTTGCTGTGTAGAGGATGCTAGAATTCGGAGTGTGAATCCTGGCACAGACAACATCGACATACCCAGTTTACAATTTCCGATATGAGGTTCTACCTCTTCATACAACAAATTTAGAAAATGCTGCGAGCAATGTTTGCTGACAACGATCATCGAACCTAAATGCGTATAACTTTCCATAAAGCCAATATCATTTACTTGTGATTTGGCAGGTTGAAGCATTAAATGATCGAATGCGACTAACTGATCCTCCAAATATATTTCATTTTTCAACTGTAAATGATCATATCTAAACCATTCACCATCTGGGGACCAGCCTGGTGTTAAGATATCCATATAAAGAAGTGTCGATCCTTTCTCCATTCTAATCACCGTATGCTGGTGATATTTTGCCTCTCGATAGGCTATTAGTGGATCAGGAATGTATTCGAGTATACTACCCTTTTTCAAGATAATTTCTGTCTCCTGTGTGACGGGAGCATCTAATGTTCTATATACTTTTGTTGCGGATTGAGTTGTTAATACTAATTCCGCCTGTTCCTCAAGCGTAACTTCTATTCGATAGCGGTCTCCACCGACATAACCGCCTCCTGGATTCAACATGAAAAAGCATGCCTGCCCTGAATTATCTAGATAAATCGGGCGCATTACTTTTAATGCACCCTCATAAAAAACACTTTTTGTGATCGTTTTTTCGTTCTTCTTCTCCATCACAAGCTGTAGTATCCCTGTCCAACTTTTCATTTTATTTCAACCCTGTCAATAAAACATTTTTCCTAATCCAATCGATTACCTCATCTAATCCAGTGTTGTCTTGCAAGTTAGTAAAGATAAATGGCTTATTGCCACGAAATACTTTCGTATCGGAAGCCATTACATCTAAGTTTGCATGAACATAAGGAGCTAAATCAATTTTATTAATAATAAATAAATCCGATTTAATCATTCCTTGTCCACCTTTTCGTGGGATTTTTTCTCCTTGAGCCACATCAATTATATAAATCGAAAAATCTACTAGTTCTGGGCTAAATGTTGCAGCTAAGTTATCACCACCACTTTCAACAAAAATTAGATCCAGGTCGGGATGTAGTTTTTTCAATTCTTCAATTGCAGCAGAGTTCATAGACGTATCTTCCCGAATTGCTGTATGAGGACATCCTCCAGTTTCAACCCCAATAATACGATCTTCTGGAAGAACCCCATTTGTCATTAAAAACTTTGCATCTTCTTTTGTATAAATATCGTTCGTTATCGCAGCCATGCTAATCTCATCTGCCATATGACGAGTTAACTTTTCAACTAACATGGTTTTACCAGCGCCTACTGGTCCACCTACTCCAATTTTAATCGGTTCCATCATCGAAGACGTCCTTCCTAATCAAATTCACCTTTATAAGGCAAGAGGCTGAATAAAGTTAAGACATGAATATTCGGATATTCACTCTTTCATGCTTCATTTGTGCAATTTCTAGACCCGGTGCTACTGCTCCAAAATCTTCTTCTGACAGATAACCTATTTTATTCACAGCTTCCTCAATATATGATTGAAAATCTCGCAGTAACTGCTGTCCAGCTGATTGACCAAGTGGAATTCCACGAACTGCATTTTGAACTAATCCGGATATTGAAGAATAAAGAAATGCCGAAATCGCTATTTTTTGGGGAATATCCAGCTGAAAAGTAATAATCGAAAACACAATTGCAGAATGCGCAAATGATAATTCTTTTGACACTCGTTCTTTATACATTTCTAACAATGAACTAGTGTATAAATCTACGCCTAAAGTAAGCATTCGCTCACCCATTTTATGCGCACCTTCCCTCGTTTCTCGAGACAAGTTTTGAACCGTAATACGTCGGTCTAAATCCCATATCTTTTGATAATCATTATCCGCTAATGCCTCGTAGACAAGTCGACAAGCAAGCCCGTCCGAGTAGACGAGTTGCTCATCTAAATACACTTTTAACCATTTTGAAAAGCTCTCTTTATCCAAAACTTTATTTTCTTGTATATACGTTTCTAGTCCAAACGAGTGACTAAAGCCGCCCGTCGGCAAATTGGAATCGCATAATTGAAGCAAAGACAACATGTTAGTCATGACTATGCCCAATATGACGGAAAGCTTGTTTCACTTTGCGTCTGTCACGTGTAAAAGGAATTTCAAGCTGCTCCAACAACTCTTCTACCAAATAATCATATTGAACAAGCATTTGGTCTTCCTCAAATTGAGCTGGTAAATGTCTATTTCCTAGTTGATGTGCGATTGTTCCCATTTCATGCATACTTCGAGGTTGAATAATTAATAAATCATCCGGAAAAACCTCTATAATAATCATATTTTTTTCATCCATATAAAGTACATCGCCTGCTCGCAAATCTTTTGCTTCCGTTAAGCGAATACCAATTTCTTTCCCATGATCAGTTGTGACCCGATTAATTCTTTTCACTAGGTCACTGCTTTCCATCAATATTTTTTCTTTATGTGTCTTCGCTAGAATATCTGGATCAATTTGATCGATATGCGCGACAACTTTTTCAATAATCATTTCATCACCTCAAAATAAGAAATATCGTTGCCCGAGTGGTACTTCATCTACTGGATCACATATTAGATGTTCTCCGTTTACACGTACTTCGTAAGTTTCTGGATCCACTTCAATTTCTGGAGTTTCTCCATTTAATTTCATATCCTTTTTCGTTAAGTTACGAATTCCACGAACAGGTAGTATCGTTTTCTCCAAACCAAGTTTTTCATGCACCTTTGCTTCAAATGCTGCCGTTGAAACAAATGTAATGGCTGCTTTATACTTCGCTCTTCCCATGGCTCCGTACATTCTGCGATAAAGAATTGGTTGTGGTGTTGGAATCGAAGCGTTTGCATCTCCCATTACACTTGATACTACAATTCCACCCTTAATAATCATGTTTGGTTTTGCCCCAAAAAATTTAGAATCCCACAGAACTAAATCCGCAAACTTCCCTACTTCAATTGATCCTACGTATTCCGAAATTCCATGTGTAATAGCCGGATTTATCGTATATTTTGCAATATATCGTTTTACACGATTGTTATCCCCAATACCTTGATCTTCCGCAAATTTTCCACGCTGTTTTTTCATTTTATCCGCAGTTTGCCACGTTCGAATGATTACTTCTCCAATACGCCCCATTGCTTGGGAATCTGAGCTCGTCATACTGAAAATCCCCATATCTTGCAAAATGTCCTCCGCGGCAATCGTTTCCGCACGTATCCGGGAATCAGCGAAAGCAACATCTTCCGGTATATCTGGGTTTAAATGGTGACAAACCATCAACATATCCATATGCTCAATAACTGTATTTTGCGTATAAGGCAATGTAGGGTTAGTAGAAGAAGGCAGTACATTCATTTGACTTGCCACTTTAATAAGATCCGGAGCATGTCCTCCGCCAGCACCTTCTGTATGGTACGTATGAATTACACGGTCTTTAAAGGATGCGACTGTATTTTCTACGAATCCGCCTTCATTTAACGTATCGGAGTGTAAAGCAACTTGAACGTCATATTCATCTGCTACTTTTAAGGACATATCAATACATGCGTATGTAGCTCCCCAGTCCTCATGTACCTTTAATCCAATCGCACCCGCACGAATTTGTTCCGCAAGCGGTTCTTCCGCAGCTGCATGTCCTTTCCCTAAAAAGCCAACATTGATAGGCATTTCTTCTGCTGCTTCAAGCATTCGATGAATATTCCATTCACCCGGTGTAACAGTTGTTGCTTTCGATCCTTCTGCTGGACCCGTTCCTCCGCCTATTAACGTCGTTAAACCTGCCGTCAATGCCGTTTCCACTTGTGCAGGATTAATGAAATGCACATGTGTATCGATACCACCAGCAGTTAATATTTTATGTTCCCCTGCAATTATTTCTGTAGATGCACCAATGACAATATCCACGCCATCCATTACTAATGGGTTCCCAGCTTTTCCGATTGCAAAAATTTTACCGTCTCGAATAGCTACGTCAGCTTTGTAAATCCCTGTGTAATCAAGAACGATCACATTTGTAATAACCACATCCGGGATGTTTTCATCACGTGTTGCAAGAGGGTGACTTCCCATTCCATCTCGAATCACTTTCCCTCCTCCGAAAACTACTTCATCCCCATAATTGGTGTAATCTTTTTCAATTTCAATGAAAAGTTCCGTATCTGCTAATCGAATAGCATCGCCTGTTGTTGGACCATACATAGAAGCATATTGTTCTCTCGACATTTTAAAACTCATAGCATTACCCCCGATCTAATGTGCCTTCCGTTTTATAATTCAATCCGTACACACGTCTTTCTCCTCCAAATGCGACAAGTTGAACATCTTTTGGATCACCAGGCTCGAACCGGACAGCAGATCCCGCAGGTATATCTAAGCGAAAGCCAAATGATTCATCACGTTGAAATTCAAGCGCCGTATTTATTTCATAAAAATGAAAATGTGACCCGACTTGTACTGGCCGGTCCCCAGTGTTAACAACAGATAAACGTTTTGTTTCTTTTCCTTCGTTACACACAATGTCCTCTTCTTTTAGTACATAATCTCCTGGTCTCAATTCGACATCCTCCTTTTTAGCTAATCGGAAAGTGCACAGTAACGAGTTTCACACCATCTGGAAAAGTTGCTTCCACTTGTACGTCATCAATCAGGTCACCTATTCCATCCATCACATCTTCGGATGATAAAATCGTTCCGCCATAAGACATTAGCTCTGCTACAGTCTTCCCATCGCGTGCACCTTCTAAAATCTCATACGTGATCAGCGCCACTGCTTCGGGATAGTTCAGTTTGAGGCCTCTTTCTTTTCTACGTCTTGCTAAATCAGCAGCAACAACAATTAATAATTTCTCTTGCTCACGTGGCAACAATTGCATACGTTTTCCTCCAATCAATTGAGTGTATATTGTGCAAAAGAGGGTAAAATAATTAGAATCTTAATTGATTAATTAATTAAATTAAAGCTCCATGATAAGAGAGGTGACCACTATGAAAGAAAAATTCATTCAACTTATGAGCGCATCAGTCAAAGGAATTTCACAAGTTGTCTTTATTGAAAATATAATTTCTGGATTATTGATTTTAACTGGAATTTTTCTCTACTCTATTCCGCTAGGATTCATTACAATCGGCTCAGCAATTACTGGAACACTCGTTGCAATTATTAGTGGTGCAGATAAAAAAATATGGGTTACTGGTTTTTTTGGATTTAACTCTGTCCTTACTGGGTTAGCTATTTATTTATTTTTAGAAGGACCCCATAAATGGATTACTGCATTAGTTTGTGCAGGTGTTACCGCCATTGTAACCGCCGCTTTGATGAATATAACAAAGCATTTCGATATGCCTGTCCTCACCTTTCCATACATCATTCTGACCTGGTTTTTTATCGGCACATCATTTCGGTTGAGTTTCATTAAACCAGGAGCAAATATTATTCCCCAAAACTTATTGAATTGGGAAAGGGATATTGGCAGTTCGCTCGATTGGCATGGATTAATAGAAGGTATTGGACAAATCTTTTTTTTAGATGAGATGGTTCCCGCCGTCATCTTCCTCCTTGCAATTTTCATAGGAAGTATAAGATATGGAATTTACGCAATTATCGGTTCTGCTATAGGTTGGTTATCAGCTCTTTTCCTTGGGGGAGAAATTTCTTTAATCAACTTAGGTCTTTACAATTACAATGCAGTTTTAACAATGATTGCAGTATCCGCCGTTTTGGAAGCCAAACACAAAAATGCTTGGATTACTGGCATTTTTGCCTCTATTCTTTCTGTACACATTACAGCAAGCTTAGACACTTTTTTACTTCAGTATGGTTTACCAATCCTGACGATGCCTTTTGTTCTATCTACTTGGCTCATTCAAAATGCACGAAAAGTATTTCCCAATATTTGAATCCTTCCTCTTTCTGTCCTTTCTGTTCGATTATTTCCTAACTATTCTCGCCATGATGTATTTAATCTATTCAAATATTTTTATCTCAAAAATAAAACCGTTTCGGCCAGAGGCTTCCGAAACGGTTTTGAAATTAAGTAATTAGTGAACTAGTCGTACTACTTGCTCCACTGCCTGTTCTCCAGCGTGCGTCCATCTATTTTTATTTTCAATTTTCCCATCTTTATCAACAGGATCTTGGAATTGGTCGAATCCCGAAGAGGTTAGTAATGAATTTTCATCTGTGTCCAACCCAACATTTACGACATGCTTGATAACATAAGGTGTCTGAAACCTGATATACGCTTCATGGTGATCCAGATCACCCTCTAACACCTCGAATGGGAGTCTTAAATAAATTGTTTCTCCCTCTTCACGCCACAAAACATTGTCAAAACTTCCTTTATGATAATCCCAGTTCCCTCCAATCGAATATCCTAGACTTTGAATTCGATTGCGCAGATCACCAAAATACGCCATTTTTCCTTCTAAATCGGTTTGCAATTGTAACAAATACATTCACTCCTTTTTAAAATGCTCCATCATATCTTTTCCACTAATCAGTGAAAAAATACCAACGAGCTTAAGAGCAATTGTTTTTCTAAAAAAGGAATGTTTTTTTACAACTAATGGCATTTCAAGACCAATCATCCTGGAGGTGAGACCAATTCCGTCCTACACGAGACTAAATGCAGATAAAAACCCTTTTTAAGTACAAATGCTACTCAAAGAGGGCTTTTCCTATCCAATATTCTACAAGGTATAATATTTCTTCACTCGGCCGTCAAATCCTACCAACTTGTCCACACCAAGCGCTTTTAGCATAGTTACATTTTCTTCAGTGTATTTCCCTAAATCATCTGGAAAATGGGAATCCGATGACACAGTAAACGCTACACCACGTTCCACTAACACACTTACAAACTCAGGGCTCGGACACATTTCTTTCACAGGATAACGATAATATAAACCGGCATTCACTTCCGTAGCAGTACCCGTTTCAACAAGTGCATCTGCAATTCGTTCATACCACTTTCTATTAAAATCCTCATCTTCAACACGGAAATTGAACACCTTCAAATTATCTAAATGCGCTACAAAATCAAATAACCCCGAACGAATTGCTTTCTCCACCGTTTCAAAAAAACGACTATACAACTCTTTTAAATTCATCGTGTTAAACACATCTACAGTATGCGGATTATCAAATCCCCAACCATCTACAAAATGGACGGAGCCAATGACAAAATCCCAAGGCTGGTCACTAAGCAACTCATCCAATTCCTCTTCACAACCTACAAAATAATCGGCTTCAATACCCAGCTTCAACTTAATACCTTCACTACTCCACTTCTCTTTGGCAGACAAAATGGCTTTCACGAAAACTTTCATATCATCGGTCATCACACGGTCCAACCAGTAAGATTGCACTTTCCCTATATCATCTGCTGGATCCAACAATATATTTTTCTCAAAATATTCTCTCGTTTCACGAAAACGATACAGATGATCTACAATTCCAACTTCCTTCAACCCAAGCTGCTTCGCACGTTTCAAATAAAGATCAAGCCAATCTTCCGCGTAGCAACCACTATCCAATCTATTTTTCCATGCATCTACTTGCCAAACAACAAATTCTTTAGAACCCTTTTCTAATCCATCTGGCAAATTAAACGAAGCAATTGCAGATGAAGTTCTCTCCAACCAGCTTAACGAGTAAGGACCTTCTTCCAAATGCACATGATAGTCTATTTTCATTTTTATTTACCTCCATTAACGACAGTCCACAACCAGCGTAGACTACATTATTTTAAGTCAATCACATCTTCACGTGCGACAAAGCATGCATAAGCCTTTCCAAGTTCAATCGAATACCCACGATGATGAAGCTGCTCAACAGAAAACAAACGATTACCCTCCTGAAAAACGGTTCGAATAATATTTCCGTTCATCACAGACTCTTTCGCAATTGCATTCATTTTTAAATCGCCAGGAGCCGCCTCCAAATGGATTGCCTCTGGGCGGATTGCAAACTTTAAACAGCCACCAGGTAATGTTTCACCAATCATCTGCTCCAATTCTTTTCTACTAAACACATTATAATTTCCGATAAAGTTTGCGATAAATTCACTTTCTGGTTTCGTATAAATTTCGGTTGGAGTTCCTCTTTGTGCTATTTCTCCTTTGCTCATAACAAAAACTTTATCCGACACAGCCATTGCCTCTTCTTGATCGTGTGTTACTAAAACCATCGTTATGCCAAGCTCCATTTGAATAGCACGTAAATCCGCTTGCAGCTTTTTACGAATTTGGGCATCCAAAGCACTTAGTGGTTCATCGAGTAGCAGCACCTTAGGACGGACGATAAGTGCTCTTGCTAACGCAACACGTTGTTGCTGACCACCCGATAATTCATGCGGATATGCATTTACTTTATCTGTCAAATGGACAATTGCTAGCATTTCCTCTACTTGTAGGTCAATTTCTTTCCTATCTATTTTTTTCATTTTTAAGCCGAAAGCCACATTCTCTCTCACCGTCATATTTGGAAATAGAGCGTAGGACTGAAATACCATTCCTACTTCTCGTTTTTTCGGCAGCATATTATTGATCACTTTTCCTTCGATTTTAATGGCTCCAGAAGTAACATCTGTCAGTCCTGCAATAATGCGTAAAATGGTACTTTTTCCACAACCACTTGGTCCTAACAACGTTACAAACTCACCTTTTTCAATGGTCATATCAATATTAGATAACACTTCCGAAGTACCATACGTTTTGCGGAGACCTTCAATTACTACGTAACTCATGTATTTGCAACTCCTTTCGATCGTTTCGTTAATACATAGATGATAAATGTTAAAATGCCCATTAACACTAAGTAAACAAACACAACGCTACTCGCAATATGTCCACTTGTACTTAATTTCTTCATTAAGTAAATTTGTACTGTTTCAAAACGCGAACCAACAACTAAGTTAATCAAAACAAATTCGCCAAACAGCACCGAAAACGATAATAACGCCCCTGCAAACAGCCCTGGATATACTGCAGGCAATAAAACCTTCGAAAATGCTTGAACTTTGGATGCACCTAATAACTCCGCAGCATCTAATAACTGTCTTGCATTCACATTACGCAAACTATTACGTGTTCCTTGGTATATGTATGGCAGAATACTAATAACATACGCTCCTAAAACAGCAAAGATCATCGGCACACCAAACCCAGAATAAGTACGGATTAAACCTACCGCTAAAATTACGCCTGGAAATGCATATACCATTACAACCGCCATTTGAATCCATTTCTCGTACTTTGGAAAATAGAGAATGATAACAAAAATAGCTGGAACGATGAACAATAAAGCGATTATAACGGCTCCCCCAGAAAGTAACACGGATCGACCGAATGCTTCTAGAAAATTCGTATCTTGAAATAAAGTAGCGAGCCATTTAAATGTCAATCCTTCAGGTAACACCGTCTTATTCCAGTTTGTTGCAAATGCATAAAGTGTCGTCGCGATGATAGGGAGGAATAAATACAAAACAAGAAAGACAAGAAACAGATCAGCAAAACTTCTTTTTTTCACTATAAATTCCTCCTTGTTTTCTTAATACTCCACTCACTTAGTAACATTGCCGTTACCATCGTTACGCCAAGTAAAACTGCGATTGCACTTGCAAGCTCTGGCTGTGCAAAAATATCTCCGGATAATAATGCTCCAATTCGAATGGAAACTAAATTATAATTACTAGCTGTCAATGCATACGCAGAAGCATATGCGCCCATCGCATTTGCAAACAGCACACTAAATGTCCCAACAATTCCAGGAAGCATAATTGGAATTCCAATTTTAGTCCAAAATTGGAAAGGCGATGCTCCAAGTAGTGCTGCAGCATCTTTCCACTGTTGCTGAATTCCGTAATATATTGGGTATAAAAGCATCAGTGAAAGAGGTAATTGAAAGTAAATATATATGAGCAATAAACCGCTCCAGCTATATAACGAAAACGAAGAAAATGCATGAATTCCCCATTTATCAAATAACAATGTAAATAACCCACTATTCCCTAGCAAAACGATAAATGCAAATGCTAACGGGATACCAGAAAAATTGGATGTCAAATTAGAAATGATTAACACACGCTCTCGAACCGGCTCTGAAAAACCCATAATTGCGTACACGGCAAATAGCGTTACAACTAGCGCAATCAACGCCGAAGCGGCTGCTAGTGTAATGCTATTTTGAAACCCTTGCAGAATATAACTATTCGTCAATACCGTTTTATATTGATTCAAAGTAAAGCCATCACTATTACTAAAACTGGAAAGAACCATATACAATAGAGGAACAACGAAAAATAGCAATATGAGCACGAGAAATGGCACAATCCAAACGAATGTTTGTTTTTTAGAAGACAATACAATTCCTTCTTCCCTTTTAAAATAAAAAAGAGACACTAGGCCTCTTTTAACGAACGAACACCTTCTAATAGGAGCGGAACCATTTCCTCCGAAGGTTCTATATCCAATAAACGACAAACTAAAGGAGCCACTTCAAGCTGTGATACAACCCCTTTATGTATTCCCGCTCTTACCTGTTTCGATAAAACGAACATTGGGACGTGTCGGTCTTCCACTGTATTCCCACCATGATTGCCATCACTTGTCATCCCGTGATCGGCCGTGATGATTACCTCATACCCCTGTGCCAAACACTTTGGAATAAATAGGGAAAGAATAGAATCCACCGCTAATACACGATTACGGTATTCCTTTGAATTCGCAGTAAACTTATGTCCATCATCATCCACATTCATCGGATGAATATACAAAAAATCAGGTTGCTTATGATCCATTAACCATGCTGCTTCTGCAAATACATGACTATCTGGATAATGATCTTCAAAATAGAACAACCCATTTTCAATTGGTAACTTCGTATCTAATTGAATACGATCTTCGAAGAGACGAAACGGTGCATGATTGTACAACTCACTCACCCAATAGTAAGCTGCAGCGGCGGTTGTTTTCCCGCTGCTTTTTGCTAAATGGAACAAGCTTGTTTGATTGGATAATCGTACGTTCATATTACTTGTTACACCATGAATAATTGGTGGAGTGCCTGTTAAAATCGTTTCATATAATGGTCGTGATAAAGACGGCACTTCCGAACAGACCTCATAACGAGCTGCTGCTTCTCTCTCGACTAAATGTTGCATATATCCCATATGTGTACACGCCGTATCGTATCTAAGCCCATCCACCACAATGAGCACTACACGATTACTTGACATGAATTAATACCTGTTCTTGGAACATTTGTGGAAGTTGCTTTGTTGTCTCTTCCCATGCTTTTTGATCGCCAACAGGTTTCGCATTTGCGTACATACTTTGCGGTAATAGTAGAGCTTCCACTTCCGAAGATAGCTTTACATTTTCACGAATTGGACGGGCATATCCTTTTGCAAGATTTTCTTGTCCCGCATCCGATAATATATACTCACGTGTTAACATTGCGGCATGTGGATTTTTCGCATATTTATTAATGACAGTTGCATAACCAGAAGTAACAGAACCTTCTTTTGGAATCACGACATCAAAACGAGACTCGTCAATTTGACTACGGTAACCTAATGTATTAAAGTCCCAAAGAATCGCTACATCGATTTCCCCTTTTTCTAAATTCGCTACAGTAGGATCTCCTTTAAAGCGACCTTGTTTCGCAAGCTCTGCAAAGAAATCAATACCAGGTTGAATATTCTTCTCGTCCCCGCCATAAGCCATCGCAGCTGCTAAAACGGCAAACTGTGCTTGGCTCGCTGTTAACGCATCCCCGATACTTACTACATAATCCCCATTTTTAATATCATCCCAAGATTTTGGAGGATTTTTTACATTATTTTTATCTGTTAAAAAGGCAATAGTGCCCGTATATCCAACAATCCAATGACCCTCATCGTCTTTTGCCCAGTCCGGTATGTCATCCCAATAAGATGTTTTATAAGCTAAAGTTAAATCTTTGTCTTTTGCAATCGGTCCAAAAGCAATCCCTACGTCACCAATATCAGCAGTCGCATCCTTTTTCTCTGCTTCAAACTTCGCTAGTTCTTCCGCACTCGACATATCCGTATCCGTATGCTTCAAATTATAATCCGTTCCAATTTCTTGCCACGTTTCTACCCAGTTCGCCCAAGAGTCAGGCATCCCAACCGAGTTGATAGCACCTTCTTTTTTTGCTTTTGCCGTAATGTCAGCGAGCGATAAATCATTCCCATTGACCGTTGTTCCATCTGAACTATTCGAACAAGCTGCTAAAAGGGATAAACTTAACACACCAACCAAGCTTTTTTTCCAGACACGTTTCAAAGACATTAATGAGAACCTCCATTTGTTTGTGTTTGTATTAATTTGCTTACATTAATAACTTTATAAATTAATAATTAAGCACGTGTGGATGAGTTGATAAAATTACGTAAAGATTACAGATAGATTGTAAATACAAGCTACTAGATTAAGATAGTTTATGCATACTTCATCTTCCATTATGCAAGATAAAAATTAATTTAAATAAAGACTGATAAACAGATAGTAAACACCTCTAAATGAACGTATTCGCTACTCGAAAAGTGGCGTACTCTTACATTTTATGGCTGTTCGAGACCAATTGTGCATTAACCGAGACCAGTTTACTAGGAGGCGAGACCAACTCCAGCATAACCGCAACCAATTCATCACATTCCGAGACCAATTCCAAATCAAACGCTACCAGGTCTATAACGACAGCTACTACATTTCGCTCCATATATATCCCAATCTCATGCTATACTGGAAGAAAAATAGGGGATGACTCCAGTGGAACAAAAATTACTAAACTACCTATTAACATCAAAATTAAAAACAATTAAACTGGACGAATTGGAAAAACTAGCTACTGGAATAACTGACTATGCCCAGTTTGCACAAGACATATTAAACTTAGAGCAAGGCGGAATACTAAAACGTATAAAATCCCATGGAGAAAATTACAAAAGCCCATCTTTAGCATTTACGTATCGCATAAACCACAACCAAATGAAGCAAGAACTACAGTTAGCGATTAAAGTGGCCAAGCTGTCTTTTCATCCAGACATGTACTTGGAATCATACTTTCGACTTCCTATTTCGCAATGGATTGAAGACTATCCGATGCTCGAGAAGATAAATTTATACTTGCAACACATTGGTTGTATAACGGAATATGCACCCGCTCCTGAACGTTCGTTTGAAATAGTCGGCGATGAAAAATGGATTACTGAGGGACAAGGAAAAGAATTACTAGAACGTATTCAATTATGGGATAAGCTGCTAATCATCCCTGTCGCTGATCCATTAATGTTTGCTGTAAATCCGAAGATGTTTCAAGAACCTCATCATCACCATTTAATAGTAGAAAATAAAACAACTTATCAAGGACTACTCCCAGCACTTGAAGAAAGTAACTTTACGTCACTCATTTATGGGAGCGGTAAAAAAATTATTAAAAGCATTGAGAATTTTGATTACCAGTTACCACTTCCACAAGCTACACATACATTTTTTTACTTTGGGGACGTTGATCTCGAAGGCACTTTGATTTGGTACTTATTATCCAAAAAAAAAGCTGTGAAACCTGCACTTCCTTTTTACGAACAATGTTTTCAAAACAACTACGCTATCGGTAAGCAAAATCATATTCAAAATACAGAAGCCGTCGCTAACTTTATCGCTCATTTTCAACCGTCCCAACAGCACCATATGCTAGAAATGTTTCAAAATGGAGGCTATTACCCACAAGAAATTTTAAAAGGAAGAGAACTACAACAAATTTGGAGGGATTCCATATGGACGTAATGGAAATAATGAGTGGTTATCGTGAACGATATGCCCGAATCGCGTTATTTGAACCTTTACAAGAACTTGACAGGAAAAAACAAGTAGACGAACGTGGCAAACAAATTGATATGAAGGGACTAGGTTTGCTGTCGCTCTTGTTTTTCTTTGAACAAAAACTTATGCGAAATACCAAAGCAGGGGTCAAGGAACTTGCCCAATTCTTACAGCAAGCAACCAACAAACAATATGAGCTACAAATCAAGCCGTTTGAGGAAGTGAGCAGAACCATTATACATACATTTCGCCCTGCATCCGGAAAAAAAGTACAAGTCCAATTTTTAAATTGGGAAGCCTCACTCGAGGAAACGATTCAATTTTCTTATCTAAAAGCGAATACTTTTGATGTCAAAACCAATTCGCAATATTATTCATTAGATGAGGATGGGCTAGAGCTTGTTTTTGCCACAAAGGAATTCTATAGTGAATTTCAACTATCGATTAACCAGCTCGTCCTGCGAAAACAATTAGAAAAAGGTGAATTTAAAGGGGCTTTACGTCAAATCAATGAAATGAGGATCGATGTAGAATCATTAGAAGAGCGAATTGTGAAATTAAGCCATGAAATCAAGCGAAACATTATTTCTGAAGAGACATTTTCACGTTATGAAAAGCTGCTCGAAGATATTTTATTTCGCCTTAAACTTGAAAATGAAGAATTCCAAGAGCTACATGAATTTGTAAAAGAAACAAAGGAACGCCTTTACTACAAAGATCACACAAAAAAAGAACGAGAAACGTATATACTTGTTCTCGAAATTTCCAAGCAGCTTGATGAAGTGCATGCGCATCATACATCGCTTTTGCAAAAAAGTATCGATTTAAAAAACACTGCTTTACAAGCTGCGGAAGAGTCCCTTTATTATGTTGGCATCGACTCTTTTAATTTTGATCAAGATATTACGTCTCGTATAATTAGCGCGCCACTTCCTCTAGAATCGATGAAAGGTCTGCTCGATCCTTTTTTGTCTATTCAACAGACAAAGCAATGGTCGCTAGGTACGATATTCGCGGAGCAAAATTTACGTGAACAGCGAGAAACCTCCTCTGACGAAGGATTTATGGAAGTAAACGAAAATGAAAATAAGCAATACCAAGAAAAAGTATCGGCAATATACACTTATATTATGGAATTATTAGTGACTGAACTGGAAGAAAAGCAAATGATAACATTACAACAATTAATAGATTCAATCCAAATATCTGAACAAACTACCATATTGCAAACTCGTTATTTTTATGACTTTTTCCTTTTATTACACCAACGTTCACCTATCCAACAAGACGCGAACGTGGAAGAGGAAGAATCTACTCACCTATTAGATGGAGTAAAAAATCTACTTGGAAAAAAAGTTCTAACCGTCCTCGAAATGTCAGGAGTCCTTCATCCGGACACACGATACTCAATACAAAATATGCAAATTTTCATAGGAGGGCAAACGGATGCATTATGATGAAATGACCGTTATGAAAGCATTTGAATTATATAAAACACTCATCTTAAACGGGGTAGTTGAAAAATCGTATTTGCATGAATACAATGCTGACGAATATGTACGTGGACTTGTGGACCGTTTTGCGCAAGAAGTGGATTGTGTCACCCTCACTGTGGGAGACCAACTATTTATGATTCCGAAGACAAAGCTGTCTCCTTTTCATGTGAACAATGACTTTCTAAAGCGCACTTATCTGAAAACGTCGGCAACAAATGCTGATTTGTATCTTCTCTATTTCGCTACTATTGTATTAATCGGTGAATTTTACGACAGCTATCACTCCAAGGAACCAACACGTGACTTTATTGGTCTTGATGCATGGGTATTAGCGGTTCAAAAACGAATAGATACGTTAAAAGAACATTCCACAGAAGAATTAAAAGCTTTTGAGGGAGAATTTTCCTATAACTGGATTGCTATAATTGAAAAATGGGATGCAATGGATGATTTAAAAGAACAAGCGAAAAAACAAACTGGAAACACGATAAGTCGTTTAAGTTTTCTAGATACTGTTAAACGATTTCTACTCGATCAATCCCTCATTGAGGAAATAGGAAACAATGAAATAACGATTTCTGAAAAAGCGAAAACAATTGTGCAACGTTACTTTATGGATTTAGATTACAACCGCGGCATTTTGGAATTTCTTTATGAGTTAGAAGCACATAAAAAGGAGGTACAAAAGGATGCCATCGATCTCGAAGATTAGATTTACGAACATTATTTATGAGGATGGGCAAAAACGATATAATGACGAAACTTTTCTATTTGATGGACATAACGGCGCAATTGTACTTGAAAATGGTGGTGGAAAGACTGTTTTTATTCAAACAGCTATTCAAGCAGTTCTCCCCAATACAGAACTTGCAAACAGGAAAATAAAAGACACGCTAAAACTAGAAGAAGCACCTGCCCATATTGCCATTGAGTGGATTTTAAATGAACGACCACGTCGATATGCGCTAACATGCGTTTCCCTATTTTTAACTAAACATGGCATTGATTCGTATAAGTACGTCTATGAATATGCAGAAAACGACAAGCATTCCATCGAAGAAATTCCATTTGTCCGTACATTTAATGGAAAAAACCGCCCTGCAGATCGTGGAGAGATACAAGAATACTATAGTGGCATGGTTCAAAACCACTTACATGCCAAAACTTTTGACTCAAAAAAGAGTTACACAACTTATCTAGAGGAAACATTTCACATTATCCCGTCTGAATGGGATAGCATTGTGAAGATTAATAGCTCTGAAGGAGGTGTGGAAGCATTTTTTGACGAATGCAAAACAACGGGTCAGCTTTTTGACCGTTTACTCATTCCGACCGTGGAAGATTCAATGACAGGCTTTCAAAAAGACGGGTTTGCTGAAATCTTTGAAAACCACTTAAGCAGTTTCAAACGATATAAACAGTTAAAAGAAAAGATCGAAGAATACGAACATATTAAGCGACGAGTCGAAGTGTATGTAAAAAGCTTTGAAAAATTAGACGACCAAGTACAAGCATATACCGCAATGAGAGAGCAAACGAAAAGCTTGTGGCAACTTAGTAAGCAGCGAGAACACGAAACAAAGTTAAAACTTGAACAGGTGAATGAAAAACTTCAGCAATTAGAGAGTAGACATCACCTTTTAGTACAAAAAGAACAATCCTATAAAATTTCTGTAGAAGAAGAAAATCTTCGAGCAATCCAAGAAATTCTCGAAAAAGTAGTGGAACAACAAGTCAGTCACGAGAAAAAAATAGCTACTGAAAACAACCTTTACCAATCGTTAAAATTAGCAGATTACCACAAAGAAGTTCAAACAGAAAAAGACCGCAAAACCATGCGAAAACAGAAACTATTCGAATTAGACCAATCCATTGATACAACTGAAATATTAGATGCGCTATATATGTTAGAACAAGAAATACACGGTTATTTTAACGAACTGGAGGAAAAATTAACAAAAGAAATACAAGAAATTACCTACGAACAGCAAGCACAACTAACGTTGGTTGAAAAAGAACAAGCAGAACAACGAGAAAAGTTAGGAATCCAACAACAGCTTATCCAACAAGAAACAAAAAAACAAACCATTATCGACCACAATAATAAAGCAATGCAGGCAATGGAATTAGAATTATTAGCAGATCCAAAAAACGAAACAATTGAGCAACAACAAAAATTTTGGATGAACAAAAGACAGCAACTCGACGAACAAAATGTACAACTTATCGAAAGAAATAAACAAATAAAACAACAGCAACAAACCATTTCCGCATCACTACAACTTGTACAAGAAAACATGCAACAAGCACAAATAGACACATCGGCATTACAAACAACACAAGAAAAAATAGATTCAGAACAAATAAAATTAAAATTATTACTCGCAGAACGCTCTCACCAATGGTTGAACGTAACTTCGGTCTATTTACGACAAGATTCGATTGAAAAGAAGCTGGCCGAGGAACTTGGAAAGCTTTCTAGTTACCATGAAAAACTGCTTTACGACGAGCGACTAGCTTCTAGGTTTTCAGATGATTATAGCTACCAAAATTCCTTCTTTGCAGACACATTCTTAGATAAACAGCTAGAACAATGGAAAAATCAATTCGACTTTCTAGAGACGGGTGTTTCTTATATACAGTCACTCCCAAAAAGCTCGACACTTGTAGAAAAGTATCCGTTTTGGGCGATGACCTTCATTACAACAACCAAAAATAGAGATGCATTGCAAGAAAAAATCGTACATTATCAACATAAGCTCCAGTTTCCAGTGAATATTTTGACGCTCGACGAAGCTTCCGCCATTGTTCGTGATGATGTGCATACTTCCGATCACTGGATTTCTCCGAAACATTGGGAGCATAACCTAGATAATAAGGATTTTCAAAGCTGGAAGGAATCAATGGTTTTATTAGCTGAAACGGCAAAACAAAAACGGCAAGATAACGAAAAACAATTGCAAAGCTGGCAACAACTTCAATTAGTCGTACAGCAATATTTCACTCAGTATCCGTACCATTACACAAAGGAAATTACAGAAAAACTTGCATTTTCACAAGAGCGCGTTTATCAACTGCGTTCGCAAGAAAAACAATACCGTGAACAGCTTGAAAAACTTACGCAGGAACTAACCAATAATGCACAACAACAAGAACAAAACAAAGACCATATACACGGATTAGAACAAGCAATTCAAAAATCACTCAAATATATCGCATTGAAAAAAGAATGCACAGAACTAGAACAAGAAAAATCGTTTGTTCAAACAAAAAAAGAAAAAATCTCCAAAGAAATTGAGCAACACCAACGAATGATTCATTCTGTTCAAAGTCAGCTCGACCAATTAAAATCGGAAACCCAAATACTGTCCACGCAAATCCAATTTCAAATTCACGAAAATCGATTATATCAAACCGTAAGAAGCGTTGAGCCTATTTACACGAACAAAAACTTAGAAATACTGGAACAAGCACGGACTGAAAGAAAAATGGAATTAGAAGGAATTACAAAAGGTCGAAATGATATCGAAACACATATCCAGCAAGCGGACACAAACATATCACGGCTAAAACAAGAAATTAAACACCTAGAACTCGAATATCCAGACTTAGGAGAGCCAATCGAGTTCCCACCAAACGGAAGCGTAAAAATGCAACAACTACAAACATCCATACGTGAACATAAACGACTGCTTGTACCAATCATCGTGGAAGCACAACTAAAACAAGCCGAAGTGTATAAACGAAACGGCATTATACAAAATATGAAATCTAACATCCAAGAAATACTGACATTCGAAGGGCAACTTTCGCTAATAAAAGAAGAAATAAGCATAGAGAAAAAAGCTTGGAAAGAAGAAAATAAGCATACAAACGAGTCAAAAGAAAAGTTAGAAAAAGATTCGAAAAACAGCAATGAGATAATTATTGAATTCGAAAAATACGATATGAAACATGGATTCTTAGAAAATACTGTGCATGTAGCTAGTCTTTCTCCTGACGAAAGCTCCAACTATTTATACAACCAATCGAAACTAGTAAAAGAAAATTTACGTCAACTGGATGAACAACTTGAAAAAGTACAGAAAGAACAAAAAAGAGTGGAAAAAGAAAAATCTAGTTACATCGAATTTTGCCGTTCAGATATTAGCGATACCCGAATGCGAGAAACCGCTATTCAAGGAATAGAAAACAAACTTACTTTTTCAGAAGTCCAAAAGTATAAAGAGCTATTAGAAGGAAGAATTACAACTGCGCTCAAATATGCGGAACAAAAAATTCGGACACATGATGAAGAGCTAGAACAATTTATCGTTCACATACACACTCATCTCATAAAAATTTCGGACGAATTAAAACTGATTCCGAAAAAAACATCTGTAAAAGTAGAAAACAATTGGAAACAAATTTTCACTTTCCATATACCAGAGTGGAAAGAAGAAGAAGGAAAATCAAGTGTCCGAGAACATCTTAACTGGTTTCTTCATCAATTGGATAGAGAAGCCTATACGGATGATCAAGGTCAAACAAGCACGACTAAAGTGAGAAACGATTTAAATAAATGGCTCCATTCCAAACAACTTCTTCAAGTCGTCATGAAAAATCAAACGATGAAAGTTTTATGTCATAAAGTAACGAACGATAATAAAATTACGAAAGCATCCTACTCTTGGGAACAATCTAATGTATGGTCGGGTGGTGAAAAATGGAGTAAAAACATGACACTTTTTTTAGGTCTACTCAATTATGTAGCCGAAAAAAGACAACATATCCAAGCGTCATCCAAGCTGTATCGTGCAGTTATTATGGACAATCCATTTGGAAAAGCATCTAGTGACCATGTACTAAGCCCAGTATTCTTCATCGCGGAACAACTAGGCTTTCAAATTATCGCCTTAACCGCCCATGCAGAAGGAAAATTTCTACGCGACTTTTTCCCGGTCATCTACAGCTGTCGCCTGCGAAACGCTGCCGGTTCCGACAAACAAATCATGACCAAAGAAAAAACAATTCAAAACGCCTACTTCCAAGACCACGCGCCTCATTCTCTACAACGTCTTGGAGAAATTGAGCAAATGGAGTTGTTCTAAACGAACAAAATCCAGCTAAGAAACAGTAAATATCTGCTTCTTAGCTGGATTTTTAAGTTTAAAAAGGCAATCCAAGCGTAAACACTACTCTCCCTGTTCCCAGTTTTACAGTATATGGCACTCCGAGACCAGTTTACTCTGTGGCGAGACCAATTCATCCTAAAGCGAGACTACTTCGTTCTCACCCGAGACCAAAACAATAACGTCCTTTTCGATATATAATTCTGTTCATTCAGGTGCATTTATTTATACTAAATGGCACTTCGAGACCAATTATGCTGAGCCCGAGACCAAAAGCAAAAAATCTAATACCGAGATACACTATGAACTGGATACTTAAAAACCACTCAATGAAACACAATCGTTTTATTTCCTTCCACAATAATCCGATTCTCCAAATGCCATTTTACGGCTCTTACAAGCACGCGTCGCTCAATTTTTCCACCAATTTTCTTTAGATCAATTACATCATCTCGGTGATCGACTCGTTCCACATCCTGCTCGATAATCGGACCCTCGTCTAGATTATTCGTCACGTAATGCGACGTAGCCCCGATTAGTTTTACACCTCGTTCAAATGCTCGCTCATATGGACCTGCTCCAATGAAGGCCGGTAAAAAGGAATGGTGGATATTAATAATTTGACTTTCAAAATGATTAACAAAATCAGGCGTTAAAATCTGCATATAACGAGCAAGAATTAACAAATCCACTTTATATGCTTCCATTAGACGAATTTGCTCTGCTTCTACCTCTTTCCGAATATCTTTACTAGCAGGAATATAATGAAAAGGAATTCCCAGTGCCTCCACTATTGGTCGAGCATCTTCATGATTACTAATAACAACGACGATATCCGTATCGAGATCGCCATTTTGCCATTCCCACAAAAGTTCAATTAAACAGTGTGGTTCTTTTGAAACAAAGATTGCCGAGCGCTTTCTCTCATTCGGATAGGCAAATTCATATTTCATCGAATGGTTAGTAGCTATTTCCTCAAAGTCCTTCTCCATTTGTTCTGATTTTGCGATCAAACCATCACAGTGATATTCAATTCTTATATAGAAGGTACCGTTTTCTGGATCACTCGAATACTGACTCGATTCCATAATATTCGAGTTATGATTATGTAAAAAAGTGGACAACACCGATACAATTCCTGGTTTATCGGGGCATTTCACTAATAAACGTCCTCTATTTTCAAGTTGCTTATTTTGTTTTACGGATTTTCTTTTGGCTTGTGTTTCAGTAGACATGAATGTACAACTCCTATATGTAATAGTTTAATTTTTTCATTATCCTTTATTATGTGAACATTCTCAACAATTATTTCTATTTTGCGAAAAAGAAAAGCGCAAGTGCCTATGTCTGCCCCTCGGAGTCTGGAGCTAGACAGTTACTAAGTAAAAAAGCACATACTTTCTTACTTCAAATTAAAAATGCCTATGTAACAAACGTTACATAGGCACCTTTTTAATTGATCACTCTAATTTTCACTTTTTTAACTCCCCATTGCATAGCACTATCATAAGAAGGGATGAAAACATCGATTTTATTCCCCTTAATAGCTCCACCTGTATCCCCGGCAATAGCTTCACCGTATCCTTCCACCCAAACCCTTGTGCCAAGTGGAATAACTCTCGGATCGACTGCAATCACTTTCTGATCGGGATTCGCGCGTAGGTCAATGCCATAAGCCGTCGTTCCAGAGCAACCGTTACAGTAAGCTGTATATGCCGTGGCTATCATAGTCATCTCTTTCCCTTCTGGAACGGGTGAGGATGAAATAATCGGCGAATATACGACTGCCACCTTATTATCTGACTCCGTTTTAACGACCTCATCTTCCTCTTCATCACCGCTGACGATTAATACATCATCAGGGTGGATTAAATCACCAGTAAGACCATTCCAGCTCATAAGCGACTCTAGAGAAATATCATGCTCCTGTGCAATCCGATATAAGTTATCCCCCTTAACGACTGTATACGTTTCTGGTTCGGGTTCTAAAACCGATCTCATATTATAAGCATCTTGGAAATGGATATCAAATTTTTCTGATTGATCTTCAGTGGTTACTACTTCATCTAATAAATCTGGTGATCCCGATAATTCTACATCATTCGTGGCGACATCAAACATTGGGGATGCATGCGCTACTGAACTCGTTGTGAATGCTAATAGCAGTATCAACAAAATAGTTCTAACTTTCTTCAAAATATAGCTCCTCCTCGCAGATAATCTGACAAACATTTAATAATTTTTCTAAGTATTGCCCAAAAACTCTGAAAACCAAACATTCTAATAAAACACAAAGAAGCCACCTTCCTAAACAACTAAAATCTGTTTAGAAAAATGGCTTCTTTATAGAGTTCATTTAACTTTAAATACTATTTTAATTCCAAAAGCTATTAATACTAAACCTACCAATAAATTAAGTAATTTCAATACAATCGGTGCTAAAAAAATCGTTAATAAACTCCCTAATACCGAAATGATCGTTAAAAATAGGAAAGTGGATAATACAGCACCAAGTCCAAAAGTATACATATCATTTTGCTTCATATTTTCTTGTCCTATTTTCGTAGAGAACACTCCTGCCCAAAATAAGATTGTTAAAGGATTGGATAGCGTTAATACAATTGTTTTCCAAAAAACACTTTGCGTACTTTGCTCCGAAAGAAAATCTAAGCTCGGGATAAGGGAAACTCCCCAAAAACCGATTACATTACTTAAACCAAAAACAATAAGAACAGCCGCTCCGATGTAATGAATGATTCCCTTCGCCTTTTTATACTCCCCAAGTATAGCCCCAATCCCAAAGATAGACCCAAGTATATAAAAAACATCTACAATCGTTACACCTAAAACACCAATTATCGCTACCCAAAAACCTGACCCCGCAGCAGTTTGAAAAATAAACAAACAAATTGGCCCTACAGCAATCTGCAAAAGCAACCCAAATCGAAACCCTTTCCAAATCATTTGCGACGCACCTACCTGTTTGAGTTTTCTTTTAGAGTGGATAATACAATTAACGTATTGGACGTTCGAACGCCTTGAATGGATTTTAGCTTGTCATTTAGCAAAATCTCTAATTCAGCCGTATCTTCTACTAAAACTTTTAACATATAATCATATTCACCTGCCATATGGTGACACTCGATTACTTCCGTAAAAGGAATGATCGCCTCTCTGAAGCTTTTAATATTAGCCGCATGGTCGATATTCAAAAAAATAATCGCTAATAATTTATAACCCATTTTTTCTCGATTTATTTTCACTGTGTATTGTTCAATTATTTTCGCATCTTCCAGCTTTCTTATTCGTTCCGATACTGCAGGTATAGACAAGCTCACTTTTTTACTAATTTCAGAAGCAGTCGATCTCCCATTTTTCTTTAAAGCCTCTAAAATCTTCGCGTCTATCAAATCCATCATGACATCATCCTTTGTTTGTGTTTTTAAATTATTATAAGCAATGACTTAAAATAAATAAACATCATGTTTAAATTTCGATAAATAGTAAACTTTTTTCCGAAAACACCAAAATAAATAAATAAATTTTTAATTTAGAAACTAGGAAACTTAATAATTTTAGGACATCAAAAATCCAGGTCCGAAACAATTAACAGTTGCTTCAAACCTGGATTATTTAATTGAGTCTACACTATTTACTCCTATTGTCAGCCTTTTCTATTACATTTTCCTAGGTTGGAATAAATACATTGACTATGTACCCTTTAATAGTTCCTCCAGTGTTCGCCGAGATCCTCTTTTGGAAAGTACTACTGTTTGAAAATAGAATACGAAAGAGCTATTTCAGAAGCAACATGAGAAAACTTCTAAAATAGCCATCTATTATGTTATAAACTTGGTACTTAAAGCTTCTTTTAATTTTTACTATCTTGCCTTATTAATTTAAAGAGGGGAAATCCTTTGCTAATATATAACAAACAAGTAGGAAATCTAATACCGCTTGTATTCTTTAAAAAACAGAACTTCTAACATTAATCAAAAAATCTCAAAAAAAAGTAATTACTAGAGATTGAAGTTAACTTCTATTTCCTTAATAACGGGGCATTCCATCCTGGTAGTGATGTAGGATTTGTTATTGGTGTTCTACATGATGCCCTTCTGGGTAATAATTTACTGGTTGAACCATGTGTTGGTGTTGAGCATTATGGCTTACATGTTGCCCTACATGATGGCCTACTGGATAATAATTTACCGGCTGAACCATGTGATGGTGTTGAGCATGGTGTCCTACGTGTTGCACTGGGACGCTAGGGTGATAGTGGTGATGGTGATGGTGGTGTGTATGTTGGTGCGTATGTTGCTCAATTCCACCATGAAGTTGTTCTGGGTTCCTCAAACTTTTCCCTCCTTTTCATTAAGTCCATGTAGTCTATGCAGTACTATTGATGCGACTTGGACAATTGAATCATAAATAATCACAGTCCAAAAAAGTGTCAGATTAACCCTACAATGGGTTCGAATGTAAAATAATGAATTGAGAAATGAAAAACAAGCAGCCGAAGATAACATTTCAGCTGCTGTTTCCCTTCTATCTAGTTAGAAAAACAGGTGTAGAAAAACGATTCGTTTATCTTCACCTGTTTTATTTACACTTTTAAATTATTTTTTTTTCAAACCGTCACAGATTACGTTTACGTTCCATTGGATCATTTTTATATAGGTGTCACCGTCTTTTCCTTTAACACCGAGCGAGTCGGTGAAAATCTTACCTGCTATCGGTACACTGGTGTCTTTTGAGACGGTTTCCATACTACGCGGATCGACACTTGATTCAAGAAATAAAGCCTTTACTTTCTTTTCATGAATGATATCGATGATTGTCTTCAGTTGTTCTGGCGTACCCTCGCTATGTGAATTGATCTCCCAAATATAGTAGGCGTCAAATCCATATGCTTTAGAGAAATATTTGAATGCTCCTTCACTAGAGACGAGGATTCTGTCTTCCTTAGGTAACAATTCCACTTCAGCCAATATACTTTGATGAAGTTCTTCAAGAGACTTAATATAGGCAGCTGCATTTTTCTCATACGCATCTTTGTTTTTCGGATCTATTTTAATAAGTGCGTCTTTGGCGTTTTCCGCATAAATTATCCCATTATTCACATCAAGCCATGCATGTGGATCTTCTTCTCCGTGATGTTCACTTGATTTTAGGTAAAGGGCTTCGACCCCGTTACTCAAATTGAAAACAGGTGAGTCTTCCTTGTCTTTCCCAGTAGTATTTAGCACATCTTCAAACCAAGAATTTCCGGTTTCCAAGTTCAATCCATTATAAAAAACCATATCTGCGTTTGTGATATCTTCCAAGTCTTTTGGTAGCGGATCATATTGATGGGGATCCGAACCGATTGGGGCTAGGCTACGCACATTGACTAAGTCTCCACCGACATTTAGAACGATATCATATAAGATGGAGTTGGTTGTGATAACGGAGAGCCGTTCCTCGCCATTATGCTCACTATCTCTTTTACTTTCCGAATCATTGGAACAAGCAGTTACGAAAAGTAGTGATAGGCCTAATACAAGTAGAAACCAATTCAATTTTTTCATTAATACTCTCCTCATCCACAGTAATTATGGTCGTTTATTGATTTGCTGTAGCTATTTTTCTCTTCACTCTTACTTTTCTCCAGATGATGCCTTGTTTTGGTGAAAGTAAGAATGCCAATATGAATAGTATCGTAGCGACAAGGACGATGGTTGCCCCAGAAGCCAGATTATAACTGAAACTTAAGTAAAGACCAATGGCGGAAGAAAGTGCTCCGCACGTGGCAGAGATAAAAATCATCTTCCATAGACGATCTGTCAATAGATAGGCCGTGGACGCTGGGGTGATCAACATAGCCACTACTAAAATGATTCCCACAGTCTGAAGAGAAGCGACGGTCACCAATGTAAGAAGCGTCATCAGAAAGTAATGTATGAGTTTATTCGGAAGCCCATATGCTTGAGACATCGTGGGGTCGAATGAACTGACCAGTAGTTCCTTATAAAATAAGTAAACGCTGCCGAGAACGATGATACCTATACCTAGTGTCATCCACATATCACTCGGTCTAACAGCTAAGACATTCCCGAACAAAATATGATATAGATCGGAACTACTTCGTAAAAGGGTGATCATGATAATCCCAAGAGCAAAAGCAGTCGTGAACATGATTCCGATTGAAGCATCATTTTTGATACGACTGTTTTGACTGATGTACCCAATCCCCATCGCAGTCAAAACTCCCGTTATGACCGCTCCGATAAAAAAGTTAATACCAAGAAAATAGGATATTGCGACCCCGGGCAAAACAGCATGAGAAATCGCATCCCCCATGAGGGACATACCCCTTAAAATGATAAAACATCCAATAACCCCGCAAATGATCCCGACCATCACGGATGTAATCAATGCTTTTTGTAAGAAGCCATACTGGACCAATCCATCTATAAAATTCAAGTAGGTTTCACCACCAAATCCACTAAGAATGATAATTGGCTACCGTAAGCATAGGCCACTTTCTCCGGCGTCATCACTTCTTCTACCGCACCGAAAGAAACCAATTCTTTATTTAATAAAACGACTTCATCAAAATAATTTTCAATACTGCTTAAATCATGATGCACAATCAATACGGTTTTTCCTTCGTCCCGTAAATCTTTTAATATTTTCATAATCATCTCTTCACTAGTCACATCAATCCCCACAAAAGGTTCATCTAAAAATAAAATATCGGTTCTTTGAGCCAACGCTCGGGCTAAAAATACCCTTTGTTGTTGCCCTCCGGATAATTCACCGATTTGTCTATCTTTAAAATCTTGCATGCCCACTTTTTCTAAGCATTCCAAGGCCCACTCTTTTTCTTTCTTTTTAGCTCGCTCAAAGATACGTAGATGTGGATAGGTCCCTAGAGTGACGGTTTCTAAAACACTAATGGGGAAATCAAAGTCGATATTGCTCCGCTGAGGAATATAGGCGATTTGTTTTCTCATTTCCTCAATTTTCTTTCCTTGGATCATGATATTGCCAGCATCTTTAGGGATTAAACCCAACATCGATTTCAACAAAGTGGATTTACCTGCACCATTCGGTCCGACAATCCCGACAAGCTTTCGAGCCGGGACGGTGAAGTTAATGTTGTTAAGAGCTTCATTCCCAAGATACGAAACATGTAAATTCGATACTTCAAGTACGGTATTCATAGTATTCTCCTTCCATTTTTTCATATACGCAATTTACTTTAACACAGGAAATTAAGTTTCGCAAAGGAAACTTTTGATCTGTTATTTAGTGTATGCCACGAAAGGATGGTTTGTGAATCTATATGAGATGATAAAATTTGTTCCCCAGTTCAAAAACATAATATTAATGTTTGTTTGAAGTAACGTGAATATTTCTAAGAATGGATATGAATGACAACTGCTTTATGTGGTGGTCGAGCCGTGTTATGTGGCACTCATTCTGCTTTATGTGACGGTAGAGCCGTGTTAAGTGGTGCTCATTCTGCTTTATGTGGCGGTAGAGCCGTGTTATGTGGTGCTCATTCTGCTTTATGTGGCGGTAGAGCCGTGTTATGTGGTGCTCATTCTGCTTTATGTGGCGGTAGAGCTGTGTTATGTGGTGCTCATTCTGCTTTATGTGGCGGTCACCTCTTGTTATGTAGCACTTCTTCGATTTTTTTGCAAAAAAAAAACCGTCCCTTATCCTAACCTATTCAATCATACGGTCACTAAAACAGGAGAAGCGGCACTTACACAATGGCATACGTTTTGGATTTATCCGGCAACCGTGGCAGCGATCGTTTCTATTGTCTTTTTCATCCTATTCAAGGATAAAGTGAAAGTTTTCCAAGCAAAAGAAAACGAATTACTCGACACTAGAAACATAAAAAGAAGAAGGGAGTAAAAACTCTCTTCTTCTTTTATTTTTTGCTCTCCGCTTTAGGCGTACGCCTTTCGCTCCAATCTACAAAAATAGAGTGTTATACGAACGAATGATTGAACAATTACTTTTGCATAACTACTCCCAATACAAATAGCACCCAACTAGACGTTAGGTGCTATTTGTATATTTTATTGTATGATTTGTCGGGGTCGGATTAGTTATGTTTAAAAGTCAGTTCATTAATTGTGAAGACTTTTTGTTCATTTTGTCGATATTTATCAAAGAACTCTTTTTCTATGCCCGTCAATATTGTTAAAAAACCTTGGTCTACTTTCAATTCATCCATTAAATTGGATACTGAATATATTCCTTTTTCAAAAAGCAGTTGGAGTATGCTTTTCACCCTCATTGGACGTCTAATTAAAATCTTATCATCAAGTGGTTCTAACGTTTTATAGTCTTTTTTATTAATAGACATAAAAAAATAACGATATTGCTGATACTCCATTAGTTTCAATTTATATGCTCTCATAGCAATTGCCTGCAATGAAACTTCCCATTTTTGCTTTACATCGATATACGCGTCTGGATTTGAAACTTTAACGATGCTTTTGCAATCTTTTCTAAATACTTCTTCCGGAAGAAGAAACTCTGAGGCAAAACTATACGCCTCATCTTCATAGGCCCTATAGGACTTCTTATCCAACATTGTGAATTCCACTTTATAATGCAACAACAGATGTCCTAATTCATGTGCTAAATCAAAGTTCCTTCTGGCGGCTGTTTTTTTAATAGTACCTAAAATAATATACGGTCGCTCGTCTTCCGTCCAAAGACTATAAGCATCAATCGTTTCACCAATTTTTTTTTCGAAAATGAAAGCACCTGCCTTCTCCAATAAAAAGAGAAGATTTTGGTTTGAACTTTCAGGTAATCCAATTTTTTCGCGTGCTAAGCCAGCTACAAATTTGATTTGGGTTTCCCTATCAACATTTAAATTTTGTTGGAAATATTTAATCGTCTCTTTCCGTAATTGTAATAATAAATTGGATGGGTAGTTTATTTTAGATTCAATCTTTTTTATAAACGAATCTAAAAATCTAATATGCATCAATTCACTTTGTGTTTTACTTAAAGAGTTTATTGTCTCGGAACGATACGCAATATGTTGTACTTGAATATTTTCAAGATTAACTTTATCCAATAAATCTACACGATAAAAATAAGAAGATTTGACGTTAAAAATCGACTTCAATTTATTTACTACTTCCAATTTAGGAGACATATACCCATTTTCATATTGCCAAATAGCCTGTTCGGTTACTCCAACTTTTTCTGCTAGTTGACCTCTACTAAAACCGTTCAAAGTACGAACATTGGCTAAACTTTTACCAATAAACAAGTGGGCACCTCCTTTCTACTAAAGTTTAACTTTCTTGTTCCTCTACATCAGCAAGGACAATACCAAATGCAGCCGCATCCATTACACCTTCAGCTGAAACTGTTTGTGTTAGAACAAACTTTAAATCTTCCTCAATCTCGAATATATGACCGGGCTTTTGACCGATATATGACGTTAAGTCACTAATTAAGTATGCCTTATTATCAGCAGGATTAGGCATCCATAAACGAATTTCACCAATTTGATGATCTTCTCCGATATTATAGGTAGCTATATAAAATCTATCAAACAGTGTATCCATACCTTTAGTATCTTCGTATTCAAGAGCGACTGGCTGGAAATCCTCTAATAGCTCTAGCTGAACAGATTGATTGGAAATTTTTGCAGGAATCTCTTCAAACTTAACTTCACTATTAATCTCCATTAAATTTTTCATATAAGAAGTTTTGCTTATGCGTGTGCGACCTTTTGCGTCTTTTCCTTTGTCGACCTCTTCAATATTAAAATATCGTGCGTTTTTCACAATAAATAGAGTCTTTTCATCTTTGTGCGAAAACTGTAAATACTGCCATGTTAAACCTGCTTTCGCTAGAGTACTAGTTACACCATATTCTTCACAAGACAGAGCTACATAATGGTCTATATGATTCCCCTTAACCCATGCATAAGCACCATGAATCTTTAATTCACGAGCTTTTTGGCGCCGTACTTCCAAATAATCTCTATAGCCTTCAATAATCCCATCAACAATGCTTGCATTTAGCTCCTTTGGTAAACCGTATTCATTCATTTCCAATACACCCCTATGCATTTTTATGGATAAATCGTTTTTGAATTAAATAAAATATGATTTTAGTACATTATACTTAAAGCTATAGAATTATAACAGAGCTTTTTAATGAATCTTATAAGTATTTATTCTTTGAGTCAAAAACAAACGTGCATATTTCTAACACAGAGAAGTGAATTTAAAATCCCGCTTCTCCTAAGAGTTGCGGGATGGATTCTTTATATTTACGCTTCTTCTTCGAAATAAATTTTATAAAACTTACGATTCGTAGCTTCGTCATAGCCGACTTCAATCAGTTCATTCACTTTCGCGATATCACTTACATTTACCTGAATTTCGATATTGGCATCCAGTTTAATTTTTCGCTTATAACCTTTTTCTGCCTTCACAATCGCACTCTCAGAAATTTCTGTTTCATAGGGCTTTACCGTATTAATAAGGACGTCTTTTTGTACTTCATCCGCTGTTTCAAATACGGTTTCAATATAGTTGTCCACATGGAATTTTTCTTCGTTTCTAAAGTATTCAAGCGTTTTGTTTAAAAAGCCTAGTTTATCGGTATTCGTAAAAGTCTCTTCTTTTAAAATATATTTTTTACATTCTGTTAATGCTAAATTCGTTTTATGAAAGCTTTCGTCCGCTACTTTGAGCTTTAAAAAACGTTCTTGCCAGTACACAACCTCTTCTTTCTTTTTCGTTTTCAAGAATACTGCTGGCACTTCGTCTTGGCCCATATCGACAATGACGACGAGGTTATTAACTTTCTTCACATTAATTCCATCGATGCCGTTCACAACCATTATATTTTGCTCATTTTTCACATCTAAAAACATTTCTTTTTCATCAATTTTCACAATGGCTATTACTTGTCTGACTTCATTATTGAACAAGCAATTTTCAAATAAGCCAATGAATAATTCGCCACTTTTTATATTCGGATGTTGGGATACACTATGTAAGTGCTTAGCGATATGTTGCGATTGTTCAAGGAAATTATGATTATTATCATAAATACTCTTCGCGTATGTATACACTTCATTTAATCCGATATCCGTCTCATGAAAAAATGCGTATTGTTGGTCTAGGTCGAGTTTATGGAACGCAAGTTGTGTAAAGGCCGCTTCTAGCATGACCTCTGGCTGCGGAAACGCCTCATGTCCTAGCACGAGCTCATCAGCCATATAGTGCACGACATACTGTGCTAATTTACTATCGCTAACTTCTAGCATGGAATTCACCTTCTAAAATTTTATTTGTAGATAGTTTACCATATCACACCCGGCAGAAGATTTTCATGCTTTTTAGTATGAGGTGCTCGTAAATTCAAAAATTAATGCATGTCTTTCTACTTCTTGCAAATACTACCCACAACAGGAGGGAAAGTACATGGAGGAAATTACGTATACAGAAGCCGTATTGCAGGAATATAAAGTTGGAATGGGAAGTTTCACAGAAAAATTGCCGGATGTGGCCCGGTCCTTTCATGCGTTCACTGAGTCATGTTTCGAAGATGGTAAATTGGATCAAAAACAGAAACAACTTATCGCACTCGCCATCAGCGTGCATGCCCATAACGAATATTGCATCGTCTATCATACAAAGGGTTGTCTGGATGCAGGTGGTACGGAGGAAGAAATGATAGAAGCAATCGGAGTAGCTGCAGCTCTAGGTGGCGGATCCGCCATGAGCCAAGGCGTAACCGTTTGGCAAGATTCACTAAAAGACTTCAAAGGAACCGTTCAATAACTTGGAACAGCCACCTGAATAAACTTGGTGGCTGTTTTCATATTCCAATTAAACCCTCCCTGTCGCACACAACTCAGGTATTACTCCGAATTATAGGTAGATTATTTATAACACTGAGGTATGAATGATATTTTTTAAAACATTCACTTTTTAGCGAGCTTCTTCTTTGCAATAAAGTCCCAAGAATAATAAGTAATCCAAAACAGAATCATGGCTACATATGAATATTTCCTATACTCAACTGGTGAGTAGAAAATAATTGCAATTGTTACAATTAGAAAAGGCGGCATAAGGATCCAATACCTTTTGTTTTTATACATATGAACACCTCTGTTATTGATTTAAAAGCATATTTGTATTCCTAATCTTATCATTCTATAATGACTAATAGAGATTGAGAGGAGAAGGTTATGAAAAAAAGCGCACTATTAATTATTGATGTACAAAACGGTATGTTCTTAGAAGAAAATCCAGTATTCAATGACAAATTAGTGATCAGCAACATCCTGCAGCTTATTGGAAATGCAAAAAGCAACAATGTTCCCGTCATTTATATCCAACACAATGCTCCATTAGGTAAAATGTTAGAACCCGGTTCAAAAGCGTGGGAAATACACCCTGAAATTACACCCGCGATCAGAGACACTGTCATTCAAAAGACAACACCTGACGCCTTCTATAAAACTAACTTGCAAGAAGTACTAAAAAAACTTTCTATTGAGCACCTACTAATTGCCGGTATACAATCCGAAGTATGCGTTGACACTACTTGCAGAAATGCTTACAGCTTAGGATACGAGATCACCCTAGTAACCGATGCCCATAGTACGTGGGATTCTGGAGAATTAACTGCACAACAAATCATCAACCACCATAACCAAGTATTAAGATGGTTTGCTGAAACGTGGGAAACGAAAGATGTTACATTTCAATAACAGTCAAGGTGGGTATTTATCTGGAAAATTTTCAGTATTTCTAGGTGCGCTGAAAAATACTCCGCAATCATTTTATTTTTGATTGTTACGGTTAAATATTACACATGCTGCCTCTTGCGGAAGGGATTTCTAGCATACCAGTGCCAGACTCAATTGTTCCTCAAATTGTGGCTGGCACAGGGATGCGGGTAAGTAACTGTATCTGCTATGATGGACTTTTCATAACACCAATAACTTTTCCATTAATCAATACGTCTTCTTTCTTCATTTGTATGGGCTCATACTTTTCATTTTCGGAAATCAGCAAGATATAGCCTCCCATTGGCATAAACTTTTTCATCGTGGCTTCTTCGTCGATGATGGCAATAACAATATCTCCATTAGAGGCGGATTGTTGACGGTTGACAATGACTGTATCTCCTTTGTCTATGCCGGCTCCCTTCATACTATCCCCTGTTACAGTTAGTGCGAACGTGTCTGTTTCGGATAGCACCCAATCCTTGGGAAGTGTAAGGAATTTGTCATACTCGATACTGACCGAAATAGGGACACCTGCAGCAACATTGCCGATAAGTGGTATACTACATTTCGTCTCATAATTTATAAATAAACCAGATTCCAAATCGGTAAATTCCACTACTTCTTCATCATCTAATTCTGTAGCAACTCGGTACCTTTTATTATTTTTCAGATTTGTATACACTCGATTATTTTTCGTTTCCGGTAAAAATTGGGGCTGACATTTTGGTAGGTCATTTAATATCTCTCCAGCTCGATTCATGCATATTACTTGGAGCCCATCTGTTACTACACCATATCGCACTCTAGCATCTGCTTCTAAATATGATTTTAATTGTTCGGTTGCATCCTCAATTCCACTTCCAAACTGCTTTACCTCAAGGAAAATATATGGAACTAAATTGCCGTTTGTGTATATATGCACAGCTATATCGATAAATCCTTTTCGTGAGAATTGTTGTACAGGATACTCTAGCTCTAATAGTTCGAGTGGGTATGCATACGTTTGATGTAGCTCACGTATCATCCACTGCCGAACCACTTCCTCTTTAGAATTCGGATCCATTAGTTGATTTTTCAATTGATAATCTTGTATTCCGATCGATTGGAATGGTCGTAATTGACAATCCCGTTTCAACCGAAGATACTCTAAATTCATCTCTTTAATAAATTTAGAAGGCTTTTTAACAGAAGACATATATAATAACTCGTTTGCTCGTGTCATCCCAACATACAATAATTTTCGTTCCTCGGAATCCATCGTCTCTTCATCGTCCATGTCATATATCCGATTATTAGGAATGACGCCATCATTCAAATCGATTAAAAAAATTACCTTGAATTCCAACCCTTTAATGGAGTGCATTGTTACTAATTTCACTTTGTCGGATTCAAAGTTTGGCTCCGTGGATTGAAGAATCTCACAGGGAACCCCTTCTTTTTCTAATCCTTGTGCTGCACTCTCTAGAATTCTTTTCTCTTTACCGACCAAACATATTTCAGAAAGTCTGTAATCATTCGTGAGCAACTGTATTTCTTTCACCAAAAATGCTAATTGCTCCTGGCTAGTCAGAAAGAACCGATATATTGGCGGGTGACCATGACGATCTATTAGCGATGGTTTTACATTATCTACATTCGCATTAATACTCGAATCATTCTCGATGAGCTGATAAGCCGCCTTCGAAATCTCGGTTGTCGTCCGATAATTTTTACTTAGAATTCTGGATTTTCCACTCATATCGTATCCAATTGATGTGTAAGGTCTTCCTTTTCCAAGCCACGATTGGGAATAAATACTCTGTGTATTATCCGCAACAAAAAGAATCGATGAATACGGCTTCTCTTGATAAATACACTTCAAAAATTCAAGCTGCACTTTCGTTAAATCCTGGCTTTCATCTATTATAATATGCGTGTATTTTCCATGGTTCATTTGTTGAGCTTCCAGTAGCGCCATAACATTCATTTGTTTGAATGTGACATACCCTTCTTTCGCTAGCATGTCATTAAACGTCTCCATTAGTTCAAAGATTGCCTTACGAAGATCGGAATTTTTTATGAGCTTCTGAGGAGAACCACCCCCTCCTGTAGCACGTCCAATCCTGTCAATTTGCTGATACGTTTCTTCATCTTCAATTTGACAAGCATTGATCCAGGTAACTTCATCCAATAAAAAATCACTATTCTTCGGAGTTAGAATTTTGTTTTTAGGATAATTCTGCTGTACCTTATGTATCGCTTTTACCATTATTTTGCGTTCTAAAAAATTATCAGAAGTTTGTAATGAAAGTTTCATTCGACGAATATATTTAGAAAAATATCTATACATTAGACTGTCAATATTGACAATCTTCACTTCACTTTCATGAGAAAATAAAGTCTCTAATTGAGCCTGCTCCTCATCCGCAAGTTTGTGATATTGATGCTTAATATATTGTAGTAGTGTTTTATTGTAAGTGACGAGAAGAATTGTATCATTGTCTTCAGGGCTATAGTGATTCTGCAAAAAAGAGATCCGTCTAATCGCTACGGTCGTCTTCCCAGACCCCGCAACTCCTTTAACCATCATATGCCCATTCGGTTCCAATTCCACAATTCTTCTTTGCTCCATATTCAGCTTCATCTTGCCACCCCCATACTATCCTTTACTAGTAGAATATTCTTACTTCTATTTTAGTAACAGATTAGGTATTTAGCAACTTTTTCCCAAACATATTGAAGCTTGTATTTTTAGGCTTCTATTAAATACTTCCAATTTTCTTTATAATAGTAGAAAAAGGAGGAAATCCAATGCCTATTTATAACAAACTAGTACGCGATCTAATACCACAAGTCATCGAAAAAACAGGTAGCAAGTTCTCCACACGCATCCTGGATCCATCCGAACACCTAACGGAAATAAAGAATAAATTATTTGAAGAAGTAAAAGAATTCGCAGAGACAAACTCTCGCAAAGATGCATTAGAAGAACTAGCAGATATTTTAGAATTAATCCACGCAGCATTACCTATTCACGAAGCTACATATGAGGAGCTAGAAAAAATTCGTATTGCGAAGAAAGAAAAACGTGGTGGATTTGTGGAAGGAATATTTTTAATAGAGGTTGAGGATGAATAAGTTACGACTAATTACGTCGAATCTGATTCAAGATTTAAGAAAGTTATCTCATGATGCTACGAGCATTTACTGGATTACAGCTTTCGCTATGAAGTCTGGCGTGCAGCTCGTACTCCCAACATTGAAAGAAGCACTCAGTCGGAATGCAGAACTTAAATTGTTAGTTGGTGATTATTTATATATCACGCAGCCACAAGCACTAGAACTGTTATTGGAAGAACTTTCGGGTGCAGAAATTCGCCTACATAGAAGTAACGGATTATCCTTTCATCCAAAGGCTTATTTGTTTCGCTCTGAATCTAACAATCATTTAATTGTAGGTTCATCTAATCTATCAGCCTCTGCCTTACAAAAAGGAGTAGAGTGGAATCTCCATGCACCGGCATCATTAAATGATACTCTTTTCGATGAAGCAATGGCTGAATTTATGGGGCTGTTTTATTCACATTCTACAATTACTTTGAATAAAGAAACACTTGCAACCTATGCAGCTGCATATGAACAAGCAAATAGAACCATTCCGTTAAGTCAGAAATGGAACGAACATGAAGAACAAGAGGTTATGTTCGGACCATCATCTACCGAGTCTATGGTTTATGATCAAGAAGAAGTCTATATCACCGAAACAGCTCAACTGATACCACGCCCTGCACAAGTATTAGCATTAGAAGCATTGCAAGAAACGATGCAGGAGGAGTACGACAAAGCATTGGTTATACTAGCTACAGGGCTTGGAAAAACCTATTTAGCTGCTTTTTTCGCTGAACAATTCAAGCGCGTGTTATTTATTGCACACCGAGAAGAAATATTAAATCAAGCAAAAGATTCCTTTCTACATGTGCACCCAACTAGAACAGTCGGATTGTATAATGCTGTTGAAAAAAATAAAGATGCCAACTATGTTTTTGCATCCATTCATACACTTTCTCAAAAGTTTCACTTGGATCAATTCCAGCAAGATGCCTTTGATTTAATCGTGATCGATGAGTTTCATCATGCAGCTGCCCCAAGTTATGAACGAGTGTTAGAATATTTCCAGCCAAAGTTTCTACTCGGAATTACAGCGACACCTGAACGCTTGGACAATAAAGACGTGTATAGCATTTGCGATGGAAACGTTGCAATTCGCATTCACTTCATCGACGCCATCCAACGTAACTGGCTCGCTCCCTTCCATTATTACGGCGTTTACGATGACACCGACTACTCCCATATTCGGTGGATTGGAAACGGGTATGACGAGGAAGAACTAGCACGTGTGCAGTTACGAGAAGAAATGGCTGAAAAGATATTGCAAGCTTGGTCTCTACGAAAACAAACAAGAACTATCGCATTCTGCTCTACTGTCAGACAAGCAAATTTTTTAAGTAACTACTTTGCAAGAGCTGGCTACCGTTCCATGGCCTTAAGTGGAACGACACCAAGAAATGAACGTATGAATGCTAGAAAACAATTAGAATCTGGACAACTCGACATCATATTTACTGTCGACTTGTTCAATGAAGGCGTAGACATTCCGTCTGTCGACACCCTTCTATTCGCGCGACCAACAGAATCGCTTGCAGTATTTACCCAGCAAATCGGCCGAGGTTTGCGCCTAACAGAAGAAAAAACTCATTGCGTCATCATCGACCTAATAGGAAACTATCGGAATGCAGATACAAAGCTTTCTGTTTTCAATTCAGAACCAGTAGACAAATTTGCATTAAAAACAATTCAATCCTACTTACCTGCTTATTGTGAACTTAATCTGGAAACAGAACTTATTGATTTAATAAAGGAAATGGCTAAAAAAGCTGCATCCCATAAACAACTACTCATCTATGAATACTTCAGACTCAAAGAAGAAATGGGATCAAGACCAACCTATCTTGACTACCATCTAAAATCAGGAATTATAACTTCAAATGTTAGAAGAGAATTCGGCTCATATGTTGGAATGCTAAAAGAAGCGGATGAATTAAGTGTGCAAGAATTAGAAGCATATAACCTATATAAAGAATGGCTAGAAGAAGTAGAAAAAACGGCCATAACTAAAAGCTATAAAATGGTTCTTCTGCAATACATGCTCTCAAGAGGTGCTAACCATTGGCATGAACCAGTAAAAGCAGTGGATGCTGCTCCTTTCTTTATTGACTACTTAACTGCAAAAGAATACAGACGGAAAATTGATGTTATTGATACTGATTTGAAGAAAGCTACTTCACTCATAGAGCGCATGCCAATGACTAAATGGAGTGCATCATCCAAGGGACAAATTACATTTGATAATAAAGAATTCACTTTGAATTTTGATGTGGTGGAATCCGTGAATGAGGTTGTTTTTGAATGGACGAAGGAGATTTGTGGGTTTAGGTTGCATTGGTATTTTGAGAAGAAAGCGGAGAGGATGTAATTGGATTCTTTAATAAAACTATACCTAAGCAAAAGGGACTGAGATGCACCTCAGTCCTTAGTATCAATTTTTTTATTTGATTTCCGTTTCAAAATGCCATTTATCTATATCATTTTCAGATTCCTTGAAAATTTTCAAACAGAAATTATTAATTGCTTGTGCACTTAAGTTTGTCTCCATATAAATGTCCATTAGATATTTTCTTCGGTGACCTCATTCCTTTACTCTCATTTGAGAGGTATCTCTTTTTATCTATATTTTTTTGGTAGAAATTAGATAATCAACAGACGGGATTTTCTATATCATTTTAAAATGCACAAAAGCTTTCTTAAGGTTATCTTGTTTACTTTCAGAACAAGGGTGAATTCGAATTGTAGGTGACTTTCTGTTCGGTGAAATCTTTGGTTAAAGCCCCACAATATCTTTCATATGGGCAATCCAACAAGTTTTTGGTACATAGCCGTGTGTTTGATGAAAAATATCTTGAATTTGTTTGTATGTATGTAGCCATTTTTATCCTCCTTGAACTGTATGAATCAAGTATTTATAAGTATAAATATCGCTTTTCAGTCTATCGAACCATTCCCATGAATCACTTCAAGAATTTCTTGCCCAAACTCTTCTATTTTCTTTTCACCAATTCCTCTAATAGTGGATAGCTGCTCTAAGCTCGTTGGTTGTTTAGAGACGATTTCATCTAATGTTTGATTCGAGAAAATATAAAATGCTTTCACACCCATTGCTGTTGCTTTCTCTTTTCTATATTTTCGTAAAGCGTCCTCTAGTCCACTTGAATTTTGAGTTTGTTCTACTGGAGTATTTGCTATAGATTCTACGGTTTCTCCTAACAATTTCAATTCCACTGCATCATTTGCTTTTTCTAGTTCTACTTCCTTGTGAGAATCCTTTAAGAATCTACCTATGTCCGACATACGATTATCCAGAAGGAGTACAGGGGAAGATTTTTTTAATTCCTTCGAAATATACTCTACTAAACCATCTACACGAATAATTCTTTCTCGTATCTCTTCTTTTGCTTTTTGCAAGTCCAGTATTGTTTTGTTATTCGTAAAAACAACTACTTGTTTAATCGGTGTTTTATTTCCGATTACCCCATTTTCCTGCAGTAACGTTCTTAACACTTCTGTTTGTCTTTCTATCTGACGTATTGGGCTATAAAATCCTTCTTGGAAAACTATCTTTTTCCCCTTCATGACGTTCCGAATAAAATCCCCATTTTCGGTAACTTGAATATTCCCGTAATAGTTTTTCACTTCAATTACGAGTATAAATTTCCTTGTAATGACCACAAAATCATATTGAGCCTTCCATTCCCCATGTTGAAGTTGGAGATCATGCAAAATATGAATGGGAATAAAAGAATTCATTAGTTCAAATTGAACACTTTTTTCACCATATAATCCTAATTCTAAAATTTTCATTTTGTGCATTAATTCCTTTTGAATTACTGACGACTTCTCTATTTCTATATTATTCTGTAATGAATCTATTGTTCTTTGTGCTGAAACACCCTCTTTCACAAGGATGGGTACTCGGAGTTCTTCTTTGTCTTTAATAACTAATTTCACTCGTTCTAATAATGACTTTTTAGCAAATCCCGTCATTTTAACGCCTCCTTTTAAGACTGAGTCTGTATTTTCGTTAGCTTCTATCTTCACAAAAATAATTTAGGAAAAGTCGGTTTCTTGTTACTAAATAAAAATAATTAAATGTTCAAATAAATATTGCATTCCCTCTATATTACCATTCATTTAACAATTTTCTAGATGAATCTGTATAGTTTTAATATTTATGTCTAATGCGATCTTTATCCAGGTATAGGAAAATGCCAATAAACATACAAGTTGAAAAAGTGCATACGACATATTTTAAAATAAATGTTAATTCATGAGAAAAGTTTCTATATTGCACTTATTTACGGATATGTCGTGTATCGATTTTGATATCTATGAATTTAATAACGAATTTTCTTTGGACCTTTAACACGCGACCCAGTGTCATCCACAATTTAAGGAACAATTGAGTCTGACACTGGGTCGCTGGAGCAATTCTTTTGATACCATCGGAGAACATTCCTTGATTAATAGATAGAGGAAAAGATGCGAGACCCTGCACGTAGCGTGAAATAGGAAGGAAGGATAATGGCGCCTCCTCCTGAGGAAATGCCTTATGACCAATATCGTGTTGACCCAAGAGGCACGGTGATTCGTCCGCGGAAAGCGAGTATCTTTTTCCGGAATTATCCTACCCGAGTTGTTCTAGTTCTTGTATTGCCTTGCATGCGCATATTTTAACCGAATTTTCAATTAATTATTTGATTTTAAGTTGTACTCATCTTATAATTAAGGCAGAAATTACATCATGACTTGGACATCCATCTATTGAAAAGGATGTGTCGCCAATGCCAAAATCATTTTTACCTCGAGAGAAACCTATTATTTCTTGGATGCCCCAAAAGAATCCCACTCTTTTCATCCACGAAAAATCCCCAGCATATAAAAAACACGATCAATTATTCAAGACACTAATCACCAACTTTTTTGAAGAATTTTTAGAGGCTTTTTTTCCGGATGTGCACCAGTTTGTTGATTTTACGTCAGTGAAACAGTTGTCGGAAGAAGTCTATACGGATTTAATTGATGGAGAAACGCGCCGACTAGACATTGTCATGGAGACCAAAATGAGAGGAGTTGAAACGGCTATCATTGTTCATATCGAGCCGCAAAGTTCTTATCAACCGTATTTTAACGAGAGAATGTTTCGTTATTACAGTTTGTTATATAATAAGCTTAGAAAACCAATAATGCCGATTGCCGTCTTTTCATACGATGAAAACAGGAATACGAAAGAAGAATTTACGTTAGCTTTTCCCAATTTTCACGTGCTGACTTTCCGATATAAAAAGCTAGAACTTCGCCAAAAGGATTGGCGAGCGTATATTAAGGCAGATAATCCTGCAGCTGCCGCATTAATGAGCAAGATGGGCTACACCGAAAAAGAAAAAGTTCAAGTGAAAATAGCCTTTTTACAAATGCTTGTACGAATGCAGTTGAATTCTGCACAATCTGAATTAGTCAACGGATTTTTTGAATACTACTTAAAACTAGATGAAGTAGAGGAGGAAGAACTTGTGAAACAGATTAACCAATTGGAGAATTCGGATGAGTTTTTTGAACTGCCTAACTCTTGGAGAGATAAAGGTCGTGAAGAGGGATTAGAACAAGGAAGACTCGCTGAAAAAGAGGAAATTGCACGTAAATCTTTGGCGGAAAATGTTGATGTAGATTTCATTGCTAAAATAACCGGATTATCAGTCGAACGTATTATCGAAATTAAAAAGAATCACGGAAAGTAGTCATAATAAACAAAACAACAAGGTTTAATTTTAAATCAATCTTATGCTAGTTAACTGGATATTCATTCAAAAACAACTCCTCTCTTTTAAAAAAAATGAGAGGAGTTGTAATTTATATGCAAGATGTAAAATTCGAAAAAATTGCATACGACATATTTCAAAATAAGCGCAAACATATGAAAAAAATTCCCTTTTGTACTTATTTGCGGATATGTCGTATATCCATTTTGATCTTTATTATTAAATCATGAATTTTTTCTTCTGACTTTTTATTATGTGCTAATAATATCGCTGTGCTAATCATTTTAAGCCTGTAATAAAAGTGCTTCTCTGTCTTAAACGACCATCAAACTTGTACAAAGTGGCTTTTCTGATTCATAAGCATTTGTGGTTCTATTCGGAGTCATAGTATTTCGGGTGGATTCTGGGAGCCGCGCCCATGCGTTAGCCACAAATTGAGGAACATTTGAGTCTAACACAGGATAGCTGAGGCTGTTCATCTTGCTTGGTTTTGTTTTGGGCGGTTGTTTTATTGTTTTATTGAAAAGAAACCGACTCAACTGAGCATGAAGTGTTGCCTTTTCAAGTATTTTCTAGACCTATTCAATGTAATCCAATGACACTTTGTAAGGATATTCAAATAATTTTTCTCTAATCAATATATCCTTTCTTCCAAAATCCTTCTATTTAGTTAATGACAAGCGACTTATCATTAGCGAAATTGGAGGAAAGAAGAGTTGACTATTTATCTTGCGGCTTATCAATCATTTAAAACGGTTCAAGAAATGGATATACATGTTGAAAAACACATCATGGAACATAACGGGGAAATGAATGAAACGGATCGTGCTTTGATCACTCTGTTAGCTCAGTATGCATGCAAGTTTCCTGGTGCAGCTCATTTGAAAGTAGAGACAATTTGTCATGCGGCGAATAAGTCAGAGGCTACGGTTAGAAGGACTTTACGTAAATTAGAAAAGCTAGCGATCATTAAAAAGATTCCTACCATTCGAAAAGTTTCTAAGGGGTATGGTGCTAATATTTTAGTTATTTTACCTTTCGATGACCACTCGAGTTTGACAGCTCGGGGAGAAGAGACAAAGCCAGTAATATGTGAGGATCAGCCCACTTCTTCGCAAAAAGAAACCGATATCTCTTTAATCTCTAAAAAAGAATTATTTCATAATACGTATTCTAGCGAAAACGTCGGCACTGTGGATAACTTTTCTAGAAAGAATAATCTTACATTCTACCAACAGTTTAAAGCCACTGTATTTGCAATGCTTGGAAGTGATCAGAAGACCGTTAGTCATTTATTTGGCGTTTATCGTAGTCTTTCTTATCGTGCCATTCGGCTATTTCCACAAGAACGGGAGTTTTATGAGGATATTGGTTATCAGGCACTAACGATTTCATTGCAAGCTGCTAAGCATAAAAAGATCCGTAATCTAGCAGGCTATTATTGCGGTGTTTTCGAAAAAATACACCAAACTCATTTGTTTGAGTTTTATGAGGAATGGGAAAGTCGGGTTTACTAATTCACCATATTTCCGGTGTCAGCTACAAATGGAGTTTGACACGCGGGAGATTGGTGTGGAAAAATTTTATTAACGTTTTATTAGAAACTGAATTTTCAGTCATTTTTATTGATTTTAAGTTGCATTCATCTTATAATGAGTGCAGAAATGACATCATGACTTGGAAATCGATTTATAGAAAAGGATGTGTTGTCAATGCCAAATTCATTTTTCCTCGAGAGAAACCTATTATTTCTTGGATGAACCCGAAGAAGCCCACTTTTTTCATCCACGAAAAATCCCCAGCATATAAAAAACACGATCAATTATTTAAGGAACTTATCAGCAACTTTTTCGAAGAATTTTTAGAGGCATTTTTCCCAGAGGTGCACCAATTTGTCGATTTTACGGCGGTGAAACAGTTATCCGAAGAGGTTTATACGGATTTAATTGATGGAGAACGCGTAGATTAGACATTGTCATAGAGACGTAAATGAGAGGCGTTGAAACGGCTATTATTATTCACATCGAGCCGCAAAGCTCTTACCAACCTCATTTCAACGAGAGAATGTTTCAATATTACAGTTTGTTATATAAAAAAGTGAAACTTCAATCAGTGGGGGTTTTTCTTCCCCACTGATTGTTAGTTGAACCATTCGGGTTTCTACGGGCAGTTGTTTCCTTTTTCTTTTTGGAATCTTACTGCCCGTTAAAACGGGATAAGTTAAGAAAACCAATAATGCCGATTGCCGTCTTTTCATACGATGAAAACAGAAATACGAAAGACGAAAGACGAATTTACAATAGCTTTTCCCCATTTCCACGTGCTAACGTTCCGATATAAAAAGCTAGAACTCCTCCAAAAGGATAGGCGGGCATATATTAAAGCGGATAATCCAGCAGCAGCCCCATTAATGAGCAAGATGGGCTACACCGCAAAAGAAAAAGTGCAAGTGAAAATAGCCTTTTTGCAAATGCTTGTACGCATGAAGTTGAATCCTGCACAATCTGAATTGGTCAACGGATTTTTTGAATACTACTTAAAACTAGATAAAGTAGAGGAGGAAGAACTTGTGAAACAGATTAACCAATGGGAGAATTCGGAAGAGTTTTTTGAACTGCCTAACTCTTGGAGAGATAAAGGTCGAGCAGAAGGACGGGAGGAAGGATTAGAACAAGGGTTAGAGCAAGGAAGACTTGCTGAAAAAGAGGAAATTGCACGTAAATCTTTGGCAGAAAATGTGGATGTAGATTTTATTGCTAAAATAACCGAATTATCCGTCGAACGTGTCCTTGAAATAAAAGCGGCACATAGCTTGTAGGGAGGTATAACTCTTGAAGCAAATTAACCAATTAGAAAACGGGCCGAAGAAAAAAAGGAGAGTGCTATGGCACTCTCCTTTTAAATCAAACTTTTTACGACTTTTGACATAATCGACCCGTCTGCTTTTCCAACAAGTAACGGCTTTGCGATTTTCATCGCATCCCCCATGTTCATACCTTTAACAATTCCAGCCTCTGTTAGAACCACTACTATTTCTTCGTCACTTAATTGCTTAGGTAAGAAACTTTTTAGTAATACTAGTTTTGCTTCCTCTTTTTTTATTAAGTCTTCACGTTTCGCTTTTTGAGCACCTTCTAGCGCTTGATTCGTTTGCTTAATTTCACGATTCACGATAGCAGTTTCTTCTTCTGGAGTAAGCGTTGAACCTTTTTCCTTTTCGGCATTATCAAGTGCTGATTTTACTAACGTCAGTACCCCTTTAGCAAGCACGTCCTTCTCTTTCATCGCACGTTTTAGTTCTTCAAATACGATTGTTTTTAACATAGTATTAAATCTCCTTTCTTCTCTTTTATTTTGATACCCGGTTTGTTGAATGAATGCGTTATATTCATTATAACTTAATATTATTAACTTTGGGTTGATAATAAGTGTAATCTGACACCCTGAAAAATGAATAATTTAATCCATTTTAAAACTTAAACGGCTAAACTAACACAATTATTGGTTTAGCCATTTTTCTTCTATATTTTTAAGATACGAGGATGGATCTCTTTTATATCGATATCTCTTCACATGTTCACTTTTTCTTTCATTCCAACTTTCATTTTCTTCACAATACTTATCATGACTTACCGATGAGAGGCGTTGGATAATGTTTGGGTCATCTATTGCATCTTCGGCAAATACAATATACTCCCCGTGTCTCATAATGTAGCGATTCCAAGAACGCAAACCAGTAATTCTTCGATGTCTACGCTTAATTCTACGGAAAAACAACTCATGATCATTGTTTGTTCTAGGTAAAATCGGATAGTCATAACACGCAAATAATCCTTTCCAAAATCCTTTGCTATACCGTTTCAAGTTATCTACAAACTCTTCATCTTCTTCTTTTGTTAACTTTCGTTCTATCTCCTTTAGGTAAGAAGCTAATCTATTTCTAACAGAATCGCTTGTTTTACGTTTGGAAGGCTCTAATATAGTAGCGATGCGTCTAATACGCGTATTTAGTCTAACAACTTGTTGGTATTCTTTTTGAAAGGAATCAACATTACTGACTATTCTGAACAACCTTTTAAGTATTAGAGGAGCCCTTTTTTTCCAGGCAATTTTCGATCGATTTTTGAATCAGTTTTGTCTGTTCAAAAATCTTCATTCCTGGTAAATCAAGAGGCGGACATCCATCTTCTAATAAAACAGAACGGATTGCCGCAGTATATGCTAGAGTTGTTTCTGATTCTAGATGATCTTCTTCTAAAGCCTTTTTTTCAATTTCGCGTATTCCGCGCAGTTTCTTTTTGATGTTTGTTTTTAACTTACGATCTTTATCCACAGCTGGTTTTGCGATGTCTTTTAAATAGTGAAATTGACAGTACTGATAAGGTGTTTCTGGAGACAAAGTTTCAAACGCAAGTCGAATTGATTTCTGACCATCACTGACAAAACCTAGAATTGGAAATCCCAAATCTAAGACAGGCTTGATAAATTCCATTAGTTCTTCCGTGGAACTACTTTTCACATTCTTGGCCGCTAGAATCGTCCCACTAAGAACTTCTCTAATCACGTAAAGTGTTTCATTCCCCTTTTCAGGCTGTACCCCATCCATAGAAAGAATGATCCCACCATGCTTATCCACCATTTCATTAAGCATATTTTTACTGTTTTCCACCACGCTGGCGCGCAGTAAAACCGTGTATCTTTCATATAATTTCTGGACATGACGCTCTGAAACGACAACCCCACTTTGATTTAAAATGTTCATTATTTCTATTCGAGTTTTGTGCTCTTTAAAACGTAATTCTCCAACAAAAGCCAAGACATCAATCCCGTATGTGATGTGTTTTATACTTAAGTGTTCTGCTTGTGCAGAACGAAATACAGTCGACGCATTTTCACATGTTGGGTTCGTACAGCGATACCCCATGTTAATAATGGTTTTTACCCCATCCAGAGTAGAAATGGTCTTTTTAGAGACTGTATGACAATAATCTAACTTAGATTGACAAGTTGGACAGTTTGAAAACTCAGGTCTATAGTATTTTGTTTCAGTAGCAACTAAACGATTTTTTGTTCGCATTTTCTCACCATCATTTATGAATTTATTATTTATATTTTACCATAAATTTAGGTCATTGCGATATATTAGCCGTTTAAGTTTAAAAAAAGGATAGCTCTATTTTGAGCTATCCTCTAATTTTTTCAGTTATTTTTCACAAGCCCAACCATCATTGTCGCGGTCCATTTTGGTTTGATACGCTGCATTACTTTTGGAAACTCCATTTGGATACACTTTTCTCAATTCAGTGCAATTGCTAAATACTGTTTGTGCCGTAGGTGGTGCTGGTGCTGGTTTAGATGTAACGACACCTGTCCCACTACCAGTCCACGGTTTTGCAGATACAGAATAAGTTACACCATCTGTTGATACAGTAATACTACCAGACTCCGCAGTTGAGTAAATTTTAGAGCCAACATTTTTAAGCCTACTAACTACAGCTGTGTGTGGATGTCCGTATGAATTATCTTTTCCGTAGCTTAATATAGTTACTTGTGGCTTCACTCTTTGAATAAAAGCATTGGAGCTACTCGTATCTGAGCCATGGTGACCAGCTTTTAGTACGGTTGATTGCACATTAAATTTCTTGTACATTTGTTCTTCAATATTCGTTCCAGCATCACCAGTCAAGAGGAAAGAAACTTGGCCGTATGTTACTTTTAAAACAATAGAAGCGTCATTGGTATCGCTAGCATTTTCGTTTACGTTTAAAACAGTAATATCAATATTTTCATCGAGTAAAATCTTATCCCCAATTTTAGGAACTTTATATTTAATCTTTTTATCTCCTACTAAGGTTAATAATTCTGCATACGTTTGAGTTGTATGTGCTTTTCCACTATTGATAAATGTACCAACACTACATGAATGTAGAACATCCACTAACCCACCAATATGATCCGCATCTGGATGAGTAGCAACTACATAATCCAGTTTAGAAACCCCTTTTGAAGATAAGAAGCTTACGACATGACTTCCCTTTTTACCGCCGTCCACTAGCATTGTTTTGCCGTTAGCTGTTTTGATTAATATAGAATCTCCTTGTCCAACATCAATAAAGGTTACTTCTAGCGGTTTTTTGCTCACGATATTTAATAGAGCCAGTTTACTTTTCGAAGGTGTTTCATATTTAATAGAAGAACCCTTATTGACAAATTGTCCTCCACCGAGTCCATATAAGCCACCATTCGTGCTTTTATAAGAGTAAACTCTAAATTCATCGCCTTTTTTTAACGTACGAACACTTTTCAAATTATTGTCTAGAAGATTTGTATTGCTTAGTACTGTGACCTTACCTATTTGACCTTTCTTTAACTCCGTTTTTCCCCACATAACTCTTGTTGTTTCGGCATTAGCATTTACTGCATTAATTGAAATAAAGCTGAATGCGAAAACAAAAACGAGGAACACTTTAAACCATTTATTCTTCACTTGTTACACTCCCAACTAATCTAAAGCACACTAAGATAAATATTCTGGACTTAATTTCGTTCACATGCCCAACCGTCATTATCTCTGTCATGTTTAGATGCATACGCTGGATGACCTTTTTTTACGCCTTTAGAATAATATTTATTCATTTCAGTACAGTTTTGAAAGCTAGTAGGTGCTCCTGGAATAACTTCTAAACCATTGCCTACACTTGGTTGTGTTGGTTTCGAAGTCGGTTGTGGGTTTTCACTTACTTGTTTCAATAGAGCTTGTTTTGCTTTAGATGGTGTTTCATACTTCACTTTAGCTACATCTTTTTGTACAAAATTTCCTCCACCTACTCCGTATAGGCCATTGTGTTGACTTTTGTAACTATACACACGATATTCTTCGCCTTTTTTCATGGAACGAACTATTGTTAGCGAACCGTTGCTTTCTAACTTAACTAGCTTTGTATCTGCTAATATGGTTTCTTTTCCAATTTGCCCAAGTTTTAGTTCTGTTTTTCCCCACATTACCTTTGTTGCTGCATGAGCAAAAGATGCATTTGATACAGTAAAACCAAACGCTAACACGATTAATGAAAATACTTTAATAAATTTCTTAAACATTGCATTTCCTCCAATTCTATACATTAACATTTTACATACAGTAATTGGATAACGATATACTCCAATATATTCCAAATAAAATTAAACCAATTTTCCTTATCCACCATATATTACTGGACATCAATTGTTACAACCCTATTCGTTTCTGCTGCTTCTATAAGACCTAATACGACCTTTAGAGCTGCAATTGCATCATTACCTGTTACAAGAGGGGGGTCATCAAGTCGGACACATTCGATAAAGGCATCGATTACTCCGCTGTTTGCTTGGCTATCATTTGTTTGAATGCTTTCTAGTTGATATTGCATCTTCTCGCCATCTTTTGTTATCACTTCTAACTGATATAGATCGCTATGATATATTTTCAAAATACCTTTTTCGCAGTAAATAATTGTACTATTATCTTCTTCACCATAATACGTCCAAGAAAAAGAAGCAGTACCTATCCGCCCTTTTTTCGTTTTTAAACTACATACGATGTTATCGCAAACTTCAATTGGTTCACTCTTTTCATCTACTTTGTCGAGTGCTCCTTGAAAAGCACTTACCTGCTCTATTTCGTCATCTAATAAGTAGTGTAATAAATCAACTTTATGGATTCCTAGATCTCCTGCAACTCCTAGTCCTGACCGCTCCTTTTGGAAGAACCATGTGGAGTTCGATTTATTTATACCCCATTGTTCTGGTCCAGCATGTCCAAAAGTCGTTCTAAAAGTCAGCACCCTACCAAGTTCTTCACTACCTATGATTTCTTTCGCTTTTCGATGAGCCCATGTAAATCGTTGATTGTGAGCTACCATTAGTTTTTTTCCAGATTCCTTTTGAGCTTCAAGTATTGCCTTCGCATGATCAATTGTTAGAGATATTGGTTTTTCACATAGCACATGCTTTCCATGTAGCAATGCTTGTGTAGAAAATATGTAATGATTCTCATTCGAAGAACAATCGCTAATTAATTGGACAGTAGGATCTGCAAGTAACTCATTTACACTTTTTGCGACAGTTCCTTCAAACATAGCCGCTAATGTTTCTGCGCGTTCAAGATTTCTGTCATAAAAAACAATTTCGTCCACAAATGGATTCGCTTTATATTCTGGAGCATGACGTAATTTAGCAATAGAGCCACATCCAATAATTCCAACTTTTAACCCCATATGATCACTTCCTACTCTCTTTTTGGATACTCAAATGACAAATTAATGAATACTTTTTGTAAGCAAACATTATCAAACTGAATTATGTATTATACTCACTGAAAGCCAAACAAATGAACTGATGCTCCAAATAAAAATAAACATAGTCATTTCATCTATAAATGACTATGTTTATTTAAACTTGATTGATTTCCAAAATTTATTCATTTAGAATTCATTTTTTTATTCGTTACGCCAACAGTGTCATCACTGCAAAGAAATGTAGCACGGTCGCTGCGAGAACAAATAGATGCCAGACAGCATGATGATAAGTAAAGCCGCGCCACACATAAAAAATCGCACCAACTGTATAGAGAATGCCGCCCACTGCTAGCAAAACCAAACCCTGTGTAGACAAATTCGTCACAAGTGGACTCCATGCAAATACGATTAGCCAGCCCATCAAGACGTATAACAATGTCGATGTATGTAAGAAACGCTTCACAAAATAAGCCTTAAACACTGTACCAGCAATTGCAAGCCCCCAAACAATCCCAAACAACGTCCAGCCAAGCGTCCCTTTAACTGCGAGAAATAAAAAAGGGGTATACGTCCCGGCTATAAAAAAGTAGATGGAAGAGTGATCCATGATCTCAAACACATCTTTCGCTCGACCCGCCGGAAGTCCATGGACTAATGTGGAAGATATATACAAAATGACCATCGATGTCCCGAACAACGTAAAACTTACGACATGCCATACAGTTCCCCGTGTCACAGATGACACGATTAAAATGACAAGTGCAGTCACACTTAAAAGAGTACCAATCCCATGAATTATCGTATTCGCTACTTCTTCACGCTTCGAAAATATATGCGTGTTGCTCATATTTTTTCATCCCTATCTGATAATTTCTTTACTCTTATACTAACGTATAAATTTATTCAATTAAAAGCAGAAGCCTTGTAAAAGATCCAAAATGTTTCTATCAGGTCGTAAATATTTCTATCCGGTCATAACGTTTTTATCCGGTCGTATCGTTTTTAATACGCTTCTAAGCGTTAATAAAATTTTATGGATAAAACAAAAAAGAGACACCCATAATGAGTGTCTCTTTTTTTAGCTAAACATTTATTTAATTTCTAGGAATTAAAGTTTTGTAATGTTAACTGCTTGTGGTCCGCGGTTACCTTCTTCAACTTCAAATTCAACTTTTTGACCTTCGTCAAGTGATTTGAAACCGTCGCCTTGGATAGCTGAGAAGTGAGCGAATACGTCGTTTCCGCCTTCTACTTCGATAAATCCAAAACCTTTTTCTGCGTTAAACCATTTTACTGTACCTTGTGTCATTTAAAAAACCTCCATTGTTGTGAATAAAAAAATTCACATATTACAATAAGTATCAAACAAATCACGATTACTCATTGTAATATGTGAATTCATTGTTTCTAGTTAAGCAATTTAATTATTATCCTAAGTATATAACAGTATTATACATTTGTCTAGTAAAGTGCTTTAATGTATGTGTCAAGTTTTTCTCGACATAGTATTAACACCAGTATTTTAAGCACTCTCTATCTGTACACTTATTAAGCTACCGCGCTAACGCTTGCTGGCCTAGATATATTTGTCACGTTCTAAAAACCAAGAACCTGACAAATACATCTAGGGTACTATCTAAAGCTTTTTACTAGTTGTCCAATTGCTGTTGAATGCGCAATATACAAGCTAATAGAACCCTGTTTGGCGCCGATGGATGGTCTAGTGGGATTACGGAGTATCTCGGACATACGAACTACCTTTTTCACTTCTCGTTGCTGTCTTTCACTTCTACGCTGATGGTGCAGATACACATCACGTAATGTCCCATTTAACATGCCTTGTTTCACTTTTACCATGGCTTCTCCACCTTCTTGACTCCAATGCATTCCTCTTTTTTTCATACGAAAGGAAATATGCCGTTGATTCGATTCCATTGCACCAAGGCTTCTCGCATCCTTTGGTGAGTTCTCCACTTTCTCACGCCAGTCAAAAATACGATCCCAGTTATTCTGAATGTAAGAGCGAAACACGTTTACTTTTTCTATTTTTTTCGGGTCTTCTAGCGTGCTTTCATACGTATCTAACCATAACGTAAAGTCCTTCAACTCATGAGCCTTCATAGCCTTCCGAATGCCATTCTTATAGTCACTTTTTCCTCCACTTAATGCACGATTCAATGCTTGCGCAATATGATACTTGTCTAATTGATTTAACACGGGAAACCGTGATTGGGAAAAGGCTTCTTGAAACTTCTCGGATGTATATCCCAATCCTCCATCACTGTTTGTAATAACGCAGGCATTTTCCAACGAATAATGATGGGCACTGAACGCTTGGACTTCCCCCCAAAACTTAGTAGTGGGCTGTGTTGTCATAATGACTTTTGGTTCACGTAAGGATACTCTTTTTCCGTTTTTATCCCAGCCCTCATGTACAATCGCATGACGCACTTCCAAACTTTTTTTCTTCTCGGTTCCTCGAACAAATACACCATCTGCTTCCGCATAGAAGAAGTCCACTTTTTTTCCCTCTGGAAGGGAAGCTGCCTCTTCTAATTCCGCTACCATTTCTTCATCTGCCTGTGCTTGTGCCATCCCTACCCGCTTCACGATACTTCCTACAGTCGTATGGCTAACCTCTACAGCGGTCCACTCTTTCAGCACACGTGCAGCCTCACGATACGTATTTTCACTTGCCAATTCTGCCACTTTCACTTCTACCAAAGAACTCTGCCGTTGGTGTCTTCTTAAGCCCAACCACTCATCCAAAGGGTAATGATTATCCCCTTTTTTATCCGCCATAAGTGTATGACGGAAACGAACAGATCCAAAGGTGAATTGAACTGTTTTCCAGTCATCTCTCTTCACCGTCCAACCTAGTTCTTGTTTTTGTTCTTTTATAACCTGATTTATCTTGGTGAAAACGTCCCCCAAAAGAGAAGCAAACACTTGGTACATATATAGTTGGATACTTTCTTCCATCTCGATTAGATTATCAGTATCCTTTATTATTTGGTAGACTTTTGATATAATGGATTCCATAAGAAGGCCTCTTTCTAGATGTATTTGCCCTACGAAGCATACATTTATGATAGAGCGCCTTCTTTATTTTTTCTAGTGGAAACCCTCGAGAAATATTTTACACATACGCTTTAATTAAATTTCATTCAGTACTTTTAACGTTTGTAACACATGCTCAAGAAACTCTGGTATGTCACTTATATGCTCTTCGTTAATTTTTTGGTTGAATTGCAATTGGACAATGTTTAAGTGACTTGATGCTTCTTGTTCATAGACGAAGCTTAGTGTTTGGGTTATACGAGCTTCATTTTCCCAAATGGTATTAAGCACTTGTTCAATTTGTTTACACTGCGTGGGCACATCTTGGACATGCTTATGAAATCGAAGTGATAAGAAGCAACCTAGATTTTCCCCTGGCTGTTCTAATATCTCTCCGGCAAGATCTTCTAAAGAAGTTTGCAATTCAATTTCGGCAGTTACGTTTGGTTGATTGGTTAGTGTAAACCCAATGGAAAAATCTCTAGAAAGAACGGCAAAATCCATTCGATCAACTCGATTCGTAATGGTTATTTGGCGTTCTATATTGTCTAGATCGTACACCTGGTTTTCAAACGTAACTTTTAAATTCTCAAAAATAGTTGGATCGTACATATCCATTCCTCCAAGTTATTTTTCCGCTTAGTATACCGCTTTATTTTCCACAGCACTTCTTATATTTCTTCCCGCTTCCACATGTGCAGGGATCGTTTCGACCAGTTTTGCCACCGTCAATTACGTTTAAGAAGGTCGATGGCATTGGCTTTAGATAGTGTTTCTCCATTTGAAAAAGCTCTTCTGGTGTATGCCCACGATTTTCCCAAATGCGTGTATTGTTAGCTATATCGAAGATTACTTGAGCATATTGGTTTAGTTGCTCCATATCTTTCATCTCAAAACGGGTTAAAAACTTTTGTAAAACTTGTTGGACATTTGCATTCACTACTTGTAATTCTAAAACTAAACCTTTTATTTCCTTTTTAACAGTAACTTTACTTCCTCCCAAAAAGTCTTTCGCAAGCATTTTAGCAAGTTTTTCTTGATGGCTTGTCTTTTCAAAATAAAACTCATCTGTGTAACGCAATAGTTCCTTTTTTTCAGGTACATAAAATGGTTTACCAACTACGCTTTGTATTAATCGGGTTTGGTCTTCTAATTCTTCCATTGTCTTATGGATTAATGCATTTCTATATACTAAAATATTTTCATTCTTAAGCTTTTTTTCATAAAGAGGATTTGATAGAAGATCAAGTAACTCACTACTAGATACGTGTGTATTTTGGGAATTATATATCTCCATAAACTTTGGATACTTAATGATCCCATATAAATTGACACATGCCACTGCATATTGAATTAATAGATCTTTATTTGGCAATGCATCTAAATCAATCCAATCTGGACTTCGATACTTATCAGATAAAACGAAATAATTATCATGATCAATATATTGCCATTCCGTCTTTTTGTATTTTACAGATTTTAAATGTTCATTTATCTTATCAATGTCCAATGGCAAATATAATTGTTCTTCCGCCCATGCATACGTTCTTAAATAATCTGGATGTGTTGGATCCTGAAACACTTTTAGAAACTCTTCGTATCCAGGTGGTCCTCCTACATCTTCCGGCGGTGCTGTGCCTTCCCCATCTAATAATGTCGGATAACCAAAATAATAATCCTCTACAGTTTCTTCCAGCTTTACGCAAATGCACCAGTCATCTCCAAAGTCATAGTTGTAGATGAATTGACCATATTTCTCTAAAAATGAATCAATTTTAATACGTGTCGGTTGCTTAACCATTCTACCAACATACTTCTTTCCTTTATATTCATCTATGATAGCTTCATTGTTTGTAATAGAATTGTCTTCTATCTCCACACCAAAAGAATGGTATGGAGATACTTCACTTTGAAAATTCGTAGCATATTGAATGGTTTCATGCAGACGATTAAATGTTGCCCCTGCCGGTAGAATAATACGTCTCCAAACAAGTGGTGTAATGTCTTCAAAGGTTATTTTTAGTATATATGCTTTCATGTAATCTCCCTCGTCTTTTACTATTATCATACGCTATCTAGTGAATTTCATCGAGTACCATTAAGATTAGTACTCTTTAGTTGGAATCACCCCTCATTTTATTTCATTGCAATTCTCTCAACAAAAAAAAAATGCAGACCCATATGAGATCTGCATGTCGATATATAAGCCAATATAGGTTTACATAGGGTTTTATTTCCCTCCAGAAAAAGAAATACCTTTTATAAAATATCGACTGAAAAATGCGTATAAAAGCAAAATTGGCAAGGTGAACACCATTGATGCTGCCATGATGTAGTTCCAGTAGCTAATGTATTGACCTTTAAATGTATTGAGGCCAATCGGTAATGTGAATAGTTCTGGACTCGATAAAATAACTAAAGGTCTCATGAAGTCATTCCAAGAGCCCATAAAAACGAAAATGGCTTGTGCTGCTAATGCTGGTTTTGCTAGCGGAAGGACAATTCGAAAGAACGTTCCTATTTTACTTAGTCCGTCCAATTCAGCTGCTTCCTCTAGTTCTTTAGGGAAGTTCACAAAGAATTGGCGCATCATAAATATAAAAGTCGCATTGATCATCGTTGGAATAATCATCCCTTGATAAGAGTTCAGCCAACCAAGAGACTTTAATATTAAATAATTTGGAATCATCGTTACTTGCATAGGAATCATCAAAACAGCAAGAATGACCACAAAAATCGTCCGTTTCCCTGGAAAGTGAAGTCGTGCCAAGGCATAGCCAGCCATGGAATTAAAGAACATATTTAGCAAAGTAACCATTGTGGCTATAAATAAGCTATTAAACAGCCAACGAGGGAATAAGCCCTGTTCAACAAAGATTACCTTATAATTATGAAAGGTGAAATGTTTTGGAATAAAGTTAATTGCACCACTTACAATTTCATCTAAGTTTTTAAACGATGACGAGAGTGCCCATATAAATGGAATGACAGTAATGACAGCATAGACAATTAAAATGCCATATAGAAATGCTTTGCCAAACGATAATTTCTTTTTCACATTTTCGCCTCCCTAGTAAAGAGATTCTTCTTTAGAGAACTTTCGCTGAATCAATGTCGCAATAAGGATAATAATTGCTAGTGAAAAAGCAAGAGCTGCCGCATAGCCCATCGTTCCCATATTTTTAAATGCATATTGGTAGATTAATAGCACAACTGTTAATGTCGAGTTATTTGGACCTCCAGAACCCGCTGAGAAAATATAGGATTGGTCAAATAATTGGAAAGTCCCAACTATTCCCATGATAACTACAAATGAAGTCACAGGTCGCAAATGAGGAACAGTTACATAGAGAAATTTTTGAATGGCACTTGCACCGTCCAACTCTGCAGCTTCATAAAGTGATTCTGGTATATCCTGTAGTGCAGCCAAATAGATGACCATATAAAATGGTGCTGTAGACCAAATATTCATGGCCATAATTGCATATAACGCAATAGAAGGATCATTGATCCAGTTATATGTTGGCAGATGGATAAAATCCAACACTTTATTAATTAGTCCATTTTGGTTATACATCCACATAAAGATTAACGTTAACACCGCAGAAGATGTTAATGTAGGTAAAAAATAAATAATCCTAAAAAATTTTTCACCTTTCATCCCTGCATTTAAAGTTGCGGCGAGTATAATGGCTAAGAACGTTTGACACGGTACTACAATCAAAACGTATTTTGCCGTATTCCACACAGCAATTTTTGCCCGAAGATCATCAAATATATTCATATAGTTCTTTAATGCAACAAATTCAAAGCTTGTTGTCCCTAATAACTGCACTTTATGGAAGGACAGAAAAATTGCATAAAAAATAGGTCCTACAAGAAAGAGTAATAAAACGAATAATGCAGGCAGTAAAAATACATAGCCTTGCAAGGATTCTCTAACTGTTCTTTTTAAAAACCTGCTTTTCACCTTGATCAACTCCCTATTGCAAAGGTTACAAAGATTATTGGTAGAACTCGTTCTATTGATGAAGAATCACCTGCATCAACAGAAGGTGTTCTAACAAGTACTTACTAGAAAATACAATATGGAGGAAAAGGGGATCTCCCTTCTCCTCATTTTTTTGTTATTGTTTATCGATCTCTTTATTAGCTGTTTCTTGCGCTTCTTTTAGTGCATCTGCAAGTTTTGATTGCCCTAAATAAACGCTTACAAATTGATTGTTAAAGTTGTTAAAGATGATTGGTAAGTTGGTTCCGTTTGACCAAACTGTCGCATATGGAGCTCCAGCAACAAGCGCACCACGTAACTCATCTTTATCATAACCAAGCTTTTCTGCTACAGATTTACGAGAAGGCAATTCGAAACCTTTACTAGTCCAAGTTTCCATTCCTTCTTTCCCTGTTAGGTAAGACATTAATTCCCAAGCAGCTTCTTTCTTTTCTGATGCAGCATTCATTACATAAGCAACCGTAAATGCCATTGTTCCTTTTTTACCTTTAATAGTCGGTACTTCTGCCATTCCATAATCAATATCAGGGAATGTGCTATCTAAATATGGGATAGCCCAGTTACCCTCAATTACCATTGCCGCTTTACCTTGCCCAAACATTTCTCCTGTCCAACCAGTTCCAACGTCAGAAGGCTGAGCAGCAGTTTTTTCTACTAAATGCTGATCCACATATGGTTGTAAAGCATCCAACACTTTTTGATCTGCAAAATTAGCTTTATTATCAACTACTACTTTTCCACCGTACGCTTCCGCTATAAAATACGCACGTGCTAACTCAGGATTTTGTCCGAATCCATAAACATTTGTTCCATCCGTTAATTTTTTAGAAACTTCCCGTAACTCATCCCATGTAGTTGGTACTTTTACGCCAGCATCTGCAAACATCTTTTTGTTATAAAATAACGCAAGCGTTGAATAACCTTTTGGGAAGCCGTAATACGTTCCATCTTTTTGAAATGCTTCAATCAGTGGTTTCTCAAAGTCGTTTAAATCAAAATCGTCTTTTACGTATTTATTTAATGGTTCAAGTACCCCTGTCTCGATTAAAGCAGGAGCCTCCACCGCATCCAGATAAAATACGTCTGGACCTTCTCCCCCAATTAATCGAGTTTTTACAACATCCATATACTGATCCGCAATGACCTCATGCTTCACTTTAATATTCGGATGCGTGTCTTCAAAGTCCTTTAATACTTGGCTTAATAATTCAGCCTCTTCTGGTGATGAACCCCAACCAGCCAGTGTTACTTCCACTGGCTTACCACCATCCACTTTTATTGCTTTATCTCCGGAATCTTTCGAACATCCCGAAAGTACGCCTCCAACCAATAAAGCTGAAATTCCAAGTGTAGCTACCCATTTCTTTTTAAACATGTTCTTTCCCCTTTCCTATTTAAATCCTCTTTTAGAGTGGTAAAACCAAGTTAAAATTTAATGTATAACAACTTCAAATCCAGTGGTATTCTTATCAATATCTACCTGGATACCACCTGTATTACGTGTAACTTTGACCGAGAGAAGTCCATTTCCTATTGAAATGTTTTCCACTTTCAAAATGTCCATATTTTCTAAGAGATTTGGGGACAAACTAATTTCCTTTTGTAGGCTGTTCGGAAACAACCCTAATAGTGATTGTATAAACACGAGCGGTGTTCCTGCAGCCCACGCTTGAGGAGAACAAGCAACTGGATATTTCACTGGCCTGCCTCTCTCTTTTCCGTATCCGCAAAATAGTTCTGGTAGTCTATCATACTCAAATGCTTCAGCAGCTTTTACTAGTCCGTTAATGACTACATTGACATCCTTTTTATAGCCAAGCTTACTCATACCAAGCAGAATCATACTATTATCATGTGGCCAAATGCTGCCGTCATGGTAGCTCATCGGATTGTATCCAGATTCTCCTTCACCCATTGTGCGAATGCCAAAACCAGAGAACATTTTATCTGAAACCAATGTTTCAACAACTGCTCTCGCCCTATCCTCGCGCAACATGCTAGAGAAGAGAGCATGCCCGGGATTAGAAGTAATTGTTCCAACTTGCTCTTTCTCTTTATCAAGCGCAATGGCGTAAAACTGTAGGTCATCCATCCAAAAAGCTTGCTCAAATCTTTCTTTCAACTGTTCCGCTTCTGTGCGTAGTTTTAATGCTATATCAGCGTTACCAAGGTTATCGAATATGCTCGCTATCCCCATTTTCGCATGGTATACATATCCTTGAACTTCACTTAATGCAATCGGTGCTTCCGCATAATCTCCATTTCGATGTACGATGGAATCGCTTGAATCTTTCCAACCTTGATTGGCAATGCCTTTGCTTGCCTCTTGATAATATTCAACAAAACCGTCTCCATCACGGTCTCCGTATTGATCAATCCAGTTTAACGCTGCATCAATGTTTTCTTTCAATTGTTTTACAATTTCAAAGTCCCCTGTCCACTTCACATACTCTGTAAGTAGCACTAGAAATAGTGGTGTCGCATCGACCGTACCATAATAAGGAGAAAACGGAATTTGTCCTGTCTCCGCAAGTTCACCAAAACGAATTTCATGCATAATCTTGCCAGGTTGTTCATCCCGGAAAGGGTCCACATTTTTCCCTTGTTTTGCAGCCAATGTTAATAAAGTTCCTTTCGCTACTTCCGGGTTAAACGGAAGCATTTGCAATGCTGCAATCAGGCTATCTCTGCCGAATGGTACTCCAAACCACGGAAGCCCAGCTACCGGAAACTGACCATAGCCCAAGTCGGTTAATAGTACTCGTAAATCGCCGATTCCTCGATCAACCAAACGTTGCAACGGTTGAAAATTAGTTTCTACCTTTGTAACCTTGTCATTCCATTTCGAATAGGAATTTTCGAGTAGCTTTACTGCTTGGTCGCGATGCATTATTTCCTTATGATTGGTTTCTCCGATTTGAGGCTGAATCATGAGTGTGAACGTTTCTTCTTCGTCATGCTCCAAGTGGAATTCAAATGTAATATCTCCTTGATCCGTTACATTTTTAGCATCCTTATCCCAAGATACGCTCGTTGACCTTTTGACTTCATCCGCTCCGATGTAATGGTAGGACAAAGATCTTTTTTCTACCGTTTGACCCGTTCTATGCCCAATGTTCCCCGTTTGAAATCCTCGTACTATGAACATATCAGCAAAATCCACATCCATATGCAAGCTAATCGTAAAAGAAATCGGCTTCGGAAAATAATTTTTTACTTTAATCGATTCATATAACACATCATCGAAAATAAACCTTGTTCGCTCAATCTCTACTGATTCACGCCATAAGATCAAGCCCTCATCGTTTTCCATATGCGGGTTGGTGAGTAAAACCTTCGCCATATAGTTTTCTGCTGCATCCGAAGTTAATAATATTGGCTCTTCTCCATTTATTCTCAGATCCAGTTTACTTAAAAAACGGGTATCTTTTGTATATAACCCCAAACCATAATAATGATTCTCCGGGATATTTCCTTTTGCATCTGTTAGCAAAAACAGATCATTTTCCTTAATTACTCGGTAATCCATGGTGTCCTCCTACTGTGACGATATATTTTCCGAAACGTTTTGGTTTTTGTGCACAGAAGGTAGTCTTCTGTTATTCATTCTCATCTAGATTTACTCGTAGACTCACGTATCATTAGTTCCGTTCCTAAGGAAACAACATGGGACTCTGCTTCATTTTCGAAAATGGAAAGCAATAATCTTCCCGCTTCATACCCCATTTGAAAGGTGTTTTGTGCAATGGATGTTAACGAAGGAGTTACATAAGATGCAAGCATAATATCGTCAAACCCGACAATCGACAACTCATTTGGTACGTCAATCTCAAGCTTGCGGGCAGCCTGTATGACTCCCAATGCCATAAGGTCACTTGCACAAAATATAGCTGTTATTTCTGGGTGGGCTTCTAATAGTTTTAATGCTACTTTTTCTGCCACCTCTTCACTAAATTCTCCATTACCAATCCACTCAGTATTAATGGCTATATTAGCTTCTTTAAGGGCTTCTTCATATCCTGTCAATCGTTGCTGGCTAACAAATGCAAAGTCATGACCATTGATAAAGCCTATTCTTTTATGCCCCATATGAATTAAATGCTGTACTGCTTTCTTGGCTCCAAAGATATTATCCGTTGTTACATAGCCAACTGTTGGTGAAGTAAGTGGAATGTCAATTAGTACGCAAGGAATATCACTTTCAACAACTTCTCTCAAATAGGGGTCATCTGTACGAATACCCTGAATAATCACACCGTCGACTCTTCTTTCTCTACATAGTTGGGTGTATGTCTTTTCTCTTTGTTTTGTTGAGTCTGTACTAAGAAGGATTATGTCATAGCCACATTCTCCGACAAACTTATTAATCCCAGCTAACATATCAAATGTAATATTATCCTTTGCACTTGATTGATTTAAACCTGAAACGAGTAGACCGAATGTTTTTGACTTATTCATCACCAGGCTCCGGGCAAGTGTATTTGGGCTGTAATTTAGTTCCTTTGCGATTCTTACAATTTTTTCCCTTGTCTTTTCACTTACATCCGAGTAACCGTTCAATCCTCTTGAAACAGTCGTAATGGATACGCCGGCTGCCCTTGCTATATCTTTAATAGTTGTCAATGGATTAAATTCCTTCCGAAACGTTTTGGATTTATACCTAATTAGAGTTTATTATAAAATGAAACCGTTTTCAATACTTTTAAAATATTTTATTTTCAGTTTATTTTATGAAAAATTAAAGGAAATTAGAATATAAAAAGGAGTTCATTATACAAAAAAGAGACTTTTCAAAGTAGTTTGCTAAAAAGCAACACTCAAAAAATCTCCATTGTCATTTACTTTTTCTCCATTATTGCAAAGTAATTTCCTTCATTGTCTGCAAAGTTAAAAACTCTACCTGAAGGCATCGTTACTAGTTCACCTACTGTTATTTGTTTTTCCGAAAAGTCTTTATACAATTGATCCAGATTATCAGAGAAAAATAGTATTGAAGGTGTGTTAAGGTTTAGTTCCGGCTGCATCTTTGCGATTAGTTCTTTATTGTGTAGAACGATACTTGTTTCTGCATCACTCGTTGGTGCAATTTCGATCCATCGCATTCCTTGCCCATTATCTTCATCCGAAATAACGCTAAATCCTGCCTTTTCTGTCCAAAATTTTACTGTCTCTTCTTGGTTGTTTACATATAGCATTATTTGACCGACTTTATTAATCATTCTTTTGTCTCCCTACTATTAATTTTGCCCTTCGTAACTCTAACTTCATTATAGGTAAGTAACTATAAAGTGTCAAAAAATAAGAACTAATGTTCCTTTAATTTCTCCATTCATTCCTCTTCTCCAAAACGCCTTGCCATTTTGTCATGCTAATGGCTAGTTCATGGGATGTAGGTATACAGATAAAACTGCTTTCTTGTCGAGATTTCTCGTCTTTGGCTCATGCAATGCTCTTTACAATGACATCATTTACTTCAAAGTGTCTAACTAAACTATTTTGTTGTTGCCATTAAATAGACACTTTATTTCTTACTATCTACCTTTACAATTTAGATATTTCGAAGTAAGATGTTCTTCATGTCCTTAAAAAGAGGTGGCTAAATTGGATATAAAAAATGACATCACTATTGATATGTTATTAGACATCTATTATGAGGTTTCTAAGAAAATGTCGAGCCAACGAGCAAAAGCATTGGCTGAACACTTAAGAAAAATTGATCTAACGCTCAACCAATATTTAATTTTAAGTATTATTGAACATGATGGTGCTAGCTTATCAATCTATTTGGCAGAGAAATTAAGATTAAAAGCAGCTTCCATTACGTATTTAGTTGACTCATTAGAAAAGAGAGGATTGGTCAAACGAGTTGACAATCCTGAAGATCGGAGAAGTCATTATATTAATTTAACGGACGAAGGGATAAAAGTTATGTCTTTTCCGATGAAAGACACTGTTATTACTCAATTTTTTAAAAAAATGGACCAAGATGAGTTAGAAATGTTCTATTTCATGTTGCGTTTGTTAAATAGGAAAATTACTTAAAATTTATTATTATTTAGATAGGAATGTGAGATTTTGAAAACATTATTAAAAGTTAAATTTGCCTGGTTTCCGGTTTGGTCTACTGCTTTACTTATGTTAAGCATGATCAGTATCTATTTACCAGTGTTTGGTGGAAATGAACAAAAAATGACCAATTTCCCGCTCATCATTGTGAGTGAGGATGAAGAATTTGAATCCTCCGATATGGGAAAAGCAATGATAAATAACTTAACGGAACAACAGGATGGCCATTCTATTCAATGGAAGATTGAATCAAGTGAAAAAAATGCTGTTCAAGCAATTAAAGAAAATAAAGCTTACGGGGCATTGGTAATTCCAGCTGATTTTTCTCAATCACTTTCTGTCTTAAAAAGTGATTTAATGGCAGAGCAAACAGAAGGAAAACCTGCCGAGATGAAGATTCTGATTAATGAAGGTGGAGGACAGATGGCTACATCCATTGCAGCAAATGTACTTGAGTCCATCGCTTCCTCTACATCTTCAGCTGTAAGTAATACATTAAAAGATACAATGTCACAACAGGGGTTACACGTTTCCCCACTCGTAACCTCATTATTAGACGAACCCATCGAATATTCATCTTCCAATGTTCTAGGATTGTCTACTAATGTAAATAAAGGGATGACACCTTTCATGATGGTACTCGTCGCTTCGATTACAGGACTTATGGGTGCACAAATGATTCAAGGTTATTTAGGGGGTATAAGCGAAGGAATTAGAAAAGCAGGATATCCTTTAAGCAATTCAAAATTACTACTTACCGAAATACTTCTTGGAGTAATATTAGCGTTCCTTGTATCTTCCACATTACAGTTAGCGGTGTTCGGGGTCTTTGGTAGTGCCCACTCAACTTCCATTTGGAATATTTTCTTCTTTACACTTCTATGTAGTATGACCATGTTCTTTATGTTTAAAGTGATTGGCTTACTTTTCGGTAAATGGGGTATGCTTGTTATGTTCCCTATTAACATTTTAGGAATTTTCGCAAGCGGAGGCGCCATTCCACTTGCTACTTTACCAGCATTCCATCATTTTTTCAGCCTTTTCCTACCTACTCGTTACATGGTTGACGGAATGAGATCGTTGCTATTTTATGGTGGCAACATGCAATCCGGACTTGGCACTGCACTATGGGTAATTTCAATTTATTTGGTAGCATTCCTTGCTGTGTGTATGATCTTCCTAATTCGTTCAACTAAAAAAGGAAGTCCTTCCAAAGCGGGCTCTCTCGATAAGCATGCAGATCAAACGGTCGCTTTATAATTAAAATAGCTGTTTCTAAATGATTAGCTTCATACAATCATTTAGAAACAGTTTTCTTTTTATTCATTTCCGCATTTTATAGCGTTTTTCTATTAGAATCGAGTAACCACTCCAGTTTATGATCCGCGCGTAGTAGGACTTGTTTGATTTGCTTGATTTGTTCTTCTTTCATTTTTTGTACTTGTTATTTCATGTCAAGAGTTTAGATATAAAAGCAGACTCACTATGTTAGTGGGTCTGCTTCTCTATTTATGAAAGATTCAATTAGATCACTAAAAATAAGTTAAATGCATTAATAATTTTTGACTTTATCAGCCACAGCACTTCTTATATTTTTTGCCACTTCCACATGGACAAGGGTCGTTTCTGCCTATTTTTTCGGAAACAGCTGGTTCTAATTTTTTAATCGTTTGCTTAAAATGAGCTTCGCTCTCGAATGCGAGTGCTTTCCAGTCTTCCATATCCGGATGGGTACGCCCCATAATTTTATAAAAACTATACAACATGTGCTCTAGCTCGATCATCCCGCCAAAATATTCTTTGTTCCAGAAGTCCTCCATAAGAGGAAATGCTTTTTCTGAAAAATGTATTGCAAGAGATTCAAGGACTAGTTCTTTTCCAGCTTCGTCTAACTTTGGATAGCACTTCACTAATACATCTTCGGCGCTTTTTGTTTTTGTTTCTTTCAAGATTCCCAATGCGAATATACACGTGTCTTCCTTCATTGCATATGGAGCTACTGCATGTACAACTTCATCTGATTGAAACTTACTTAATGACTCCGCCACTTCTTCTAACAAAATATCTTCATCACGTTCAAGTAAACTTGCAAGGGTCGGAATATGCTCAGTTAATTGTAAAATACCAACTGCTCTCACACCTAAAATCCCATAGATAGAAAACCAATCGTCCTCCAATTCGTTTTTAAGGATAACGTCAACTTCTTGCGCATTATAAGAACCTTTTTCTATAAGTACCTCTTGCATCTTTTTCGCTTTTTGGAACTCAAGCGCATTAAAGGCATCTCCTTCGATGTTTCTAACCATCTCCATATACGCATCCCAAAGTGTGTCTTCATCAGCCGACAATAATGATTGGCAAAACGAAATGTATTCCTCTCCGATATAAGGAGTAAGTTTATCCTCATTCTCTACTATTAATTTTGCAGGTAGATTCATAATGTATTGTAGTACTAAATGTCGATGTGTTGTTGGTACTTTTTCGAGTAGCTCTAGTAAGATCGGAAAGGATTTTTCATTAACATTTTTCTCCTGACCCCAGATTAATAGGAAGTTTCTTTCCTCCTTTTCTGCATGGAGTGCATTCGTAAGCAGCTCATTTACAACTTCTGCTGGCGTATACGGAAATTCGTGCAATGCAAAAGATGCAAACTCTCGTACAATTTTCTCTTCATCGTTTATATACGGTGTTATTTTATTTAAAAATGTTGTTTGCATTTTGTTTCCCCTTTTCTTATTTACTATTGTTCTAATACGTCTAGTGGATTTCTAGGATTTATAAAAGGACGAGCTAAACGAACTTGGCCATTCTAATTGGGATTTGCTTAGTGCAGGAATATGCACTACCAATTCTACTTCTATTAGATTCTTCTATTTTATTGCTATTAGTATACCAAAAGGTCCTATAGTATTACAGGTGCCTGGCATTACAGGTGCCTGGCACTTGTAATATATTGTCCATAAAATGGATTTTTAGTTAAGTTTTTTGCTATAAAACATAAAACGAGCTCCTAACCATAATGCTAGGAGCCCGTGTCATTCACTTATAGGTACATAACCAGTTTTTTCAACTAACCCTTGGCCTTGTGGTGACAATATCCATTCGATCAATTTCTCCACATTCGGATTTTCTGTTCCTGCAGTGACTATATAAAACTCTGATGTAATTGGATATGCACCAGACAGAATAGTTTCTTGCGTTGGTGCGACGTCATCTATTTCTAATAATTTTATTTGATTGTTTTTCACCATTTCTGTTGAATAGAATCTAAATGTATAGCCGATTGCATTTTTATAGTTTTTATACTTTGATACTTCATTAATAATACCGCCCATTCCTGTCGCAATATCTTCCGACGGAGCTTCCTTTATAGGGATAGTTCCCATTAAATGTTCCAGTGCTGTCTGGCTTCCGCTATCCGCTGGACGCTGAAATGCGCGGATTGTATTATTTTTGCCACCTACGTCTTTCCAATTCGTCACTTTGCCGGCGTAGATAGCCTGTATTTGCTCAATCGTTAGTCCGTCAATAGGATTCTTTTGATTGACGAAAAAGACAAAAGCTTCCCGACCAATTGGCGTCATTTTTAGTTCCAAACCTTTTTGCTCCGCCGTTTTCTTCTGTGCCTCAGAAGGAGAAGCTACGAAAATCATATCTACCTTGCCGTTGAATAGATTGCTATATGCATCTGGTGTCGTATTGACCATCACATCACTGTCGTAAGGAGAATAATCCTTTTTAGGATAGGTTGCTTGAACAAATGATGCGTACAAAGGATAAAGTGCCGTCGCACCGTCCATTTTCGGCAAATTATCTGTTAGCTGCAATGTCGCTTGTTGCTCTAAAATCGCAACTCTTTGCGAATTTGTAAACGGCTCGTATTTATTAATTTTTACTTCCGCATCCACAGTAGGAAGTCGGTTCGTATATGCATGCTGCATAGGAGAGATGGCACTCATTAAAATAGCAACTCCCGCAATGGTACCAAACATCATCTTCCGCTTCTTTGTTTTGAAAAAATGGAAAAGGGTTAATACATTAAAGACATATAACACTACTGCTCCTATAATGATTAATGCAATATAATATATTTTTCCTGTTAAAAGCATGATAAATAGAATCACTATAGTAATGAAGAAAATTCCAAAAAGTGCAAAAATGGCATATAAAATTGGTGCTACTAGCGATTTTTTCTCCAATTGAATCCCCCCTTACTTATGAATTCTACATATAAGAGGGTAAATCCTTTCGTAAACCTTATCGAACCTACGCATTTAGTATTTCTCTCACTTTTTCTACAAATCTGTTATTACTTCTACGGACTTTCCTTTACTCTCGTGCCATGGCAAGAGCTCTATTTTCATTGATTAATATACAACTCAAATAAATCAGCAAAATCCTTTTTTACGTATTTATGTTTTTGGTCCATCATCCAGTCTGTTGCAAATCTTGTTATTTCTTCGAATGAGCCGGCTGGCGTTACTTCCCGTGATTCCATTTTGCCGATGGATTGTGCGGCATAGTTTAAGCTGCTTTGAGCAATTTCGTATTTCTTTGCATTTTCTTTCATTTCCATAGAAATAGCGTGAATTACCTTGTATAGATCTTTTATTTCCGTTGCGAACTTTTTGTGTATATCTATGGATAGCGGAATATTGCCAATCGTGAATTTGATTTCAACATCTAGATCGATCGTTCCTGCAGTCTCAAGTGCAACTTCTGTAATTGGATGATAAACATAATCGTATCTTCTAAGCATTCTCTTCTTGCTAATTGCATTTTTACCATCTACATGGATAAGCGCTTTATTTGTGAAGCAGTACTCGTCCGCTTTTGTTTTGATAAGAAAATAGATCACTTCCCCTGTTTCGTGCATAACAAAATCGTCTGCCTCTGTTTTGTCAAAGTCTGATTTTGGTACAACAACTCCGATATCCGATAGTCCTAAAGCGTCTGATGCGAGTTTTTTTAGCATTTGCTGCTCCTCCTTAGTTTTACTTTCTGCTACTTAGATTATCACAGTTTACTATTAACTTTATAGGGAAATGAATACTATAGTAGATATATATTATTTCAAAATAATATTGCCTTTGTCTTCTATTTGTCGTTTAATTATCTAGTTCTAAAATAATATAAAAGGAATGTGATGAATGAAGAAGATTATTAGCAGCCTGACATTAATTATGCTAGTCGGAATGTCGTTAGTGGCTTGTACCCCAAAAGAAGAATCTACAAATGTGAATAAAGAAAATTCCAAAGATGAAAAAGTTGTATCTGTTGAGGATGCAAATAGCAATTATCTTTCTTCTGAAGACGTGGACTATGCTTATAATTTCACTAAAAGTCTAGAAGAATTTAAATCAAATGAAAAACTTGGTTATCGCACTGCTGGATCTCAAGCAGAGTTGAAAACTGGTGAAAAAATTGGAAACGAAATGAAAAAAATTGGGCTTTCCGAAGTTACGAAAGATGAGTTCAAAGTGGACTCATGGGAATTCGAAAAAGCTGATTTAACTTTTACGGATGAAAACGGCAAAGAACACCTCGCTGTTTTAGGTGGATACCAAGTTAATTTCGATACAAATGGCGTAAAGGAACTCGATGTGGTCTATGCTGGAAAGGGAACAGCAGATGATCTTGCAGGATTAGATGTTAAAGGTAAGCTTGTATTAATTGATATTAATCAACGAGAAGAATGGTGGATTAACTATCCTGCTTATCAAGCACATTTAAAAGGGGCAGCTGCGGTAATTGCTGTTCAAGAAGCTGGTTATGCGGAAGTTGATCCAGATGCATTAAATGCACAAGATATATGTGGACCAGACGATGCACCTGCATTTTCAATGTCCCAAACGGACGCAAATAGTTTAAAGAAAGCACTAGAAGCAAGTAAAAATAAGCTTACAGTGAAGTTCGATGCGAAATCTACTGTGAAAATGGATGGCAAATCGTATAACTACTACGGTAAAATTATCGGGAAAGACCCGGAATCATATATCATCTTATCAGCGCATTATGATTCGTATTTTTCAGGATTTGAAGATGATAACGCAGCGATTGGATTATTAATGGGTGTAGCAAAAGGATTAGTCGATAGCGGATACCAACCAGAAAAAACGATAATTTTCAATGCACTAGCTGCAGAAGAATGGGGCGTTTCTAACTCTCGTTACGACTGGTCAACAGGTGCATACAACCAAATTTTCAACGTGCATCCTGAATGGGTTGGAAAAGCATTTGCCAATATGAACTTTGAACTTCCTGCTTATGAACATACAACACAAGATGAAATTCGTTCCGTTTATGAGTTAAATAATTATTTAACAAAGTTTGCAAAAACAGTACCAAGCATAGATGGAGTATATAAAGATGGCATTTCCATTGTTTCTCCACTGCGTACTTGGTCAGATGACTTTTCGTTTGGTATCGCGGGTGTTCCTGCGCTCCGTAATGATTTCCAAGATAGTGAGTTTATGCATTCACATTATCACTCACAATTTGATAATGAAGGCCCTTATAATATGAATGCCTACAAATTCCATTTAAACTTATATGGTTTACTAGCAATGCATTATGATAAAACAGCTGTCGTTCCACTTGATTTCACCACTCGCTTAAATGCAATGAAAGAAGACATTAATGCGGATGTATTTAAACAAGCTGGCGTGTCATCGGACAAGCTAGTTAGTGATATTGACAGCGCAATTGCAACTGCAGAAAAAGTAAATGCAAAAGTTGCGAAAGTAAATGAAGATTACTTAGCTGCTCTAGCTAAAGGCGATTCGGATTCAGCTAAGAAGTTATATGAAGAAAGTCGTGATTTGAACAGTGGATTACTTGCTGCATTTAAATATGCAGAAGATCAATTTGTTCGTTTAACTTGGGAAGACGAACAAATTTTCCCTCACAAACATGCACAAACTAACATTGAAAACTTGTCATTATCAATCGATGCACTAGAAAAAGGCGATATTGCTACTCCTCTAGACGATTACTTGTTTACAATCGATAACAACTGGTACGCCTATTACTTCGATAATGAAGTATACAACTATTTTACGGACTATGTATTAAAAGCTCCAAAAGAAAAACTTATGTGGGGTGCGGATAGAATCATGGGACACGAAGACTTATTTGACACGATTAATTCGTTGAAGGAAAAAAGAGAACAAACTGATGTGGATGTGTCAGCAGAGCTTGCAACACTGAATAGCGCACTAGTGAATGAAAAAGAACTGTTGAAAACGACGGTTGCCGAAGAAACAGCTAGTGTGAATAAACTTGGTGAGATGTTGGCTGAGTTGAAATAACATAAAAAAAGTGAGCTGTCCCATGAGTCATTATGTTGACCTAGGGACAGCTTTTTTTGATTTTCCTCTTAGGAGCTCTTTCATTTATTTTTGCTCTATTCAAAAGGGCTTGAATATTTACCCCAACCTAATTATTTTAAGTAATCCGCTACAATTTGCACAATCAATAAAACCGTAACCAATCTCAGTAATGGCTTTACTTGTTCTGATTTTAATTTGCGAGCTAGTCGGACCCCAAGCTGAGCACCTACAATCGCTCCAAGCATTAATGCAATAGTGAGTGGCCAGATAATTTTCCCTGTAGAAATATACGTAATGGAAGCTCCAAAGCAACTGGCAAAAACACCGATTCTTGCTAAACCCACTGCACGAATATAAGCGATCTTTTGACTCGCATATAAGTAAAGTGCTAGCGTGCTGCTCCCTGGTCCAAACATACCGTCGTACATTCCTATTCCAAGTAATGCAGGTGCTATTTTTTTATTTAAACGAAAGTCTTCTGTACCTTCAAAGTTTCCTTTTCCCATAAAAGAAGTGATAAATGCAAAGCTTAATAATACGATGGCAATGATAGTTAGTGTATCACCCTTAAAAAGGATGCGATTAGACCACCTAAAATACCTCCCCCTAAACAAAATGCAAGAACAGATAATGCCTCTTTTACCGAAACTTCTTTCCCTTTAAAAATAACGAGAAAGCTAGATAGCGAGCTAACTGTATTGGATACTTTGTTCGCACCTATTGCTGAGTGCACGGGTAGCCCCATAAGTAGCATCGTTGGTAAGCTAATGAGTCCTCCGCCTCCGACTAGTGTACCGACGACATTGCCAACAACTCCGACAATAAAAAAGAGGATGAATTCCATAATAAAGCCTTCTTTCCATTCTTTCTGATGTAGATTTAGCATACCTCTCGATATACAATAAGTAAATTCAATAGTATTTATCGTTTTACATTTGAAAAACTTATTAACTTTAGAAGGAGAAATGATGAAAAAAGTGGAAGTACTAATATAGGAGGGATTCAGATGAAAAGGTTATTACTGTTGTCATTTGTTTTATTCGGTTGTACAAGTGAAAATATAACTGCCGAAAAAGTCGCGACAAATTTAAATACGCCTTGGTCCATAAATAAACATGGAGATTCTTTTTATATATCTGAACGTGTGGGCACTATAGCAGAAATTACGAGTAATGGAAAAGTTGTTCATAAAGAAGTGAAACTTACTAATGATTTGTCAAATGCTTCGGAAGCAGGTCTACTCGGGTTTGCATTAAAGAATGATTTTGACGATTCACATGAGGCATTCGCATACTACACATACAATCAGAATGGAGATTCTTTCAATCGAGTAGTAACAATTAGACAGGAAAACAATTCTTGGAAGGAAGTTGCCATTCATCTAGACAGTATACCTACAGGTAATATTCATCATGGGGGCAGACTAGCAATTGGACCGGATGGGTACTTATATGTCACGATTGGTGATGCAGGAAATCCATCTAATGCACAAGATGCAAAATCTCTTAACGGGAAGATACTACGAATGAGGGAAGGTGAAACATTCGAAATCTATACTACCGGACATCGCAATCCACAAGGACTCGCTTGGGATAAGGATGGAACACTTTTCGAGACTGAACATGGACAAACTGCAATGGATGAAATTAATCGAATAGAACCAGGTAAAAACTACGGATACCCAATTATCCAAGGGACAGAAACGAAGGATGGATTGGAATCACCTATTATTACCTCCGGTGATCATGATACATGGGCACCTTCAGGTATTACATTTCACAAAGGAAAGTTATATGTTGCTTCCCTTCGTGACGAAGCGGTCAAAGTAATGAATGTATCGACAGGAGAAGTAGAGCGTTCCATTACTGGATTTGGACGTGTACGCGATGTATTCTCTAACGGAGAATACATCTACTTTGTTACAAATAACACAGATGGTCGAGGAGCACCTAATAACGGTGATGATATACTGTATCGCTTGAAAGAGTAACTTGCTACAACTTCAAGCACATCGCGATTTGCACACCTGATCTACCATTGAATCGCTTACCTTCATCGATAAATCCTGCCTTTAAATAAACTGATTGCGCTGCCTTATTAGCTTCGTTAACACCAAGTACGATTTGGTCTACTTGAGGAAAATTTTCGCTTGTATATTCGAGTAGTAGTCCCATTGATATCATTGCAATTCCACGCCCTTGATAAGTTGGATGTACAGAATAACCTCGCAGTAAAATGCTCTCTTGTATTTCTGTGTAATGAAATTTATCTTCACCTATATCGAGCACGAAAAACCCTGCAACTTGCCCTTTTTCTAAAATAACAATTGGTGAATAAGTAGACGTGTTTTCACTTCGTTCTAATAGTTCAAGTGGATGTGCTGTGAAGGTTAAGTGCTCTTTTGAAAGTGGATAATCCTCTAAAGCAGCTCGATATTTCATTTCATAAGGTGAAAGTGTAATCATGAATACTTCCTCTTTTTCTATTTTTATATTAGCATAACATAATAATTTCTCTTGTCTCAAATTGTGGACAAGTACTCGGCCCATTTATCTCTTCTAGGTTAATACTGTGTACACTGAAAGAAAAAGTGCCTCACTTTTCGGCTAGCAAGGCATTTTTTTCAATAAATTTGTAATCCATCTTTATCTACAACATTCATATGTTTCGGTACTTTTAAGTATATATACGTGTCTCCTCCCAACCTACTTAGTTCATAGTCTGACAAATACATCTCTTTAGAAAGTAATCCTAATTCATTGGAAAAGCTATAAAAAGTCACTTCTTTATTTTGGGGCTCCGTTATTACTAGATGATTATCCTCCAATTGAATTGTGGACACTGGAATTTTTTCCGTCATATTCAATTCGTACCTAATTATATTTGTCCGATACACTTTACCTTTTACTAATTGTTCCTTTGAATCAGTCCATTCCACATGTACTTTGAGATTTAGTTTATATGAACCACGAAAAATTATTTCTAATGTGTCATCTTCTAATTGTTGCGTCCATTCTTCCACTAAAAACTTTGAATCTAGTTTACTTTCCTCATTATTTCTAAATGCTTGTTCAAATACCTCATTCTCCTCTTTAAACCCCTGATACTCTTTTGAAGAAACCACCCGATTACCAGTAGCAGGTATGAATCCATATACGACCGCCGCCAATAAAAGAATGATTACATAAGCGGAAATAAGCCTTTTATTGAAACGCCCAGTCAAAATAATTCGTTTTGATGAACTTCCTATTACTCGGTTAATACGCCATGCAAGATAGAGTATACCGATAAAAGGAAGGATTGTTAGAATCACTACACTACTCATGATCTAACCTCCAATCGATTCGAGCTTAAAATGGCAACCCCAAAAAGTACAATAGATACACAAATTAGTTTAATCATTAAAACTAACATTGAAATATTTCCTATAAAGATGTACTGAAGAAACGTTTGACCAAACTGGGTAGCTAGCACTGCAACTATTAAAAGTGGTAAAAGAATCATAAATATTTTAGTAATTTGAACAAGTACCCCCCATAAATAACCCGCAGCCGAAATCGTTAAAATTACAGATATCATTACTGCTACATTAATAAGCGAACTAATCGGATTTTCTAAAAGACCCGGGCCTTTGTCATAATCTAAATTGCTAAATAAAAGAACTATAATGCGCAATAAATAAGTAGATAAAAATGTAGTTACTCCAGCAAATACACTAAGCAGACAAAGAACAACGATGTTTGCCAAGTTATTACTTAGTCGAGTTGTTACAAACGAAAAATCGTCATAGCGATATGCTTTCGTAGTTATTAAATTACCTACAAAAAGCGCCCATATTACAACAAAAATAAAAACAATATCATAAGAAATCACGGATACTTGAACAGAAATATTATTTATACTCGTTCCCATAGAACCTGAACCATTTATCGAAAGTAAAAGCCCCAGTAATTGTATGAAAATAAAGGATACAACCGCACCCATATATGCATTCAACTTGAATTTCACTTGAGTTTTAACTACGTCCCCTAATGTACTATTACTTAAAAACATCATCAATTCCTCCCTTCGATTCGCTCGTCACATACATACAAACATCACTCGCAGATACAGATAGGATAGTCACACCATCCATACGCCCTGATTCAATTGGTTTCTCATTTTTAACAACTGCATATTGAAGATGATCATCTAACTGTTTCGTATGAAGTATATCTTTTTGTGCTATCCACTTTTTTACAACCTCAGCGGGACCCTGAACTCCAAGAGCATACTCTTTTACTTCATCAAGTGATTTATGAAATACAACTTTACCTTTATGGATAAGAAGAATATCTTCTAGCAAATGTTCTATTTCTGCTAAATGATGACTAGAAATCAGAATAGAGCGAGGATACGCTATATATTCTTTGAGCAATGCTCTGTAAAAATCAGATCGTACTGCTTCATCCATTCCATTTGTAGGTTCATCAAACATCGTTAGCTGACAACGTGTCGCTAATCCGAAAACCATATTAAACGTAGCTTGAGTTCCTTTGGATAGTTTTGAATGCTTCTGTTTTGAGTCCAAATTAAAATAATTAAATAATCGCGAAGCAAGCTCCGCATCCCATTTAGCATAAAAACTTGGGGCCATTTCTAAAATTTCTCCCAACGTTAATGAATCCGGAAAGCTCATTTGATCGTCTACTAAAATACTGTTCGCTGATACACACAAATTATTGAATGGATTGTTAGAAAATACTTTCACTTCACCAGCACTTTCTTTAATAAATCCGGCTAGTATTTTTAGTAAAGTTGTTTTCCCAGCACCATTGCGTCCAATTAAGCCAGTTATTTTATGATCTTCTAATTGAAATGTTATATCTTCAAGTGCATGCATTAGCTTATAACGCTTTTTTAACCTTTGACACTCAATCACCCTCACATTTGTTCCTCCTCATATTTTTTAATTAGTTGGATAAGTTCTTCTTCTGTCACAGAGAGCCTTCTCGCTTCCAATACAAGCTCTCTAACCATATGCGCTAACGTTTCACTTCGTCTCTTTTCCAAAATCTTTATTTTGGCTTCTGGTTTTACAAACATACCAAGACCCCTTTTCTTGTAAAGAATTTGATCTTCCACGAGTATCGTCAACCCTTTAGCTGCAGTTGCTGGATTAATATTGAAGAGGTCCGCTAATTGGTATTGAGAATGTACTTTCTCATCGCTTTGAAATCGATCGGCTATTATTTCATTCTCCATCCATTCGGAAATTTGAATATAGATAGGCTTTGTACTATTAGCATTTAGATTCAATTTGGTAAACCTCCATTCAAACATATCGGTACATTAGTGTTGTAATGTAGTATATTATAAAAATGTTGAATTGTCTAATTAATTTTGACAATTAAAAAACACGTTCTAGATATGTGGTTTAATTAAATTAAGAATTTATTTTTTAATACTAAAAAGGGTTATCGACAATTATCTAGAATTTATATATAAGAGATGGAGGTTATTTTATATGAAGTTAGGACAAGTTGCAGTAAATGTAGAAAATGTAGCACGTGCTGTCACATTTTATAAGGATGTAATCGGATTACCTTTATTATTTGAAATCGATGGTTTAGCATTCTTTCAATGTGAAGATACAAGATTATTATTAAGTAGACCTGAAACAGCAGAATTCGACCACAAAAGCTCTGTACTATATTTTAAAGTGGATAATTTGCATGGAGAAGTTGCACGAATGCTAGAAGCAGGTGCAATATTCATAGACGAACCACATATGGTTGCAAAGATGGATGACATCGAAACATGGATGACATTCTTTAAAGACACAGAAGGCAATACCCATGCATTAATGAGTGAAATATAAAATAGCCCCTCATTGGAGGGGCATTTTTGCATTTGTGACCGAATAAAAAATTCTGATCGGACAGAGAAAAATGTGACTGGATAGCATTTTTCACTCATTTTATATTTAGTTGCTTTCCATTCTCCCACAATTATTAACCTCATACTCTGTAACATTCTTGTGATGGTTTGATGCTGATGAATATGCAAAAGTCTGCGGCATTCGCCTCTTTATAACTGCACGCCGGACTATAGAAATTACTTTTCAAGAATAAATTACACGCAAAAACTTAATTTATTATTATTTGCATCTTAATGTCGGTATATGTAATTATTTCCCGGGTAATGTCGTATCAAGTTGAGCACAAGACTATATCTAATTCTCACAAAATCAAGTCCTCTTCTCATTAACCAAGTAAGTATTCCAAGTGACAACCATTTGAAAATTTATACAACAAAAAAAGTCGCCACCGATTACTCGGTAACGACTTCTTATAGTGCCTAGCGACGTCCTACTCTTGCAGGGGGAAACCCCCAACTACCATCGGCGCTGAAGAGCTTAACTTCCGTGTTCGGTATGGGAACGGGTGTGACCTCTTCGCCATCATCACTAGACAATGAGTGCTTGTTCACTCAAAACTGGATAAAAGACATTGAAATATTCAAATTCTATTTGGTTAAGTCCTCGATCGATTAGTATTCGTCAGCTGCACATGTCGCCACGCTTCCACCCCGAACCTATCTACCTCATCGTCTTTGAGGGATCTTACTTACTTGCGTAATGGGAAATCTCATCTTGAGGGGGGCTTCGTGCTTAGATGCTTTCAGCACTTATCCCGTCCACACATAGCTACCCAGCGATGCTCTTGGCAGAACAACTGGTACACCAGCGGTGTGTCCATCCCGGTCCTCTCGTACTAAGGACAGCTCCTCTCAAATTTCCTACGCCCACGACGGATAGGGACCGAACTGTCTCACGACGTTCTGAACCCAGCTCGCGTACCGCTTTAATGGGCGAACAGCCCAACCCTTGGGACCGACTACAGCCCCAGGATGCGATGAGCCGACATCGAGGTGCCAAACCTCCCCGTCGATGTGGACTCTTGGGGGAGATAAGCCTGTTATCCCCGGGGTAGCTTTTATCCGTTGAGCGATGGCCCTTCCATGCGGAACCACCGGATCACTAAGCCCGTCTTTCGACCCTGCTCGACTTGTAGGTCTCGCAGTCAAGCTCCCTTCTGCCTTTACACTCTTCGAATGATTTCCAACCATTCTGAGGGAACCTTTGGGCGCCTCCGTTACACTTTAGGAGGCGACCGCCCCAGTCAAACTACCCGCCTGACACTGTCTCCTACCCGGGTTACGGGTATGGGTTAGAATTTCAATACAACCAGGGCAGTATCCCACCGACGCCTCCTCCGAAGCTGGCGCTCCGGGCTCTAAGGCTCCTGCCTATCCTGTACAAGTTGCACCAAAATTCAATATCAAGCTATAGTAAAGCTCCACGGGGTCTTTCCGTCCTGTCGCGGGTAACCTGCATCTTCACAGGTACTATAATTTCACCGAGTCTCTCGTTGAGACAGTGCCCAGATCGTTACGCCTTTCGTGCGGGTCGGAACTTACCCGACAAGGAATTTCGCTACCTTAGGACCGTTATAGTTACGGCCGCCGTTTACTGGGGCTTCAATTCGCACCTTCGCTTGCGCTAAGCACTCCTCTTAACCTTCCAGCACCGGGCAGGCGTCAGCCCCTATACTTCACCTTACGGTTTTGCAGAGACCTGTGTTTTTGCTAAACAGTCGCCTGGGCCTATTCACTGCGGCTCTTCTAGGCTATACACCCAAAAGAGCACCCCTTCTCCCGAAGTTACGGGGTCATTTTGCCGAGTTCCTTAACGAGAGTTCTCTCGCTCACCTTAGGATTCTCTCCTCGACTACCTGTGTCGGTTTGCGGTACGGGCACCTATCACCTCGCTAGAGGCTTTTCTTGGCAGTGTGAAATCAGGAACTTCGGACTAAGTCCTCGCCATCACAGCTCAATGTTACAGAGTGCGGATTTGCCTACACTCACACCTCACTGCTTGGACATGCATAACCAACAGCATGCTTACCCTATCCTTCTGCGTCCCCCCATTGCTCAAACGGTGGTTTGGTGGTACAGGAATATCAACCTGTTGTCCATCGTCTACGCCTATCGGCCTCGACTTAGGTCCCGACTAACCCTGAGCGGACGAGCCTTCCTCAGGAAACCTTAGTCATACGGTGGATGGGATTCTCACCCATCTTTCGCTACTCATACCGGCATTCTCACTTCTAAGCGCTCCACCAGTCCTTCCGGTCTGACTTCAACGCCCTTAGAACGCTCTCCTACCACTGATACCATAGGTATCAATCCACAGCTTCGGTGATTTGTTTAGCCCCGATACATTTTCGGCGCAGCGTCACTCGACCAGTGAGCTATTACGCACTCTTTAAATGATGGCTGCTTCTAAGCCAACATCCTGGTTGTCTAAGCAACGCCACATCCTTTTCCACTTAACAAATACTTTGGGACCTTAGCTGGTGGTCTGGGCTGTTTCCCTCTTGACTACGGATCTTATCACTCGCAGTCTGACTCCCAAACATAAATCATTGGCATTCGGAGTTTGTCTGAATTCGGTAACCCGGGATGGGCCCCTAGTCCAAACAGTGCTCTACCTCCAAGATTCTAACGTTTGAGGCTAGCCCTAAAGCTATTTCGGAGAGAACCAGCTATCTCCAGGTTCGATTGGAATTTCTCCGCTACCCACACCTCATCCCCGCACTTTTCAACGTGCGTGGGTTCGGACCTCCAGTAAGTGTTACCTTACCTTCATCCTGGACATGGGTAGATCACCTGGTTTCGGGTCTACGACCACATACTCATTCGCCCTATTCAGACTCGCTTTCGCTGCGGCTCCGTCTTCTCAACTTAACCTTGCATGTAATCGTAACTCGCCGGTTCATTCTACAAAAGGCACGCCATCACCCATTAACGGGCTCTGACTACTTGTAGGCACGCGGTTTCAGGATCTATTTCACTCCCCTTCCGGGGTGCTTTTCACCTTTCCCTCACGGTACTGGTTCACTATCGGTCACTAGGTAGTATTTAGCCTTGGGAGATGGTCCTCCCAGATTCCGACGGAATTTCACGTGTTCCGCCGTACTCAGGATACACTCAAGAGAGAATGAACTTTTGACTACGGGGCTTTTACCCTATCCTGCGGACCTTTCCAGATCGCTTCGTCTAGCTCATTCCTTTGTAACTCTATGTAGAGTGTCCTACAACCCCAAGAGGCAAGCCTCTTGGTTTGGGCTATTCCCGTTTCGCTCGCCGCTACTCAGGGAATCGATTTTTCTTTCTCTTCCTCCAGGTACTTAGATGTTTCAGTTCCCTGGGTGTGCCACAGATACGCTATGTATTCACGTAAATGTACTGCTCCATTACGAACAGTGGGTTTCCCCATTCGGAAATCTCCGGATCAAAGCTCACTTACAGCTCCCCGAAGCATATCGGTGTTAGTGCCGTCCTTCTTCGGCTCCTAGTGCCAAGGCATTCACCGCGCGCCCTTATTAACTTAACCTAATTCGGCTTCCAATTAAAATTGAAACCCTGAAAAATAGTAGTTAAAAATACTACGCAAAATATAATCACAAAAGTGATTACAAATTGAATTTCTTGAATTTGTTTCTTTCAATGTCATTTTATCCAGTTTTCAAAGAACAAGTTTTCAAATGCTCATAAAAATGAACATTCAAAACTGAACTGCAAAACGTTAAGATACAGATAAAAATCTGTATTCCGATATTATCCTTAGAAAGGAGGTGATCCAGCCGCACCTTCCGATACGGCTACCTTGTTACGACTTCACCCCAATCATCTGTCCCACCTTCGGCGGCTGGCTCCCGTAAGGGTTACCCCACCGACTTCGGGTGTTACAAACTCTCGTGGTGTGACGGGCGGTGTGTACAAGGCCCGGGAACGTATTCACCGTGGCATGCTGATCCACGATTACTAGCGATTCCGGCTTCATGTAGGCGAGTTGCAGCCTACAATCCGAACTGAGAACGGTTTTATGGGATTAGCTCACCCTCGCGGGGTTGCGACCCTCTGTACCGTCCATTGTAGCACGTGTGTAGCCCAGGTCATAAGGGGCATGATGATTTGACGTCATCCCCACCTTCCTCCGGTTTATCACCGGCAGTCACCTTAGAGTGCCCAACTAAATGCTGGCAACTAAGATCAAGGGTTGCGCTCGTTGCGGGACTTAACCCAACATCTCACGACACGAGCTGACGACAACCATGCACCACCTGTCACCGCTGTCCCCGAAGGGAAAGATCTATCTCTAGAACGGTCAGCGGGATGTCAAGACCTGGTAAGGTTCTTCGCGTTGCTTCGAATTAAACCACATGCTCCACCGCTTGTGCGGGCCCCCGTCAATTCCTTTGAGTTTCAGTCTTGCGACCGTACTCCCCAGGCGGAGTGCTTAATGCGTTAGCTGCAGCACTAAGGGGCGGAAACCCCCTAACACTTAGCACTCATCGTTTACGGCGTGGACTACCAGGGTATCTAATCCTGTTTGCTCCCCACGCTTTCGCGCCTCAGCGTCAGTTACAGACCAGAAAGCCGCCTTCGCCACTGGTGTTCCTCCAAATCTCTACGCATTTCACCGCTACACTTGGAATTCCGCTTTCCTCTTCTGTACTCAAGTCCCCCAGTTTCCAATGACCTTCCACGGTTGAGCCGTGGGATTTCACATCAGACTTAAAGGACCGCCTGCGCGCGCTTTACGCCCAATAATTCCGGACAACGCTTGCCACCTACGTATTACCGCGGCTGCTGGCACGTAGTTAGCCGTGGCTTTCTAATGAGGTACCGTCAAGGTACGAGCAGTTACTCTCGTACTTGTTCTTCCCTCACAACAGAGTTTTACGATCCGAAAACCTTCTTCACTCACGCGGCATTGCTCCATCAGACTTTCGTCCATTGTGGAAGATTCCCTACTGCTGCCTCCCGTAGGAGTCTGGGCCGTGTCTCAGTCCCAGTGTGGCCGATCACCCTCTCAGGTCGGCTACGCATCGTCGCCTTGGTGAGCCGTTACCTCACCAACTAGCTAATGCGCCGCGGGCCCATCCTGTAGTGACAGCCGAAACCGTCTTTTAACATCTCCCCATGTGAGGAAATGGATTATTCGGTATTAGCCCCGGTTTCCCGGAGTTATCCCAATCTACAGGGCAGGTTGCCCACGTGTTACTCACCCGTCCGCCGCTAAATCAGAAGAAGCAAGCTTCTTCGTCATTCGCTCGACTTGCATGTATTAGGCATGCCGCCAGCGTTCGTCCTGAGCCAGGATCAAACTCTCCATAATAGAGAACTTAAAAAGCTCATTTTGTTTTGCTGGCATCATCATTAAATGATGTCCAAATTGTTTTGCTATTGAGCTAACCGAAGTTAGTCTCTCAAGCTGTATTTCTTAACGTTTTGCATGTTCAGTTTTCAATGTTCATGTTCTGCTTTTGTTGTTATGTCGTTTTGACGACTTTAATATCATAACAAATCTTATTATTAATGTCAACAACTTTTTTTAATTACTTTTTGAAAAAACAGTAGTTAAAATGACAACTTAATTAATATACCACTCTCTAAAGAGAATGACAAGTGTTTTTCTTTGTTTTTTTAATAAAACTTACATCTATCTTTACCTATACAATATATAGATAAAATAAAATAGTGAGACACCACCAATAGTAATTACTCTCCTTTTCTTTCGAAAACCGGTTATTTATAAGGTTTATCTCAAGTGTATTAAAAACTCCTATAAGTTAATCAACTTTACTTATAATCTATTTATAATAGTGTACTAGTAATATTTTTACTTGAAATCGTAACTTTTATCACCAAATGAATTACGTTTGCATTACTTCTCACATAAACTCTCAAATCTGCGATTTCGATCATACAAGTTCAAGTATAAAAATTCGGAAGATGCCAAGCATTTTTGCACTTAGTTGTGTAAAAACCACAATATTTATTATAGAATCTAAAAAAACTATACCATCTAAACTATGTGAACTTACGTATAATAACTTCTATATTACGATCTGCATTTTTTATGGATAATTGTAGGAAAACCCCAACAAATATTATAGTACCTTTAAAACAGTTAAATTTATACAACAAAAAAAGTCGTTACCGATTACTCGGTAACGACTTTTCATAGTGCCTAGCGACGTCCTACTCTTGCAGGGGGAAACCCCCAACTACCATCGGCGCTGAAGAGCTTAACTTCCGTGTTCGGTATGGGAACGGGTGTGACCTCTTCGCCATCATCACTAGACAATGAGTGCTTGTTCACTCAAAACTGGATAAAAGACATTGAAATATTCAAATTCTATTTGGTTAAGTCCTCGATCGATTAGTATTCGTCAGCTGCACATGTCGCCACGCTTCCACCCCGAACCTATCTACCTCATCGTCTTTGAGGGATCTTACTTACTTGCGTAATGGGAAATCTCATCTTGAGGGGGGCTTCGTGCTTAGATGCTTTCAGCACTTATCCCGTCCACACATAGCTACCCAGCGATGCTCTTGGCAGAACAACTGGTACACCAGCGGTGTGTCCATCCCGGTCCTCTCGTACTAAGGACAGCTCCTCTCAAATTTCCTACGCCCACGACGGATAGGGACCGAACTGTCTCACGACGTTCTGAACCCAGCTCGCGTACCGCTTTAATGGGCGAACAGCCCAACCCTTGGGACCGACTACAGCCCCAGGATGCGATGAGCCGACATCGAGGTGCCAAACCTCCCCGTCGATGTGGACTCTTGGGGGAGATAAGCCTGTTATCCCCGGGGTAGCTTTTATCCGTTGAGCGATGGCCCTTCCATGCGGAACCACCGGATCACTAAGCCCGTCTTTCGACCCTGCTCGACTTGTAGGTCTCGCAGTCAAGCTCCCTTCTGCCTTTACACTCTTCGAATGATTTCCAACCATTCTGAGGGAACCTTTGGGCGCCTCCGTTACACTTTAGGAGGCGACCGCCCCAGTCAAACTACCCGCCTGACACTGTCTCCTACCCGGGTTACGGGTATGGGTTAGAATTTCAATACAACCAGGGCAGTATCCCACCGACGCCTCCTCCGAAGCTGGCGCTCCGGGCTCTAAGGCTCCTGCCTATCCTGTACAAGTTGCACCAAAATTCAATATCAAGCTATAGTAAAGCTCCACGGGGTCTTTCCGTCCTGTCGCGGGTAACCTGCATCTTCACAGGTACTATAATTTCACCGAGTCTCTCGTTGAGACAGTGCCCAGATCGTTACGCCTTTCGTGCGGGTCGGAACTTACCCGACAAGGAATTTCGCTACCTTAGGACCGTTATAGTTACGGCCGCCGTTTACTGGGGCTTCAATTCGCACCTTCGCTTGCGCTAAGCACTCCTCTTAACCTTCCAGCACCGGGCAGGCGTCAGCCCCTATACTTCACCTTACGGTTTTGCAGAGACCTGTGTTTTTGCTAAACAGTCGCCTGGGCCTATTCACTGCGGCTCTTCTAGGCTATACACCCAAAAGAGCACCCCTTCTCCCGAAGTTACGGGGTCATTTTGCCGAGTTCCTTAACGAGAGTTCTCTCGCTCACCTTAGGATTCTCTCCTCGACTACCTGTGTCGGTTTGCGGTACGGGCACCTATCACCTCGCTAGAGGCTTTTCTTGGCAGTGTGAAATCAGGAACTTCGGACTAAGTCCTCGCCATCACAGCTCAATGTTACAGAGTGCGGATTTGCCTACACTCACACCTCACTGCTTGGACATGCATAACCAACAGCATGCTTACCCTATCCTTCTGCGTCCCCCCATTGCTCAAACGGTGGTTTGGTGGTACAGGAATATCAACCTGTTGTCCATCGTCTACGCCTATCGGCCTCGACTTAGGTCCCGACTAACCCTGAGCGGACGAGCCTTCCTCAGGAAACCTTAGTCATACGGTGGATGGGATTCTCACCCATCTTTCGCTACTCATACCGGCATTCTCACTTCTAAGCGCTCCACCAGTCCTTCCGGTCTGACTTCAACGCCCTTAGAACGCTCTCCTACCACTGATACCATAGGTATCAATCCACAGCTTCGGTGATTTGTTTAGCCCCGATACATTTTCGGCGCAGCGTCACTCGACCAGTGAGCTATTACGCACTCTTTAAATGATGGCTGCTTCTAAGCCAACATCCTGGTTGTCTAAGCAACGCCACATCCTTTTCCACTTAACAAATACTTTGGGACCTTAGCTGGTGGTCTGGGCTGTTTCCCTCTTGACTACGGATCTTATCACTCGCAGTCTGACTCCCAAACATAAATCATTGGCATTCGGAGTTTGTCTGAATTCGGTAACCCGGGATGGGCCCCTAGTCCAAACAGTGCTCTACCTCCAAGATTCTAACGTTTGAGGCTAGCCCTAAAGCTATTTCGGAGAGAACCAGCTATCTCCAGGTTCGATTGGAATTTCTCCGCTACCCACACCTCATCCCCGCACTTTTCAACGTGCGTGGGTTCGGACCTCCAGTAAGTGTTACCTTACCTTCATCCTGGACATGGGTAGATCACCTGGTTTCGGGTCTACGACCACATACTCATTCGCCCTATTCAGACTCGCTTTCGCTGCGGCTCCGTCTTCTCAACTTAACCTTGCATGTAATCGTAACTCGCCGGTTCATTCTACAAAAGGCACGCCATCACCCATTAACGGGCTCTGACTACTTGTAGGCACGCGGTTTCAGGATCTATTTCACTCCCCTTCCGGGGTGCTTTTCACCTTTCCCTCACGGTACTGGTTCACTATCGGTCACTAGGTAGTATTTAGCCTTGGGAGATGGTCCTCCCAGATTCCGACGGAATTTCACGTGTTCCGCCGTACTCAGGATACACTCAAGAGAGAATGAACTTTTGACTACGGGGCTTTTACCCTATCCTGCGGACCTTTCCAGATCGCTTCGTCTAGCTCATTCCTTTGTAACTCTATGTAGAGTGTCCTACAACCCCAAGAGGCAAGCCTCTTGGTTTGGGCTATTCCCGTTTCGCTCGCCGCTACTCAGGGAATCGATTTTTCTTTCTCTTCCTCCAGGTACTTAGATGTTTCAGTTCCCTGGGTGTGCCACAGATACGCTATGTATTCACGTAAATGTACTGCTCCATTACGAACAGTGGGTTTCCCCATTCGGAAATCTCCGGATCAAAGCTCACTTACAGCTCCCCGAAGCATATCGGTGTTAGTGCCGTCCTTCTTCGGCTCCTAGTGCCAAGGCATTCACCGCGCGCCCTTATTAACTTAACCTAATTCGGCTTCCAATTAAAATTGAAACCCTGAAAAATAGTAGTTAAAAATACTACGCAAAATATAATCACAAAAGTGATTACAAATTGAATTTCTTGAATTTGTTTCTTTCAATGTCATTTTATCCAGTTTTCAAAGAACAAGTTTTCAAATGCTCATAAAAATGAACATTCAAAACTGAACTGCAAAACGTTAAGATACAGATAAAAATCTGTATTCCGATATTATCCTTAGAAAGGAGGTGATCCAGCCGCACCTTCCGATACGGCTACCTTGTTACGACTTCACCCCAATCATCTGTCCCACCTTCGGCGGCTGGCTCCCGTAAGGGTTACCCCACCGACTTCGGGTGTTACAAACTCTCGTGGTGTGACGGGCGGTGTGTACAAGGCCCGGGAACGTATTCACCGTGGCATGCTGATCCACGATTACTAGCGATTCCGGCTTCATGTAGGCGAGTTGCAGCCTACAATCCGAACTGAGAACGGTTTTATGGGATTAGCTCACCCTCGCGGGGTTGCGACCCTCTGTACCGTCCATTGTAGCACGTGTGTAGCCCAGGTCATAAGGGGCATGATGATTTGACGTCATCCCCACCTTCCTCCGGTTTATCACCGGCAGTCACCTTAGAGTGCCCAACTAAATGCTGGCAACTAAGATCAAGGGTTGCGCTCGTTGCGGGACTTAACCCAACATCTCACGACACGAGCTGACGACAACCATGCACCACCTGTCACCGCTGTCCCCGAAGGGAAAGATCTATCTCTAGAACGGTCAGCGGGATGTCAAGACCTGGTAAGGTTCTTCGCGTTGCTTCGAATTAAACCACATGCTCCACCGCTTGTGCGGGCCCCCGTCAATTCCTTTGAGTTTCAGTCTTGCGACCGTACTCCCCAGGCGGAGTGCTTAATGCGTTAGCTGCAGCACTAAGGGGCGGAAACCCCCTAACACTTAGCACTCATCGTTTACGGCGTGGACTACCAGGGTATCTAATCCTGTTTGCTCCCCACGCTTTCGCGCCTCAGCGTCAGTTACAGACCAGAAAGCCGCCTTCGCCACTGGTGTTCCTCCAAATCTCTACGCATTTCACCGCTACACTTGGAATTCCGCTTTCCTCTTCTGTACTCAAGTCCCCCAGTTTCCAATGACCTTCCACGGTTGAGCCGTGGGATTTCACATCAGACTTAAAGGACCGCCTGCGCGCGCTTTACGCCCAATAATTCCGGACAACGCTTGCCACCTACGTATTACCGCGGCTGCTGGCACGTAGTTAGCCGTGGCTTTCTAATGAGGTACCGTCAAGGTACGAGCAGTTACTCTCGTACTTGTTCTTCCCTCACAACAGAGTTTTACGATCCGAAAACCTTCTTCACTCACGCGGCATTGCTCCATCAGACTTTCGTCCATTGTGGAAGATTCCCTACTGCTGCCTCCCGTAGGAGTCTGGGCCGTGTCTCAGTCCCAGTGTGGCCGATCACCCTCTCAGGTCGGCTACGCATCGTCGCCTTGGTGAGCCGTTACCTCACCAACTAGCTAATGCGCCGCGGGCCCATCCTGTAGTGACAGCCGAAACCGTCTTTTAACATCTCCCCATGTGAGGAAATGGATTATTCGGTATTAGCCCCGGTTTCCCGGAGTTATCCCAATCTACAGGGCAGGTTGCCCACGTGTTACTCACCCGTCCGCCGCTAAATCAGAAGAAGCAAGCTTCTTCGTCATTCGCTCGACTTGCATGTATTAGGCATGCCGCCAGCGTTCGTCCTGAGCCAGGATCAAACTCTCCATAATAGAGAACTTAAAAAGCTCATTTTGTTTTGCTGGCATCATCATTAAATGATGTCCAAATTGTTTTGCTATTGAGCTAACCGAAGTTAGTCTCTCAAGCTGTATTTCTTAACGTTTTGCATGTTCAGTTTTCAATGTTCATGTTTTTCTTTCGTTGTTACCTTGTTTCGACAACTATATTAGAATAACATATCTAATTAGTAATGTCAACAACTTTTTTAATTTACTTTTTTTGAAAAATAGTAGTAAAAATAACAACTTAATTACTATAACATCCTTCAAAGAGAATGACAAGTCCTTTTCTTTGTTTTTTTATAAAACTTACATCTATTATTTTCTATACAATATATAGGTATAATAATGATATGAGACACTACCAATAGTAGCTACTCACTTTTTCTTTCGAAAATCGATTATTAAAAAAGAATCCATATCATTTTAATTACCTAAAATTGCGTATGATAATCTCTACAATACGATCTACATTTTTAGCTTGTGACTTGCTCAAGAGCGGCATTTTACCTTTTGAAAAAAATGAACGATCCTCACAAATTTGCTTTCTTATAAAACAGTTAAATTTATACAACAAAAAAAGTCGCCACCGATTACTCGATAACGACTTCTTATAGTGCCCAGCGACGTCCTACTCTTGCAGGGGGAAACCCCCAACTACCATCGGCGCTGAAGAGCTTAACTTCCGTGTTCGGTATGGGAACGGGTGTGACCTCTTCGCCATCATCACTAGACAATGAGTGCTTGTTCACTCAAAACTGGATAAAAGACATTGAAATGTGTAAATTCTATTTGGTTAAGTCCTCGATCGATTAGTATTCGTCAGCTGCACATGTCGCCACGCTTCCACCCCGAACCTATCTACCTCATCGTCTTTGAGGGATCTTACTTACTTGCGTAATGGGAAATCTCATCTTGAGGGGGGCTTCGTGCTTAGATGCTTTCAGCACTTATCCCGTCCACACATAGCTACCCAGCGATGCTCTTGGCAGAACAACTGGTACACCAGCGGTGTGTCCATCCCGGTCCTCTCGTACTAAGGACAGCTCCTCTCAAATTTCCTACGCCCACGACGGATAGGGACCGAACTGTCTCACGACGTTCTGAACCCAGCTCGCGTACCGCTTTAATGGGCGAACAGCCCAACCCTTGGGACCGACTACAGCCCCAGGATGCGATGAGCCGACATCGAGGTGCCAAACCTCCCCGTCGATGTGGACTCTTGGGGGAGATAAGCCTGTTATCCCCGGGGTAGCTTTTATCCGTTGAGCGATGGCCCTTCCATGCGGAACCACCGGATCACTAAGCCCGTCTTTCGACCCTGCTCGACTTGTAGGTCTCGCAGTCAAGCTCCCTTCTGCCTTTACACTCTTCGAATGATTTCCAACCATTCTGAGGGAACCTTTGGGCGCCTCCGTTACACTTTAGGAGGCGACCGCCCCAGTCAAACTACCCGCCTGACACTGTCTCCTACCCGGGTTACGGGTATGGGTTAGAATTTCAATACAACCAGGGCAGTATCCCACCGACGCCTCCTCCGAAGCTGGCGCTCCGGGCTCTAAGGCTCCTGCCTATCCTGTACAAGTTGCACCAAAATTCAATATCAAGCTATAGTAAAGCTCCACGGGGTCTTTCCGTCCTGTCGCGGGTAACCTGCATCTTCACAGGTACTATAATTTCACCGAGTCTCTCGTTGAGACAGTGCCCAGATCGTTACGCCTTTCGTGCGGGTCGGAACTTACCCGACAAGGAATTTCGCTACCTTAGGACCGTTATAGTTACGGCCGCCGTTTACTGGGGCTTCAATTCGCACCTTCGCTTGCGCTAAGCACTCCTCTTAACCTTCCAGCACCGGGCAGGCGTCAGCCCCTATACTTCACCTTACGGTTTTGCAGAGACCTGTGTTTTTGCTAAACAGTCGCCTGGGCCTATTCACTGCGGCTCTTCTAGGCTATACACCCAAAAGAGCACCCCTTCTCCCGAAGTTACGGGGTCATTTTGCCGAGTTCCTTAACGAGAGTTCTCTCGCTCACCTTAGGATTCTCTCCTCGACTACCTGTGTCGGTTTGCGGTACGGGCACCTATCACCTCGCTAGAGGCTTTTCTTGGCAGTGTGAAATCAGGAACTTCGGACTAAGTCCTCGCCATCACAGCTCAATGTTACAGAGTGCGGATTTGCCTACACTCACACCTCACTGCTTGGACATGCATAACCAACAGCATGCTTACCCTATCCTTCTGCGTCCCCCCATTGCTCAAACGGTGGTTTGGTGGTACAGGAATATCAACCTGTTGTCCATCGTCTACGCCTATCGGCCTCGACTTAGGTCCCGACTAACCCTGAGCGGACGAGCCTTCCTCAGGAAACCTTAGTCATACGGTGGATGGGATTCTCACCCATCTTTCGCTACTCATACCGGCATTCTCACTTCTAAGCGCTCCACCAGTCCTTCCGGTCTGACTTCAACGCCCTTAGAACGCTCTCCTACCACTGATACCATAGGTATCAATCCACAGCTTCGGTGATTTGTTTAGCCCCGATACATTTTCGGCGCAGCGTCACTCGACCAGTGAGCTATTACGCACTCTTTAAATGATGGCTGCTTCTAAGCCAACATCCTGGTTGTCTAAGCAACGCCACATCCTTTTCCACTTAACAAATACTTTGGGACCTTAGCTGGTGGTCTGGGCTGTTTCCCTCTTGACTACGGATCTTATCACTCGCAGTCTGACTCCCAAACATAAATCATTGGCATTCGGAGTTTGTCTGAATTCGGTAACCCGGGATGGGCCCCTAGTCCAAACAGTGCTCTACCTCCAAGATTCTAACGTTTGAGGCTAGCCCTAAAGCTATTTCGGAGAGAACCAGCTATCTCCAGGTTCGATTGGAATTTCTCCGCTACCCACACCTCATCCCCGCACTTTTCAACGTGCGTGGGTTCGGACCTCCAGTAAGTGTTACCTTACCTTCATCCTGGACATGGGTAGATCACCTGGTTTCGGGTCTACGACCACATACTCATTCGCCCTATTCAGACTCGCTTTCGCTGCGGCTCCGTCTTCTCAACTTAACCTTGCATGTAATCGTAACTCGCCGGTTCATTCTACAAAAGGCACGCCATCACCCATTAACGGGCTCTGACTACTTGTAGGCACGCGGTTTCAGGATCTATTTCACTCCCCTTCCGGGGTGCTTTTCACCTTTCCCTCACGGTACTGGTTCACTATCGGTCACTAGGTAGTATTTAGCCTTGGGAGATGGTCCTCCCAGATTCCGACGGAATTTCACGTGTTCCGCCGTACTCAGGATACACTCAAGAGAGAATGAACTTTTGACTACGGGGCTTTTACCCTATCCTGCGGACCTTTCCAGATCGCTTCGTCTAGCTCATTCCTTTGTAACTCTATGTAGAGTGTCCTACAACCCCAAGAGGCAAGCCTCTTGGTTTGGGCTATTCCCGTTTCGCTCGCCGCTACTCAGGGAATCGATTTTTCTTTCTCTTCCTCCAGGTACTTAGATGTTTCAGTTCCCTGGGTGTGCCACAGATACGCTATGTATTCACGTAAATGTACTGCTCCATTACGAACAGTGGGTTTCCCCATTCGGAAATCTCCGGATCAAAGCTCACTTACAGCTCCCCGAAGCATATCGGTGTTAGTGCCGTCCTTCTTCGGCTCCTAGTGCCAAGGCATTCACCGCGCGCCCTTATTAACTTAACCTAATTCGGCTTCCAATTAAAATTGAAACCCTGAAAAATAGTAGTTAAAAATACTACGCAAAATATAATCACAAAAGTGATTACAAATTGAATTTCTTGAATTTGTTTCTTTCAATGTCATTTTATCCAGTTTTCAAAGAACAAGTTTTCAAATGCTCATAAAAATGAACATTCAAAACTGAACTGCAAAACGTTAAGATACAGATAAAAATCTGTATTCCGATATTATCCTTAGAAAGGAGGTGATCCAGCCGCACCTTCCGATACGGCTACCTTGTTACGACTTCACCCCAATCATCTGTCCCACCTTCGGCGGCTGGCTCCCGTAAGGGTTACCCCACCGACTTCGGGTGTTACAAACTCTCGTGGTGTGACGGGCGGTGTGTACAAGGCCCGGGAACGTATTCACCGTGGCATGCTGATCCACGATTACTAGCGATTCCGGCTTCATGTAGGCGAGTTGCAGCCTACAATCCGAACTGAGAACGGTTTTATGGGATTAGCTCACCCTCGCGGGGTTGCGACCCTCTGTACCGTCCATTGTAGCACGTGTGTAGCCCAGGTCATAAGGGGCATGATGATTTGACGTCATCCCCACCTTCCTCCGGTTTATCACCGGCAGTCACCTTAGAGTGCCCAACTAAATGCTGGCAACTAAGATCAAGGGTTGCGCTCGTTGCGGGACTTAACCCAACATCTCACGACACGAGCTGACGACAACCATGCACCACCTGTCACCGCTGTCCCCGAAGGGAAAGATCTATCTCTAGAACGGTCAGCGGGATGTCAAGACCTGGTAAGGTTCTTCGCGTTGCTTCGAATTAAACCACATGCTCCACCGCTTGTGCGGGCCCCCGTCAATTCCTTTGAGTTTCAGTCTTGCGACCGTACTCCCCAGGCGGAGTGCTTAATGCGTTAGCTGCAGCACTAAGGGGCGGAAACCCCCTAACACTTAGCACTCATCGTTTACGGCGTGGACTACCAGGGTATCTAATCCTGTTTGCTCCCCACGCTTTCGCGCCTCAGCGTCAGTTACAGACCAGAAAGCCGCCTTCGCCACTGGTGTTCCTCCAAATCTCTACGCATTTCACCGCTACACTTGGAATTCCGCTTTCCTCTTCTGTACTCAAGTCCCCCAGTTTCCAATGACCTTCCACGGTTGAGCCGTGGGATTTCACATCAGACTTAAAGGACCGCCTGCGCGCGCTTTACGCCCAATAATTCCGGACAACGCTTGCCACCTACGTATTACCGCGGCTGCTGGCACGTAGTTAGCCGTGGCTTTCTAATGAGGTACCGTCAAGGTACGAGCAGTTACTCTCGTACTTGTTCTTCCCTCACAACAGAGTTTTACGATCCGAAAACCTTCTTCACTCACGCGGCATTGCTCCATCAGACTTTCGTCCATTGTGGAAGATTCCCTACTGCTGCCTCCCGTAGGAGTCTGGGCCGTGTCTCAGTCCCAGTGTGGCCGATCACCCTCTCAGGTCGGCTACGCATCGTCGCCTTGGTGAGCCGTTACCTCACCAACTAGCTAATGCGCCGCGGGCCCATCCTGTAGTGACAGCCGAAACCGTCTTTTAACATTTCCCCATGTGAGGAAATGGATTATTCGGTATTAGCCCCGGTTTCCCGGAGTTATCCCAATCTACAGGGCAGGTTGCCCACGTGTTACTCACCCGTCCGCCGCTAAATCAGAAGAAGCAAGCTTCTTCGTCATTCGCTCGACTTGCATGTATTAGGCATGCCGCCAGCGTTCGTCCTGAGCCAGGATCAAACTCTCCATAATAGAGAACTTAAAAAGCTCATTTTGTATTGCTGGCATCATCATTAAATGATGTCCAAATTGTTTTGCTTTCGAGCTAACCGAAGTTAGTCTCTCAAGCTGTATTTCTTAACGTTTTGCATGTTCAGTTTTCAATGTTCATGTATTAACTAATGGTTTTAAATAATGGAGCGGGTGAAGAGAATCGAACTCTCATCATCAGCTTGGAAGGCTGAGGTTTTACCACTAAACTACACCCGCATATATAAGATTAAATTTTGTTGTTTTATTGGCGCGCCCGGCAGGAGTCGAACCCACAACCTTCTGATCCGTAGTCAGACGCTCTATCCAATTGAGCTACGGGCGCATAATGTGCTTTGGTGCGGCCGAGAGGATTTGAACCTCCACGGGGTTAACCCCCACTAGGCCCTCAACCTAGCGCGTCTGCCATTCCGCCACGACCGCGTAGTTAATTTTTAAGACAAACCTAATTGTAACTTCACTGACTAAGAATGTCAACAACAAATTTATGAGCCATGTAGGATTCGAACCTACGACCCTCTGATTAAAAGTCAGATGCTCTACCAACTGAGCTAATGGCTCTAAGAAAATGGCTGGGGTACCTGGATTCGAACCAGGGCATGACGGAATCAAAATCCGTTGCCTTACCGCTTGGCTATACCCCAATATGGCGGTCCCGACCGGGATCGAACCGGCGATCTCCTGCGTGACAGGCAGGCATGTTAACCGCTACACCACGGGACCTTTAAGATTAAATTATGTAAATGACCCCTACGGGATTCGAACCCGTGTTACCGCCGTGAAAGGGCGGTGTCTTAACCGCTTGACCAAGGGGCCATGATGGCTCCGAAGGTAGGACTCGAACCTACGACCAATCGATTAACAGTCGATTGCTCTACCACTGAGCTACTTCGGAATAATTTTTGTCGTTTTGTTTTACTCGACTTTTATTATTATAAAGAGCCTTTTAAGAAACGTCAACTACTTTTTCAAATTTTATTTAATATTTCTTAATGAAACTAACAATAGATCTCCCAAACACTTGCCACATCTGTATTTGTTCGTATTTAACCGAATTTTCCGATTATATTCAAGTGAACATTTTATACATTGATATGTGTAGATTTTAATTATTTGACCCTTTTTCTTATCGACAAGTGTAGAACAAAATCTCGGAGATTTTGTTCTTTTCAATAATTCTCGAAAGTCAGCATCTCTATGTTTATACCCTTTTCCTTCTATATGTAAATGATAATGACAAAGCTCATGTTTTATAACACCAATCAATTCCTCCATCCCATGCCTCTCAAACACAAGAGGATTTACTTCTATATGATGAGTTCTTAACATGTACCTTCCTCCAGTAGTACGAAGGCGACTATTAAAATAAGCTTCATGTTGAAAGTCTTTCCCAAAAATCTTTATTGATACATCACATACTAATTCACGAAGTTTTTCATCTGTCATTTAAATCTCTCCTAATCAATTACGCCTCCGCAAACGCTACTGAATTAACTTTAAAAGATATTGTCCAATGAATATTCCATTGGACAACTCTTGTTTGCTTATACTTGTTGTTCTGGAGGAAGCATAGTTAAAGAAACTTTTCCTTTATTTGCATCGTATTGTTCGACCCATACAGTAACGATATCGCCTAGTGACACAACATCTAATGGGTGTTTTACAAACCCTTTTTTCAGCTTTGAAATATGGACTAACCCATCTTGCTTTACACCGATATCAACAAACGCACCAAAGTCTACTACGTTTCGAACAGTACCTTGAAGCTCCATTCCCTTTTGAAGATCTTCCATTTTAAGTACATCTTTCTTCAAAATAGGTTGCGGGAAAGCTTCTCGTGGATCTCGAGTTGGTTTGATCAATGTTTCTACTATATCTTTTAATGTAATTTCACCAATTTCTAGTTCCTTGCTTACTTCCGCAATATTAATGTTTATCAAAGCTGCTTCTGCTTCTTTGGATCCGATTTGAGACTTTTTCAAACCTACGATTTCTAAAACTTGTTCTGCTGCTTTATAACTTTCTGGATGAATTCCTGTAGCATCGAATGGGTTTTTAGCGTCTGGAACACGTAAGAATCCTATTGCTTGCTCGTATGTTTTAGCTCCTAGGCGAGGAATTTTCTTTAGTTGCGCTCTAGAAGTAAACCTTCCTTGCTCATTTCTCAAATTCACTACGTTTTCCGCAACTGTTTTCGATAGACCTGAAACGTATTGCAATAGGGATGCAGATGCTGTATTTACATTCACTCCAACTTGGTTAACTGCAGTTTCTACTATAAAAGAAAGAGACTCAGATAGTTTCTTTTGAGATACATCATGTTGGTATTGTCCTACCCCAACAGCTTTTGGTTCAATCTTCACAAGTTCAGCAAGCGGATCTTGTAACCTTCTTGCAATTGAAACGGCACTTCGCTGCTCCACTTGTAAGTCAGGGAACTCATTCCTTGCAGTTTCAGATGCTGAATAAACACTTGCTCCTGCTTCGTTCACAATAACGTAGGCAACATCGCCTTCTACTTCTTTCAAACAATCTACTATAAATTGTTCGGTTTCACGAGAAGCTGTACCGTTCCCGATTGCAATTAATGAAATTGGATACTTCTCTAAATAAGAAAGGACTTTCTTTTTAGATCCTTCCACGTCCATTTTAGGTGCATGTGGATAAATCGCAGAAACTTCTAGTAGCTTTCCTGTATCATCTACAACCGCAAGCTTGCATCCTGTTCGGTATGCTGGATCCACACCAAGAATGACTTTCCCTTTTAACGGAGGTTGCAATAATAAGTTTCGTAAATTTTCCGAGAAAATATGGATTGCTTGAGTTTCTGCTTTTTCCGTCAGTTCTGTTCGAATTTCTCGTTCTACAGAAGGTTGGATTAAGCGTTTATACGAGTCTTCAATTGCCATTTCCACATGTTCAACTCCATCGCTGGACGTTTGATTAGGAATCCACTGTGTTTTCATGAGATTCGTCACTTTATCTATTGGAACTTGGATACTCACCTTGAGCACATCTTCTTTTTCTCCACGGTTAATCGCTAAAGTTCTGTGAGGCACAATTTTTTTCACAGGTTCCTCGTACTCATAATACATTTCAAATACATTCTTTTCGTCCAACTCTGCCTTCTTGACTGTGGAAATAACCTTTCCATCTGCGCGAGTGATATTGCGTATTTGTTCGCGAATTTTCGCATCATCAGCAAATTGTTCCGCTAAAATATCTCTCGCACCTTGAAGTGCCTCTTCTATAGAAAGAACTTCTAATTTTTCATTTATATAATCGACTGCTAGTTTTTGCACCGACTCTTTAGGAAAAGTAAGCAGCAAACTTGCTAGTGGTTCTAATCCTTTTTCTTTCCCAATCGTCGCTTTCGTTCTGCGCTTTTGCTTATATGGTCGGTATAAATCTTCTAATCGTTGTAGAACCGTAGCATTTTGAATATAAGTAGACAATTCTTCCGTTAACTTACCTTGCTCATCAATTAATCGGATAACCTCTTCTTTTCGTTGTTCTAACTGCTGTATGTAATTATACCGACCTTCTACAGCCTTAATCTGCACCTCATCTAAAGATCCGGTTTGCTCTTTTCTATACCTTGCTATAAAAGGAACTGTATTTCCTTCTTCTAATAGTTTAATTACTTGTTCAGCTTGCGTAGTTTTCACTCCTGTTTCTTTAGAAACAAGCTGTAGCATTTTCTTTATTTCCAAAACAAACACACCCTTTCCTTATAAGATTATTTTAACACAAAAAAGCTTACCCTATTTAACTAGAGTAAGCTTCCTGTGATAAATGTAGCGTCATCTCCATGTTCGATATCGTCGAGCACAGCTTTGTATAAACATTGGGCATTGACAGCTTGTTTAATAATCGCTTTTGGACTTTTCAAGTTTACACCATCAGAATGCAATAAGAATAAATCATTTTTATTATAAGAATAAGTTTGTGTGTGTGGTTTTTGCTTTCTTCCGGATAAGTAGCCCATAACAGGTAGTGGGTATATCATTTTATCTGTCTCACTTTGATACATATAAAACTTAATATTTCCTACGCAGCTATAAGATATTGTATGAAGTTTGAAATCTACCTTTACAATAGCAACAGCGGCCCCTCTTTTTTGGACCATTAATTCATTGCAACGTAAAAGTAAACTATCAATCGATTCCTCTGGATATTTTGCTAAAATTTCAGGCATGATATCCGCAGACTCTTTTGCAACAGGACCATTACCCAATCCATCTGCAATGGCACAAATTAAATAATCTTCCTTTTGATCAATATAATAAGTGTCACCAGATTCTAAATTTCCGAACTTCGCCTCTTGGTACACACACATCTCTACCTTTTCATCTGAAAGTATTTTCACTGTTTCAATCCACCTGACACTAAAATTACTTCTTGCAATCTTTTTATTGCTTTTCTTTGAATTCTTGAAACATGCATTTGAGAGATTCCTAAACGCTCACCCGTTTCTTTTTGACTTAACTGCTCCATGTATGTAAGCTTTATTATTTCTTTCTCACGATCTGATAATTTACTTATAGCATTAGCAACGAGTAAACGCTGATCTGTTTTTTCAAATTCTCCATCCGCTTTTCCAATAACGTCAAACAAGGTAATTGTACCTCCATCTGAATCTGAATCTAACGAATGATCCATTGATAGCGCCTGATAGCTCTTACTCATTTCCATAGCTTCTAAGACATTTTCCACTTCTTCACCCAAAAAGTCAGCAATTTCCTGCACTAATGGAGAACGCTGAAATTCTACGGTTAAAGTTTCTACAGCCGCTCTTATACGTGGACCTAGTTCTTTAATTCTTCTGGGAACATGTACTGCCCATGTTTTATCCCGCAAAAAACGTTTAATTTCTCCAATAATCGTTGGAATAGCAAACGCTTCGAAGCTTTTCCCGATAGTTGGATCATATCTTCTGATTGCCCCTAAAAGACCTAGCATACCTACTTGTACAAGATCCTCGTGGTGCGATTTTCCATTTGAGTATTTTCGAGCGATGGATTCAACCAACCTTTTATAATTTAACACTAACTTGGTTTGGGCATCATCGCTCTCCGTCTGTTGGTATTCTTTAATCCATTCTAATATTTGTTCTTTGGATTGTTTGTTAGGATGTGATGTGTTGGACATTTTCATCCACCTGCTCTACTTCGACATACTTCGTCATAAATACAGTTACACCTTCTTGGTGATGGACTTTTACTTCATCCATTAACGTCTCGATTAAATATAAACCTAGACCACCTTCCCTTAGAAGTGATCCTTCTTTCAAGTCGTGGTATGGACCAACTTTTGCTTTCGTCTCTTCAAAATTAAAGCTTTTCCCATGATCTGCCACCATGATTTCCATTTTTTCTTTATATATTGCACACCCAATAACTACTTCGCCTTCTTCATCCTCAGCGTACGCATGTTGAACTGCATTTGTAATAGCTTCACTTGTGGCAATTTTCAAATCTTCAATATCTTCATACGTAAATCCAATGCGATTTGCCAACCCAGAAATTGTAAGCCGAGCAACACTCACATATTGTGGTTTTGCAGGCAATCTAATTTCCACATAATCAAACGGTTTCATCTATTTTCACCTCTTCACTCGCTGTTCGAATATCCATAATCTCACCTAAACCAGTAATATCAAACAATCGTTTCAAACGTGATGAAAGACCGGTTAATTCCAGATGGCCATTGGAAGCATTTACACTTTTATAAAACCCGACAAATACACCAAGTCCTGTACTGTCCATATAGGACACATCTTTTAAATTCAATTCAATATAAAGGTTTTCTGTTAAATTTATTTCTGCTAACTTCTCTCTGAGAACCGGCGCTGTAAATGCATCGATTTCCCCTGTAATATCACCTTTAACACACGTACTCTCTTGTAACAGTTTAACTGAAATATTCATTATTTTATCCCCCGTCTTCGCTATATATAGTATTCAATACCCCATCATAGCTAGTGATAAACATTTATAACAAGTATTAAAAAAAAGCGATTCACCTAAGTAGCTCGATGAACTACTTAGTAAAATAAATGGATCCATGAAGGCTCTAGTCTTATTCGATAAACGGTTGGACTCGCGTCTGTAGAAGGTTAAACTTTTTTGAATATGACAAGAGTAAAATCATCGCGTTGCTCAAAATCTTGTAATTCTTCTAATTTTTTATATACATATTCCACCATTGCTTGTGCACTTTCGTCTCGTACACTTTCAATAATGTCCATCACAGTTTGTTGTTCTATAAAACCTGCTTTTGAACGACATTCCGTTACCCCATCGGTCATCATAACAACGAAGTCTTCTTTATCAAATACAACTGAATGCTGTTCGTATTTTACATTCGGAACTACTCCAAGCAACAAACCTTTTGCTTGCAACTCCGTGAAACGCTCACTCTTTGCACAATAAAAAAGAGGTGGTTCATGTCCAGCCGATGCATAAGTAAACTCGCTTCTCGTTGTATTATATGTCCCATAAAACATCGATATAAACATGGAATCACTTACACTTTTCTCAACAATTCTATTAATAACGTCTAAGACAACGACCGGATCTGTTTTAGCTCCAGTTAAACTGTCCATTCCATACTTAATCATCGACATGCAAAGAGCTGCTGGAATTCCTTTTCCGATAACATCTGCCACAGCAACTCCGACGCTAGTCTCATCATTTAGAAAATAGGCATAATCTCCGTTCATCTCTTGTGCCGGAACTGAAATCATACCAATATCTAAACCAATCATGTTGGGTATTTTCGTTTTAAGCAAAGTTTGTTGCACATTTGAAGCAAGTTCCATTTCCATTTTGAAATTTTCTTGTTTTTTTATTAATGTTTGATGTTCTTTTAACGCCAATCCATACCGAATCATTACTTCTATTAATAAATCAAAAGAATGCGATACATCCGCTGACAAATTAGGAATTATTTCTTCCAGAGATGCCTTATGTATACTAATTACCTCTTCTGGCGAAATGTTCTTCTGAATTAGTTGTCTACTAAAGTTTTGACCTTCATACAAGTTATGTTCTGTTTGTCTTAATGTGTATTGTTCTAAAATTTCTTTATATTGCCTTTTAAATTCTTGAGGCATTACACATTACACCTCCTATCTAAGCCATTTTGTAGCACTAATTGTAGTGCCCTCCCCAAAAATTGTTTCAATTTTGAAGTCATCCATTAATCGTTTTACACCTGGTAAACCTGCACCAAGTCCACCAGATGTCGTATAGCCATCTTCCATTACTTTTCGTACATCTGAAATGCCTGGTCCCTGATCAGATGCAATTACCAACAACCCTTGCATATTACCTTGTGTAATTTGTTTAATTTCTATATTACCTTTTCCAGCATATAAATAAATATTTCGGGCAAGTTCACTGATAGCTGTTGTAATTCTAGCTTGATCCACCGTTCCGAAGCCAACTTCTTTTGCTTCATTTCTTCCAAGCTGCCTTGCAGCAACAATATCCCATTCCGATAAAATATCAACAGAAGACTTTAATTTCATAATGAATTAGTCCTCCAATTCTCGTTCTAATTTTTCCAATCCATTTTCTAAGTCTAAAGCGGTTACCACATTTTCTAATCTAATACCTAATTCGATTAGCGTGATTGCAACAGCTGGTTGTATTCCTGTAATAACCACCTTTGCTCCCATTAGACCTGACATACTAATCACATCGCCAAGTACTTTTGCAATGAAGGAATCAATAAAATCAATTGGGGTTAAATCTAAAACTACACCTCTAGCAGCGGTAGTATGTAACTTAGCTAATAGGTCCTCTTGAAAAGCTATTGCTGTCTGGTCATCTAATTCCCATTGAATAGAAACAATTAGACAATCTCTTAATTTTAAAATCGGAATTCTTGTCATCATTTTGAATTCACCTCTACTATAGTTCTATTCGTCAAAGCCAAAGCTTGTTCCATTCCTCTTTGCATTGTACTTGTTGTAGTAAAATCATTTAAGTTTATACCTAACGTTACAATTGTCTGTGCGATTTCTGGTCTTATTCCAACTAACATACATTTTGCACCAACTAGACGGACAGCATCTGCTGCTTGAATGATATGATGGGCTACCATTGTATCTACTACAGGAACTCCAGTTATATCAAGCAACACTACTTCGGCTCTGTGCTTCACTACCCCGTGCAATAAATTTTCCATGATTAACTTTGCACGTTCCGTATCGATTGTACCAACTAATGGCATAACGGATATCTTATCAAATACAGGAATTAATGATGCCGAAAGTTCTTGCAAAGCTATTCTTTGTAAATGCACTGTTTTTTCCCAAACCTTAGAATATGCATCTACAATGCTATGATTAAGCGGTGTAATCCAATTTGTTAATATTTCTCGATGTGATTTAATACTGCGGTCATTTAAAAAACCAACTTCATCCATTTTTTCATATATTACTTCTGAAAAGTTAGTTAGTGCTTTTAAAACAAATGAAATAGACCACCCGTAGCGAACTATTTGTAAAGAGAAATCATTTAACTTTTCCATGTAGGTTTCTTTTCCCTCGGTTAAACTTAAAATCATTAACTCTCCAAATTCGCGGACAGTGTTATCAATAACTTTATCGGACATAATTTGAAAGAAGCGGTCATCTTCCTCATCTTCCATTTTAGTTCTCCATTTTTCTAATATTTCATCTAAATTATCATGAATATATGATGCGATTTGTTTGTTCATAGGTGTGATACATCTCCTCAGTTAATATTAGTAACTATATTGTAGCGAAAATCAACTAATTTTACATCTATTTGGGGTAAACAAAAAACACAGTGCGTATTTGTCGGTTACACACTGTGTTTTTATCTATGTATTAAAATTTGACAATCCCTAAACTAATTCCTAAAGCATGATCTACTTCGTGCATTACATCCTCATCAAGATGTGTAATTTTATCAGTTAATCGTGATTTATCTATTGTTCGCAATTGTTCTAATAAAATAACAGAATCGCGTTCGAAGTCATACTGTTTTGCATTTATTTCAACATGTGTTGGCAACTTTGCTTTTTGTATTTGAGCAGTAATAGCTGCAATAATAACAGTAGGACTAAATCGATTACCAATATCATTCTGAATCACCAAAACGGGCCTGGTTCCCCCTTGCTCAGACCCGATTACAGGTGATAAATCTGCGAAAAAAACGTCCCCACGTTTTACGATCAAGTTTTCATCCTCCACTTACGAGTCGCTCAGTCGTATGTTGCGCTTCATACTCTGCATGTAAACATTCCGTACAAATGGATAAGTTTATATGAGACATTTCAACATAGCCTTTCATCATCGCTTCTCTTATAAGATTTGACTGTTCTTTCTTAAAATATTCATTTGCTTGGACACGGACGATACTTTCACTACCAGTTAATGACTGTTTTACGGTCTTTACTCCTTCATTAACCATTTGCTTTGGAAGCCTTATAATAGCTTCCTTTTTCTTCTTATCACTTACCACAGCAAACACCTCCGACAAAACATTTCCCTATTTGACAATATACTTCATCTTACCATTACTAGAGTCTAAATAAAAGACATAATGAGAAATGATTTGACAAATTATGCATGTAGGATTATTTTGTCGAGATTCATTCGCTATATATTCTTGGAATTCTATTAGAGAGCATGCAGCAAATTTCATACGGTATTGTTTCCAATGTATTTGCCCACTCTTCTATTTTAATTTCCTCTGCTGCTTGTCTTCCTATTAGTACCACTTTTTCTCCAAGCGGTACTGGTTCATTGAGACGAATCATGCATTGATCCATACATATTCTCCCTACTATTGATACTCTTTTTCCTTTTACTAAAACATCTTGGTTATACAATTTGCGCAATAGACCGTCTGCATAACCAATCGGGAGTGTAGCAATCCATTCATCAGCTTCTGCCTTGTATTTTGCCCCATAACCAATCGGAGTACCTTTCTCCACCTTTTTAACTTGCACTACTTCAGTTTCTAAAGAAAGTGCTTCTTCTAAAGGAAAAGGAAGATTTTCACTCAAAAAAGGAGAGGGAGCAATTCCATACATGGAAATACCAAAACGCACGGCGTCCCAATACTGAGTGGGATACCTTAGAACAGCAGCACTATTCGAAGTATGTACAATTGGTGGCTTTACTTCGAATAATGCAAGTAATCGTTCAAATCTCTCTGCTTGTTCATCAAAGTGTTCTCGTTCCTCTTCATCAGCTGTCGAAAAATGTGTAAATACACCTGTTACTTGAATCCAGCTGTTCTGTTGAATAAAGATAAGTGCTTCTTTTAGTTCATTCTCTTTTACAAAACCGATTCTACCCATTCCACTATCTATTTTTATATGAACTTTAAGTGGCCTTTTAAAATATTGAATAGCTTGAAGCCATTCAAGAGAATACGCTGTTAATGTTATATTTAGTTCAGAAGCTTTTTGTAAAAAGGAAGCTGGTGCCGCTCCAATAATGAGAATTTCAGCTGTAATTCCTGCATCCCTTATGCGAAGGGCTTCTTCCGGGGTTGCAACAGCTAATTGTGTGGCACCTGCGCTTAATGCGGCCTTTGCCACCTCTATATCACCATGACCGTAAGCATTTGCTTTTACTATTGCAATTATTTGTGTATGTGTTGGAAGCATTTGTCTTAAGTTTTGAATGTTTGATTTTATAGCTGTTAAGTTTATACGTACGAATGTTGGTCGGTAATATGTTTGTTGCATGGCGCTTCCCTCTTTTTCAGCATTTTGTACTTATTATCCTCCTCTTAGGAAGAAGTCGTCAATGCAAAATCATTTCAACTCAGATACGGACATGGATGAGGCTACTTCAATCATTTCTTCTTTTGTTAAAGAGGAGGAAGCAAGGAAAAAGGACATACCATCTTGTTCCCATGAGATAGATTGATCTGTAACTGCTCCAATAGCTACACCTAAATCTACAGGATCTCCTGGCGCAAATACTGGAATCGTTGTCGAAGTACTTTTCTCACTAAGCTGCTGAATAATTGTAAACTGTTTGTCACCACTATAGGTTAGTATAACTCGTTTATCCCCTTCTACATTGAGCACTTTTTCATCTAATAAATGCAATTGATCCCACTGTACCATTGGATAGTGCGTCTCAAATGCCGGATTATCTATTTCTGCAGAAGCTTCAACTGTACCTTTATCCGTTTGTCCAGTAGGAGTTTGTTCAATTTGGAATTCTCCAGGCGCATGGACTTTTCCAATAGTCACTTGTTTAAATGTAACACGGATTTGCTCTTCTTTATTTTCGTTTAAGATGGAAACTTGAGTTGGTAATAATGTCTTTTTGTCGATATAAATTCTTTGAACCGGCAGCATGTTTTTGTGATTGTTACTTGTTTTCGTTTCAAACATGTATTTGCCGCCTTCTTCTTTAAATGTAGACGTTTTATCTTTTTTAATGTCTTGTGCAAGCGAACCGATTAAATAGGCTTGGCTATTTTCAGATGGCCATTTGCTTTGAAATTTATACGTTTTGTTTAGTGCAGGTGTTACTACAAAAACACCTTCTTTGTTACGCATAATCATTTGTGTATTTTCGTCGTTCGTATCCGAAACTTTCACACGGTAAAAATCTGGTTTTGTGTGCCATACTTCCACTTGATAAACTTTCGGTTCTTGCCCCGTCATTATACTCATTTCCGCAGTCAACTCATACCCTTTCGTATCTACCCATTTGCTGCTCAACTTCTTTAAAACGTCTTCTTTGGATTGGGCTCCACATGCAGAAAGTAACAGGATCATCGTTAATGCAAATAACCACTTAGCCAATCGGCTTTTCAATCAGTCCATCCTTTCTATTATCACTGCGTTCATTCATTGTATGTAGGTGGACTACCGTTTATGATTGCAGAATTACTTGAGCTGCGGCATATTCTTTTGTATGTGTTATGGATACGAAACCATTCACCTGCTCTCTTTTAAAGTATAGACTCGGCTTACCACTAGACTCCCGTATTATTTCGATATCTTGAAAGCTACATTCTTTGCCAATCCCTGTACCTCTTGCTTTTGCAAATGCTTCTTTCGCTGCGAAACGTCCTGCTAAAAATTCAATTTGTCTATACTCGGACAGTTCTCTCATCTGATCTATTTCTTGTATTGTTAAAATCCGTTCTTCAAATTTCTTCGTTTTAGTTTTTATAGAATTTATTCTATTCAACTCGGTGATATCTAATCCTATTCCAGTAATCATGAAGTTTCTCCTTTCCAAATACCTCTAAAACAGGCTATACTATGAGTAGAAAATTTGAGGTGACGATATGTTTGTAAGAAGAGAAAACTTGAAACAATATATTAAGCTTTATCCTATAGTATCCACATTGCTTGCATTAAATATTTTAATCTTTCTCTTAACATGCATTCCAGTTGTAGGAGTACATTTACGTAACTTAGGAATTGGCTTTAATCTCCTCATTAGTGAAGGCGAGTATTGGCGTTTATTCACACCAATGTTTTTACATGCAGATTTCACGCACTTACTATTTAATATGTTTTCTTTGTATTTATTTGGTCCAGAGCTAGAACAACTAGCAGGAAAAGCCCGCTTTTTAACCATTTATCTTTTAGCTGGCTTAGTTGGAAACGTTGCGACTTACCTACTTTTAGATTGGCGATATCAAAGCCTCGGTGCTAGTGGTGCAATTTATGGTATATTAGGAGCTTTTGGTGCTTTAGTTTATTATACGAGAAATTTCATGCCTCAATTGAAACAAATTATTTTGCCAATTATCGTTATTGGTGTGGTAATGACATTCCTTCAGCCGAATATAAACGTTACTGCACATATATCTGGACTAATAACAGGTTTTATTATTGGAATGATTTATTTCCACCCTAAACGAATCGCAGCATGGAAGAAGAAAAAGTTTAAAATAGTATGAAGGAAAGAACAGCTATTAAACAATTGGCTGTTCTTTCTCCTTTTGTACCGTGTTTGACTTTGTAGGTTGATACCAATTTATTAGCCTTTCTGCGTCTGCTTTATCTAAATGAGGGACTATCGCAGTAGAACCACCCACTCCAGATTTTATCGTAGTGATAATCGAAGAAACGTTCTTTCTTTTTTGAAAAAAAGTCATCCTTTCCGTCATCGATTGAATTCGCTTTTTTTCCATCCAAATAGTTACTTTACTTAAATTTCGATATCTCATCACTAAGTGCAGACCATTTACCGCATATCCCGCGGTTCTATGTTGCCACATCCCAAATATATAGCTTAGAGGCAGCAAGATTAATGATAGAAGGCCAAACGGATAAAAAAAGTAAATAACAGAAGCTGATACTGGAATAATCCAAAGAAAATCTAATCGATAGAAAAACTTTCTCGACCTTTTCGGAACAGGTATGAAGTTAGGTTCCAAATCAAGATCTAGAAAAATCTGTTCCAATACACAATGGATCTTCGTTTTTTTTACTAAAGGAAGCAAACGAATTCTTTCATCTTTTTCTTCAAGGGAACCACCAGCACTATCGACTATAATTGACGCATAGCCAATTAGCTGACGAAAAGGATTCTCTACGACTCTCACTCCTTGAATACGCGAAAGGGGAAGCGTTATTTTCTTCTTCTCTAAAAGTCCCCTCGTAATAACAATCTCATTGTCCTCTATACTAATAGTAAAGTTATAGAAATTAATTAGCGTGAGAATAACAGACACTACCCAAGCAACCAATAATACAAAGAAAACTCCAAGTACTATTATTAGTGCTCCAAATCGAATGAACACAACGATTTCATCATATATCATTTCATATGGAATAATATTAGAAAACTGCGCCGCAAAAACGGCAAGACCTGAGAAAAACACACCCACTCCACCTGATGTACTTGCTAACACAATTAAATCTTTTATTGACATCGTAAAGATTGGTCGAGCTTCTTCCGTTAGAACTACTTCGTGCTGTATTGCTTCATTTAATTCAACTGATTGCTTGCTTTTCGTTTGTATCATTTCTCTTTTTATTTGCTCTGCTGCATCTTTCGTAATTGCCGTTAATACCGCATCCGCTTCTTTTGTTGGCCCGCCTCCCGCTGTTTCTACTTTTACTTTAACGAGTCCGAACGGTCTATGAAAGATGCCCTCTGTATAGTTTAAACTTTGAATCCGTTCAAAAGGAATATACCTCATTTTCTTTACAAACAAACCATATTCAATACGCAGCTCTCCTTCTTCAAACCAGTATCTGAATCTTTTCCATTTAACGATTCCACTCACAAGTAGAAAGATAAGGACGACAGCATAAATACTATAGGTAATAAACGAAGGCCAACCATCGGAGTCCCTGCTTCCTCCAAAACCATTTACTGTAACTACGACTATAAAAGGCAAGATCATATCTTTTAATACTTTTATAAAGTTTATAATTGCTGAAATAGGATGTAACTTGTACTTTTCGTTAAACATCATCTTCGGCCACCCTTGCTAGCACAGATATTCTCCCTCTCAGTTCATCTGCTTCTGCCGTCAAAAGTGCTGGAATAATATGATTCGTAGCTGCTGTAGAAATGGTAATAGATGCTAAATCGTATTTTCGCAATATTGGTCCTTGCTCTGTATCGACATGTTGAACGCGAACCATGGGAACTAAAGTTCTTTTTACAACAAATAAACCGTGTTGTAATTCAATCTCTTGTTCTCGAACTTCGTATCTCCATCGCATCCATCTAACTTTTGGAAATAAATAAATTAAAAAGTATGCCATTAACAGGATAACTACCCCAACAACTATGTATACCCACAAAAAATTTCCAATGAAATAATTAATGACACTTGCCCCTATTCCACTTACCACTACAATGAGTGTTTGAAAGACCCCATATATTCTCCACACTCGTAATCCTTTTTCAGATATTCGATTAATTGGTTCGATTCTCATTTTAAACACCCCTTCCCTAGTCATTGTATACGATTTTCAACCGGAAATGTTTCAAACTAGGTAGGATTCTTAGACGCTATCCAATTTTTCCAACACCTTATCCATTTAAGTTTGCTTATCATCCGATCACCACAATTAAAAAAAGGATGAATCCATACAAAATGTAGGATTCATCCTTTGGAATTGTGCTATTAGTTTTCGCTACGTGTTGAGCGAGTTCTTGTACTGCGTTGTGTAGAACCGTCACGTGGACCACTGCTGCGACGTGCGCCACCGCTACTTGGACGAGAACCGCCACCACCACTTGAACGTGGAGCTCCGCCACGATCGCTACTTCCGCGACCTGCTGATGAACTACGTCCGCCACCGCTGCTACGGTTACCTTTGTAACCACCGCCGCCGCTGCGTCCGCCGCCGCCACCACTACGTTCTCTACGAGCTGGTAATGGGCGTTCTTCAGAAAGAGAGATTGGTGTATCATCTGGCTCTTTCGTCATTGATTTTAAAGCTGCAGCAATTACATCTACTGCTTCAAATTTTCCAAGCATTTCCGCAGCTAATGTGCGATAATCACCTAAATCATTTTTGTTTACAATTTCAGAAAGAGTGTCAATTGCTACACGTTGCTGACCAACTAACGCCTCATCTGAACTAGGTGGAAGAAGTACAGTCATACGTTTTTTCGTCGTATCTTCTACAATACGTAAGTAACCCATTTCTCTTGGTGTTACAAAAGTTACAGCGATACCACTTTTACCTGCGCGTCCTGTACGACCGATACGGTGAACATAGCTTTCAGGGTCTTGCGGAATATCAAAGTTGTACACATGCGTTACGCCAGAAATATCTAATCCACGTGCTGCTACATCTGTTGCAACAAGGATATCAATTTTATTTGATTTGAATTGTTTTAATACTGACATACGTTTCGCTTGACTTAAATCACCGTGAATTCCTTCTGCTAAGTAACCACGAATGCTTAAAGCATGTGCCAATTCGTCTACACGACGTTTTGTACGACCAAAAATAATTGCAAGTTCTGGTTGATGCACATTTAATATTCTAGAAAGAACATCAAATTTTTCACGATCAGTAGCTTTTACATAGAATTGTTCAATATTTTCAACAGTCATTTCTTTTGACTTGATTTTTACTTCAACTGGATCTTTCATGAATCTTTCAGCAATTTTACGAATAGGTCCTGGCATAGTAGCAGAGAACAATAATGTTTGACGTTCAGCAGGAACACTTTCTAAAATTGTGTTGATATCTTCAATGAATCCCATGTTAAGCATTTCATCAGCTTCGTCTAAGATAAGTGTTTGCACTTGATCAAGCTTCAATGTACGACGGTTGATATGGTCTAGAATACGGCCAGGTGTACCAACAATTACTTGAGGTTTATTTTTTAGTGCACGGATTTGACGACCAATTTCTTGTCCACCGTAAACAGATAATAGACGAACCTTTTTGTCATATCCTAATTTATAAAGCTCTTCCGAAACTTGAATTGCAAGTTCACGTGTTGGAGCGATGATTAACGCTTGAATGTTCGGGTTTTTTGTATCAATTTTTTCAATCATAGGGATACCAAAAGCTGCAGTTTTACCTGTACCTGTCTGTGCTTGACCAATAACATCACGGCCACCCATAGCATGTGTAATAGTACCTTCTTGGATTGGTGTTGCTTCTTCAAAACCCATACGTTGAACGGATTTTAGTGTAGAAGCGCTAATATTTAATTCTGAAAAATTTGTCAAAATTTTAATCTCCTTTTTGTTCTGTTTTGACAAATGGTTACATTTTCAGATGAAATTGCGGCAAATTCGAGCCTATACGAGGAACGTTTCCGTTACTTAAAATTCTCTGTGGTTTACAGTTCAGAGGGGTCTTATATAAAGGGAAAGCCCGGTCTTTTGCCGAGCGGTTCGTTAAAAAGGGGCTTCATACCCAACGATTTCAACAAACCGTTATGTTCAAAAAAAAGTACTCTTCAATAATTGCTGAAGAGTCTTCACACAAAATGTATCCATTGCTCTAAACGTAGTATAGCATGCCTTATAATCAGTTGCAATCAATTAGTAACTGTTGTAATTGTTAGTTAATTACTCACTATCCTTTCTCTTCTTTTTCTTTTAAAAATTGAAGTGCTTTATTAAACCAATCTTTACAATCCTCGCTATAACAAATATGGTGCTTGCCAGTCTCAGAATAGATCAACTCTTTTTTCTCGTTGTCCATTTGGTTAAATAGAAACTGAGCTGTCGTATAGGGAACAATACCATCTTTTTTCCCTTGAACTAAACAGACTGGTATTGTAATTTGACCATAATAAGGTTCAACTATACGTACTAATCGCATAAATTCAAAAGCGGCTTGTATGGGAGTAGACTTCCACTTATCTCTATATAACTGGTACAACTGGTTATCTTCTAACTTTCCAGCCATTGCTTCTTTTGCTATTTCACGAATATCTTGCAGTAGTTGCGTCGGATAAATGTATTTCGCAGCTGCGCTTAATAAAACCAGTTTACAAATTGGATAACGATTAGCTAAATATAGTGCAATTACACCACCCATTGAAAATCCAATTACATATACTTGCTCTACATCTTTTTGAAGCTGTCTCAGTGTTTGTTCTGCCGCCATCATCCAATTTTCGGCAGACAATTTGTTAAGGGAAAGTATTTCCCCATGTCCAGGTAGTGTTGGGACAACTATTTTCCAGTCTGTATTTACTTTTAAGAAATCTACAAATGGTTGTAGTTCATAGGGTCCACCGGTAAATCCGTGAATGCAAAGTACTCCTGTTTTCATGCTGTCCCTCCCATTACCTCCTCTTATTTTCGGAAAGGTTCAATTACTTTCTCTAACTTCATACCTCTAGAGCCTTTTACTAAAACAATCGAGTGTTTATCAATATGCTTTTCTAAAAATAAAATTAGTTCTTCATAATTATTTTCAACCCATATAATACTATCTTGATTAAACTTCCCTGCTAATTGATCGTGTAACCATTTCATTCTTGGCCCAAACAAACATACCCCCGCAAATGCCGCATTTGAAATAGATGAACTTATCTCTTCATGGTATTGCTTTTCATTTTCACCAAGCTCTAACATATCTCCAAGTACGAGCCATTTATTAGATTTAATCGTTGACTTTTCCACAAAAGAGATAGCTGCCCGCATCGAGGTGGGGGCGGCATTGTATGCATCATTGATAAAAATTGCGCCATTTTCCGCTTCTACAACTTGCATACGCATTTCTGTTAACACAATATACTTCAATGATTCACGTATTTGTTCTGCTGTTAACCCGACTGCTTTCCCAATTAATAGAGCTGCAAGCGTGTTTTTCACCTGGTGCTCTCCTAGAATTGGAATAGACATTTCTTCCTTTAATTCACCTTCTACACAAAAAGTACTACCTTGTTTCGTAAAGGTCACTTCGGCAATACGCAAATCATTTTGTTCCCCCACACCAAATGATTTTGTATTTATGGAAGGAACTCTTTCCACGAATGATCGTAGCAACGGTTCATCTCCATCATAAAATAATTGTCCATTTTCATTTAAACCAGAAATTATTTCAAATTTTGCTTTTGCAATCCCTTCTCGAGAACCAAGATCTTGCATATGCGCTTCCCCGATATTTGTAATAACTGCAAAAGAAGGCTTTGCAAGATTGGATAGAAACTCTATTTCTCCAAAGGAGCTCATACCCATTTCCAACACAGCAAACTCTGTATCTTCTTCGAGCGAAAGTATCGTCAAAGGCATTCCTAATTCATTATTAAAATTTCCTTCTGTTTTTTTTACATTGAAATAAGGAGAAAGCATACCTGCTACTAAATCCTTTGTGGAGGTTTTTCCATTTGAACCTGTGATTCCGATGAAAATGGTCTTCAACTCCGCGCGATATGCAGCCGCCATTTGCTGTAGTGCTTTTTCTCCATTTTCTACGAACAAAAGAGGTACGTCCTTCGGTGGATTTGGTTCATCCTTTAACCAAAGCGACGCTGCAGCTCCTTTATCAAAAGCATCTTGAACAAAATAATGGCCATTGACATTTTCTCCACGAAAAGGGATAAATATATCTCCCGGTTGCAATGTTCTTGTGTTTATTGAAACACCTGTTATAAGAGGATTTAACTCCGATAAAGCTTCTATCTTTAACCATTCTGCAAGTTCATTTAACCTTTTTTTCAACTTGGTCACTCTCCGTCCTTCGAATGCGCAAGTTGTTGTTTTTCCTCATATCGCTCTATTGCAAGTTCGATCAATTCTTCTATTAACCCTGAATAAGATAATCCAGATTCCATCCAAAGCTTTGGATACATACTAATTGGCGTGAATCCAGGCATGGTATTTACTTCATTGATAATTATCTCTTCATTTTCCGTCACAAAAAAGTCCGCACGAACAAGACCTGAACAATCCAGTACCTTAAAGGCACGTATCGCAGCATCTTCCATCTTCTGCAATAATTCAGTGGAAACATCAGCTGGAATGGCATAATTAGTCGTTCCATCCTTGTATTTCGCATCGTAATCATAAAAATCTTTCGTTGGTAAAACTTCCCCTGCTATAGAGCATCTTGGAGTATCATTTCCAAGAACACTCATTTCTAATTCACGCGCGACAATTCCTTGCTCTACAATAATTTTTCGGTCATATTTAAATGCAACTTCCACTGCATTTAGCAGTTGTTCTCTATTCATTGCTTTAGTGATCCCAACACTTGAGCCCAAATTTGCCGGCTTAACAAATAATGGCCACTTCAAGTTTTCATCAATCTTTTGCAACAAATCAGCTCGATTATTTTTCCACTCATTACGAATAAAATGAACGTAAGGAACTTGAGATAAGCCAGCTTGTGCAAATAGTTGCTTCATCACTACCTTATCCATTCCAGCAGCAGATGCTAAAACGCCATTTCCAACATACGGTAAGTTCAATACTTCTAGTAATCCTTGCACAGTGCCATCTTCACCATTTGGTCCATGAAGTAAAGGAAAAATAACATCCAAATTGGAGTCGCCTTTTTTCTCCACAATGTTTGAATTAGTTGTTTCTACTGGTAAAAAGTTTGTTATATTATTCGGTCTGTTTGATCCTCCACCAAATTGAAGTGTTTCTACTGACTCTGCTGGACCAATTAGAGCATTCCCTTTTCTCCATTCTCCTGTTTGCGTGATAAAAATGGGATAGACTTCAAATTTCTCAAAATTTATCGCTTGCGTTACTGCTCTTGCTGTCAATAATGACACTTCATGCTCAGCAGATTTTCCACCATATAATAAACCTAATTTTATTTTCATTAGTTAAATAACCTCCACGTTTTGGATAGTACTAGTTTATCACGGACAATGTAATTAAATGAACAATTAACCGAATAAATTGCGTAAAATTACAACGAAAATATGACAATATAGAAAGTTAATACTGATTAACAGACATCATGTTTTATAATACCCATAAGGCTAGCATATGCGGTTCCAATGGGAATCGACTTTATTTATTTTGCAAATGGGAAGTAAATTATTTACCTCCACATACATAATAAACGCTTTTGCATCTTTACGAAGCAAAAGCGGTATGTTTATATTTGTATTAACAAATCAGCCGGCTTGTTTAGATGATGCTTCAAGTCCCCTAAGACCTCATCTGGAAATATATTTTCGGGCAGGCTACGAATTTCAATTCCATAGTTTGTTTTATCTAGTTTAAATAAAGACATTAGAACGCCATCTTCATAATAATCGGCGTATGCTTCCACCTTTTCTGAATATAACGCTGGTAACACGACATTATTCTTTTTTCTCCAAAAGGCTGTTGATTTTGTTTTTTCACTTATTTGTTGGTTAAAAGCATTAGCTATTAACTTATATAAATCATCTATATCCCGAAAATATATCTTCGTGATTTGCTCTCCCTCATCCGTCAAATAGACAAATCTATTTTGTAAATGATGGTAAAAAGGTAAACGAAATGCTTCTTTTTTATGGGCAATATATAAGAGCTCTGCTTGTTCTTGAGGAGACAGCATATTTAACTTCCGCTCATCAGAAAAATCGAGTATACATAACTCTGTTGGTCTTTCCAAATAATCTTTTAAGAAACGAGTATATTGATTTTGCACAATAAACTCTAACTGTGTATGAATATTAAATGAAGTATCTTCATATCGGTGTTTCAATAACAAAAGAGCTGACAAATCAGTGAAGTATCTTATGAATTGGTGGACAGATAACCCACTAAATAATGCAAAATGCTCTACTTCATTCACATGTACATATAAATGAGCCAAATATTCTTCTATTTCTTTCTCTTTTTTTGCCACTGAATTCACTCCTTTATCATCTGTTATATATTAGCATATCTTCACCAAACGAAACATCTGTTTTTGTTCTAACGTCTCTAATAACCGACAAGCAAAAAACATTCATTTAGGCTATAATAGGTAAAGCGTTGGCGCTTTTTTTCTGCGACGAGTAAGATGGCGCCTGAAGCAGGAAAATGAAATTCGACAGAAATTTAGGTGACTTGTATGGAAAACAAAAAAGGCTTTGCCGATCGTTTCGATTGGACACTAGCTTTTATCATATTATTATTTTTAATTATAAGCTTATTGGCGATTTCATCTGCAGTTACAACTGGTCAATATGCTGGAACCAACTTTGTAGCCAAACAAGTTTTTTGGTATGTGGTTGGAACTATCATCATCGGTCTAGTTATGTTTTTTGAACCGGAGCAATATAAAAAAATGTCCTGGTATATTTATGGTATCGGGGTGTTCCTTCTATTAATTCTTTTTATCTTGCCTGATAGTATGGCCCTCGTGGCGCGTAAACATGAAGCGAAAAGTTGGTTCCACTTACCTTTCGGGGATATTCAGCCAGCAGAGTTTATGAAGACATTTTACATTTTGGGACTTGCTCGTTTAATTACAAATCATCATGAAAAGTATTTGATGAAGAGTTTGAAATCGGATGTTATATTACTTGGAAAAATTGCTTTAACCATGCTTCTACCATTAGCGTTTATCCTAAAGCAGCCTGACCTCGGTACCGCTCTTGTATTTTTTGCCATTACTGCTGCTTTAGTTATAGTCGCAGGGATTACTTGGAAAATCATCTTACCACTATTTTTAGGTGGAGTGGGTATTGGTGGCCTACTTCTATGGATGGCTATCTATATGCAAGAGTTTTTAGAAGCTAAGTTTGGTTTACAATTATATCAATTTGCCCGAATTTATTCATGGTTAGATCCATATGCCTATGCATCGAATGAAGGAATGCACTTAATTACTTCTTTAAAAGCCATTGGTTCTGGAGAGATTTTTGGCAAGGGATATGGCGGTCGAGTAGTGTATGTTCCTGAAAATCATACTGACTTTATTTTTGCTGTTATTGGGGAAGAATACGGGTTTGTAGGCGCAAGTATAGTCATCAGTCTTTTCTTTTTTCTTATTTTTCATTTAACGAAGATTACACTTCAGTTAAAGGATTCTTATAGTACGTATGTATGTGCCGGAATTATTGCGATGATTACCTTTCATGTATTTGAGAATATTGGCATGACGATTCAATTGCTACCAATTACAGGTATTCCGTTACCGTTTATCAGTTATGGTGGGAGTTCTCTAATGGGGAATCTGCTTGCGATTGGTTTAGTGTTTAGTATGAAGTATCATCATAAAACGTATATGTTCGCTAAGAATGAAGACGACTGAGAAAAGCACAAGCGTCCTTTAAGTGCATCTGGTCTTCACCTTTTTAACGAAAAAAAAGGATCGTGAGATGACTTGGTCACTTCACGATCCTTTTTTCCGGTGATTATGTGGCAGGTGTAAAAAAAGGGTGACTCTAAAGTTCTTTTGTTACGAACTTTTCGAGTCACCCTTTATTCAACTTTGTACGTGAGGACTATTTGCTGGTGGCACTAGTGCTTTAAGCATGTCAAGTCTCGATTTTGTCATTGTAACAGTCACACCAATTTTTGAAAGATTACTTACAATTTTCTTTAAATCAACTTCCTTAGCCATTCTTTCCACCTCGTCCTTTCATTAATTATTACGATTTATTATAAAAAAAGTTTCTTATATTTTAATTTTTTCTCTACCTTATCATACCACTTTTTGTATCGTTTAAATCTTTCATTTTTGTTACATATTTTAATCTTTTGTAAACCAAGCTAGATAATAACAAAAAGGAGTGATTTAAGTGAATGTGAAAGATGTGATGAGTAAAGAAGTCGTTACATGCAATCCACAGGATTATGTGAATGAGGTTGCCGATCAAATGCGCACATTAGATATTGGTTGTCTACCGGTCCTAAGTAACAAAAAACTTGTAGGCATGATTACGGATCGCGATATTGTGACACGATCGGTTGCCAAAGATGCTAAAAGTAAGGTGGAAAATGTTATGACAAAGTCTGTCATTTCGGTATCCCCAGATGACTCAACGGAGGAAGCTTCCATCATTATGGCAAGAAACCAAGTACGTAGGCTTCCGGTTGTCGAGAATAGTGAGCTAGTGGGTTTTGTATCTTTAGCTGACTTAGCATTTCCTTTTCCACATGTGCAGGAAGTTTCTAATGCTATGGAAAGTATATCCGAACCGCGCTATTATTAAACATGGAAGTTGCCCTTTTTTCGAAGGGTAACTTCTTTTTTTATGTTCACGTTGACAGGGAACTTTATCGCAAACGGTCCTTACTTGGAATAGAATAATCATTATCATCCTGACGATATTTATACATTAAAGTAAGCAAATTCATCTCGTTATCCATTGGTTCGTGCATTCGCATACTCACTCATTTCATTCACCCATTAAAAGGAAGGTGATTACTATCATATAGGTTCTAAAAGATTCGTCTGCGCTGGTAAGACTATTCATTTACCCCCCTTTTGTATTATATGTGTATAGATGTCAAACTTATTGGAAACGTGTAATATAGAGTGTAGAAGATTTTCAGAAAGTGGGTTTCTTTGTATGAAAAAAACTATTTTTATATTAATGTCGATACAGTTTTTAGTTTATCTTGGATTTGGGATTATTATTCCTGTATTACCAGAAGTAATTTTACAGCAACACTACAATGAAGTTCATGTAGGGGGCTTATTAACGGTCTATGCATTAGCATCCTTTTTCACTGCCCCACTTTGGGGAATGCTGTCCGATCGAATTGGCCGAAAAACACTTATATTAATTGGACTTGTTGGATTTAGTTTAAGCTTTTGGTTATTTTCTTTATTTTTTGATTCACTGTTCTTGCTGTACTTATCTCGCGTAGTTGGGGGATTATTCTCTGGTGCACTTTATACGGCTGTAACAGGGTTTGCAGCGGATCTATCAGACGAAGAAAACCGCAATAAGTATATGGGCTTTCTTGGAATGTCGATTGGTTTAGGATTTATTTTCGGGCCTGCAATTGGTGGTGTACTCGGTCATGTCAGTTTATCACTGCCATTTATAGTATCTGCTGCTTTATTGTTAGTGATTTTTGTTTATGCTTCGATCATTTTGAAAGAACCAGAACGCTCAGGAGAAGCGAATAAACGTGCACTTCTTCCTAAAGGCGCTGCAAGTCTTTGGACGTACCGGATTAAATACTTATTCCTTTTTTCATTCATGGTAACGTTTTTACTTGCTGGTTTAGAAGCAACATTTCAATTGTTCCAAATTAGGAAAGTGGAAATTACCCCTCTTCAAATAGGCTATCTATTCATGTTCAGTGGTTTTGTAGATGCCGCTATTCAAGGTGGCGTTGTACGACGTATTAAAAATGGTACCGAATCGACTTGGTTATTATATGCACAAATTATTACTGCCATAGGTTTGTTTATGACTGTATTTACGTCCAGTATTTTTTGGGCTGGTTTATCTCTATGTGTGTTCACTGCTGGTAATGCACTTGCAAGAACGACGATTGTTTCCCTAAGTTCTAAAGAGTCAGGTGGAAGTTATGGAACAGCTGCAGGGATGGCGTATTCGATGGATAGTTTAGGTCGAATTATTGGTCCATTATTATTCGCATGGCTGTTTACGGTTCAACCAAATAATATTTATGTCTTATCAAGCGTTCTCGCTGTTCTTTCGATTGGGTTGATCTTTCTATTCCGAAGATCTACTAAAACACTGAGAAATGCAGAGTGAGATTGCTCGATTCGCCTATTTCATTGTAAAAAAGCTAAAGGCCAGGGAGACAGAATGTGTCTCCCTGGCCTTTTTACTTTATTCACTTGCTGTAACTGATATAGATGTATCCTTATTTATTCTTTTTAATTCAGGATGAGCATTTCTAACGACAGACGGTCTAGCAAGGATCAACACAACAATGATTAACACAAGATTTGAGACGATGAGAATAGCTTCAGCAGGTAATACATCATATAATAATCCGTACAGAATCATACCTAGTGGCATTAATGCAGTAGACATCGTTTCTAAAATGGAGAATACGCGACCTTTATAATCATCATCAATCATTTTTTGCATCATTACTAACATTGGCGTATTTGTAATAATCATTGCTGCACCTAAACAGAACATGAGTGAAATATAATAACTAAGTGTCAACACTGATGTCATATCAACCATTAACGGTAAAGCCACTGCTCCCATGATTATCCCCATGATAATAATACTTCTTTTCGAAAGTAACAATGGATACTTCACTTCTTTTCGTGAAGAGAAATAAATGGACATAAGTAACATCCCTACTGCGAAAGCACCTTCCGTAAAACCAAAATGCTCTGAACTCATTTTCAGTTTTTCGATCAAGATAAAGGAATAGCCTACCAGGTATGCACCAAACAAAAAATTTACGAAGAGCGAAATCCATACAATTGCTTTTAGGATTGGTTGATTATTCAAATAACGCAACCCTTCCTTCATATTTTGAAGCATCGATTCTTTATGTTCACCCTCTATGACTTCTTTTCGTTTCGCAAATAACTTAAAATTCATCGTTGATTCCAAAATTACCGCAATTACGGATGCCACTATATACATAATAAGAAATACAGGCATGGATACTGTTCCATATAATAATCCACCAAGTGCTGGACTTCCGATTGCCGCAAAGGAAATTGACATTTGGTTTAATGACATTGCTTTTTGAATTCTATCTTCATCAACAAGTCCTGTAATGGATGAACTAAAAGTTACACCAGAAAACGAGGATGTTAACGATAGAATAACAGTAGTAGCATAAATAGCCACTAATGATAAACCTGCAGTATAAATAACGATTAGTAAACCACCTATAGCTAAGACAGTAGCGATTTGTGCAACAATGACAATCATTTTCCTTGAATACTTATCTGCGGCATATCCAGCAAAAGGCGCAACTAAAGTCCTTGGCAATATACTACAAATAAGATTTAGAGCAAAATTTGAAGCAGAGCCAGTCAGCTGTAAAATATAAAAACTAATTGCAAAAGCATATACTTGCGCCCCAAAACTCGAAATCATCTTGCTAATTGTAAATGTCCATAAATGATACGTGGCTTTTTTAAGCTTTAACACTTCTTCCATTTTAATTTCCCCTTTTCAAAAAAAAGTTTAATTTAATTAAACAAATATTAACATACTGCATCTTCCATTTCAACTAAAAGTTTAATATAATTAAACTAATAATATGAGGTGAAAATATGTCTACACTTGGAGAACGAATTCGCAAACTTAGAAAGCAACAAAAAATGACACTTGAAACACTAGCTGGTTCAGAACTTACAAAAGGAATGCTCAGTTTAATAGAAAATAATAAAGCAAACCCCTCAATTGAAAGCCTAAATTATATAGCCTATAGACTAAATGTAGATGTGGCAGAACTTTTGGAAGAAATAAGTGGGCATGAATTAAGGGCAGTATTAGAAAAGGCAGAAATTCTTCTTAATACAAGATATGATGAGTTAACAAATGAACACCAACAGCTAATTGAGTTAGTTGAGCCCTATGCTTCTAAATTAACACAGGGATACGAATCCGCCCGATTGCTTGAAATGTATAGTAAATGCTTATTTCACGAGAAAAAAGATGGCTGGGAACCCTTAATAAATCGAGCCGCGACAATGTACGAGCAAATGAACTTGACGACAAAGCGCGGTGATATCGGGCTGTTTCTTGCAGCAGTTCCATTTTATAGCCGAGATTATCAAAAATCATTAGACATACTGCATATCGAGCGTGCAGAACTTGAGGCTAACCCGCTCTGGATTGACCCTCTTTCACGGTTAGATTATGACTATTTAGAAACTGCCTTACTCTTCGCAGTTGGCAATTCGGAAGAGGCAATTCAAGTAATGGATAAAGCAATTGAATTTTCTAATAAAAATAAAATATTTAATCAAGTGGATAACTTATACAGATTAGCCGCTTTTCAAGCTATGATGTCCGAGGACGAAGAGAAAAAGAATTACTATTTACAAAAGCTTATTTCATATGGGGAATTTGCAGATGATGAGGACTCCAAAGTTTTCACTCAATATGCGGAAATACATTACTTGAATTCATATAAAAAAATGTACGAGGAAGCAGATCATTTATACAATTCCTTATCAATTAGAGGCACGGAGAAAAAATTATATACGCCTTTTTTCTTGCTAGAGAGAGGAAAAACATTATACGGTTTGCAGAAATTTGAAGAAGCAATAGAAAAATTGAATGAAGTGCTTATTCCAGATATTCTTCAACATCCAATCGATTTATCGATTTTCTATGAAAAAGATGCATATATTGCATTATGTTACATGGATCTGAATGAAAAAGAAAAAGCACTAGAATTTGCAAAAATCGCTTTAGATAATATTAATGAAATGCCAGACACTCCATATAAAGCATTTATCAAAGAAACCTATGAAAAAGTGAAAAGAGACTGAAACCTCAGTCTCTTTTTTACGTATAATATATAGAAATACTGGAAATTTTATGCGAAGGTGGTGTTCTTTATTGAAAAACAAATGGTTTTGGGGTGTTATTATTGTCGTTCTTGCCAGCTGGGTTGGTAACATTATTTATTTTCAAACAAAGCAATTAAGTGAACCAATCATATTTAACGCTTATATTGATAGACCTGCTTTTGAACGCACGAGTTTTTCCCTTCCTTATTTGACTAATAAAATAGATATAGTGCAATTGGAAAGTCTTTTAGTTGATGGATACACTTATTCAAATGAACAAAGATTCTCTCCTTGGTTTAACGAGCCTTCCAACCAATCATATATACAGGAGTTTACGCATCATTTTTTAAAGGAAGCAACCTTCACTTTAGATGAACAAGATTTAAAACGTTTGCAAGAAAGTATTCAAACCAATAGATTGTTTGCTCGTTTCACAAACGGTCAAGTTGTCCCTGTTCAAGTAGATAAGCTAAATTTCACCCCAAATGTAACGGATGAAACGATATTTACCAATACCGGCTCTTTTTCTAGCAACCAAGGAATACAGGGGAATTACCTAGAAGTAGTAGAATCCGCTACTATGAATTCTATTGAGCTTCCAGAAGCAATTCAAAAACAGTTCGATTTAAAAATAATACTACTAAAAAACACTCCTACGAATAGTACAAAAGTTAAAGACATCTTCAATTCTGATTGGTTAGAGATGGATGCTCCTCTTTATAGTGATATAGAGTGGCCACTGCTAATAGAAGCGGGAGATTCAGTTGCGCTAGTTTTTCATACCAAAGATGAAATAGAAAATGTGGAATACATATCAGCTTTACAAGAATGGGCTGGAAAAACTTTAAATGGAAAAGCAGTTAGTTATCATATTCTCATTCAAAATGATCTATATCTTACACAAGATCAAGTAAACACCGTTATAAAGAAAGCGAGGGGTGAAGCGAAATGAGAGATGGATTCAAGCAGCTAATCATTGGATTTCTTTTCGTACTTATAAAAATTCATATTGTAGTAGATCTTTTACCGGACTTTTTAGGTTATATTTTCATTTATAACGGCATAAAACAGATTGCTACTTTATCCTCTCAATCTTATGAGAAATTAAAAATCCTTTCAATTATTTTAGTAATTGCTTCTATACCCAACTTTTTCTTGAATGATCAAGTAATTCAACAAAGTGGATGGTTTAGTTACTATCCTATATTTCTTAGTTTACTAAAAGTGATTCTCGTCTATTTCTTGTTTGACTTACTCCGAAGCGTTGCAAAGTTGCTACCTTCTAATGATGCACTGCAGGCAACGAATCGAATGTATACATGGTATTTAACAATAGTTCTTGGTTCATTGTTTGTTCAATCTCTTTTGATGAATTTTCCGATTAATATTGCATTTTCTGCAATGATTTTCATCGTTATATCAGTTCTGGTTATTGAGATTTCTTTTCTTGTCTATCTTCGAAATATGCAGAAGCGATTTCCAAGTGATGGAATTCTCAATACATATACTTAAAAAAGGCCGTCTCCATCATAGTTGACTTGGAGACGGCCCTTTTAGCTATACGGTCAGAAATTTTCCCTTGTAATTGAGATCTAAAAGAAAAGCTGCCCTGAATAGGACAGCTTTTCTTAATTTATTTTTATGCTTCAACTGTCTGTGTTTCTATCGGTGCGTTGTACATCTCTTTGTCCAATTCGCCCGTGATAGCAGCAGTCGCTACGCCGGCTGTCATTGCTCCGCTTACGTTTACAGCTGTACGACCCATATCAATTAGTGGTTCAACAGAAACAAGTAAACCTGCTAAAGCAACTGGTAAATTTAATGCCGAAAGTACAAGAATTGCAGCAAATGTTGCTCCTCCGCCTACTCCAGCTACTCCAAACGAGCTAATTGCCACAATAGCAACTACAGTAAGAATAAACATTGGATCTAACGGATTAATACCTTGAGATGGTGCAATCATAAATGCAAGCATCGCTGGATAAACGCCTGCACATCCGTTTTGGCCAATAGACAAACCAAAAGATCCGGAGAAGTTAGCAATTCCTTCTGAAACACCAAGTTTATTTGTTTGCGTATTTATATTAATGGGTAAAGTACCTGCACTTGAACGTGAAGTGAATGCAAACAATAAAGGCTCTGCTGCTTTTTTCACATATGTTACTGGATTTAACCCAGATAGTGTAATGATTAATAAGTGAATCGCAAACATAACCGCCAATGCGACATATGAGGCAATCACGAATTTTCCTAAGTTAAATATGGCCGCAAAATCGGATGTTGCAACTGTTCTTGCCATAATTGCTAGGATTCCGTATGGCGTTAAGCGAAGTACAATTTTCACAACACTCATTACAAGCGAGTATATTGCATCTATTCCTTTTTTTATTGTTGTAGCAGTTTCCACTTCTTTACGAGCTACTCCCAGGTATGCAAAGCCTAAAAATGCGGCAAATATTACGACGCCAATAGTTGATGTTGGACGAGCCCCCGTGAAATCTAAAAACGGATTAGCTGGTAGTAAATCAAGCATTTGCTGAGGAAGCGTTTTATCTGCTACTTCTGCAGATCGACCTTCGATATATTCAGCTCGTGCAGATTCTGCGTCTCCATGCACAATTTGATCTGCATTTAAATCAAATATTGCAGCTGAACTTATTCCAACAACTGCTGCTATTGCCGTTGTTCCTATTAATATACTAAGAATAATAGCTGCCATCTTCCCAAAGTTTTTACCAATAGTAAGCTTAGTAAATGCTCCTAGAATTGAAATAAATACTAAGGGCATCACAATCATTTGTAGTAATTTAACCTAACCTGTACCGATTAAGTTATACCATTCAATTGAACTTGCTAATATTTCGGATGTGACACCATATATAAAGTGTAATGCTAAACCTAACGCTACCCCTAACCCTAAGGCTGTAAATACTGTTTTAGAGAATGAAATATGTTTCTTTTGCATAACAATCAAAACCCCAACAAACACTAATAATGCTATTACGTTAAGTATAATAAATAGTAAATTCATATGTATTCCTCCATTTTTGCTGATTTACAAATATTAATTCATTTATTCCTATCGGTCAAGTAGGTTTTTAGATTTTATTACTTTTTAGGTGTTCCTTCATTCTTCTCAACAAATCAGCTATACTTATGACAAGTGGAGGTGTAAACTTGGCTGCAAGTATTTTAAGTTTCATCATTTCAGGTGTTATCATTTTAAATATTTTCCTTGCCATCGCATTAATATTTTTAGAAAGAAGAGATGCTTCTTCTACGTGGGCTTGGATTATGGTTTTATTCTTTATACCTATCTTAGGGTTTGGGATTTATTTGTTATTTGGTAGAAAATTGCGTAAAAAACACTTATTTCGCTGGGAAGGTAAAAACAAAATTGGTATCGATAAACTAATTGATTTTCAAATGGAAGCAATTGAAAATGATACGTTTGACTTCCGTTTAGACGATACAAGTCATTATAAAGAGTTAATCATCATGCATTTGAATAATAATCACGCTGTGTTAACGCAAGATAATCATGTAGAAATCTTCACTGATGGACGTAAAAAGTTTGATGCCCTTTTACTTGATTTAGAAAATGCTAAAGATCATATTCATATTCAATATTATATCTTCCGCCTAGATCATCTTGGACAGCAAATATATGACGTGCTTTTAGCAAAAGCACAACAAGGTGTAAAAGTGCGAATTTTATACGACGATACAGGATCGCGTTCTTTAAGGAGAAGGCATTTTAAAGAGTTAATTGAATTGGGTGGACGAGTAGAAGCCTTCTTCCCTGCAATTTTCCCTTTAATTAATCCACGTATGAATTATCGAAATCACCGAAAAATTGTTGTAATTGATGGTCGTATTGGCTATATTGGTGGATTCAATGTGGGAGATGAGTACCTTGGCTTAAATAAACGATTTGGGTATTGGCGTGACACCCATTTACGTATCGAAGGAAGTGCCGTTCATCCACTCCAAACTCGCTTTTTGCTCGATTGGAACCAAGCTTCGGCCGAACACGACATTGAATACTCAGATATATTCTTTCCCGCTATTCCGCTGAAAGGTTCCGTAGGTGTGCAGATTGTTTCTAGTGGACCAGATTCCGAATGGGAACAAATAAAAAATGGCTATCTGAAGTTAATTATGATGGCGAAAAAATATATCTACATTCAAACACCTTATTTCATCCCAGATGCAAGCTTTATGGATACACTCCGCATTGCGTGTTTGTCTGGTATTGATGTACGAATTATGATTCCTAACAAACCAGACCATATTTTCGTTTATTGGGCTACGTATTCTTATGTAGGAGAATTAATTAAAGCAGGGGCAAAAGTGTATATTTATCAAAATGGCTTTTTGCATACGAAAATGATTGTGATCGATGACGAAGCATCTACTGTCGGGACCGCAAATCTGGATGTTCGCAGTTTTAAGCTAAATTTCGAAGTTAATGCATTTATCTATGATCGCGAAACATCACATGAACTTGCCGAGCTTTTCGAGGAAGATATGAAATTATCTACCGTGTTAACTTGGGAATTATATGAGAATAGATCTCGTAAAATTAAATTTAAAGAGTCTCTCGCACGGCTACTTTCACCAATATTATGAGAAAAGCGCAAGCGTCCTTTAAGTGCATTTTGCCTTCTCTATTTCTAGAGTGCTTTGGACGAAACATCAACAACACTATTACCGTTGGAAGATGTTTGTCCGTCCCCCTCTTGAAATAGGAAGAGATAAAGTACTTAAGGTTTAGATAATGAGAGAATAAATCCTTTCCTATACTTTTAAAAGCGGACGAAGATACAATTTCGTCCGCTCAGCGCTTCTTTATTAATAGATGACTAACTATTTCTTTTTAGTGCCAAGACTAATTACAATATGCTTTTTAGAATTCAAGAGTTGCATAACCAGGTGCACTTATTAACAATTTATGGTACCTCGAAACCAATTCACCTTAAAGTGAGAGCTATTGCACTAGGCCCGAGACTAATTGGAAGACATTGAAAAATAGCGTGTGAGATAAAGCTATAAATTAAGCTACTTCAATAAATGACGTTTAAATAGTAAGTTTTACAAAACACCACGGATACCGGATTTCTAGTATATCAATTTCATATTTGCTTAGCTTTTAAAAAAAGGTTTTCGCTTATGCGAAAACCTATTTTCTTAAATACCTAAATATTCTTCTAATGTCGTTCCAGCATCAAACACTTCTTTCGCCAGTTGTTTCCCAACATAGCGGAAATGCCACGGCTCGTACATATAGCCCGTTATTTTTTCTTTGTCTTTTGGATATCTCATAATAAAACCATATTTATAGGCATTTACTGCAATCCATTTCCCTGCTTCCGTTTCCCCAAAGCTTTCACGTGCAAAATGCTGCTCGAAATGTTTCTCTCCTATATCAAATGCAAGACCAGATTGATGTTCAGAGAATCCTGGACGTGCACTATATCGATCCGCTGCTTCTTGACCGTCATGGCTTACATATCTTTCATAAAGCGTAGTTTGGTATTCAAAGGAACGGTATGTACTGAATGCAACAAGTTCATATCCTGAAAGCTTAGCTTCTGCTGCCATTTCTTCAAACGCTTCTCTTCCCTCTTTACTTTCTCCAGGGGCAAATGTAGAAGGGAGAGGATATTTTTTACTGGCAATTAGTACCCCGTCCACATACTTTGGTTCCGTTGGTAACGTTTCGTGGCCTTCATATCCTTTAGGTCCGGACATGTCGATTTCAGGCTCTTCAACTACCGGTTTTTCCACTTTAGGGGTTTCTTCTACTGCTTTTTCTCCTGCCAGTTCATCTACAGTTGAATTCTCACCCTTTTGCTCCAACTCAGGCTCTTCCACTTGATTAGATAAACCTAATGCAGTCATACTCTTATCTATATTCCAATCATTTATTCCTATCCAAACAACGATTGCTCCTATTAATAACGCTGCAATTGATCCGCCAACAATGTATGGCCACTTCTTTTGTTTTTTCTGTTTTAATAAACTCTGTCTAGATTTCATGGTCTTCCTTCTTTCCAATAACGATACTACTAGTTTAACACTTTTCCTATAAAACTACATGGAAAAACAAAAAAACGCGCTACCTTTTTATGGGTAACACGCAAATATAATAGGGAACTTTAAAATAGAATAATGCCTAAAATGACGAAGAATAATACAGCAAATACAATGGCCATAACCTTCATCCACTTCGCCTCACGGACGTATCCTTTTTCTTTAAAACTCACAGCCCGGTATCCGTTACTTAAAGTAAATATAGCAGTCATGAAAAGAACAGCCATATTAAGATTCCCCAAAATAATGAAAACCAACGAGGCAATAGCTGCTGCAACAATAACTATCCCGATAATCCAATTTTTCTTCATTTGCTACACCTCTCCATAAAAAAACGAAGCTATAAAAAGCTTCGTTTTAGACAGATTCCTCTGCTTTTTCTGGATGATTCGAATAAAATTTACGCCCTAAGTATGTTTGGAATATTAAAATAACCCCACCAACTGTCCAATATAACGGCAATGCTGCCATCGAACTGAAGGATATGAACATAATCATAATAGGAGAAATATAAACCATCAATTTCATTTGTTGCTTTTGTTGCTCAGGTACTGTCCATAGTGATACTCTCGCTTGAAGGAAATAAACTGCTCCTGCAATCAGAGTCATCGCTATATCTGGTGTACCTAAGTTAAACCACAAGAAAGGATGTGTTTTGACATCCGCTGAGTGCGAAATAGCAAAGTATAATCCCATAATAATTGGCATCTGAATAAGCATTGGTAAACAACCCATGTTAATCGGATTCACACCGTGCTTACGATATAATCCCATCATTTCTTGCTGTAATGCAGCTTGTTCTTCTTTTGACTTCGTTGCTTTCAATTTCTTTTGGATGTCGTCCATTTCTGGCTTCAATTTATCCATTTTTACTTTCATACCCTGCTGATTCTTATAGTTTCTAAGCATTAGTGGCATTAAAGCAAATCGAATAAGTAATGTAATCGCAATGATTGCTAGTCCATAACTTCCATTGAATATTTCACCAAAGAAATTGAGCAAAAAGTTAAAAGGTCGAACAAAAATATGATAAAAAGTACCATCTTTATTTTCTATTCCGGAACACCCGCTAAGTGCTACTGTCGCGAACACAAGAATAGAAAGCAAACTTATTTTCTTTTTCAATTCATTCACCTTCAATTATTAAGCTATAACGAGTATACCTTACTATGAAGCTATTTATCAAATATTACATGCAGCAAATGTTAAATTGCTTTATTTTCATTAGGAAAATTATAATTAAAATTCGGATATTCTTGGTGATCCCGAAATTGTTTTGGAGTTAAACCAGTATATTTTTTAAAAATACGCGTGAAATAACTTTGATTGCAAAAGTGAAAAGAATCGGAAATATCAGAGATGCCCTTATTTGTGTGTCTTAAAAAGTACTGACACTCCTCGACCTTTCGGATATTCAAATATTCTACAAGAGTAACTCCAGTATGCTCGCGGAAAATGCGTGATAAATGACTTGCACTAATATTAAATTGGTTAGCAATATTTTCAACAGTTAAGTTATTCTCAATTTCGTCATTAATAAAAATGATAACTTTGTTGACTGTTTGATGACCAAAAGAAGGTTTTTTTCGTTCTGTTATGACCATTACAAAAAACTCTACTAGCTCATCGGCACATTGAAGAAACTGTGCATCACTCATTTTAGTTTCAATCACTCTCACACTCGCGATATTAAAAGCCATTACTTTGTCTGCTGGTACTTGATTTTCATAAAGCTTTCTGCCCATCACAGCAGTTAATTGTATGTAATAATATTTCACGCCTAAAATCATTTGCTTCTCAGCTCTTTTAATAATTAATTCGATCATTTCTCTTAAAACCATTTTGGCAGCTTCTAGTTCAAGTGAGTACATATGTAGGAATAGCTTTTTTTCTAATTCTAAAAATAAATCTAACCCTTTAACGCTATTTATTACCGCTAGTTCTTTAATATACATTTTTGAAAAATTGTCTAAAAATATCTTATCTACGTGTTGTATAAGGACCACTTCTCCCTTTGTAGTTCTTTCGATTTATTTTATTTATAGGCTTCTAGAATCATATTATAACATAATCTTGAAAAATCAAAATTATTTTTGATTCTTTTTCACCTACTTTTTTGACATCCTTTCCTTTATAGGATGGATTTACTATTGTGACTAAAGTGAAAGCCTCTTCCCAAACTTGCATAATCTAGAATATGAGTAAGTTAAACTGTTTCACTAGTTATAACTACCTTTGCATCTCCAAGGAAACATTTAAATCAAAGGCTTGCCCTCTTTTTCATCTATTGGTCGACCTTTTTTCTTTACAACATGAATGACTAAAAATGAACAACTCTTTTTCCAAACTTATTTCACCCCTATCCCTATTATTAAGTAAATACCAATATCCTTTTCCTCTTTATACCTAATTTAAAACTGAAAAAGTAATAAAAAAGTGCTACACTAAGAAAAGCTGAATATAGAAATGAGGAACATAATTGCGCTTGTTTGTCTACACTATTATCTTTTTCTCTTTTTTCGACCTATTTACCCAGTTGCCCATTATGAGTCCTTTCGCTATATCACTAGGAGCTACACCATTTTTAACGGGGTTAGTTGTTGGTATGTATTCACTTTCCAATACTTTTGGAAATATCATTTCAGGCTTTTTAACCGATAAAAAAGGTCCTTTTTATATATTAATATTTGGTCTTTTTGCAACAAGTATTTCCTTGTTTTTGTACCAATTAGTAATGGAACCAATGGGTCTTTTATTAGTACGTTTTATCCATGGGTTAGTTGCTGGTTTTATTGTTCCCGCAGCATTTACTTATTCCGCTAATCAGACCGCATCTGAAAAAAGAGGAAAAGGTGTTGCTTTGTCAGGAGCATTCGTTGGACTAGCTGCAATCGTGGGTCCTGCAATGAGCGGAATATTAGCTAGTAAACAAAGCGAAGTATTTGTATTAGGTATTACTGGCTCTATTATGCTAATTCTAAGTGTTTTATCTATTTTTTTCTTAAAATCTGTTTCTATTATTAAACAAATAGAGGGGAATAAAGGAACTTCTTCTGTAACAATTATAGACCTTTTCAGAAAAAATGGATTGGTTAAAGCATACTCAGGTGCATTCTTTTTAATGTTTTCCCAAGGTGTTTTAGCATATATGCTTCCATTAAAAGTGCTTCATCTTGGTTTTGATTCTAAAACGAGTGGTATATTGCTTAGTACTTTCGGATTTGTAGCGATATTAATATTCGTGCTACCTATAAATCGAATTTTTGATCGTGTTAAGCCTATTAAAACACTAGCTTTCGGAATGGGACTTATGGGAGTAAGTATGTTGTTACTTGGACAAATGGAGAATTTACAATGGATGTACATTTGTATGGGTTCTTATGGAATAGGATTTGCTTTTTTATTTCCATCTATAAACTCATTACTAATTGATACCACTGAACCAACATACCGCGGGAAAGCATACGGCTACTTTTATGCATTTTTTTCAATAGGTGTCGTAGTGGGTTCAAGTATCACCGGGCTACTTGCACTCACAGCAAAGGGTGGTTTTTTCTTAACTGGAGTAATATTAATCCTCGTATCGTTCAGTTCGTTAGCAAATAGCAAAAAATAAGCGAGGCTTCCATTGAAGGAATACTTCGCCGTTTCCATCCTCTTCTTCTACTAAATTTCTTTCAGTAGACTTTTTACTTTTTTCGATCCATATATAATTATTACACAATGGTAGAAGATTAATCGTATATTTGATATGATAACAAAAAGAATTTAGAGGTGATTTCAAATGATTAGGGCGATCACATTCAAGGATATAGCAGCTGTTCAACAAATCGCAAAGATCAGTTGGAACGACACATATAAAGATATTATTCCAGATGACATACAACAACTTTTTTTAGATAAAGCATACTCCAACACAATGCTTGCAAAACGAATGGAAAAAACTATTTTTTTATTAGCTGAATATGAGAATGAGCCTGTAGGATTTGCTAACTTTACATACGTAGATGAAGATGGAGATGCAGAATTGACCGCTATTTATGTGTTACCAGATTTCCAAAAAATAGGTCTTGGAAAAAAATTGCTAGTTGCCGGATTGAATGAGATGCCTAAAGGCAGGCAATTATTTGTTTATGTTGAAAGTGAAAATAATGGGGCTCGCATTTTCTATGAACGTTTTGGATTTGAGTGTTTAGAAGAATTTGATGAGTACTTTGAAGGTCATCCGTTGTCCACTGCTAAATACGTTTACTTACTCAATAACTAAAGTTAAAAACACCGAGCTACCTAGTAGGTCGGTGTTTTGTATTATAGTGACTCGTTAACAGAATAGTATCCATCCTGATCTGTATATTCCACTGGTGGCTTTCGAACGAAGCATAAAATTGCAGCTATATATAGTAAAATCGAAGTTAAAGAAATAATTCCCGCTAATACTCCTGCTAATATAAACATTATTCCAGCAAACGTCGGTTTTTTATTTCTTGCAATGGATACAATCCCTATTATATTCAACACTAAACTAATAAGGAGACCTGTTACCAATCCCCAACCTACAGTGTTTACCATATTCACAATTACATCCGGGTTCTGAGTAAAATACTCAATATCTTGAGAATTTATGGCCGGATTTGTTAGTATTTCATTTTCAAATGTAGCGTTAAACCCCTCTTCATTTAATGAAGTGCTAGCTCCTATGACAAGCAACGAAATTAGTATTATTGAAATCAAACTAATAATTCCACTTACAACACCGAGAGTAATTTCTCCCGTACGCTTCATATGTATCCCTCCAATAGTTAATAGTTATTCTACGATGAAACTTTCAAAAGGTTTCGTCTAATGCTTAACTTCCCTTCATAAGATAAGTCAACCCTGTTTAATAGTACTCCAAAAAGGGTACTAATATACTATCACTTATAATAGAAAGGAAGATTCAAATGGAAAAAAAGTTAATTTTTAATCAGGCGGATTTCTTTTATACACTGGCAGGTGCATCTGTATTAACAGGCATTTTGGTTTTCTTTACACATATTTAAAAACATAAAAGGCAATCCTCTCTGAAAAGAAACGGATTGCCTTTTTAAATTTATTAAGCTTTTACATCATCGTATTCGTTAGATTTGTTGAATGCAGCAACAACGTAAGAACATACCGCTTCCATTTTCAACTCTTTTTCACGAGCATGTATTGCAGCTTTATCCAATAGTTTTTTAGCCACTCCTTGCCCTCTCAGTTCACCCGATACGAAAGTGTGGTCCATGACCATCACGTCTCCAAGCAATGTCCATGTAATTTCACCAAGTTTTACACCATCTTGTATATATTGAAACGCAAATACATCATCGCCAAGCTCTTTGTATTGAAAATCCATTGTTTACCACTCCTTTTCTGAATTTTAACACACTCATTTATTAATTGACAACGGACGCAAAGACCTTTCGATTTGCGCTCTTTTTGGTTCTAAAAATGGAGGCAATGCCAGTGTGTTTCCCAATGTTTCCATAGGTTCATCGGAACTAAATCCAGGTTCATCTGTAGCCAATTCAAATAATATTCCATTCGGTTCTCTAAAATAAATAGATTTAAAATAGTAACGATCCACTAATCCTGACGTAGCAAAGCCCTGTGCACGCAATAGTTCTTCCCATCTTGGATAGTCTTCCATTGAAGGGACTCGGAATGCAACGTGATGAACGCTCCCACGGCCCGGCCTTTCAATTGGTAAATCTGTACGTGTTTCTAGATGGACTTCTCCTGCTGGGCCACCTGCGCCTGTAGTGTACACTAAAATATCCGGCATACCAGTAACATCGGATGGATAAGAACCCGCTAACGCAAACCCTAATATTTCTATGAGCACTTTTTCAGTTGGGGCAGTATTGCGAACGGTAAGTTTTACTGGACCCAGACCGATTATTGCATTATCTGCAGTGATTTCTTCTTTTTCCCAAGCCTCTCCATAAGGAATTCCCATTCCATCATCAACAACAAGCATCAGTCTAGATCCTTCAAAGTCTTCAAAGTAAAGTGTTTTACGACCAAATCTCTCTTTTATTTCATCCGTGGATACTTCCAATTTCGTAAGTCTTTCTTTCCAAAATAATAATGCATCTTCGCTTTTGACACGGAATCCTGTATTGCTAATACTAGATACACCAGGATACGTTCTACCCGCATTAGGAATGTCAAAGTAAGTCATATCCGTTCCAGGTGTACTTACTGCGTCTGCATAAAATAAATGATAAGAAGATGTATTGTCTTGATTGACACTTTTTTTAACTAAGCGCATTCCTAAAATTCGCGTGAAAAAGTCATGATTTTTATCTGCGTCTGCTGTTATGGCAGATACATGGTGTAATCCAGCTAATTTCATTGTCTATTCCTCCTAATTAATTTATATTGAATTCGAGGTATTTTTGATAACTTTATAAAAGCAAATACATAGTATCTTCCTAAGATTCGCCTTTTCCATATTAAAATGCACCCTATTTGCCTCTTTAGACAAGCAGGGTGCAAAAATTATTTAAAAATAGAACGAATGGAATCTATTAGTTTATTAAAAAACTCTTTGACACTTTGCCAAAAGCCTTCGTTATCTACGATCTTACCAATCTTATCTTCAATTGTTTTACTAAGGTCGTTCAGTTGATCGCCCCATTTGCTAAAGTCAATGTCTAGTTTACGGATTCGATCCATCAAATCTATCAAAAGCTGACGGTCTTTATCGGAAAGTTCAATTTTCAACTTCGAGAGTTGCTCAGAAACGATTTTTTCTACTTCTTCTCGTGAGGTAGGATTTTTTTCTGCAATTTGTTTTTTTATTTCTGTCAGTAATTCACTTACTTTTGCATCATCAATTCCCGCTTCTTTCGCAAGATTTGTTGCAACGGATAACTCATCGTTCGCTACGTCTGTTCGCTCTGGATCTAGTTTTCCACCCGTCACTTCATATGCTTTATAAATACCTACCAATGCAGAGTGACCCGTAACTGGTTTTGGAGCAGCAATTTCTACTACAGCATCATGGATCCCTGCTGTGAGCATCGCGTTTGCGTACATTTCTGCTGTCACTTCCGTGATATTATCAGGAGTAACAATATTGATAACGAGACCCTTTCCAGCATCTTTCCTCGTAATTTTTGCAGATGAAAACATTCTAGCAGATGCATCGCCATCTTTTAAATACTTCGCTAAGTCCTGACCTGTTACTTCAATTTCTTGAATATCCGAGTTCTCTGTTATTTTTAAGCTTTCTTTTACACTTTTTTTCTGGTCTTCTGTTAAATTTCCACCAAACACTACAATAGGAGCACCGAACTTTTCGTTTACTGCCTCTGTAGACCCATTTGAGTCCGCAAATGTAATGGATGGTGCAATTACAACTCCAACCATAATAATAGCAACTAGAAATGGTTGTAATAACTTTTTCATTCAAATAACCCCTTTCCTATCCATTCTCCCTTTAATACGAAAACAGGAGTAAAAAGTTCCGACTAATCGATTCTTTTCACTCCGTTACCCAAATAAGAGATTATTAACTCTATGTTTGGTACTTATCTAAACTATTTTTTTACATTTTTAATTCTGTCCAACCATCGTTTTGAACAATTTTTCTTTCTTTCATCAGTTTACCGAGTGCACGTTTAAATGCGGCCTTGCTCATCGTGAACATTTCTTGTATTTCTTCTGGATTAGACTTATCTGTAAACGGCATTCTTCCACCTACATCGTTTAAATAACGGAAAATGGATTCCGCGTCATCGCCTAAACGTTCATGTTTTCGAGGTAATAGGGAGCCGTTAAGAGAACCATCTTCTTTTGTGTCAATAATACGAACCTTTAAGTCTTCTCCAAGTCTCGGTTCTTCCACACGTTCAGACTGATGCACAAAAATACGATAATTTTCAGGAACACTTAGTAGGAACGTTCCAACTGGAAGTAATCGATAAGGTCTAGCTTGAAGATTTTGGTTTAATAAAGTGGTTGGTGCGTCTAAATATACTTCTTCTACACGATCTTCGGTTGCTAAACGGCCAAATAACTCGCCGTCTTTGTCCGTACGAAGCGTCATATATAAATGGTCCCCATTTGCTGGCCAAAGTTCTTTTATTTTCGGTAAATCATCTGATTTTACTTGTACTTCTTTCGACGTGCCGATATCGACAAAAACTCCTTCTTTATCGGAAACTTTAATGACACGTGCCCATCCATATGTACCCTTTTGTATGGTTGGAAGTTGGGTTGTAGCGGATAAATTCCCTCTACGATCAACGAACAAAAATACTTCTATCATGTGTCCAACTTGCAAATCTTCTGGTGCTTCTGAAGCGTTCAATGGAATCTCTAATTCATGATGCTCCAGTATCCATTTCGATCCTTCTTGTTCTTTTACTTGTAATTTTACTATTTCTCCAGATGCTGATCCTATCAATTTTACCGCTCTCCTTCTGAATTGCTTTATACGTCGTTTAGTTGGTTTTCAATATATTTAATCGTTTTCACTGTCTTGCAATTCCAGCAACCTCGATTGAATAGAAGAATTTTCTTCTAGAAACAATACTAGATCCGCAATACGGTCTATGGAGTTCCAACTAAGATGATGTTCAATACCTTCTACATCCTTGTATATATTCTCTTCTTTTACACCGATAATCCGTAAGAAGTCTTCTAATAGATCATGTCTCTTAACTAGCTTTTTCCCCATTTTCATGCCTTTTGTTGTCAGTGTAAGTCCACGGTATTTTTCATATATTAAAAAACCATCTTTATCTAACTTTTGCACCATTTTTGTAACGGATGATGGCAAGACAGATAATGCTTCCGCAATGTCAGACACACGAGCATATCCTTTCTGCTCGATTAACATATATATTTGTTCAATATGGTCTTCCATGCTTGGTGTTGGCATACGTATCTTCCTTTCATAACTACTTCATTTATTTTACTACATCCGCCTTGCCATAACAAATACATACATAATAGCTTGCTAAATATCAGGAAATGAAATACTTTTAAAAATACTTTGAATAAACAAATATTTTTTTATTATATTACAAAAATACTTATTAGATTAATAAAGTATCTTTATACTAAAGTAGGTACAAATGCACAATTAACTTCTTGGTCATCATAAACCCTAATAACCATCGCAAGTTTTAGTGTAATAGTTTGTTGGTTCTAGTTTAAAGAAATTAGATTACCTTACTCCATCCATCTTAGACATTACACAACCTTACATTTAGTAGCACATCTTTAATAATCTGAAGGAGATGAAATAACCTTTTAAAAAATAGTATGGAATTTAACAGTATTGAAAAATAATGAGAGTATCGAGGTGTTTTTAGTGAAATGGACAATCAGTAAGAAACTATTAAGTGGATTTATTGCTGTTTTATTAATTTTAGCAATAATAGTTGGTATTAATTTTATCCAACTTACAGATGTAGATAATTCGTATAGAGATTTATTAGAAGATAAAGCAATGAAAGCTGTAAAAATAAAAGAACTACAAATAGCTGCGAAACAAGAAATGATAGCCATGCGAGGATATTTAGTAGTAGGGGATGAAAAAGCCTTTCAAGATTATTCTAACGCAGTTTCTGATTATAAGAAAAGTTATGAGTCACTACTACCAAAGTTTAAAAAACCGGAAGCGATCAAAATGTTAGAGGATATAAACCAGGTCGAGAATGATTATAGGAAATTCTCCGAAAAGGTATTTCAACTAAAAAAACAAAATAAGACTAGTGAATACGTAAGCCTTATCTCCACAGAGGGAAGAGACATAGTAAAAAGACTTGATGAAAAAGTGACTATACTTTCAGATTTTCAAAGTAATTTATTAGCAGCTGGAAGTTCAGAGAATACGTCATTCATTCAAAAAACGAAAACATTGGCTTTAACCTTAGGTGTCATTGCAATATTAGTAGGAATACTCATCGCCCTTTTCATGGGACGTGTTATTTCCAAACCAATTATAGCCTTAGCAAATTCAGCAAAAAAATTGGCCGAAGGAGATCTTTCTGTTAATGAAGTAAATGTAAAAAACAAAGACGAAATTGGCGAGTTAGTTCATTCCTTTAATGATATGGCGAAAAACCTTCGAATGGTAATTGAACAAGTTAGCCTAAACTCTATTCATGTGGCATCCTCTGCGGAAGAATTGACTGCGAGTGCCGAGCAAACAACACAAGCGACTAATCAGATCGCAACATCTATTCAAGATATTGCAAGTGGTGCTGAGACACAAGTGCTAGGTGCAAATGAATGCTCCACTGCCATGCAAGAAATGACAATCGGAATTCAGCAAGTAGCCGAAACGTCTTCTACCGTTTCAGAATCAGCAATTGAAACTAGCAAAGAAGCTCATCTTGGCAATGAATTGCTACAAAAAGTAATACAACAAATGAACACCATCAATCTATCTGTTGAAGACTCCGCTTCTGTTATTAGAAAGTTAGGGGGATTATCACAGGAAATCGGAAATATTATTGGAGTAATTACTGGAATAGCAGATCAAACTAACTTGTTGGCATTAAATGCCGCAATTGAGGCTGCCCGTGCCGGCGAACATGGTAAAGGGTTTGCAGTTGTAGCAGATGAAGTGCGAAAGCTTGCAGAGCAGTCGAAGGAATCTGCTGATCAAATAGCGGACTTAATCAATCAAATACAAGTTGACACCGGCCGAGCAGTAAATGTAATGGAAGTTGGAACTAAAGAAGTGGCATCTGGTATGACGGTCGTTCAGGAGGCTGGAGCCGGCTTTGAAAAAATATTAACATCGATAGAACAAGTAACTTCCCAAATTCAAGAAGTATCCGCTATTTCTGAGGAGATGTCAGCAAGTGCGGAAGAAGTAAATGCTTCTCTTGAAGAAATGGCTAGTATTGCTCAACTTTCTGCGTCCAACACACAAAATGTGGCTTCCGCTTCTGAAGAACAGCTTGCTTCCATGGAGGAAATCTCCACATCCGCCTCTTCTTTATCTACCATGGCGGAAGACTTACAAACATTAGTGAAACAATTTAAATTATAACTAAGAAAAATCCAAGCGTCCTTTAAGTGCATCTTGTCTTTTCAATTCCCAGAGTGCTTTGGACGAGACATCAACTACACTATTATCGTTGGAATTTTTGTGGATCGTGAAGTGACTGCGTCACTTCACGATCCACTTTTTTTCGATAATCTTGTGGCGGATGTTTGTCCGTCGCCTTCTTGAAATTTGTAGAGACCAAGTGCGTAAGGTTTGGTTAATGAGAGAGTAAATTCTTTCCTATTCTTTTAAGAGCGGACGAAGATGCAATTCCGTCCGCTCAGCGCTTCTTTATCAATGGATACTATCCATTTTTTTCTAGTACTACCTACTCTAATCACGCACCCACCGATTCATGTATACTGCGGACTATAAAAGTAAAAATAAACCAGTTAAAGAACATGCTGGGTTTTATCGCGGCGGCGTCTATAAAAAAACAAAAGTGTACTCAGCAACATTAAAGCTGGTACCCTTGACTTAAGGAGAATATTAATTGCGGGCTTAGTTACGATGGGGATACTTTCCTATAACATGTATAGATTGTATGATTCTCTTATTAATCCACTCTAAATTTTCCCGTGAATTCATTCGCTCAAAAACCGAATTTCTTCCTTGTTCTGTAGTTACATAATGTGCAGGTAGTGTATTTAGACTCAAAGCAATAATATCCATTTCACATTGTGCACATTTACAAAAAGTTTGATATTCGGTACCTCTCATAAGCATTGTCACAATACTTCGCACAATTTCTTCCATAACATTTGTAAGCAATTTTATCTCTTCCTTCGTAAAAAGTAACTTTATGTTTAATACTTTATCTTAAAGGGTAAAACTTTAATAACCACATGATCGTTAAGAAAGGATGATATTAGATGGGGAAAATTTTATGGGTCATTATCGTTATACTAATCGTATTTTGGTTACTCGGTTTAGTATTAAAAATTGGTGGAGGCCTTATTCACGCATTACTAGTTATTGCCTTGATTATTTTTATCATTCAACTTGTTACCGGAAGACGATCGATCTAAAATGAGGGGTTGCCTAATAAGCAACCCCTCATTTTATTTTTGCATAAATACATGTATCCCGTAATTTTTTTCCATCAGCTGATAGAGAATCTTTATGAAGTATACCCTCCATTAAATAGCCAAGTCTTTCCGCTACGGAGCGACTTCTTACATTTTCACTACCACAACGAATTTCCACTCGATTTGCATGTAACTCATCAAAAGCAAATTGCGTAATACGTTCGCATGCTTCCGTCATTAAACCTTTGCCCTCAAACTTGTTATCAATCCAATAGCCAATTTCAAATTTCCGAACATTCCAATCTATCCGATGCAATCCAGAAGAACCTACAAATTCACCTGTTTCTTTTAAAAATAAGTGAAGTCTTAAATCCTTTCGCGTAACGAAATTAGCGATAGATTGTCTCAAATTAGTTGTTGTTTCTTCTAATGTTTGTTTATTTTGTGCAAATGGCATCCACTCTTTCAACGACTCATGGGACTGGATAATCGCTTTCCATACTTCTGGTGCATCCTCTAACCTCGGTGCTCGAATAAGAAGACGTTCTGTATAAAATTCCTCCGAAAAAGAGTTTAGCTCCTCGTTCTTTGCTTTTTTACTGAAATCATCATCCCAATTAACAGGAGTAGCTGTCCCCTTTAAAAAATCATCTCTTGTCATACCATATGTAACTGCATCATAGTACGAACCTTCTTTGGGAGAAAACCATGCTTGACGTAACTGGGCTTCTTTTACAAAGCCTGCACGTTCAAACGTTTTTCGCATCGCAAAATTATCCTGTCTCGTATGGCCTTCTAAGCGAATTTTCACTTCAGGTAATCGGAATACGTATTCTGCAACCATTTTCAAAGCACGCGGACCATAACCTCTTCCACGCGCTTCATCTGCAATTCGTAAATCAAATAAAGGAATCTCATCTTGTAAATCGTAAATTTTGACGATTCCAATCTGCTCATTCTCTTCATTTTCAACCCAAAACGTCTTCACTTCGTCCGATTGATATCCGCCTTCGTCAATTGTCTTCTCGATTAGTTCTCTAGCTGGATGCGAATTCCCATGATATGGCCATGTATTTGTCGTCATGAAATGAATTAGCTGTTCCTGCTCTTCCATCGTCCATTCTGTAAGCTTCATTTTTCACCCTCCTAACGTACTACTTATTCCCCTTTATTAGCCGTAAAGAATTCAGCACTACTAGTAATGTTGCTCCCATATCTGCAAATATGGCAATCCATAATGTTAACCAACCTGGAATGATGAGTAAAAGTGCGATAATCTTTAACCCTAATGCAAACATAATATTTTCTTTAATAATATGCAATGCTTTTCGACTTAAACGAATCGTATATGGAAGTTTCTCTAAATCATCTGCCATCAATGCAACATCTGCAGTTTCCAGTGCAGCGTCCGTTCCTGCTCCACCCATTGCGATTCCAACAGTGGATGCAGCAAGTGCCGGTGCATCATTCACTCCGTCTCCCACCATTGCAACAGCACCATATTTTTCTTTCAACACTTTAATGGCCGAAAGTTTTTGTTCGGGCATTAACCCTGCTTCTACATCTGTCATTCCTAGTTTAGCCGCAATGGCATGTGCAGTTCGTGCGTCGTCTCCGGTAAGCATGACGGTGTGTTTAATACCCGCATTTTTAAGATCTTGTAATACTTTACCGCTCGTTGAACGAATTGGATCTGTCACAGCTATAAACCCTTTATAAACGCCTTCTTCTGCAGCAAGCATCACTGTATTTCCTTCTGATTGCAGTAGTTCAATTTTTTCAATCAGTTCATTCGAAACGACGCTTAAAGAAGTAATCCAAGAAACACTGCCTACCGACCACTTTTTACCTTTGATAATCCCTTCTGCTCCTTTACCAGTAACGGATTGAAATCCATCTATTTCTATAGCATGTATACGTTCTTTCGATCCATATTTCACAATTGCTTGTGCAAGTGGATGCTGTGAATAGGTTTCAATGGACATTACTTTTTGAATGAAATCATTTGTGGATTCGGACTCCACAAGTGTAACTTCCGGATAACCTTTTGTTAGCGTACCAGTTTTATCAAAAGCAATTGCTTGTAGTCGACCAATTTCTTCTAAGTGAATGCCACCTTTAATGAGGACACCTTGCTTAGCAGCATTTCCAATAGCTGTCACGATTGCTACTGGAGTAGATACAACTAAAGCACACGGGCAGCCTACAACTAGTACTGCAAGTCCTTGATAAATCCATAAGTGCCAATCTGCACCGAACAACGGAGGAACGAGGGCTACTAAAAATGCAATTGCAATAATTGCAGGCGTATAATACTTTGCAAACTTATCGACGAATCTTTGCGAAGGTGCTTTTTCTGCTTGTGCTTCTTCTACTAAATGAATAATCTTCGCAATCGTAGTGTCTTCTACTCTTTTTGTTACTTTTATCTCCAAAGAACCTTCTTCATTTAATGTTCCAGCAAAAACCTCATCACCAATAGTTTTCATTGCTGGAATAGCTTCACCTGTAATAGAAGCTTGATTAACAGCAGAAGTCCCTTTTAACACAATTCCGTCCATCGCAATTTTTTGCCCTGGTTTCACAATTAGCGTGTCATTTATTTGAATAAATTCAGTATCTACTTCTACTAATTGGTTTCCTCGAAGAATCGTTGCAATCGGAGGAGCAATATCCATTAACTGACTGATGGATTGACGTGCTTTGTTCATGGAGTACGCTTCTAAAGCTTCACTCACTGCAAATAAAAAGACAACAACTGCACCTTCGCGCCATTCGCCGATGATTGCTGCTCCAATAATGGCAATCGTCATAAGTGTCTTCATATCAAAATAAAAACGAGATAGGTTGATCAGTCCACCTTTAAATAGATTGAAACCACCAACAACGATGGAAATAATGAATAAACCAATCGCTACTGGATTCGTTTCTTCATATAAATAGGATGCGATAATTCCAATTACTAAAAAAACAAAAGAAATAGCTGTTAACACATTTTCTTTTCTCTTGAAAAAAGGAATCTTTTCTTGTTGACGTTGTTTATACGGCACCACTTTAATGCCATCAAATGCTCCTGCCTTTTCAATTTCCTCTATTGTGGCGTTTCCAATGACTGAAACTTTGGACGCCCCGAAATTCACATTTGCACCCTTTACTTCAGGTAAACTTTTTATATTGTTTTCAAATTTCATCGCACAGTTGGCACACGTTAAATTTTCAAGTCGATATTCTTTTTTGGCTGTTTTGTCCAATCTTTTCACCCTCTTCTACTGCATGTTCATACGCAATTTTAACTAACTCGTTTACATGATGATCCGCTAATGAATAATAAACTAATTTTCCTTTGCGACGTGATTTTGCAAGAGATAATTCTCGTAAAAATCGTAAATGATGCGATGCGGTTGCTGTAGAAGATTCAATAATTTCACTCACATCACACACACAAAGCTCTTTTTCAATTGTAAGCGCATACGCAATTTTTAATCTTGTTTCATCTGCTAATGCTTTAAAGATCAGTGCTACCTTCGTAACATCTGGTAGTTTCTTTTTTACGGAAAGTACAACGCCTTCGTGCACTTTCGTTACTTCACATATATCCTTCGTCTGCACTTTCTCACCTCATTCAAATGATCGTTTGATTGTTAACCCCATTATATGTTCAAACTATTCAAAACGCAAGGACATTCAAACCAATATTTGAATGAATTTTTTATACATCATTTTTAGCAGAACAGAAAATTTTCTGACCGGATGGCACTTTCTCAGCACAAAAACAACCACTTCTAAATAAAGTGGTCGCTCATTTTGAAACTTATTCCGCTTTTAATATTAATTCAGTCCCATCGTTTATTGCACCATCCATAACGGTCGTATGATAATTACCTTCTGCCCAGTCTATCACTTGATCGTGGTACCATTTCGATTTCACATGTCCACTTTGACCAGGTCCAACAATATGATACGCTTTCGATAAATCAGACAGATCCGCAACAAATCGCCACGATGCTCCGTGATCTACTCTACCATCGTCTCCAAAAGCAGCTGCTTGAACGGTAATATTTGATCCACCAATGGGGACAGATTTTGGATTTAATACATATGCCAAAATTGGTGATGCTCCAGATAATGGATGATCAAATGTAAGTTGGTGAAAATCTCCCCATTTCCACTTTTTTTCATTCGCTCCAAATTCGTCTTTTATATCTGCGACCGCTATCATGAAGGAGTCGTACACCCATTTGTCCACTCCACCATATTCATCCAGCCAAGTACTTGCTTCATTTTTGTAGCCTTTTCGAAGAAACTGATCGGAAATATTCCCCTTACCCGGCAGCATATCATAAACATCTTCCGGCATCTCATCCTCCAACAAGATTTTCGGCAACTCTTTTATCCACCTGTGGAATACGAGAGGAGCTGCTTGGTCTTTATCATCCACTTGATCCCAATCTGTCAATAAAGCTATGATACTTTCATACTCACCGTTACTATCAAACTTTTCCACGGAACTGAGCATTTCTGTTAAAAACTCTCTTGCATATAAATTCGTTTGATCCATTTGTAGGTTCATCATATCTTCTTTTGTTAAATTAGATTTACTGTCTAACACTTCCGCAATTCGTTCATATCGGTAAGATTGCGCCCAAAAGTCGGTAATATGATATGGGTATGAATCATCTATCACTTGATTATTCGCAGTAGCGATAAACCCTTCCTTTGGATTCACAACAGTTGGCAGTTCGTTATACGGAACATAGCCTGCCCAGCCATATTCTGCCGAATCGCCTGGTACAGGCAATTGTCCATCACCCGACTTGCGAATGGGTATTCGGCCGTTCGCTTTATATGCAATCGTTCCATCTTTTGCTGCAAACACAAAGTTTTGTGCAGGTGCATGGAAATCTTCTAAAGCAGTTTCAAATTCATCCCAGTTCGACGCTTTATTCATTTCCAAAATGGCTTGCAACTCAAGGGTTGGCTCAAGTGCAGTCCACTGCATGGAAAACAAGGCTGAGGCTTTTTCTTTCTTAAATAAAACATCTGAAATAATTGGACCATGACGGGTGACCACTACATTGAAGGGAACATCCTCTTGCCCTTTTACTTTAATGGTTTCATTCCGTACTTCAGCTTGCTCCCATTTGCCTTCATACAAAAACTGTGTACGGTCGTCAGGATTTGGCGTTTCTATATATAAATCCTGTACATCAGGGCCAACATTCGTCACACCCCATGCAACATCTTCGTTATGTCCTAAAATAATCCCTGGAATACCAGCGAAAATAACGCCACTTACATTTTGTTTTGGAGACTCCAAATGCATTTGATACCAAATAGATGGTGTACTCAACCCTAAATGCGGATCATCTGCTAGGAGAGGCAGTCCGTTTTCCGTCTTATCACCACTTACGACCCAGTTATTACTTCAATTAAACTCATTTGGCAAAGTGGAAGCATCAAAGTAGCCACTTACATTTACGGGTTTACTTAAATTAGCTTCCATTATGGCTGGTGCACCTTCAGGATAATTGATGAATAATTCCTTCGCTTTATCTTCCCCAAATTCACTTAAAGCCCAGTGCCTTACTGCTAGTGAAGACCAGTTACCACCTAAATCATACGCCATGTATTTACCTATCGTTAATGAATCAATGGGTGTCCACTCTTCGGGTTCATATCCAAGCAGTTTAAATTCATAGCTTAGCTTGTTATCCGTTTTGGCAAACGAAATAAATTCATTTACTCCTTCTGTATACCACTTCAATACATCTTTTGCCTCTGCATCATAACCATCATAGGACTTTTCAGCAGCATCTCTCAAGCTAAATGTCCGGAAAAACTTATCCGTATTTACTGCCGCTTCACCTACAACTTCCGATAATCGTCCACTCGCTTGTCTTCTAGCTAAATCCATTTGAAAAAGCCTGTCTTGCGCTTGTACAAACCCTTGTGCACGATATAAATCTGCATCTGATGTAGCTTTAATATGAGGCACCCCAAACCCATCCCGGACAACTTTCACATCCGCATCTAGTGCACTTAAAGTAAGACTTCCCTTGATGATTGGCTTTGAGCTAGATAAATACATATTCAAACCAACAACCGCAACAACACATATCGAAAGGATAATCCCCAAAACCCAAGCGACTATTTTCCAACCTTTTTCCACAATCATACCCCCTCCTAGTTCTTAACACTAATTGACAATATACGTTTTAGTGGAAAGACGAGCATAAAAAAGACCTCTGAATACTAATATATTCAGAGGTCTTTTAATATATTATGATTGATTCTCACCAACAATTTTCACTTCTAATTCTAGCTCAACATCGAAGTTTTCTTTCACTGCTTTTTTCACCATTTCAATCGTACTTATATAATCAGTAGCAGTTGCATTGTTTTTATTGACAATAAATCCCGCATGTTTCGTTGAAACTTCCGCTCCTCCAAAACCTTTTCCTTGCAATCCGCTATCTTGGATTAATTTCCCTGCAAAATAACCAGGCGGGCGTTTGAATACACTGCCTGCAGAAGGGTATTCTAATGGTTGCTTGGATTCGCGTTGAAATGTTAAATCCGCAATTTTCGCATCAATCTCTTCTTGATTACCCGGTTGCAATTCAAACTCTGCAGAAAGAACATAATAACCTTTTTTTGTAATAACACTCTTTCGATAGCCAAGTTCTAATGCTTCCTTGGAAAGAACGAGCTTTTCACCACTCGGTGTAAGCACAGTACATTGAACGATTACATCCTGCACTTCTCCACCATATGCACCCGCGTTCATGGCCATTGCACCACCGATAGATCCAGGGATTCCACAAGCAAACTCTAAGCCTGTTAAGGATTCCGTTGCTACAGCTCTTGAAACATCGATAATATCTGCTCCACTTTCAGCAATTACTTTGTTGCCAACTATAGTGATTTTATTTAGGTTTTCTAAGCGAAGTACGATACCACGAACGCCACCATCTCGAACGACCATATTAGAGCCATTTCCTAATAGCAATAACGGAATGTCATTTTCATACGTATATTGCACGACGAAAGCCGTTTGGTCTTCCGTTTCAGGCGTAACAAATAAGTCTGCAATTCCACCCATGCGTGTCATTGTATGCAAGTTTAGTGCTTCATCTATTTTTACATTGCTAGGATCTAACTGAGTAATTAAATCTTGAAACCATTGTTGTTTAGTCAAAAAGTGACAATCCTTTCTCCATTAACCTTGTATCCATACATAGTATGCGTTCTTGCACCTAATTTATCAAGTTAAATTGTTACAACCATTCTTTAGACCAAGATTCAATTCCACCAACTACATCTTTTAGCGCATGACCCTTGTCTGTCAAGTTGTATTCCACTCTCACTGGGACTTCTGAAAAAACGTTTCTATCTACTATACCTTCTTTTTCAAGCTCTTTTAAACGTTCTGAAAGTAATCGACCACTAATAGGTAGAGACGACTCAATTTCATTAAATCGTTTCGATCCGTCCATTAATTGATAAATAATTAATGCTGTCCACCTTTTTCCGATCAATTCCATTGCCTTTGCTAAACGTGGGCATAATAACATTTCTTTCATTTGATTCACCTCTATTTCGTTCTATTATATTCCCTTAAAATCGTTTTGTAAAACCAAAGTAATTTAATTACTTGACGTAAGCATGTTATAAATATATAGTTGGTTACATAAAGTAATTTATGTTATTACTTTTTAGAAAAGGGTAATAATTAATGAAGAATCCCTCATTTACTTTGAATTAAAATATCTTGATTTCGAGATTAATATGTACTATACTTTTAAAAACAAAACTTTTTTTAGGAGGAAATTAAAAATGACAAAATTTAATCTTGACGCTGCTCACTCTAGTATCGATTTTTCTGTAAAACACATGATGGTTTCAAAAGTAAAAGGGTCTTTTACAAACTTTACAGCTAATTTAGAAGGTAATGCCGAAGACTTAAGCGGGGCTACTATTAGCTTTGATATCGATGTAAAATCAATTACTACAAACAGCGAAGATCGCGATAACCACTTACGCTCTGCTGACTTCTTTGACACAGAAACTTTCCCGAGCATAAAATTCGTTGCTACTGACATAAAAAAAACAGACAACGGCGAATATGATGTAACTGGTGATATCACAATTAAGGACGTAACAAAACCTGTAACTTTCGAAGTAGAATACGGCGGTAAAGGTACTAATCCATGGGGCCAAGAAGTGGTAGCATTCTCTGCTGAAACAAAATTAAATCGTAAAGAATTTGGCTTAGTTTGGAACCAAGCCCTTGAAACTGGTGGCGTTCTTGTTGGCGAAGACATCAAAATCTTTGTTGAACTTGAATTAAACCCAGCTTAATAATTTGTATCCTCTTAGAGCTATCCTGATTTTTCAGGACAGCTTTTTTTATTGTCAAAAATAAATTCACTCAAAACGAAAGCACTTACATTTCTACTTACATAAAACTAATTATTCTGAAATATATTATATACTTTATATTTTATGAAAGTCGTGTTACTATATGGATTATTCGCTATTGTCAGAAAGGAAAGATTATTATGCCACAAATGCTTGCGTTAGTTATTGTTATTGCGATTCTTTTTATCGGAGATTTTGTTTCTACTCGTACAAAGGCTTGGATACCATCTGTTTTTGTATCTGCTGTCCTTTTCATAATAGGTTATTGGACTTTCTTTCCAACAGAAATTGTTTCCACTGCAGGGGTACCACCAGTTGTTGCAGTAATGATGATTTACTTGCTCATTACGAACATGGGGACGTTACTTTCTATTAAACAATTAAAAGAACAGTGGAAAACTATTTTAATATCTATCTCTGGGATTATAGGAATTATTGCCGCACTTTTAGGAGTTGGAACATTCCTTTTTGGTTTTCAAACTGTTGTTGTCGCAATTCCTCCTCTTGTTGGTGGATTAGTTTCCGCACTAATCATGTCTGATGGTGCAGCAAATGCAGGGCTTACTACATTGTCTGTATTCGCCATTGTTATTTATGTTATGCAAGGGTTCGCCGGGTATCCTTTAACTTCCATTGCACTAAAAAAAGAAGGGAAAATGCTGCTTGAGAAGTTCCGCAAAGGTGAATTAATTCCAACTGGACAAGCTACTACTTCTTCGGAAGAACCTGAAGAAGAACTTAAAATGTTCCGCAAAATGCCAGCTAAATATAACACAAGTTATTTCAAGTTTTTCCGTCTCGCTCTAGTTGGTTACCTTGCGTATCTCGTTTCTACATTACTAGCACCAATCGTAACGATTAGCCCATATGTTCTTTGTTTATTGTTCGGTATAATTGCTGCCAGTGTTGGCTTCTTAGAACGCCAAGTATTACAAAAAGCAAATGGTTTTGGCTTATGTATTATGGTTTTAATGTTGTTTGTTTTCGATGCGTTGAAAAAAGCGACCCCGTCGATGATTATGGAAATTTTATATCCACTTATTGGAACAATTATTTTAGGTGTTATCGGAATGTATATTTTCTCTTTAATCATTGGGAAAGTTCTAAAAGTCAGTAAACATATGGCATTTGCTATTTCTTTAACTGCTCTTTACGGATTCCCTGCTGATTACATCATTACAAATGAGGTTATTAATTCCTTAACGCAAGATGAGAAAGAACGAAAAGTATTAACGGATCAAATGCTTCCATCTATGCTCGTTGGTGGATTCATCAGTGTAACAATCGTTTCTGTTGTTCTAGCTGGTATATTTGTAGGGTTCTTATAAAAACTAGGAGGAAAATGAACAATGATAAATCAAACTATTAAACAATCGGTTACAACTAATAAGGAAGAGTTAACCGCACTACGTCGTAAACTACATAGCGAACCAGAGCTATCTTTTGAAGAATTCAAAACGACAGCATTTATTTGCGAGTACTTAGATAACCTTGGCATTTCATACCGAAAAACTGAACCTACAGGGGTTATCGCTGAAATCCAAGGAGCACCTGGAGGCAAAACGGTTGCACTTCGTGGAGATATGGATGCACTTCCTGTTCAACAACTTAATACGCATGTGCCTTATGCATCTAAAGAAGAAGGAAAAATGCATGCATGTGGACATGATGCGCATACTTCCATGTTACTAATTGCAGCAAAAGCATTATCCGAAATAAAAGATCAACTCCCAGGTAATGTGCGTCTCCTATTCCAACCAGCTGAAGAAGCTGCTGCAGGTGCAAAAGCAATGGTAGCCCAAGGTGCAATGAATGGTGTGGACAATGTATTCGGCATTCACATTTGGTCTCAGATGCCAACTCATAAAGTTTCCTGTACGCCGGGACCATCATTTGCTGCTGCGGATATTTTCAAAGTGAAGTTCAAAGGACGCGGTGGACATGGTGCTATTCCAGAGGCTTGTATCGATACAGCAATCGTTGCTTCTTCTTTCGTTATGAATGTGCAAACCGTTATTTCTAGAACAATTGATCCACAAAGTCCTGCTGTTCTTACTGTTGGGAAAATGGTGGTTGGAACAAGATTCAATGTAATTGCGGAAAATGCGGAAATCGAAGGAACCGTTCGTACGTTCCATCCCGATACACGAGATCATATTGAAAAAAGTATTACGGAATATGCCGATAGCATTGCTACAGTTTACGGTGCTTCTGCAGAAGTGGAATATATTCGCGGTACAGATGCAGTTGACAATGATGAAGAAAGCTCAAAACTTGTTCAACAAGTTGCTGTGGAAGCATTTGGATCGGATGTAATCTTTAACGAAAAACCTACTATGGGTGGTGAAGATTTCTCTGCTTTCTTAACAAAAGCTCCTGGAAGCTTTGCCCTTGTCGGAAGTGGAAATCCGGAAAAAGATACCGAATGGGCTCATCATCACGGAAATTTCGATATCGACGAAGATGCACTTGTTACTGGTGCAGAATTGTATGCACAGTATGCTTGGGCTTATTTGAATAAATAATCTGCTTTTCCAACAACAACTACTCTGAAATTATTTAGAGTAGTTTTTTCAATTTTGAAACTATACTCTATTAATTTCGTATATACTTAAGAAAATACATTAGGAGGGATTTTAGATGGGAGAACTTGTAGGGTTAGTAGCTGTAGTAATGATTTTTTCTATACCACTTTCTGCAATATGGACGACTCATTTACGAAAATCACATAAAATGAGGGCACAAATTGTAAAAGATGAAATCGAGCTAGAAAAACTCAAATATAATACATTTTTAATAGAAACAGAAAAGATGCGACTAGACTTGCAGCAAAAACAAGCAATCTTACTGGAAACATCCTCCGATCCTCTTATTTTAGATTTACAAAAACGTGCTTTAAGTGAGACAAAATCAATATCTTCTTAAAACAATCGTGCAGATTTCATTGCACGATTGTTTTTTCCTTATTGCATTGGGGGTAGTACTCGTATCAGTAGTAATTGCTCTTGTATTATCGCTTCCCTAAGGAATCATTCGACTTATACTTTTACCTGAATTTATAACTAAAAAAAGCTTAGAGATTTCTCTCTAAGCTCTTCTCATTCCACATATTCTATTTTCTCCAACGGCTCATACGCTGGTCCTTCCAACACTTCTCCGGTAAAAGTGTATCTAGATCCATGACATGGACAATCCCACGAGCATTCGGCGGCGTTGAATACGACATCGCAACCAAGATGTGTACACACTGGTTTTACTAAGTATACTTTACCTGTCAAGTCTTTAAATGCACCGACTTTTTTGCCATCAAGATTTACAATATCCCCTTTTCCAAGTTCTAAATCTTTAAAGAGGACGTCAATTTTTTCGGTCTTTCCTTTGACGAGTTCTTTTGCAACGCTTGCGTTAAACTTTGCGAAACTTTTGATATCTTCTTTTTTCATTTTCGATCGGATCGGGTTATAAAGATTTGCAAAACGATTTTCTTTTCCAAGGACATTATCAGCCATTATTCTAGCAGCTACTGTACTATTAGTCATTCCCCACTTTGCATAGCCCGTCGCGACTAACACATCTTGCAACCCGGAAGTCATGGATCCAACGTAGGGTAACTGATCGAGTGTGACTAAATCTTGAGCAGACCAACGATAGGCATACTGTTTGACGTTGAATTGTTCCCGTCCAAATGCGGCCAACGTTTCATAGTTTGAAGTCATGTCGCCTTGAAATCTTCCGGTAGTGTGTCCCTCTCCACCCAGCAATAAGTATCTTTTCCCGTCCATTCCTTGTGCGGTTCGAATGGATCTTGTTGGTTTTTCTACATTAATGTATATTCCTTTTGGATAATTTGCTTCCGCAAGGGCAGCCACAACATAAGATCTTTCTGCATACATTCTTGTAAAGTATAACCCGTCTTCGTCATTAAACGGAAAATGACTGCAAACGAGTATTTTCTTCGCACGTATTTCATGCCCATCTACCATCTCCACAATATTCGTTGAATGAATGGATTTTGCCCGAGATTGCTCGTAAAACTGCACACCATTTTCGATTGCTTTCTTCATGAGACCTGTTGCATATTTTAGTGGATGAAATTGTGCTTGGTTTTCTAGTTTCAATGATTCTTTTACTTTATACGGAAGGCCTGTCTCTTTTGTGAGTGTAGCCCCTTCTATTCCAATCCTTTGGTAGGCTTTCATTTCTTTTTGTATAATATCGACCCCGTCTTCTGTATCCGCATATAAAAAAGCATCTACTTTTTCGAAATCACAATTGATTCCTAATTCTTCGGCCGTTTTTTCCATAAAATTTTTGGCGCCTATGTTTGCTTCGTAATATAGTCTTGCACTTACTTCTCCAAATGTAGCGATCAGTTGTTGATAAATGGGACCATGCTGCGCTGTCACTTTTGCCGTTGTGAAACCAGTTGTCCCCTCTAATATTCTACTTCCTTCTACTACCATCACTTTTTGTCCACTTGTACTCAGCATATAGGCTGTAGTTATCCCTGTAAGTCCTGCTCCTATAATAACGACATCCGTTTCGACATCTTCACTTAATTTCTGAAACGTTGGAAAATCTGTTGATGCACGCCAATAGGACTGGGATTCACTAGGTAGTATTTTATCTGTCATCGTATTTCCTCCTTTTTCTTCTAGTGTCTATCTATAAACGAAACTTTATTCAAACTTTTTCGTATATGATAAAAACAGTTTTTTTTAGGAGAATTTATATGAATGGCTTTATGTTTGTCTTTGGTCCAATATTTATTTCGCTCGTTTTTATTATCGTATTTGGAACTATCATATTTACTATTATTAGGGGTTTAATTCAATGGAATAAAAACAATAATTCTCCTAAACTATCTGTACCCGCACATGTAGTAACAAAACGTTCGAAAACAAGTGGAGGTGCCGGTAATAGTGCAGCATCTACTTCCTATTATGCAACATTTCAAGTGGAAAGCGGAGATAGAATGGAGCTTAGACTTAGTGGACACGAATACGGAATGCTTGCCGAAGATGATCTTGGTGTTTTGATTTTCCAAGGTACTAGATTTCATTCATTTGAAAGAAGAACATAAAAAGCCAGTTAGGACTTCTCCTAGCTGGCTTACTGTTTTATCAAATATCACATGTATCATCGGTACAAAGGTTAGCATCTTCTCCAAGAAGCTGGAGTTTCGGTGAAATGCCCTCTTCCTCTGCAATCTTATTCAATGCGCCAACGAATGTTTCAGTAGGCTGTGCACCAGAAATTGCATACTTATCATTCAATACAAAAAATGGTACACCGCGTACGCCAATTTGCCCTGCCCTAGCGATATCCGCTTGAACATCTGTCAAATAAGCATCTGAATTCAACACTTTTTCTGCTTCTTCTCTTGATAAAACAATTGATTCGATTAATTCAAGAAGCACTTCGTGTTTACCAATCTCTTTTGCTTCAATGAAATATGCATGCAGCATTAACTCATTTACTTCATTCGCTTTCCCTTGCTCAGATGCCCATTTTACAATTCGATGCGCATCCAACGTATTCGCAGGTTTCATAGCATCAAAATTGTATGCAAGACCAACTGTTTTAGCCTGTTCTGCAACCTGTGCAGTCATATTTTTTGCAGCTTCTAATGTAGATCCGTATTTTTCAGCAAGTACTTCATACATACTCTTCTCTGAAACTTTCGGTGTGTTTGGATCTAGTTGATAACTTTTAAATTCCACCTCAGCTTGATTTGCAAAACCTGTTTGCTCCAACGCTTCTTCTAATCTTCGTTTTCCTATATAACAAAAAGGACATACAAAATCTGACCATACTTCAATTTTCATGTTAATCACCTCTATTACATTGTAAAGATTTCCATGGAGTTCAACAATTTAAATGCTTATTGATGAATAAATATGGATTTTCTGAGATATTCATGAGATTTCCTGAGATTCAATCTGTGTTTTCTGAGATATCACCTGGATTTTCTGAGATACTCAGATATTTCCTGAGATTTGGCGCGTTTTCTAAGATACACGGAGATTTTCTAAGAAAAAAGGCTATCTCTAGATTGCTATGAATAAATAGCAACTTTTGAGATAGCCTTTTTCTATTTTTATTATGCTAATGCTTCAGTTAATGCTGGGACTACTTGTTTTTTACGAGATACTACACCTTTAAGTAGGGCAGTATTATTATCGAATGTCACATTAAATGCAGCTTCTGCTTTTAGCGCTACTTTGCCAAGTGCTAGAGCTACTGAGTCATTGTTTAGAATATCTGTTACGACGAAGAAAAATAGATCCAATTCTTTTTCTTGAATTTCACGATTAATTAATTCTTCAAGTTCCTCTTGGCGACCCATTACGTCGTTTACGTCTACTGCGTTTACTTGTGCAATGACTACTTTGTATTCGCCCATGCCGAATTCTTTTGCATCTAGTGATAAAAGGTCCTCTAAGCTCTTATCGCTCAAATCTGCTCCTGCTTTTAGCATAGCTAGTCCATACTCTGCTGCGTTTACGCCTGCAATTTTTTCAAGTTCACGTGCAGCGGCAACGTCTTCTTCTGTACAAGTTGGTGATTTAAATAGTAAAGTATCCGATACAATTGCTGAAAGCATTAAGCCTGCAATATTTGCTGGAATTTGTACGCCTTTTTCTTTAAAGATTTTATTTAAAATAGTTGCTGTGCATCCAACTGGTTCTGCACGATAGTATAAAGGCTCAGCTGTTTCGAAGTTTGCAATACGATGATGGTCAATTACTTCCGTTACTTGCACTTCTTCGATGCCATCTGCGCTTTGTTGCTTTTCATTGTGATCAACTAAAATTACTTTTATTGCTTCTTTTGCAACGTTTCCAACTAATCTTGGTGCTTCAAATCCGAATTTTTCTAATGCGAATTTTGTTTCATTATTTAATTCACCTAAACGAACTGCTTCAGCCTTTTCGCCAATTGCATTTTTTAAATGTGCATATACGATTGCTGATGTAATGGTGTCTGTGTCAGGGTTTTTATGTCCAAAAACTAATACTTTTTCCATGAATAATCCTCCTAAAAATCAATTGCCGAACTTATTTTATCATACTTATCGTTGCTGATTGAAAAGTAAATTTGCTAATTGGGATTTTTGATGTAAAAAATCTGCAAGCGTATATTCATCTAACACATTTAAATAAGCTTTTAATGCTAACTGGAGTGCGCCCTTCAAACTGCAAGCAGGTGTAATGACACAAGTATTGGTTTTGCAATCAAAACATTCTACTAAGTGAAAGTCGTCTTCTGTTAGTCTTACAACTTGTCCTATATTAATAGCTGCCGGCTCCATTGCTAAACGAATGCCGCCACCTCTTCCTCGTATCGTTTCAATATAACCGAGTTTCCCTAATTCATGAGTTACTTTCATCAAATGATTTTTCGAAATATTATATGCATCTGAAATGGATTGAATCGTTGAAAGCTCGTTTTTTTCTTTTGTTCCCAGGTATATTAACACTCTCAATGAGAAATCTGTATACATAGTCAGTCTCACACTGCCACCGCCATTCTTCATTCCCATTATAACGATTATGGCAAAGTCGTGAAAGAAATGTGTCTGATTTATCAAAGCTTTATAAAGATGTATTTTAAATATTGCTTTAAAGAAAATGAGGGAGTATTGTTGTATTCATAAACAACAAGAAAAAGAAATGGAAGTGTAAAGAGCATGTTATCTCAAAAAACAATTGATATCGTAAAATCAACAGCACCTGTATTAGAAGTTCACGGAGTTGCAATAACTTCAGCTTTTTATAAAAATTTGTTTAACGCACACCCAGAGCTATTAAATATTTTCAATCATGCTAACCAAGCAAAAGGTCGCCAACAAACTGCTCTAGCAAACGCAGTATACGCAGCTGCAGTCCATATTGATAATTTAGCGGCAATTATTCCAGCGGTAAAACAAATTGGGCAAAAACATGTAAGCTTAGGTATTAAACCTGAACATTATCCAATTGTAGGTGAACATCTACTTGGCGCAATCAAAGAAGTATTAGGAGATGCAGCTACTGACGATATCATTAATGCTTGGGCTGAAGCATATGGAGTTATCGCAAATGCTTTTATCGGCATCGAAGAAGAAATGTATGTAGCAGCAGAGTCAAAAGAAGGCGGTTGGAGATTTTTTAAAGACTTCGTTATTGCAGATAAAGTAAAAGAAAGTGAAAACATTACTTCATTTTATTTAAAACCAGCAGATGAATCAGCAGTACCTACTTATGAACCTGGTCAATTCATTACAATTCGTGTAAGCATTCCAGGGGAAAAATATTTATTAAACAGACAATATAGCTTATCGAAAGCAGCAGAGTCTGAAACATTTCGTATTTCAGTGAAAAAAGAAGATGAAAATAATCCAGAAGGAAAAGTTTCGGTTCATTTACACAATAACGTAAGTGTTGGTGATACAGTAGAACTTACTGCTCCAGCTGGGGAATTTGTTTTAGATCCAGAAAAAACAACTCCTGCTACTTTCTTGAGTGGTGGAGTTGGTATTACACCAATGATGAGTATGTTCGAAACAATTGCGAAAAACCAATCAAATCGTCCAGTATCCTTTATCTATAGTGCCCGTAATGAAAACCTCCATCCATTTGATAAAGATATTCGTGCTTTAATGGAAGCAATGGATGATGCGAAATATGTGTCACTTTACTCTGATAGTGATGAATTCATTTCAAAAGACGTACTGAAAGATTACGCACGCATAGATGGCGATGTATACGTATGTGGACCAGTTGGGTTTATGGAAGCAATGATTAATCATCTACTCGAACTTGGTTATTCAAATGAACAAATTCACTATGAATTCTTCGGCCCGGCTCTTCAATTAGAATTAGTGGAAGCTTAATATTAGTTAACTGTTAAAAAGTATTACTTCATTTTGGAGTAATACTTTTTAATTACAGGAATTATTTAACGCAAAAATAAGCTTTTAGTAGTGTGCATATAAGTATTTGGTGCTATAATTATACTATAATTCTTGTAGATAAAGAAAAGAGTGAAATAATGGCCAAACTTTTTGAGAGCAAATACATACCACTTGCAAACTTTTTCAAACAATCAACTAATAAAGAAATTACATTACAATATAGTGAAATTGAAGCAGTCATTGGGCAAATATTGCCGAACGCTGCGTATTTAAGTAGCAGTTGGTGGAAAAAGACAAAGCCTCCTGCATTACATTATTTCGCCTGGACAGATAATGGATACTCCGTAAAATCTGTAGAATTGGGAAAATCGGTTCTTTTTCATAGTAACGTTATAGACAAAGAAGAAAGACTCTTAGATGAAAATAACCAACAGGATATTCTTATCATACGGGAAGCAGAATTAGAAGATGCGCGTTCATTCATTCGCTTACAGGAATCCATTTTCTCTGAAACAGACTTTATGTTGTATGGAAAATCAGACATACAAATGACTGTCCAAAGCATTCGAAAAGAAATGACTAATTGGAAAAATACATCCAATTCTATTTTACTTTTTGCAATCATGAATGGACAATTTGCTGGGTATGTATTATTTACCGGTGGACCAGCTCCACGTGCATTGCATAGAGCATCTGTAGTTATTGGTGTAAAACAGGAATTCTCTCAAAAAGGGATCGCTTCTTCCCTTATGCATCATGGGGAAAAATGGGCAAAAGAGGTAGAAATTTCAAAGCTTGAGCTTTCTGTCATTAAAGAGAATACAAATGCACAAAAGCTTTATAAAAAGCTTGGTTTCGATATTGAAGGCGACCGAAAAAATGCGTTAATCATTAATGGTCAATTTGTGGATGAGTTTTATATGGGGAAATTGATATAACCAACTAGTAAAGACCGGCCAATATTATTTTGGTCGGTCTTTTTTTGGTGAGTTTGCGATTAGCACGCTGATTCACCCATTACTCCCTATCTCATTTTCGAAACATACGGATTGTCCGTTTCCCAAAATCTATATGGGTAGTGTACTGCTTCTCCGCTATTTTCGATCCCTATTCGAGGTCCAGTAGAAATTGAATGTACTTCCACTCCTTCTGTTATGTACAGAGGCTCTTCCGTCCACTTTTTCCCGTAGTATTCCATCGTAATTCCTAATGCTTTTGTTAATTTGCCTGGGCCGTTTGTCCATTGTTTCATAGGTAAGTTATTACGGAATTCTTTCATTCGTTCGAAGCCTTCTATTGGTTCTACTGCTCGTATTAATATGGCATTCGGGATACCTTCCACTCCAGCTACAACGTTAATCAGCGTATGTGTATGCATTTGGTACGTATAAATAAGCCCAGGTTCTCCAAACATCACTTCTGTTCGTTTCGTCCTTCTGTTTCCGAAGCTATGGGCTGCTCGGTCTTCTGCTCCCATATACGCTTCTGTTTCTACAATTTTTCCTTTAAGCAGCTCACAATTATGCTCATGTACAATATATTTCCCTATTAAATTTCTTGCTAACTCTAATGTTGGTTGATGAAAAAATGTTGGATCTATTAATTCCATTTATAAAACCTCATTTTCTTCGCTTCAAAGTTTGCCTGCCCATTTTGGAGAAATACTTATTTACATGGAGCAGTTTCTAGAAAGGCTTTTACTTCTTTTGGATTTCGCAATATACAGATATCCACATTCCTAGAATTTTTTAATACACTTAAAATGCCTGGACGTGCATCCCTTGGAAAACGCCAAACCCACTGGGCGAATTCTATATCTATTTTTTCTTCACACCCTGGAGCCATATCAGGGCGGGTTGTTCCTCGGTATTTCCATGCTCTCTTTAAAACTCGATACGTACATAGAAGTCTAGGGAAATCCAAGAAGACAATTAAATCTGCATACTTCGCTCTTAATTCTAAAGTAGAGTCAAAATTACCATCAATAATCCATTCGTCGTCTTCTAATTTTCCTTTAATTTTCTCTCTAAATTCTGACTTCGGAGTTGGAACCCAACCTGCGTTCCAAAATAGTGCATCTAAATGGACTAGTGGTAATTGCCACTTCTTTGCAAGTTTTATTGATAATGTCGATTTCCCTGCACCACTCGAGCCAATGATTAGGATTCTTTTATGTTTTAATTCTCCCAAGTCCCCACTCCCCTTGTGTTACTATTTCTTCATTTTACTATGTTTTAACTTCCAAACAAAATGAAACCCGCTCCAATATAGAACGGGTTCATAAATTAATCTAATTCAACTTGTTTTGTCTCAGTGCCAAGGAATAGAACTGCTAATACGCCAATGACGATGGCGATACAGAATATGCCGAAAATCCATCCGATTTCATATCCAGCAGTTACAAGAGACCCAACTAATAGAGGCCCTAAAATACCGCCTACACGGCCAACAGAAGCAGCCATTCCAGACCCTGTTGCTCGGATAACGGTTGGATACTGTTCCGGGGAATAAGCATATAAAGCTCCCCAAGCTCCTAGGTTAAAGAATGACAGGAACATACCAGAAACAATTAATGCTACGGTAGTATCAGCAGAACCAAATACAAATGCACTCGCTGCAGTTCCAAGTAAGTACGTAACTAATACAAATTTCCGACCAGCTTTTTCTATTAACCATGCTGCTGAGAAGTACCCAGGTAACTGTGCCAGTGTCATAATCAATACGTATTCAAAGCTCTTTATCAAACTGAAACCTTTTATTACCATGACACTTGGTAACCACAAGAACATTCCATAATAAGAAAATACGACCGTAAACCAAACAATCCAGAGCATTAAAGTCCGTTTCGCATATTTCTCGGACCATACTTCTTTCATATTTTGCATAATCGTTCTAGATTGTGTTTTCTTCTCCGTAAAGCGAGGAGAATCTGGTAATTTAATACGTAAATAGATGGCGTAAAATGCTGGTAATGCAGTAATTACTAAAGCAATTCTCCAACCGTAAGCTGGAATAATAAAGTAAGCAATTAGGGCTGATATAAGCCAGCCAGCTGCCCAAAAACTTTCTAATAATACAACGACTCTGCCTCTTTCTTTTGCTTCCACACTTTCAGAAACTAGCGTAGACGCAACAGGAAGTTCCCCACCAAGCCCCATTCCCACGAAGAATCGTAATATTAAAAATGCTACCAATGTAGTCGTCAGCGCGGATAATCCTCCTGCGATAGAAAACAGCAGTAATGTTATCATAAAAATCTTTTTACGCCCTACTTTATCAGCAAAAACGCCAAAAACTAATGCGCCAACTGCCATCCCAATAGAGTTCACGCTTCCGATCCATCCCATTTGCACTGGAGTTAAACCCCAATCTGCAGCCAGCGCTGCAATAATGAATGATAGAATTCCTACATCCATTGCATCGAACATCCACGCTAGACCCGCAATTCCTAGTAATTTATTCTTTGATAACGAATTCTTTTTAAGCATATACTTCCCCTGTCTTTACATCTGTCATGCAATATCTTTACATGAATAGTATACGCATCGAATCGTAAACTATCAATAGAAATTTAATCTTGTTTTTTATACTTTATTAAGGTAGAATGTCCTTTATAGAAATACATATGTTTATTCAAGAAGAACAGAGAGGCGGATATCATCATGGCTTGGCAAGGTTTAATGGAAGAATATAAAGAATTTTTACCTATAACAGAAAAAACTCCTAAATTATCATTACACGAGGGAAATACGCCTCTTATTAAACTAGATAACTTGTCAAAAGAACTAGGAATCGAACTTTATGGAAAAGTGGAAGGGGCAAATCCGACTGGATCATTTAAGGATCGCGGGATGGTATTTGCTGTAGCTAAAGCAATGGAAGAAGGGAGCAAATGCGTTATTTGTGCTTCTACAGGAAACACTTCCGCTGCTGCTGCGGCATACGCTGCTCGGGCCGGGATAAAATCCATCGTAGTGATACCAAAAGGAAAAGTTGCGCTTGGTAAATTAGCCCAAGCTTGCATGTATGGTGCTAAAATTATTGAGATTGATGGAAACTTTGACGATGCATTACAAATCGTTCGGAAAGTCAGCGAAACAACACCTGTTGCATTAGTTAACTCGGTCAATCCATACCGTCTAGAAGGACAAAAAACAGCTGCCTTTGAAATTGTAGATGCCCTAGGTTCTTCTCCTGATATTTTATGTATTCCAGTTGGTAATGCAGGAAATATAAGCGCCTATTGGAAAGGATTCAAAGAATATAATGAAGTAAAGCAATCTGGTTTACCGAAAATGTACGGGTTTGAAGCAGAAGGTTCAGCGGCAATCGTACAAGGTACACCAATTGCTAATCCAGAAACAATTGCAACAGCAATTCGAATCGGAAATCCTGCGAGTTGGTCATTAGCGGAAGCGGCTCGTGACGAATCTGGTGGTATTATTGACTCTGTTACTGACGAAGAAATATTAAACGCATATCAGTTAATTGCTAGTCGTGAAGGTCTGTTTATAGAACCGGGTTCCGCAGCATCTTTAGCAGGGGTTATTAAATCTGTGAAAAGCGGAAAAATTCCTGCAGGAAGCAAAGTAGTAACAATTTTTACTGGTAACGGCTTAAAAGATCCAGATACCGCTATGCAAGTTTCTACAGTAGATTTAATATCTTTAAAAAATGATGAGGAAGAAATTCGACGATATATCGAGGAAGTACTATGAGTAAAAAGTGGGCAATTTCCATACCAGCAAGTACTGCTAATTTAGGCCCTGGTTTTGACTCAATTGGAATTGCTTTGGATAAATTTTTACAAGTCGATGTAGAGGTTGCCACGGAGTGGAAAATCGATAACTTATCCGATAATTTACCGATTGTTCCAAATCCAGAAAAGCATTTAATTGTACAAGCAGCGCAAAAGACAGCTCAAATACACGGCCTAACATTACCGGCCTGCCATTTAGAGGTGAAAAGTGAAATTCCACTCGCTCGAGGAATGGGTAGTAGTGCATCTGCTATTGTTGCTGGGATAGAAGTTGCTAACCAGGTACTTGGTCTTCGGCTCACATCTCATGATAAATTGAAAGTAGCGACTGTGATGGAAGGTCATCCTGATAATGCGGCTGCTTCCATTTTTGGCGGCTTTACTATTTCATCCTGTGCAGATAATGGTGAAATCAACGTATTCCATACTGCTAATATTGGCGCTGCTTTTGTTTTATTCATACCAAACTTTGAATTAAAAACAGAAAAAGCTAGAAATGCCTTACCGAATAGTTATACTCGTAAGATAGCTGCACAAGCAAGCGCTACGGCAAATCTGTTAACAGCGGCATTTCTAACTCACTCATTCAATCAAGTGGGAACGTATATGGAGCAGGATTTGTTTCATGAACCATATCGACTAGACCTAATTCCAGAAAGCAGGGAAATTATTATTGCCGCTAAGAAGGCTGGGGCATTTGGAACTTGCATAAGTGGGGCTGGACCAACCCTTCTCTCCCTTGTCCAAAAAGGAACTGAAGAAAAATTTATCTCTAACTTATATGGAAAGTTCCCTAACTTTGAACTCACCCCAGTTGGAATGAATTTAACAGGAACAATAGTTTCTATCTATACAGAAGGCAGTGCAGTTAACTAACTGTGCTGCCTTTTTTATATCAATTATACTATTAGCTACTTAGCATTAATAATGCAAAAGTTGAACTTCCATGTATTGACCCAAACCTAGTATTTCATAGCACTGACATACTTACCAATCTTCCTCCAATCATCCTCTATAAAATCTCTGTTGGAAGGACGGTAAAAAACGGCAGCTGGATGATACGTTGGAATAATCCTATATTTTTCATCCGACCATATATACTCATCTTTTTCAAGTGAACTTAAATGTCTCACCGCATGTTCAAGTACTTGTCCGTGCAAATTAGATACTTTCGCATCTTTGCCAAGTAGACGCTGAAGCCCAACATTTCCTAATGTCACAATGACTAGTGGTGCTATGTTTTTGATTTCATAATCGAGTAATGGTGCATGTGCAATAATTTCATGCTTTGTCGGAGGACGATTATATTTTCTCTCTGTTATTTCGCCATTTCTCATTTTTTTCTCTTTCCACATATATGGTCTACTTCTAACGGCACTGGTCATATAAACGTCATCTCTTGTCAGATTGACACTTTTGAGAGACTTTTCTAGTTCATCTCCTGCTCTACCGATGAAAGGTATACCTTGTATAGCTTCATTTTCTCCCGGTGCTTCTCCTATTAACAAAATTGCAGGGTTTTTGGGACCTTTTCCTTTGACGAAGCCTTCTACAGGAAAACCTTCTATTCTTTTCATCCCAAGTGCAACAAATTCATCTGGCAACTCAAACAGCAAGATATGTCCTCCTCTAAAAAATCCTTTCCTGAGAAGGAAAGGATTTTACAATTTAATCTTTGGAACGCTTTTTTTACGGTATTCATACCACAATGCAACGATAACGAACCATGTATACCCTGCCATCCATCCCGCAAATACATCTGAGGCAAAATGTCTGCTTTCTGCAATTCGAGATAAGCCAATCATCATAGTAAGGAGTATAGCTCCAATCCAAATAAGTATACGAGTTTTTTTATTTGATTGGTATTCTGTTAGAAAATATGCAACGGTGAATACATATAATAATCCGACCATGGCATGCCCAGATGGAAAACTAAAACTCTCTAGTTGATGCGGAACATCTGGTCGAGCCCGCTGTACCCATTTTTTTAATAATTGATTGAGCACATTTCCTACACCAACCGTAAACAATCCAAACAGCATGCCTCGATAGTTTTTCGAATGAATCCATAAATATGCAAATAATAGTAGCATAATAATAATTACAAATGCAGTTTCGCCTAAATAATGAAATGGAATGATAAATTGATTGCCACTAAGTAACTCCGACATTTTGTGATCAAGCGCAACCACCTCATCCTTAGTAAACGTTAAAAAGAAAGAAACAAAACCTAATAACGAGGCTAGTCCAAGCGGATAAAACCATTTTTTCATATAATCCCCTCCTTCTTCCATTAGAAAAAGTATAAGCTAGATATTCGTTATGTACAATGAAAAAGGATGTCTCCTTGATTGATCGATTCACCCAAAAAAGCAATAGTCCACGAGGAACTGCTCCCCGTGGACTTTTATTTCTTTCTTATTTCAATGCTTTTAATACAGCATCAATTTTAGCATTCTCTGATTCAATACCGCCGCCCGACAAGTACCAAACTTCTGGATTTAAGTAATAGATCTTGCCATTTTTAGCCGCGTTTGTTTTACCAACAATGTCATTTTCAATTGCTGCTTTTGTACCTGATTCTCCTTCAGTTACTACTGCGTCGCGATCTACTACGAAAAGAATATCTGGGTTTTTCTCCAAAACGTATTCATACGAAACGCTTTGCCCATGTGTAGAAACTTCCAGGTTTTCATCAACGGCTTTTACACCATATGCATCATGGATTACACCGAAACGTGAACCAGGGCCATAAGCACTTAATTCGCCTTCAGATGCAAGGACGATTAAAGCTTTATCATCTAGACTAGCTGTTTTTTCTTTTACTTCCACAAGTTTTGCATCAATTTTTTCTAATGCTGCAGTCGCTTCTGCTTCTTTACCGAATATTTTACCCGCTAATGCTGTATTTGCTTTAAATGAATTTACATAGTCAGCAGTGTTTAAACCAACAAAAACGGTTGGAGCAATTTCACTTAATTCTTCATATGCGTCAGCTTGACGACCGGAAATGAAAATTACATCTGGTTTCATTGCACTGATTGCTTCGAAATCCGGCTCTTTCAATGCGCCAGCATTTTTGTAAGTAGCTTCATCTGCATATTTGCTTAAGTATTTCGGTAAACTGCTTTGTGATACGGCAGTTACGTCAACTCCAAGTGAATCTAATGTATCTAGGAAACCGTAGTCAAATACAACAACTGTTTCAGGTTTTGCATCAAGTGTTACTTCTTTATATCCTTCTGGTTGTGCAATTGTTAATGGAAAAACAGAAGCTTCTTCTGTTGCTCCCTCTGTAGAAGCATCCTCATTTGCTTTTGAAGTATCTTCAGTTGCTTCATTTTTCGAACCACATGCAGCTAATAATAGTACTAGCATTGCAAAAATCACCGATAATAATTTCCAGTTTTTCATTTTTAAAATCTCCTTTTTTATGAATTAAAATATACACAAATGCGACAGCTTTCCATTTCTTGAATTGGAATATCCATGTCATAGATCTCTTTTAAAGCAACCGAATTTATGATTTCATTGGTTGGACCATCTTTGATCACACGTCCGTCTTTCAACGCAACAATATAATCCGAATATACAGATGCAAAGTTAATGTCGTGCAATACAATTACAACCGTTTTACCAAGATCTGTTACAAGCTTTCGAAGAATTTTCATAATTTGAACAGAATGCTTCATATCCAAATTATTTAAAGGTTCATCTAATAAAATATATTCTGTGTCTTGAGCAATAACCATCGCAATGAAAGCACGCTGACGTTGACCACCAGAAAGCTCATCTAAGTAGCTATTTTCTAAATCAGCTAAGTTCATGTACTCAATTGCTTGGTCAACCATTTTAATATCTTCTGCATTTAAACGTCCTTTGGAATAAGGAAAACGTCCAAACGAAACTAACTCACGAATAGTTAAACGTACATTCATATAGTTCGATTGTTTCAAAATGGATACGCGTTTGGAGAAGTCGTTGGATTTCCATTTACGTACATCTGATTTATCTAGTAAGACCTCACCCGTGTCCGCATCTAACAAACGACTCACCATTGACAAAAGTGTTGATTTCCCAGCTCCATTCGGACCAATAAACGAAGTAATCTTTCCGGACTGAATATTTACACTAACATTGTCCACTACAGGCTTTTTAGCAAAATATTTGGTTACCCCTTTTAATTGGATCATGTTGTAGCTCGACTCTCCTTTAATAACAAGTAGATGAAGTAAATTCCACCGAGAAAGTTAATAATTACGCTCAATGTAGTATCGAACGTGAAAATTCTTTCAACAATCCACTGTCCACCGATTAATGCAACTAGGCTCATTAAACTGGCTCCTATAATTAGTACCGAATGCTTGTATGTGTTAAAAAACTGATACGATAAATTCGCAACGATTAAGCCAAAAAATGTTATTGGCCCAACAAGCGCTGTAGAAGTAGCGATTAAAACCGCTGACAACACTAGCATGCTTTTGACGATCTTATCGTAATCCACCCCAAGATTAATGGCATTATCACGTCCTAGAGATAGTACATCCAACTCTCTAATGGTACGCCAACCGTAAAGGATGCTTAAGACTATAATTATCATCGCGAGCCATACTAGATCTGCGTTTACATTGTTAAAGCTCGCAAACATTTTATTTTGTAAGCTTGTAAACTCATTCGGATCAATGAGTACCTGAAGGAAAGTTGTAATACTTCCCAAAAATGTCCCAATGATAATCCCAACTAGAAGCAAGAAATAGATTGGACGTTTGCCAGCGTTAAACAAAAAGCGATAAAGTAAAAGTGCAAATACAATCATCGCTATAATAGAAATAAAGAAATTATAATTTTTGTTAATGACTAAAATCGACATGGAACCAAAGAAATAATAAATAAATGTCTGCACCAACAAATAGAGCGAATCGAGCCCCATTACACTTGGCGTTAAAATGCGATTATGTGTAATTGTTTGAAAAATCACTGTGGAATAGGCAATCGCTACACCTGTAAGAGCCATCGCTAATACTTTAATAGCACGACGCGGTAGCGCATAATCATAATTCCCATTCAATCCTTGAAATAAGTACAATGCTACACAGACTAAGACCAATGATAGCAATAAGATCATTTTTGTGCTGTTACGCATATGCTTTCCCCCTAAACAATAAGAATAGGAAGATGGCGCTTCCGATTACACCAACTGTCATACTAATCGGAATTTCGTAAGGGAAAATTAACACCCGCCCTAAAATGTCGCATATCAACAAGAATATAACTCCAAGCAATGCCGTATGTGGTAATGTCTTTTCTAAATGATCGCCTTTAAATATAGATACAATATTCGGAATGATTAAACCTAAAAATGGAATCATTCCAACTGTTAAGACAACCGTAGTCGAGATTAAAGCGACTAATACCAAACCTAAGTTCATAACTCTTTTGTAAGATAAACCGAGATTTTTTGCAAAATCCTCACCCATCCCAGCAACAGTAAAACGATTAGCATAAAAATAGGCAATTATTAATACAGGTACACTTATGTACAATAATTCATATCTGCCTTTCAAGATCAAGGAAAAGTCCCCTTGTAGCCAGACAGTAATATTTTGAACAATGTTTGATTTGTAAGCAAAAAACGTGGTAATCGAAGACAAAATGTTTCCGAACATTAGACCAACAAGTGGAATAAAGATGGCATCTTTAAACTTTATTCGATTAAGTATTTGCATAAACAGCAATGTACCAGCTAAAGCGAAGATAAATGCAAAAGTGAGCTTCTGCATATAGGTCGCATTTGTAAATACGATCATCGAGATTAATATTCCTAAGCGAGTAGCATCTAGCGTTCCTGCCGTTGTTGGAGATACGAACTTATTTCTACTTAAACTCTGCATGATTAACCCTGCAATACTCATCCCTGCTCCTGCAAGAATAATGGCGATAAGTCTCGGTATACGGCTAATCAAAAATATTTGCGTCTTTTGCGAAGTAAAATCTAACAAATCCATTGGTGAAATTCTCGTAACACCAACAAAAAGAGATAAGAGAGAAAGCGCGACTAATGCAATTGCAAGATATCTTTTTTTCATAATTATCCTCATCATTCTATTTGTGAAAGAAATGATAGTGAAAATCATTATCATTTAATCACAAGTTTTATTATAGCATCTTGGGTTTACAAGTCAACCATTAATGAAAATGATTTTCAATTGATGATATATATGTAATTTTGTCCACTTATATTCCAGTAATTTACCTTACTATAAGAATGCATTTAAAACAAAAAGACTGCTTACAACTGTCGATTTTTCACGACAATTACAGCAGTCTTTTTTGGCAATTAAGTTAATCAGATGGAAGTAGCACTATCAATAACCTCTTGTGGAATAACAATTTCTTTCATCTTATTAAAGTTGGAGAAGTCAGATTTAACATTTTGTTTCATATTCATCTTTTCTCCATCAATCGTCATATCCATATCTAGAACCATATCTACTTTATTTGTTTGGAATGATTTCTTATCGATGTGAATTAAGTAGTTTATGGAGTTAATGGTCATATCCATTTTTACATCTTCCCCACCGAAACTTTGAAGCGCTTCATTTACTTGCGCTTTTACCAATTCTGTAAACTTTTCTCCAGAGGCTTGTAATGAAAGGATATAGTTATCATTGTCTTGCTCGAATGTGAAATCCCCTAAAAAGCTTTTAATTATTTTCAGTTGGTTTGACGGATTTGATTGATCTGTTACATTCATCAGTTGATCCATCATTTCTTTCGGGAACTTCATCCATTGACCCGATGTTGCTTCATACATATAGAAAGCATCTTTTGTAATATAACTTTCTAATTCAATATCTTGTGCTTCCAAACTCTTATCATCCGACTGCATGCTTGTCGTCCCGGTTTGATGAATCTGCATCGGATCTACTATATAATCCATCTCCAAAACAGAACTAACATCCAAATTCATATCTTGAGCAGGCAAATGCATCGTTTGCTTCATATCTATTTTTGCTTTCACACTTTTCAGTTCTTCTGATACTTTTAGTGACTTATTATACACTTCTTGAAGTGTTAACTTACTCGTCTCCGTTACATCTTTATCTTTTACCGGGGCAGCCGTCTCATTACATGCTGCTAAACCTAATGCTAATGTGGCTACAGCTAATAGTGTGGTCCATTTCTTCATCTCGTTTATCATCCCTTCTTTTCAGATAATAACTTTACGAGGAAGACTACGGAAAGGTTTCATTTATTTTCTATTATCTTACTCCACGCATATATTTTTGGATTAGCGGAGTGAAAAAGTACAATAATAATCCTAGAACAAGCGCGAGAACTCCGATTATTCCAAAATACACAATCTCATTTTCAGGTGTATATAGTTTTACCACTTGCGCATTGATTGCTTGAGCAGATGCATTCGTTAAAAACCATAAACTCATTGTTTGCGCCGCAAAAGCAGCAGGTGCAAGTTTGGTCGTTGCTGATAAACCAACTGGAGAAAGCAATAATTCACCAAGAACAACTAAGAAGAAACTCAATACTAGCCAAAATGGGTTAACAAGCGATTCTGTTCCATTTATATATGCAGGGATGATCATAACAATAAAGGACATCCCAGCAAAAAATAAACCATACGCAAACTTTCTAGGTGTAGATGGCTGTCTATCGCCTAATTTCACCCAAAGCCAAGCAAAAACTGGTGCAAGTGCAATGACGAAAAGAGGATTCAACGATTGGAACCATGCAGGTGAAATCTTATATGAACCAATCATTAAATTTACTCGTTCATCCGCATATAGAGCTAAAATATTTGATCCTTGTTCTTGAATTGCCCAGAACATCATAGCCGCAACAAATAGTGGAATATACGCAAGTAATCTCGACTTTTCATCTGCAGAAGTTTTCCCACTTCTATACATCACAATAAAATAAAGCGTTGGTATAACAATACCTAAAATAGACACCGTCATCGTAAAAACATCGATTGTCATAACGCCCTGTTGGACTAAGATGAATCCAACTATTAATACTAATAGGATAGCAAGACCGATTCGCGTCAGAACTTTCTTTCGTTCTTCTTTAGACATTGGGTTTGGTACATACGAGCCTGCTAATCCAAGGTACTTTTTCTTTGTAAACATAAAAACAATTAATCCAAGAGCCATGCCTATTGCTGCAATTCCAAATCCTAAATGGAAATTGTATTCAAGACCAATTGTTCCAACGATTAAAGGTGCTATAAAAGCCCCTGCATTAATACCCATATAAAAAATACTGAAGCCTGAATCACGACGTACATCATCTTCTGAATACAAATCTCCAATAATGCTTGAAATATTCGGTTTTAACAGACCAGTTCCAATTATGATTAAAGCCATAGAAATAAATAATGGTGTCATACCACCAGGAAATGCCAATACAATATGCCCACACATAATAAGGAGACCACCGACAAATACTGTTTTAATATTTCCGAAAATTCTATCCGCAATCCAGCCTCCAATTATTCCAGACATATAAACAAGAGAGCCGTATACAGCCAAGATCGAATTGGCAGTGGTTTTATCAATTCCTAAACCACCTTGCGTCACTTCGTAATACATATAGTAGATTAAAATAGCTCGCATTCCATAATAGGAAAACCGCTCCCAAAACTCCGTGAAAAATAACGATAGTAAGCCTTTCGGGTGACCGAAAAATCCTTTTTGCGGCACCGATTGTACTATTTCTTCTTTTGTTGCCATACTACTACCTCTTTTCTTTTTTAGAAAAGCACAAGGCGACAGATTAACTGTGACGAGCTTGTGCTAAAGCAATTAATGCCTTGAGCCTAGGCTTTAATAAGAAACATGCTATATATTTCCCTCTTTCTCCTGTCAAAAAACATTAACTTAATATTTCAGTATTTTCAACTAGTAAACACAGGACTATAAGTATTTTTTTTTCAAAAAAGGAACAATGAGCTATTTTGTTTAATTAATACCACCATCCAATGCTTCAGTAAATTAAGCCCATTACGCAAGTCAACTAGTCATTATTTCAAGAATTCTACAATATCTTATTTCCTGATGGACGTAAATACATATAATTGAATTCATTATATTTAGACTTCCGACATTTTTCTGTATAATAGTCTTGATAAAGGAGAGGGGTAGATTTTGTGCTAAAGAAGTTTTTTTCATATTATAAGCCACATAAGCGATTATTCATCATCGACTTTAGTAGCGCAGTATTCGTTGCAATACTAGAGCTAGCGTTTCCTGTAGCAGTTCAATGGTTTATCGATAAATTGTTACCAACTGGTGATTGGAATATGATTGTTAAGATTGGAATTTTGCTTTTATTGGTCTATATTTTGAGTACTTTCCTCAATTATGTCGTGAGTTATTTAGGACATAAACTTGGCATTAATATCGAAACCGATATGAGACAGCAATTATTCAATCATGTACAGAGACAATCATTTCGTTTTTTTGATAATACAAAAACTGGTCATATAATGAGTCGCATTACGAATGACTTATTTGATATTGGCGAGCTTGCACATCATGGTCCAGAGGATTTATTCATCGCAATCATGACACTAATCGGTGCATTTATTATTATGTTCAATATCAACCCCGAGCTCGCGCTAATTTCAATTATTATGGTACCGTTCCTAGCGATTGTTGCAATATACGGAAATATTATGATGAATAAAGCATGGAAAAACATGTATGGTAAAATTGCAGACGTCAATGCTCGAGTTGAAGATAGTGTATCCGGCGTGCGAGTGGTGCAATCATTTACAAACGAAAATTTTGAAATTGCTCGTTTCCAAAAAGATAATGGACAATTCCGTTTAGCCAAGCTAGTAGCTTATAAGGTAATGGCCAGAACGCATTCGAGTATTTATATGATGACTCGCCTTGTAACATTGGTCGTGCTTGTAGTGGGAGCATGGTTTACAGTTAAAGGGAAACTGACAACCGGCGAGCTTGTAAGTTTTATCCTTTATGTTAATGTGTTAATAAAACCGGTCGATAAAATTACAGCTCTTCTCGAGTTGTATCCGAAAGGCATGGCAGGATTTAAACGATTTTTGGATCTTATGGAGCAGGATCCTGAGATTAAAGATCGCCCAAATGCTTTGAAAGTATCTCACTTAAATGGTGATATTGAATTCGAGAATGTAGGCTTTGGATATGATGATCATAGGTCTGTCTTAGATAATATTAACTTATCCGTAAAAGCTGGAGAAACTGTTGCATTCGTTGGTCCATCAGGTGCTGGGAAAACGACTATCTGCTCGCTAATCCCGCGTTTTTATGATGTGAATACTGGCGCTATATTGATTGATGGATTAAATATTCAAGACATTGCCATGGAGTCTTTACGCTCGCAAATTGGGATTGTGCAGCAAGACGTATTCTTATTCACTGGGACAATTCGCGAAAATATTGCATATGGGAAAAAGGATGCTCCTGAAGAAGAAATTCAAGATGCAGCGAAAAAAGCGCATTTAGAAAGCTTCATCGCAGCGCTCCCAGAAGGTTACGATACACAAATCGGCGAACGAGGTCTTAAACTATCTGGCGGACAAAAACAACGTTTAGCGATTGCTCGCATGTTCTTGAAAAATCCACCAATATTAATTTTGGACGAGGCTACTTCCGCGCTTGATACAGAAACAGAGAAGATTATTCAACAATCCTTAATGGAGCTTGCAGAAAATCGTACCACTCTTATTATTGCACATAGGCTAGCAACTATTCGTGATGCAAACCGAGTAATTGTAGTAACCGAAGATGGTATTGCAGAAGACGGAACCTATAATGATTTAGTGGAGCAAGATGGCATTTTCGCTAGATTGCATAATATACAGTTTCAGGAAGTTTAACGAGTAAAAGCTGCTCCGCATAGTGCGTGGAGCAGCTTTTTATTTGGTTTTGTTTCAGGTGTAGGCTTGACGCTCTCGTATCGGCCGGGAGTTCTCTCGTTATTGGTGGTGAGTGCTCTCATGCGAGGCCTTCTCGCTCTCGCAACGGAATTTACTGCAAATAATAAAGGACTATGAAAACAGTCGAAAGTCCATTTTCTACTGTTTCCGTAGCCGAGTTAGTTATTTATCAAATATAAACTTTTGAAAACGATCATAATCAGCTTTTTTTAATTCGACTTTAACAAGCGTACCTTCTTCTTCATACGAAGTTGATTTAACGGATGCATGTTCATTCAGATAGGATACGATATCTCCTCGATCAAAAGGTACAAGCATTGAGCAGCTTACAAAATCGGAGAAAATATGATTTTTGATGATTTCTAACAATTCATCTAATCCCGCACCTTCTTTTGCAGAAATCCATATATTATCTCCTGAAACGTATGGATACTTCATTTCCGCAAGGTCTGATTTATTGTAAACAAAAATAGTAGGGACATCTTTTACTCCAACAGCGAGCAGGGTTTCATTTGTAACATCTATCATGTAACGGTGTTCATCGTTGGAAACGTCTACTACATGTAGAAGTAAATTTGCATCACGTGCTTCTTCTAAGGTTGAGCGGAATGCCTTCACCAGATGATGTGGAAGCTTACTAACGAATCCTACAGTATCTGTTAGTAAAAACTCTTTTTGGTCAGATAATTTTATTTGTCTAACAGAAGTTTCTAGTGTTGCGAATAGCATGTCCTTTTCAAATACTTGCTTCGATTCTTCTTGTCCCACTTTATTGAGCAGTTGGTTCATTATTGTCGATTTACCAGCATTCGTATATCCTACTAAAGATACGACCGGAATGGCATTTTTCTTTCGTTGCTTTCTTTGAGTTTCTCGTTGATCTTTTACATGTTCAAGCTCTCGTTTTAACTTAGCAATTTGGTCTTCAATTTTACGTCTATCTAGTTCTAGCTTCGTTTCCCCTGCACCACGGTTTTTGAATCCGCCGCCTGTCCCTCCTCCTTGTCGACCTAGTGAAGCACGAAGACCAACTAGTCGAGGCAACATGTATTGAAGCTGCGCTAATTCTACTTGCATTTGGGCTTCGTTCGATTTTGCTCGTCGTGCGAAAATATCTAAAATAAGCATCGTTCGATCTATTACTTTGCAATCTAAGTCTCTTTCTAAATTTCGAATTTGGGATGGTGACAATTCGTCATTAAAAATAACTAGATTTGCACCAGCTTCTTCGTAGAAACTTTTTATTTCTTCTACTTTTCCAGTCCCAACATAGTGGGATGAGGTTACTCTATTTAAATTTTGCGTTACTTCCCCAACAACTTCTACATTTAACGCTTCTGCTAAGTTGTGTAATTCCTCTAATCCATATTCAAAATGCTCATCATGCTTCAGATTAACCGCAACAACGACTGCCTTTTCTTTTAATTCATCCAAAATACTTCCCCCTCTTAACGAAAACGATAAGTTGCTTGTTCATATATAATATCTTCTTTTATATCCGAAGCCCTAATTTGAATACTTGCAATTCTTTCTTTCGTTCCATTTTCTAACTTTTTGAATACCAATTGTGTATTTGATAAAAGCAATGTCTTTTCATCTTGTTCTTTTAAATCAAAATATTTTTTCCACTTATCCATTACTTCCCTTGGTTTGCCCACATGAAACTCACACGTAGTAATAGACAGTTCTAAATTGCTACCATCTATTGTGCCATCGTCTTGAAGCAATTGGTAGCGTTCTTTATCACTTTCTTCCCACTCAATAAAGAATGGAGTTGGGAGCGCATCATTTATTTCTTCTTTTACAAAAAGCATTTTCCACTTACGCACTAAGCCACTTGTCGTTTTTCTCTCAGCATGGAAAACTCCGGACGTTTCTATACCTTTTTCTTCGAGTTGCAGGCATAGTTCGTCAATTGTCGAAGTACGGATACATATTGTCCCAAAACCCGGTCCAGTTTTCAAATCATATAGAAATAAATTGATTAATGGATGATTGGCTTTCAATGCAACTGCTTCATGCTCTAGTGCGAGCCATTCAATATAGCTATTTTTTGTATACAGAAGGGCATTATACGTACCCCAGTGCATATGCTGACCTCCAACAACTGCGTGAAATCCTTTTGCGCACCAATACTCTGCTACTTCTTTTGGTGTTTTCGTTACATGATGAACAATATGATCTAAATACATGTATGCACCTCTTTTCATCTCTTATTATGGATGATTTTTCATGAAACAAAAAGAGGTGACGTTGAAGAGCCGCCACATCTTTTGACAATTTCCCGGGAAATGTGTCGATTACATGTTACACTTTTGTTTTTTCTTTCGACATTTCCCGTAGAAGGAACTTTTGAACTTTACCGGATGCCGTCATAGGATAGGAATCGACAAATTCAATATATTTTGGTATTTTATGATGCGATATTTTCCTTTGCAACTCTGACAGGTGTATGTAATCGCCAACCTGCTGTCCGTAGTTAACTACATTCTTATGCGTCAGAGATAGCCCATTTGAATGTTAGTCCCTTTCATTTTATTCTATCACAAAATTCTGATGAGATAGTCTTTTTCATTACCAATTGACAGTCGGTAAATACATGGTAAAATCCTAATTACTTTAGTGCTTCGAAGCGTTGAATCACGAAAGTAAAATAAAAGAGTAATACTTGGAGGGATTTACAATGTTTCGTATTCGATCGACGATAACTCCTCCATTTATGGAGGCAGTATTGCTTATTTTGACGATTATCACCATAATGGCAGTTTGTATTATTAAATTTGATGCCGTTCCACATATGCCTATCTTGCTAGCTATTTTACTACTTATCACGTATGGTCTATGTAAAAAAGTGCCTTACAAAAAATTAGAAGAAGGTCTTGTAGAAGGATCGAAAGCAGGACTTGGCGCAATTTTCATCTTTTTCTTTATTGGGATTCTAATTAGTAGTTGGATGATGGGTGGAACGATTCCGACACTTATATACCTAGGGTTTCAATTTATTTCTCCACACTTTTTCTATGCAATCGCATTTCTTGTCACTTGTGTTATTGGATTATCCATCGGGAGTTCCTTAACAACTGTCGCAACAGTAGGTGTTGCATTCGTTGGGATGGCTAGTGCTATGGATATTTCTTTAGCCATTACTGCTGGCGCCATTGTGTCGGGTGCTTTTTTCGGGGATAAAATGTCTCCGTTATCCGATACGACAAATCTTGCATCAGCAATTGTACATGTAGATTTATTTGAACATATTCGAAATATGGGTTGGACGACCATTCCAGCATTTTTCATTTCGCTTGTTGGATATGGTATTTTATCACCTGATAACGAAACCCAAAAGCTTGACCAAATCAATACCTTTCAAGAAGGACTCCTACAAACAGGGATGATCCATTGGTATACATTACTACCACTTGCATTACTCGTCGTACTTTCTTTTAAAAAGGTACCTGCTATTATGGCGCTTGCTTTAACTTCCATTGCAGGCATACTCGTTTCTTATTTCCATCACCATTTTGCCTTTGGAGAAGTATTAAACATTTTATTTAGCGGCTACATATCTAATACAGGGATTGAAGTAATTGATTCCCTTCTCTCACGTGGTGGAATGAATAGTATGATGTTCACTATATCCCTTGTACTACTTGCTTTAAGCATGGGCGGCCTTTTATTTACACTTGGTATCGTGCAAAGCTTGTTGATGAAAGTGGAGAGTTTATTAAAGAGTGTCGGTGCTGTGATTACTGCAGCTGCGTTTACTGCAATAGGCGTGAACACATTAATAGGTGAGCAGTATTTATCGATTTTATTGACAGGAGAAACGTTTCAAGCACAATTTCAAAAAGTCGGTCTAGCAAATAAAAACTTAGCCCGCGTGATGGAAGATGCAGGTACAGTCGTTAATCCCCTTATCCCATGGAGTGTCTGCGGCATATTTATCACGAAAGTACTAGCTGTACCAACGATTGACTATTTGCCATTCGCCTTTTTCTGCTTACTTAGTCCGATACTTACTATTTTGTTTGGTTGGACAGGTAAAACATTAACTTATATTAAGGAGAAATAGGTTCCTTTTTTTGTATTTTCCAACTAAACGTTCTGTTTTTCCAACTAAATCTATCATTTTTCCAACTAAACTAACTAAGATTCCAACTAAGACTTCGCTTTTTCCAACTAACCTAGAATCTTGAAGTTGTGATACACTATTTTCAAGTATCTTACGAAAAAGAAGGCGAATTTTATGGAATTTCAAGAAATGAAAGAATATATGATCCAACAAATTTTAAATAAGCAGTTGATTGCTGCAACCATCAGTCAACCACGTGCAAAGTCTAACGAAGTAAAGCGTGTGAAACTAAAACCACTAGAAATAAAAAATATGTATCATATCCAAATTGAATATCAATACGAACGTATTTTAAAACATGAAAATATTCCATTAGAAGACTTTGCAGAGTCACTTGAAAACCTATTTGACCAATTCCGTCAAATGCATGCAGATTTCACAGCAGAAAAAGTACAAGTTCAGCTTTCTAAGAAAAACAAAGTAATATGGAAATCGGAGAAAATGGAATCTGTAAAAACAGTGAACTTATCACATAATCGCAAGAAAAATTATCTTTTAGATGAGGATACTCCCTATCCTTTTCTTATTCGTTTAGGAGTGCAAACAGCTGAAGGGAAAGTTAAAAAGCAAAAGTATGATAAATTCAAGCAAATAAATCGCTTTGTGGAGTTTATTGACGATGCACTTGCCCACTTACCAAAAGATAAACCTGTACGAATTCTTGATTTCGGATCCGGGAAATCATATTTAACCTTTGCGCTTTATCATTATTTAAAAATTGAAAAGGGTCTTGATATTAGAGTAACCGGCCTTGATTTGAAAAAAGAAGTCATTGAGGAATGTGCCAAAATTGCAGATGATTTAGGCTATGATCAACTGGAATTTTTGGTTGGAGATATTAACGATTACAATGATGAATCGGCTGTGGATATGGTTGTCACGCTGCATGCTTGTGATGTCGCAACAGATATGGCTCTAGCACGCGCCGTGAAATGGGGAGCAAGTGTCATATTAAGCGTTCCCTGCTGCCAGCACGAACTAAATACACAACTAAACGCACCATGGCTCGACATCATGTTAAAACATGGCCTTATTAAAGAGCGTTTTTCAGCACTTGCAACAGACTCCATTCGAGCAGAAATTCTAAATATGGTTGGTTATGAAGCGCAGCTAGTGGAGTTTATCGACTTGGAAAATACTCCGAAGAATATACTCATACGTGCTTACAAAACCGGGAAAAAGTCATCAGAAGAACAATTCAAAAGCTATAAACAGTTCACACAAATGCTAAACGCAGAGCCATTTTTGGAGAATGAACTAAGAGAATATCTATAAGAGTGCCTGTTTCTTGCAATATTATTCATGTGAGAAACAGGTGTTTTTGTATCAAGTGACTTCTCGTTTCAATACCACATAATAATTTCACTAAATTATTTAGTTCTCAAATATACTTTTAAAACAGGAGTTGAACATATTGAAAGAACCGACATTGAAAAAAGTAGCATATGGTGCTGCGATGGCTATTGCTATCATCTTAGTTCATTTTATCAATTCAAGAATATACACACTGCCTCCAATTTTCGCAATATTTTTAGCAATATTCTTCACCTACTTAGGCATTTCTGTCATAAAAAAATACGACAAGTTCGATCAGAAAATCTCAAGAACCAAATATAATCTATTTAACGCACTAGTTGTGTTTGTTCTCTTCATTGCTTATTATACAATTGCAAAATAAAAGGTCGTCTCCAATTGCGGGACGACCTTTGTCTTACAATTCTTGTCTCAATGCCTGAATCACATCAATTTTCGTTGCTTTTCTTGCTGGTCTCCACCCAGACACCATTGCCACTCCTATACTAATAACAGATGCGATAACGACAAGTTGCCAAGGTATTAGTGAGAATTTAATGGATAAATCTTGGAACTTATCCTCACCTAGTGCTGCTCCAACGACCATCGGTAATATCCAGTTCGCCAGGAAACTTACCGCATATGAAATAATCACTGCAAGAATGGTACCAATAATACCAATCCACGCACTTTCCATTAAGAACAATCGCTGAATCAGTTTCGGACTAGCTCCTATTGCTTTCATAACACCAATTTCACGAGTTCTTTCGGTTACGGCCATCGTCATTGTATTAAAGATACCAATCGATGAAATTAACACGGCAATCGTCCCTACAAATATTAAACCAATTTTAAATGCCATGAAAAAGACATCTAATTGCTCTAGTTGTTCTGATACCGAATAGACGCTATAGCCCATTTTCTTTAACTCTTCTGTCACTGATTTCACGTGCTCTAAGCTAGACGTATAGATTTTTGTTTGCGTATAAAACAAATCCGACTCTATTGTTGCTTCTTCTGCATTGGCAACATACATTTCCTTAAGCTTATCTTTCCATGATTCATCCAATAACACATTTGTATCGACTATCCAATCTTTTGCCGGTTTTTCAGTTACCCCTACAATGGTAAAATTCCATTTCTCGGGAAACGCTTCTTCTGCATCATATGACTTAATTGCCATTGTAATTGTTTTTCCGATTAAGGAATCCTTGTAACCTCCCTTTGGTTTGGTTGTTTCTTCCGTACCTTGGCTTTGCTCCATTTCTTTACGTTCAGCATCATTTAATAAATTCTGTGCAAACTGATACCCTACAACTATTTCATTTTCCTTAGTAGGCATCTTTCCTTCTGACAACTTAAGATTCGACTTTTTTTCTTCCTCAAAATTTGTGAGTAGCATATTTGTTTCTATGGAACGATCTTCTATCTGAGAAAATGCAAGTGCATCCATGCGAGTTCTTTGAACGATTGCATGCACATGCTCTATCCCTTTAATTTTAGGAATATCAAGTGATTCACCTTCATTTTGATACACTTCCACTTCTGTAATCGCTTGATCCTCTAATATTTCTTTACGCATCGTATCTTGAATGCCAAACCCAATGGAAGCAAGAACGATTAGAAATGCACAGCCCATCGTTGCAGCGAGTACAGTCATAAATACACGGAGTTTATTCTTTTTAATGTGTTGACGTACAAAATCGACTTGATCTTTAAATAGCATGAATTGTATCTCCCTTCACTAATTCGCCGTCACGCATTCTAAATTTACGATGCGCAATGCTAGCCACTTCCTCATCATGGGTAATCATTACAAATGTGACACCCAGTGTTTGATTAAGTTCTTGGATTAAGAATAAAATATCTTGCTCCGTTTCTGAATCTAAGCTCCCAGTTGGTTCATCTGCAAAAATAATTGGTGGATTTGTAATAAGCGCACGAGCAATACTAACTCGCTGTTGCTGTCCACCTGATAATTCGTTTGGATAATGATCTGCTACTCCCTCCAGCCCTACTTTTTGCATAAGTTGATTTACATTTGATGATCTATTCTTAGAAGATATTCCCTTTAATTTCAGTGGTAATTCCACGTTTTCAAATGCAGTTAATCCTGGCATCAATTGAAAGTTTTGAAAAATGAAGCCAAAATTGTTTATTCAAAAATGTGCTCTCTCTGTTTCATTCAAGTAAGCCGTTTCCTGTCCATTAACAGTGATGGAGCCATTTTCTGGACTCATAAAACCCGCTATTGTATGTAGTAATGTAGATTTACCAGATCCACTTTTGCCAACAATCGCAACGATTTCACCCTTCTCTACTTCAAATGATAATCCTTTTAATACCGGGACTTTCTTTTCCTTCCCTTTTTTTCCTATTAGAAATGTATGATTGACGTCCTGTACTTGTATCATTTACTTTCTCCTTCCGTTTTGCTACTTTCACAGTGTACCGATAGTTTCTTAACATTTAGGAAGGATAATAATGAAGAATTTCTTAAGAAAAAAAGTATTTTATTATAATCAAACTTTCCGCAACAGTCGCCCGTCTAATAATTGATACGTAATCGCGATACGGGAAAAGGAGTATAACTATGTCATGACAAAAAAAGAAAAATTTCAACTAGTTGAAAACTATATAATAGAGCATCAAAATGCACATTACCGGCTAGCTTTTAGCTATGTAAAAAACAAGGAATCGGCATTAGATATTATTCAAGAAAGTATTATGAAAGCTTTGCGCTCCATCGATTCTCTTGAGGAAATTCACTATTTAAAAACGTGGTTTTACCGAATTCTAATTAACACGTCGATTGACTTTATTCACAAAAATAAACGAGTAATAGTAGTAGAAGATAATATACTGGATTTTCATCTCCCAGCGCATGAAAACGACATTCCTGATATCGACTTATATGAGGCAATTGACCATTTACCTGCAGTTTATAAAACGATTATTATTCTTCGCTTTTTTGAGGATATGAAAATTGATGACATCGCAACAACCCTCGGAGAAAACACGAATACGATTAAAACGCGATTATATGCAGCACTAAGGAAATTACGATCAAATATGGAAGAGAAGGTGGATGTATGAGCAAGTTAAATGATTCTAAAAAGCAATATGACGACATTGAAATTCCAGAAGAGTTGTCACAAATAGTCCATGATTCTATTAGAAAAGCCCATAAAAAGCAACAGAAAAATAAACCGTTAAAACAATGGGGAATTGGCATCGCAGCAGCGGCAACATTATTTATTACAAGCGTGAATATAAGTCCAGCATTAGCCCAATCTCTTTCCACCGTCCCTGTCCTTGGTTCGATTGTTCAGGTTTTAACTTTAAAAGAAATTCAAGTTGCTAAGGACACTTATAATGCAGAGTTAAAAACACCAGGTATAACTGGACTCGAAAATAAAAAATTAGAAAAAATGTTAAATGAAAAATACATTGCAGAAAACGAAGCTCTGTATGAAAGCTTCCAAAAAGATATGAAAGAGTTAGAGGCAGAAGGTGGCGGCCATCTTGGGGTGGCATCTACGTATAAAGTGGTTACAGATACAGATGATATACTGTCGATTAGTCGATATGAAGTAAATACAGTAGGTTCATCGTCTACCACGATGCGAACAGATACAATCGATAAGAAAAATGAGATTCTTATTACATTGCCAAGCTTATTTAAAGACAATCAATATATAGAAGCTATTTCTACTTATATTAAGGGAGAAATGATTAAGCAAATGGCGGCTGATGAAAATATTATTTACTGGGTTGGTAGCGAAGCAGATTTTGTAGCATTCGAAGCAATCAGTCCTGATCAAACATTCTCCATTACAGCTGATCATAAACTAACTATTTCTTTTGATAAATACGAAGTGGCTCCAGGTTATATGGGCGTCCTTACGTTCGAGATTCCAACAGAAGTGATTGAGTCTAATTTAATTAGTAATTATTATATTAAATGATTTAGAAGTGTATAATGAGCTAAATCGTAATCGGATGATCAATGAACTTAATCATCCGATTAACCAAGTTCATTATTCACTCGATCAAAAAAACCTGCTACCTCTCACAATCTGTGAAAGGTCGCAGGTTTTTAATTTATGATGGCATCGGAGTATCAGTTGGTACTGCATATCCTTCTTTATATGCTTCATCGATTGCTTTTCGAATTTCTATCAGTGACTTTCCTTGTTGTACCATATTGATTGACATAACGGCAGTCTCTAAACATGCAGCACATCGTGTTCCATGGTCATCCCAAACAACTTCTCCGTTTTCTTTTATCTCATGAACGAAGCAGTTAAAATTACTTACATGACCCGCGCTGTCTCCACAACCACAGTAGCAAGGCATCCATTTCAAGACATCGTTTGCTTTTGCCGCCGCTTGGTAGACAAGTTTCATATCTTCGGATTGCTTGTCTAAAAATGTTGGCAATATTTCTGTAGATGCAGTTGTCTCTTGTAAATCACCACTGTCTAAATGAGCAATATGATTTTCGTGGTCTGCATGATTTTCTTTCGACTCTTTCTGGCCACATGCAGATAGGACTAGCAAAGAAATCAATAGCAAGGATAGAATCTTTTTCATATAATAAATACCTCTTCTTATTAAATCATTTTTTCTGGTCGAACCATTTCGTCAAACTTTTCAGCAGTTAATAAATCTAGTGCAACTGCCGCTTCCTTCAATGTAGTTCCATTCTTATGTGCATATTTTGCTATTTTTGCCGCATTTTCATAACCAATATACGGATTTAATGCAGTTACGAGCATTAATGAATTGTTCACGTGATGTTGAATGGTTTCTAGGTTAGGTTCAATTCCAACCGCACAATTGTTATTAAAACTGATGATAGCATCACTTAATAAACCCACTGACTGTAAAAAATTATGAATGATTACTGGTTTGAAAACATTCAACTGATAATTCCCTTGGCTTGCTGCAAAACTGATGGTAGTGTCGTTGCCCATTACTTGTGCAACAACCATAGTCATCGCTTCGCTTTGTGTTGGGTTCACTTTACCTGGCATGATGGAACTGCCTGGTTCATTTTCAGGAATAGAAATTTCCCCAATACCTGATCGAGGACCACTTGCAAGCAAGCGTACATCATTTGCGATTTTCATTAGATCTGCCGCAAGTGCCTTCACAGCACCGTGCACATATACAACATCGTCATAACTTGTTAAAGAGTGAAATTTGTTTTTAGCAGATGTAAATTCAATACCTAATGCTTTGGAAATTTCAGCTGCAACTAAATCGCCGAACCCACTTGGTGCGTTAAGTCCGGTTCCAACTGCAGTTCCACCAATCGCCAGCTCTTTCATGTCTTGTACACTTTGCAATATCATTTTCGCTGATTTTTCTAGCATTCTATGCCAACCACTGAATTCTTGTCCAAGCGATAAAGGCGTTGCATCCTGTAAATGCGTACGGCCGATTTTCACAATATCCATGAATTGCGCTGATTTTTTCCCAAGTGTTTCTTTTAACAAATCAATTGCTGGTAAAAGCTTTTTTTCTACTGCAAGTACGCCTGCAATATGAAGTGCTGTTGGGAACGTATCATTCGAACTTTGTGATTTGTTTACGTCATCATTCGGATGAAGACGCTCATCGCTTCCTTTTTCTTCGAGAATTTGATTTCCACGATGAGCGATCACTTCATTCACATTCATATTCGATTGTGTACCACTACCTGTTTGCCAAACAACTAACGGGAAATGGGCATCTAGTTTACCTGCAAGAATTTCATCCGCTGCCGTGGAGATAGCATCCCTTTTAGCTTCGGATAAATTGCCAAGTGAATGACTTACAATTGCGGCAGATTTTTTTAGTAGGGCGAGACCATGAACAACACCAATTGGCATTTTTTCATTGCCGATTTTAAAGTTTTCTTTCGATCTTTGCGTTTGGGCTCCCCAAAGACTTTCTTGTGGAACTTTAACTTCTCCCATAGAATCATGCTCCATACGATAAGACATTTTTCTCCACCCCTTCTTATTGTCACTCGTTCTTTTTTCCATCATATCGTTCATGATGTTCTTCTACAATAAAAGTGGCTTTGCGGAATCGTTCAACTCCATACTTTGACATTATTCCGGAAACCAAAGTTATTCTCTATATACAAGAGTCAGTTAGCATTACTTATTACCATCTAAACTGTTTATTCTTTAATATGTCGATTAAAGCATCTACAACGACAGGTTTAAATTGTGTGCCTTTTCCTTTTTCAAGTTCTTTCACAGCTTCCTTTATAGACAACGCCTTCTTATACACTCTGTCTGTTGTCATCGCGTCAAAAGCATCAACAACTGAAACAATGGAAGCTTCAAGCGTAATTTCTTCTCCTCTTAGACCATAAGGATATCCTTTTCCATCATATCTTTCATGATGCTGTTCAACTATAAACGCACTATCTTCCAACCATTTTACTGAATGGTTTCGCATAATTTCCGCACCTTCTGTCGTATGGGTTTTCATGATTTCCCATTCTTCCGAAGTTAGTTTTCCAGGTTTGTTTAAAATTTCTATAGGTATAACTCGCTTGCCGATATCATGAAAATAAGCTCCCCATCTAAGTCTAGTCAAACTTTCTACCGGTAACTTTAGATAATTCCAAACTTCTAAGGAGTAATCTTTAATACGATTGCAATGCATATAGGTATAACCGTCAATTGTTTGAATTACATCTGCTTCTTTTTGAAGAAGCTTTGATTCGAAAAAACTTGGCTCAAATTTTTCGAAATTCATTTTAATGAGAATTTCTGCCTCTGTTTCACCATAGAAAGAAATAATATGTTCATATTTAGACGCATCGATCGTTTCTCCAATTTCTATTATGCGTCTCATCCCATTGTATTCCATTTCTAACGTCCCATCGAGAAGTGTATAAGATTCTATTACTTCATCACTATCTCCCATATCGTATTTCACCCAAAAGGTACTGTTTTTGTGCAATGAAAAAAGGGCATTCGACAAACCATCCCATCTTCCAAGCAAAACAACATTTGCATAACCTAATCGAAGTACGGGATAACCACTTTGCTCATAATTACGGTAAGATTGATTTTTTGGTTTACTCATATGTACCTCCATAGGTCATCTTGTAGAAAAACGGTGAAATAACGGTTAATGCCATTATAACAAGTAGTTTAAATTTTTACACTAGTACGCCTTCTCGAGAAGAAAGAATAAATTTATACAAAAAAAGCCGAGACACCTAATAGCGTCCGGACTTTTTTTACTTATTATTCTACTTAACTTCTTCTATGTTAACTAATTGTTCTGCTGGTTGTTTAAGGTTTGCCTGCTTCACTTCTTGTGTTAGTTGTTCAATGCTCGGACGAATATTTCCTTTTCCAGCGTAGTTCTCAAGCATTTCTTTTACATCTATCCCTGAAGACGCTTTTAATGTTTCTTGAAGTGTAGACATTAAATTAGTTGCATAAGAGGTGATCTTGTTTGCCCCTCCGCCTTCTCCACTTCCTGTATCCACTACTGTAATTTTGTCGATGTTGGAAAGCGGACTTGCAATTTGTTTCGCATATTCAGGCAACATGTGAACAATCATATCTAGCACTGCAGCTTGCCCATACATTTCAAATGCTTCGGCAATTTTACGTTTTGCCTCTGCTTCTGCAAGACCTTTTAATCGAATAACATCTGCTTCTGATTCCCCTTGCGCTCTTTGTGAATCTGCTTTTGCAAGTCCGTCTAAACGTACTTTTTCTGCATCTGCTTTTGCTTTCGCTTCAATTCGATACTTTTCTGCGTCTGCTTCTGCCATTTCACGAGACTTTGCAGCTGCAGCATTTTGTTCAATTGCATAACGGTCCGCATCTGCTTTTTTCTTTACTTCAGAATCATATTGCTTCTCACGACGTAGTATCTCTTTTTCTTCTAATTCAATTTGCTTTTGACGTTCAATAATTTGAATTTGCATTTCTTGTTCGGTAACTTCTTGTTTCGATTTTGCAGTTTGTAATTCATACGCTTGGTCAGCGCGTGCTTTTGCAACGTCTTGCTCCCTGCGATACTCTGCTACTTTTAGTTGGTTCTCTTTTTCCGCTTCCGCAATTTCAGTTGCTCTTTCTATCTCAGCACGCTGCGCATCCTTTGAAGCCTCCGCACGTTTTATGCGTGTTTCTTTTTCTGCTTCTGCCGTAGCGATGTCTGCATCTCGTTTTACTTGAGCAATTCTTGGTTTTCCAAGAGAATCTAAATAGCCATTTTTATCTCGAACATCTTTAATAGTAAAAGAAACGATGATTAGACCCATCTTCGCTAAGTCTTGAGAAGCAACACGTTGAACTTCCTGAGAAAACTTGTCACGATTTTTATAAATTTCTTCAACCGTCATAGAACCTAATATAGAACGCAAATGGCCTTCTAATACTTCCTTCGCTTCGTTTTCCCGATCTGCTTTTGATTTCCCTAGAAATTGTTCCGCCGCAGTTGCAATCTCAGAAATAGAACCGCCTATCTTAATAATCGCCGTACCGTCAGCCATCACCGGAACCCCTTGCTCCGTATATACTTCTGGTGTTGTAACCTCTAATTTGCTCGATAATAAGCTAAGTGGTTGGGCTTGTTGAAATACCGGATAGACAAATGTACCTCCACCACGAATGATCTTAATACGGTTTCCAGAGTCGTCTGTATGTACATTTTTCGACCCTAAATAACTTCCTGTTACGATTAAAGCTTCATCTGGTCCAACTGTTCGATACTTTGTCACATACACCGCAAGCATTATTACTATAACAAACACAACGACCCCAATTACGATTAAAAGACCCATATCTATACCTTGCATTCTTCTTCCCCCTATTCATTATTTCAATGGTTCATATTCTTTAACAAGAAATGTACCACCTGCTACTTCAATGATTAACACTTGTTTTCCATAGTCAACTTCTTCATTGTCATATTCTGCTGCTCGTTTAGAAAGTAACCCGTTCACTGTTTCAATGACAATTTCTCCAAATCCATCCTTAGGAATTGGAACGATAACTTTCCCAACTGACCCTTGCAACGATTCGTCGGTATATGCGGTAGAAACCTCCGCAGACGACAACGGTAGCAAAATAAAATAATATAATAAAAACGATAAAATGCTAGAAACAATAAATGCAGTGATAATAATAACCGTATTACTCCACTCGGTAAGTTTTAATAATATAAAGCCAGTCGCACATACGAATAAAACAAATGATAAAAACACAGTTGGGTTAAAAATACCCGCATCCATACCATCAATTGCATCCGCAAACAATACATATAAAATCGTGATTAGCCCTATAATGATTAGACCATATAAAAAGATTTGTTCGATTTTTAGCACTCCTTTCTTAATTACTGACCGTCTAATTATATATACGATGGCACTTTCAGAAAGTTTCATATTTTTACTTTTTTACAAAAAAGATTTAATTTCTAAAAAAACATTCCTAATCATTCGACATTTTTCTCAAAAAAATGAATAATAAGAAAAGAAAGCGCTTCCGAAACCTTGTTTCTACCCTTATTTTAGGGAGTAATGTTACAGGATTGTAAATTTCGTAATATAGGAGTAAAAACTGTGTAGATTTTGCAGTTTTTTTGTTATGATATTTGAGATTAGTGACGACAAAAAATTCTTAAAGTCCAGGAGGCTTTTATGATTAGTTCAAGAAAACCAGACCCATTTTTTTCTTCCTTATTAAAAATTGCTCAAAACGTTCAAGAAGCTGCTCACTACGCAGATGATTTTAAAATTAATACTGTTTCTGACTTAAAAGAAATTAGTGTTCATCTTAAAAATTATGAGACTGCAGGAGATAAATTAATTCATGATTTGATCGTAAAGTTGAACAAATCGTTTATGACTCCGATTGAACGAGAAGACATTTTACAATTATCTATTAGAATGGACGATATTTTAGATGGTATTGATGATTTTACAGCCCATTTAGAAATGTTCTCACTTATTGAAATAGATGATTCCATGCGTACGTTTTTAGGGTATATTACGAAAAGTACAGATGAAATTGTAAAGGCTATGGAACTTCTTGCACAGAAAAAACTACTTAAGATGCATGAACACTCTGTTCTTATTAAGGACTACGAGCGTAAATGTGACGAAGTACTCCGTTCGTCTGTTAAACAATTGTTTTTAAAAGAAAAAGATCCAATCCGAATTATTCAATTTAAAGATATATATGAAAAATTAGAAGAAGTCGCGGATTATTGTCAAAACGTAGCAACTACGATTGAAGCAATTATCATGCGTAATGCGTAGGAGTACGTACATATGGAATATACTCTCATTCTTACAATTTTAGTCGTAATTTTCGCGCTTGGTTTCGACTTCATTAATGGATTTCATGATACTGCTAATGCAATAGCAACATCTGTATCCACAAGGGCACTAAAGCCTAGAGTTGCTATTCTAATGGCTGCATGTATGAACTTTGTTGGAGCGCTTACTTTTACTGGAGTAGCTAAAACGATTACGAAAGATATTGTAGATCCTTTTGCTTTACAAAACGGTTCACTCGTTATTTTAGCTGCTTTATTGTCAGCTATTATATGGAATTTAGTCACTTGGTATTTTGGTATTCCATCCAGCTCATCACATGCTTTAATCGGTTCTATTGCCGGCGCAGCTATTTCTGCAGCTGGACTGACTATTTTAAACTATGCTGGGTTTATCAAGATATTAGAAGCATTATTAATATCTCCATTTTTAGCGCTTGCTGTTGGATTCTTAATGATGTCATTATTCAAAGTGCTCTTTAAAAATACAAGCTTATACGGAACAAATAAAGGTTTTCGTATATTCCAAATTGGTACTGCTGCACTTCAGTCATTTACACATGGTACGAACGATGCCCAAAAAGCGATGGGGATCATTACAATGGCTTTGATCTCTGCAGAATTACAAACATCCGATGATATTCAAATGTGGGTTCGAATCGCTGCTGCAACCGCGATGGGTATTGGAACATCTATCGGTGGATATAAAATCATCAAAACTGTCGGCGGTAAGATTATGAAGATTCGCCCAATTAACGGAGCAGCAGCTGACTTATCATCCGCATTAATCATTTTTGGAGCTACTACTATCCATTTACCTGTTTCCACAACACATGTTATTTCTTCCGCTATTATGGGTGTAGGATCTGCACAACGTGTGAAAAGTGTACATTGGGGAGTTGCCAAAAAAATCGTCATTACATGGATTATTACACTACCAATTTCAGCATTATTGGCAGCAGTTATCTACCGAATATTAAGCTTGTTCTTTTAAGAACAAAACCTCGCTAGAAATGGCGAGGTTTTTTTATATTCATCAATCTTTAATTAATAAACCCAAAGATTTCGCAAAACTTATTGCTTGTTCGGTAGATACAGTACAATCTGCAAGCTTTTCCATGGAAACGGTAAGTTGCTCATATGTATTGGAACTTAAATCAATATTTTTTAATGATGTCTCCGTAAAATTAGCCCCATCCAGTTCACATTTTTCAAAGCTTACTTTATCAAATGACGCTTCAATAAAATCAGCGCGATTTAGCGTAGATTGTTTAAATGCTACTTTTTTGAGTTTAGAAAAACTAATACTCATATAATTTGCAACTGAATCTTCTATTTTCACCTCGGTTAGTCTGCTTTGCGAAATGTTAGACCCTAATAATTTCGAGTTTCGTATTTCTACTCTATAAAAAACGGCGTCCCCAAAATCGACATTAGATAAATCACATTTTTCAAATAAACAATCGATAAATTCTACTTGTTGAAATCGGATGCCTTCCATAGAAATGTGTTGAAAGTGTATTTGATCAAAAATAATTTTATCTTCTTGTACTTCTTCCAAATGTAAAGATGTGACAATACCCCCGGAAACATAATTATCTTCTAGAAGCGCTTTACTTATATCCAGATCCGTTAGAGAACTAGGTAATTTCGGTGGAGCAATTTTCATTTTTTATTCCTCCCTTTTATGGATGCTATTATTTTAACATTATATTAGCATGTTCTCACTTCTTTCCAGTACAATAAGAAATAGATATGGTGTAAGGAGGAAATATATGAGAGTTTTGTCTAACATAGTGACACGTTACTATAAAGCAATATTATTTGCTTGGTTAATATTATTTATTATTTTAGCCATTTTTGCTATTCGTTTGCCTGGGTTATTGCAAGGTGACGGTTTTAAAACAGACGGTGAGCATCAGCAAGTGATGAATGAGCTGACTGATACGTTTGACCTCCCTGCTGAGACAATGTTTGTCGTGTTCAATCATACAACCGATGACACAATAAAAAAGACTTTAGCAAATATTGAAGGACTACATATTGCAGAATCCATTCAATCGCCCTTGGATGATACCTCCCTTTACAAGGATCATATTGCTTATGCGATGCTCCATTTTAATAGCGATACAAATGATTTACCAGGAGTAGTAGATAAGTTACGCAAAGCGATCAATGACGAAAAAGGAGTTACGTTAACTGGTGGGGCTGCTATTAACAAAGATATTAACAGCGCCAGCCAACAAGATTTAGTAAACGCTGAGGCAATCGGTTTACCAATTGCGGTCATCGTTCTTTTACTTGCTTTTGGAAGTGTAGTTGCTGCATTTATACCGCTTGTCGTTGGGGTTATTACAGTCGTATCCACATTTGGAATGATGACTTTGTTTAGCAGCACAATGGATTTATCCATATTCGTCATGAATATTATTCCAATGCTCGGGTTAGCACTTAGCATCGATTTTGCGTTATTACTAATCAATCGATACAAAGAAGAAAGATTAAAACAGTCGGCCCAAGAAGCTGTGCAAACGGCTATTTTGACTGCCGGTCGCTCGATTATTTTTTCTGCAATTTGTGTATTTATCGGTTTAGGTGCAATGCTTGTAATGAAAGTAGAAATATTCCAAAACATTGCACTAGGCGGTATGCTTGTCGTATTGATGGCTGTTTTAGCATCTATCACATTGCTACCAGCGATATTGCTATTACTTAAAGATCATATTAATAAATGGACGATTATACGTGTAAAACCAGGAGCTTCTAATAGATGGCGTAGCTTTGCTTCGTATGTAATGAAACACCCTGTACCATTAATACTTGTAGCGCTTATAGTATTAGGAATTGGTATTATTCCAGTCAAAGATATGAAATTAGCCATTCCAAGCGCCGATTCATTGCCAATATCTTTTGATTCTCGCCAAGCGTATGAGTTAATGGATAAAGAGTTTGGTTTAGGTGAAAAGTCGACTATCTATATGATTGCAGAACGTAAAGATGGTTGGGACAATACAGAAGGTCTGAAAGAAATGAAGAAATTAGAAAATCAATTGCTAGCCGATAAAGATGTCGATTCCGTGAATTCCATCTTTACAGCAAGTAAAATTTCTACTGTAGAGCAATGGGAGCAAAGCATGCAAGCTCCAGATATAAAAGCGCAGTTAACCCCTTTGCTTGAGACATTTGTTCAAAAAGATAAATTATTAATCCCTGTAACACTTAAATTGAATGGCGCTTCTACCGAGGCACAAAATTGGGCTCGCGAATGGTCGGAAAAAGATCTAGGCGTAGATACGATGGTCGGTGGTCGCCCAAAATTCAACCAAGAGATTTTCGATGAAATATTTAATAAAGTCGGAGTACTGCTAGCGATCATTTTAGGATCTACTTTTGTCATTTTGATGATTGCATTCCGTTCGATTTTAATCCCTTTAAAAGCCATTATTATGAATGTGATCGGGCTTTCATCCACTTTCGGAATACTCGTTTACATTTTCCAATACGGACATCTTGGAATAGAGCCAACATCGATCGCACTAATCATACCTGTTATTGTGTTTAGTTTAGTATTTGGACTCAGTATGGACTATGAAGTGTTTTTAATTTCTCGGATTCAAGAAGAGTATTCGAAAAGTCTTGATAATACAGCTGCTACGATTGATGGACTTACATCCACTAGTAAAATTATTACGTCCGCAGCACTTATCATGATTGTTATCACAGGCGCCTTTGCATTTACGGATGTAATGCCAGTTAAGCAAATTGGGGTCGGCATTGCAATTGCGATCGCAATTGATGCATCCATTATTCGATTGTTGTTAGTACCAAGCTTAATGAAGCTACTTGGCAAATGGAATTGGTGGATGCCTTTTAGAAAAGGACCTTATAAAGCAAGCAAATGGCATTAAGAAAGATAATAGCCAAGCAGAAAAAAATTTCTGCTTGGCTATTTTTGTTTTTCGACCGATTATTTATCTTATTCGACTGATTCTCCTATTTTTCCGATTAAAACTTAGTTTGATACCAATCCTTCGCTGCTTGCACTTCGTCTTGCGTTAATTGGTGACCATGGGCATGCCAAAATAACTCTACTTCTGCTCCTGCACCTTGTAGCATGTCACGTAAATCCTCGGATTCCGTAGCCGGGCACATAAAATCGTTTTTCCCCGCTCCGATGAATACTGGAGTCCCTAAAAGCGAAGGTAATTCCGCATCACGTCTCGGTACCATTGGATGATGCAAAATAGCCACCTTCAAAACATTTTCATATTCAAACAATAGATTTGCCGCGATGTTTGCACCATTAGAATAACCAATAGCCACCACATTATCTCGATCAAACTCATAGTTTTCAGCTGCTTCATCCATAAATTTTTTCAATTCCTCTGTTCGGAACTTCAGATCCTCCATATCAAATACACCTTCAGCTAAGCGTTTAAAAAAACGAGGCATTCCATTTTCTAATACATTTCCACGAACACTTAAAATATTTGCCGAGCCGTCTATTTCTTTACCCAAACCTACTAAATCATGCTCATTTCCACCTGTACCGTGCAAAAGCAATAATGTTGGTCGCGTCGAATCTGTCCCTTTATAAAAAACATGCTTCATGTTAAAACTCCTTTTATATTTATCTCGAATTTGAGACAATTATAGCGCGAATCATTTTTGTCGTCAAATAAAGAGATTTCCAACTAAGACTCTCATTTTTCCAACTAACCTGCATTTCCAAAAAAAAAGCCGCTCCGTAAGTCACTCTACGGAACAGCATTTCTTATACTACTACCTTCTTCGTACCCTTCCACAAAATCGACCCAATCATTGTAATAAGTAGCACAATCAATCCTAATACAAATGGGTAAATAATATGAACATCATATAATAACCCTGCAAGTAATGGTCCCAACACATTTCCAATACTCATATACGCATTATTCATGCCCATTGCAAAGCCTTGTTCTTGACCTGCTAACTTCGAGATTAGCGTCGTAAGTACTGGACGTAAAATAGAAGTAGAGAGGAAAATAATCATGGTAATTACAAAGAAAAACGCATAACTGGAAGCTATGATGGACAAGAAAAATCCTAAAGCGGTGATGCCTAAGAATATTTTCAATACGTTTGCCTCACCAAAACGGCGTACGATCTTATCTACAGCAAACAACTGAACTATTACACTGACAATCCCCGTCGCTGTTACCATCCATGCAATATCTTTTGGAGATGCACCAAATTCATTGTCGACAAAAAGACCAAGAACAGATTCATACGCCATCAAACCAAAGCTCATTACAAGTGTAATGACAAGTGGAATAAAATACGGCTTTTTAAACGATTGAACAATCTCTTTCACCATTGGTTCTGGTTTATTTCCAGGTGCCCCACTATCTTCAGGTTTGCTTTCTTTCAGTACAAACATCGAAAATATAACCGCCAAAACTCCAACAACTGCAGAAATTAGAAGTGGCATTTTTAAACCGAAATCTGCTAAAAATCCACCGATCCCAGGTCCAATCACAATACCAAGTGACATAGCCGCTGAAATGAAGCTATTCCCTTTTGCACGTTGATCCATGGTTGTAATATCCGCTACGTAAGCAAAGATTGCCGGGATCAATAAAGCAGCTCCCACTCCACCGATCACACGGGATACATACAAAATACCAACCGAATCAGACAGATAAAAAACAAACATTGATAATGCTAAACCGCTTAAACCTGCGATTATCATTATTCTTCTTCCATATTGATCTGCCCATTTCCCTGCGATTGGAGACATAATAAGTTGCGCGCCTGCAAAAATAGCAATCATAAGTCCTGCTGCAGTTCCACCTTGTCCAATCGACTTTAAATATGCGGGCAGTATTGGAATGATAATCCCAAAGCTTGCTACTGCAATAAACATATTTATCATTAATACAAATAATTTCTTTCGCTGATCTTTTGTCATTAAATACCTGCTTTCATTCTAAACAAACATACTCGCCACAGAGTAACATGTTTCACAGTTCTTAACAATACTTCTATAAATTAATTAATTTAAATAATTCTCTTTCATCTTTATTAATCGATGTATTATTTCAAGCATGAGGAGAGACACTTCTATAAAAGGGGGGCTTTGACTGTTTGAAGTCGTGATAAGAACAATTTGCTCATTCATCGTATTATTACTATTCACTCGAATTCTTGGAAAGAGCCAATTAAGTCAGTTAACCTATTTTAATTACGTCACAGGTATTACAATTGGTTCTATTGCTGCAAACACTGTTCTTGAAAAACACATTCCACTGCATGAAGGCTTGATAAGCTTAGCTGTTTGGACTGGATTGGCTATTCTGGTTAGTTTATGGAGCTTAAAATCTACAAAAGCTAGAATTATTCTAGACGGAGAGCCGACTATTGTGATTAAAAAGGGACATATATTAGAAGAAGCAATGAAAGCCTTGAGAATTAATATGGATGACTTAAGTATGCTTTTACGAACAAAAAATGTGTTTTCTACAAAAGATGTGGACTATGCCATTCTCGAACCAAATGGGGAACTAAGCGTTTTATTGAAACCTCCTATACAAACCGTTACAAAAAAAGATTTAAATATTGCCAGCTCTCCATCTTTATACATGCCCTCTGAAATTATCGTTGATGGTAGTATCGTTGAAAAAAATATAATAGAACTTGGACTTAGCTATGAATGGTTATATTCTCAGCTCCATCAAGCGAACGTTGCGTCTATCCAAGAGGTATTTTACGCAGAAGTTCAAAGTGACGGCACATTGTATATAGATAGAAGAAACGATTATAAAGCAAAACAATAAAAAGAACCGATGAGGTGAGAATAGTTCTCTCATTACATCGGTCCTTTTATTACTCATTTAACTTCTCAACTGTTTTTGCAGATCCTTGCGCTGGAAATGACTCATTCAATCCTTCATAGCCTACTTTTACTTCATCATATAGTTTCAGCTGATTTCGCTGATCCATCGTTAACGAAAACCATGTTGCATCTTTACCAGTATCCATTGCTTCTTCGACAGAGAGGTTTCTTGCTTCCTCTTCCGATAAATTACTCACCACTAAAATACTGTTGTCCTTCATTTCCACAATAACGCCAGTTCTATATCCAGTCGGTTGAGGCTGGGTTGGATTGTTTTCGAAAAATTGCATCACAAAATAAAAGGTAGCTCCGATCGCAATAAGTATAACTGCTAAGATGATGAAAACAGTATATTTTCCTTTCAAAGAAAGACCTCCCTACTTCTTCCCTACTAGGCGGAAGCCTTCTTCTAAAAGATAAGATTTTGCTTCATCATAAGATCCAAAGCTTTCTTCTAAGTTGTAGCCATGATAAATATTCCAAAGTGTATCTTCTTGTAATAGCGTTAGCTTCGAGTCTTCTTTGTTTTTCCACTCTTCTTCTACTTCTTCATCCAAAAGTTCTTCTTCCTCGGTAGATAAATAAGCAATAGATTCTTTAATTAGTTTTCTTAACTCGTCTGCAGAAGCTTCACGAATATTCAATAGTCCTTTATCATTGGCTTCCTCATATTGCGGAAGATCCCCTACGTATACAAACCCATTTCCATTTGGATGAAGATGATAAATGACCGTCGTTTTTTCATACAAGCTCGCTTCATAATGGTAATTTACTCGTTTCATCGATACTTCTTTTCGAGTTAGCTCCGTAAATTCTTGGATAATCGCTTCTTTTTCTTCAAATGTTAGCATGTGATTCCTCTTTCTCTTCGTTTTTTCATTTTTCTAGTATACCATACTCTCTATCCTTTTCGCGTCAACCATTCTGCAACGAGGACGAAACAAATGACTACTGCAATCGCTACTGCAAAAAACCAATCGGGCAAACTACTCAATATTATTCCTCCTTGCTAATTTGTTTCACAAACCTCCCAAAGTTTTGAGATGTAAATCCTTCTACTTCTTTCGTAGAATAACTATTCAATAATTGCTCCACTAAATTCTGTGTTTTGGAGGCATCTTCTAGTCCTAAAACAAATTCACCGATTCCGTCAAAGTCTGAACCCAATCCTATCAAATGTTTCCCCCCAAGAGAAGCAATATGATCCACATGCTTCACTAGGTCTTGTATCTCTACAGGCTTTTTAGAATTGTTAATAAACTGTGGATAATACACAACGTGAATGGGAGATTTTTTATCAACTAATGCTTTTATTTGATCGTCTGTTAAATTTCTAGCTGAATCACATATTGCTCGAGCATTGGAGTGACTTGCCATAAGCCACTTTGCTTTCGGTAATACATCCCAAAATGATTTTTCACTCAAATGGGAAACGTCAATAATAATATTTTGTTCATTTAATAAAGATACTACCTCATCTCCAAAGGATGTTAATCCAGTTCCCGAATTCTCGGATGCACCATCCGCAACCTCATTAGCACCATTCCATGTAAGACCAACTAATTTAACTCCGTGAGACAATAATAACTTTAACTTTTGTATATCTCCATCGATCATGTCGAGACCTTCTAATGATAGTACCGCTCCAATTTGACCTTTTTCTAGTTTTTCTAGCTGCTCCCACTTGTAAATTGCAACTACGTTCTCGTGCTTTCCAACAATTTCTGTGTGAAAAAATTCAATTTGGCGAATCGCTTCCATGAATTGTTTCTCTTTTGGAAACCCTTCTGATACAAACACCGCAAATACTTGAAGCGCTATTTCTCCAGCTACTAACGCTTTTTTGTTAGCCTGTAGCAATGGGGAATCTTCAAAAGGGATTGGGTTTTCTGCCTTACCTAGCTTATATAACACATCACAATGCAAATCGTATATTTTCACAGTCTTCTCCCCCTATAGAAAAACCGGTACTCTGATGAAAGAGGCACCGGTTTTATTTTTATAGTAATTCTGCTCTTAGCTGTTCTGCTGATTTAGGTGATAACAAACCTAAAGGAATATCGTAAACTGTTTTTGCACCACTTTGACCAGACTGACCAAGTTTGTAAGCAGCTCTAGCATATGCAACTAATACACTTGATGTGAAATTTGGATTACTATCCAGTTTTAATGAAAATTCCATTAACTGTTGGTCATTTGCGCCACTTACTCCACTTCGAATGACGAAACCTCCATGAGGCATTCCACTATGTTCATTTTTCAGTTCATCTTCTGAAATAAAATGTACGGTCGTATCATAATCAGCAAAGTAATTCGGCATCGTGACGATTTGTTGTTCAACTTGCTCTTTGTTCGCACCAGCCTCTAACACTACAAAACATTCTCTCGTATGCTTTTCCCGTGTTGATAAAGTTGGTTGTTCTCCGTTACGCACACGATCTACAGCTTCTTTTACAGGAAGTGTATATTGAACCGCATTTTTGACACCTTCAATTCGGCGTATTGCATCCGAATGTCCTTGACTTAAGCCATCTCCCCAAAATGTATAGGTATTCCCCTCTGGAAGAACAACCTCCCCAAGCAATCTATTTAATGAAAATAAACCCGGATCCCATCCGACAGAAATAATACCTACTTTGTCTGAAGCTTTCGCTGATTTGTCCACTTTTTCAAAAAACTCTGGAATTAATGCATGTGTATCAAAGCTATCTACTGTATGGAAGTCTTGTGCAAGTTTCGGTGTTTGTTCTGGCAGATCTGTTGCAGAACCACCACATAAAATCATTACATCTATTTTATCTTTGAAATCTTTTACATTATCCATTAAAAACACGCCGACCGAATCATCATTTACTTTTACAGTTGACGGGTCACGTCTTGTGAATACTGCTACTAGCTCCATATCTGGGTTTTGCTTTATTGCAAATTGAACACCGCGTCCTAGATTTCCGTACCCTACAATACCAATTCGAATTTTGCTCATTCGTCTTTTCCTCCATCAAAATAACTTTATTACTAAAAATACATACATAATTCTAAATAGTCAATGGATAATTATTCAGGTGCTTCACCAGAAAAAGCTAACCATTCTTCTTTTGATGGACCATACATACCTGGAACAGCTAGACCAGCCTGGCGCATTAGTATTGTAAGCTGCCCTCTATGATGTGTTTGGTGGAATGTTAATACTTGCAGAACTAATGCAATTGGCCACATTTCACCATACATATCTTTTTCATCTAGTAGATTTTCATCTGTCCACTGTTCTTTTATCGCCTGAACCATTGCATCACTAGATTCTTTATATGCTTCCAACATTTCTTTTGCGGTTTTAGGTCGAGCTGCATCATGTGGAGTTGCAGTGAATCGTAGACCTGTTTTTCCGATCATTTCATCGATTGTGACAACAATATGCCATGCAATTTGTCCTAACGTTCTGCCTTCTTCATATACTTTTTGATGTAAAGACTCGTCTGTTAATGTATGTAAAATTTTAAGTGTAGAATCACTTTCATGTTTCCAGTTTGTTAAAAAATCTTCTAGTTTTCTAATCAAGTAAACCCCTCCAATTAAGTTATATGTTCTATTTCGATTCTTTAGCAGCGAAATCCTGCTTACACGGATACTTTACGAATAGATATTACTTTCCGATTATGGTAGACTAAAGGATAGACAATAAGAGGACGTGAGCGAATTGATTAAAATCGAATTACCAAAACCAAACGTAACAATTACCCAACGCGAACAAGTACTTAAAGAAGGAGAAGTTGAAATTCCATCCATTTATGGATTTATCGATTTCCATCAAATTCCACGAGATACAGGTGGCATCTTTATGTTTTATAACAAAAATGATGAGCTACTATTCGTAGGGAAAGCACGTAAAATTAGACAACGCATTAAAAAGCACTTCGAAGACAATGTGTCTCCAATGATTAAGCATCGTGACGAAGTGTACAAAATTAGCGTTTCTATCGTGGAAGAAGCAGTGGATCGTGAAATTTACGAAACTTATGCTATTAATACACTTAAAGCAAAATACAATATCGACAAAGCATTTTTTAAATAAGACTAAATCCCATGTCACTTCTTTGTGACATGGGATTTTTTAGTTTCCTGATTCAAAAATACTCGTACTATGAAGTGGTTGCACCCGTGATTTTGGATCAATAAATGTCTTAATATGACTAATAGCAATTGGTACTTCACCAAAACCAACCGCAATGAGCTTTACTTTCCCATCATGCGTGCATACATCTCCTGCAGCATAAATACCTTCTATATTTGTTTCCATTTTTTCATTCACTACGACAGAATTTTTTTGCATTTCTAGCCCCCAATCCTTTAAAGGGCCCAGTGATGCAACATTTCCATAATTGACGATGACATGATCTACTGGAATTCGGTGTTCTGATTTATCTTTTCCTACGATTACTACTTCATGAACACTTTCTCCGTTTCCAACTAATTCCTTAATTCCGAAAGGAGTTTTCACTTGAACTTTCGAATTATAAAGTTGTTGGACAGTCATCTCATGTGCCGTAAACTGTTCTTTGCGGTGACAAATAGTGACGTTCTCCGCGACCTCTTCTAGCATTAAGGACCAATCAAGTGCAGAGTCGCCTCCGCCAAGTACCAGTACATTAGAGTCTTTGAAATGGTTAATATCCTTTACTTTGTAATGCAGGTTTTTCCCATCGTAATCTGCGGCACCCGGAACATTTAACTTACGAGGTTGGAAAGAACCAATTCCCGAAGTAAGTAAAATTGTTTTGGAATAATGCACGCTTTTATCTGTTGTTAATGCAAAGTACTCGGGTAGTTTTTCGAGTGTACTTGCCGTTTCTTCTAAACAAATTGTTGGATTACTATATGCGGCTTGCTCTTCCAAATTTGCTACTAAATCTCTAGCTAAAATCTTTGGAAGACCACCAATATCATATATATATTTATCTGGATATAGCTCCATTAACTGACCACCAAGCTGTGGTAGACTATCAATTATTTTCACCTTTAAATCGCGAAGACCTGCATAAAAAGAAGCAAATAATCCTGTTGGACCACCGCCTATTATAATTACATCGTATAATTCCTTATCCATACTACCTTTCACCTCACTGCTTTTTCGAGAATGAAAAGGATTCTCATTTATATTTTACCACAGTTTGCTTCGATCTCACAGAAATCGGTTTCGGATTTCTGGAGAAGGAATCATACAACTATCTTTTTTTCCGAACATTTTATAACGATTTTTAGCGAAGGTTTTATATAGAGCTTCTCGTATTCTCTTGGGGATAATTTTAAAAATGTAAAAGACCTTCCACATTCCTTTTAAATGCTTACAAATAAAAAGAGCGGCATCAGAGGAATCATATACTGTATCATTTTCAATTACTATAACACCATCCAGTTTCTCACTTATACGGTGTTTCTTTTTGAGTTCATCTCCGATGTCACTTTGTAACGCAGCAAATTGAAAATATCCTTTTGGATCTCTTGCAATGATAAATTGGACACTTGCATCGCAAAAGTTGCATTCCCCGTCAAACAAAATAATAGCAGTCATATAAACTCCCCCTTTTCCACAGTTTAACAGTTGCCGCAGAAAAAGAATATGCCCCAATGCAAACTTGTAATGGGGCATTCTAGTTATTGCTTATCGGAAGGTGTATCGGAAGAACCGACTTCTTCTAAAATTTCAAAACTGTTTTCATAATCGCGAATTCTTGGGTCTTCATTTTCCACTGGTTGATCAGTCGTGGAATTTAGAAGAGATTCTTCAACCGGTCGAATCTCCTCATTGATCTCTTGTTGTGCATGCTCCACACAAGTAGTTGTAGATGGAATAGCTTCAAGTCTTTCCAGTGGGATTTCCTTAGAACATTCGGTGCATATACCGTATGTTCCCTTCTCCATTGCTGATAGTGCTTCCTTTATATCTTGTATTTCATCTTCGTAGTGTTTTCGTAACGCTAGTCGTGTATGTTTATCGGTTAGGTCCGTCGCATTATCTGCCGGATGATTATCGTAATTGGATAACTCTGTTGTTTCAAACTCCTCATCATTCTCTATACTATGTTCCAATTCATCTAAGCGTTTTAATAAGGTATTTCTTAATTTGTCGTATTTCGCCATTAGAACTCCTCCTCGTTATTTTAAGGATTCCCATATATCAGCGAAATAAAACTATTTGTACCTCTCGATTTAGTAACAACAAATATTGGTATAGCTGTGAACGGTGATGCACTAAGTGATTTATGATTTGAATAAACCATTCTGCCATACTGTATTCACTTCCCCAATACGTCTTGAATTGTCTTTCTACTTCTTCTTTAGAAAGTGCTTTATAGTAAAAAATAAGTTCCTGTATCCCTTCTAAAAAGTGTGCGATGACATTCTCTATAGTATCCAGTCTATGCGTTTGATAGTACTCCATCATTTGCTCTTTCGAATATTTTTTTTGAATATGCAAATCTGCTCCTGGTATTTGGGAGAGATGCACACAAACCTCCCATACACTCATTTTGTTCGCAATTGGACGTTTATGTAAAAGTTCATTATCTACTTGTTGAAGCAATTCTATAATTGTATCTGAAACAAATTGTAATTGTTTTATTGCATCATTGATCATTTGTGCGCTCTTTTCTTACTTTCGTATACGTAAATTTTCTTACCATCTTCTTAATATTTTCTACTCTACCAAATCGAAGTGCTGACCTGTCCTCATCAATTGCAATGTTTCGTACAGGTTCGAATCCTTCATTTGCAAGTATTTCAGTCAAATTTATTCCTCTTTTCATTTTTTCATTCATATTACCTTATTTTTTTGCCAACATACAATAATACTTTCATTACATTATTTCCACCAATTAAAGTATTATAAATAGAAAGGAGTGTTTGTTAATGGGTATTCATAAGTTTTTTATGAGCATGAACGATTTAGAAAGAATTATACGATGTCCCGGACGCTTTAAATTTGAAGAGCATAATGTAGCTGCTCATTCTTGGAAGGTTTCGCAATATGCGATGTTTTTTGCTACAATCGAAGAGAACAATGGTGCAACTATTAACTGGAAGTCGCTTTACGAAAAAACCATTAACCATGACTTTGCAGAAATATTCATCGGTGACATTAAAACACCCGTAAAACACGCTTCTCCTGAACTGAAACAAATGCTTTCTCATGTGGAAGAAAAGATGATGGAAAAATTTATCTTAGACGAAATTCCTACAGAGTTCCAAACAATCTTTTTTGATCGTATGAAGGAAGGAAAAGACGAAACGATTGAAGGTAGATTGTTAGAGCTTGCTGATAAGCTAGATCAAGTATACGAGGCTTTTGCAGAGCTACAACGGGGCAACATGGATATCGAGTTTTTGAAAATGTACGAAAATGCACTAACGAAAATTCTTCATATTCCACTTGAAAAAAGCGTTTCTTATTTTAAAGAGGTCATGCTTCAAGATATAATAGCAGAAGAATGTGTAATAGACGTAAAGTCAATGACGCTAAAAATTCTTGAAAATTAAAAAATTATACACTAAAAATGCAATATATTGTATAATACTATTAAACTATTAAGATAATTGAGGGAGGGTATCAAATGCCTATACCAGTGAATCATACAAAACCTGTTCGAACTACCGCAAAACTTCATGCTTTCAATCAGTTACAACAGTGGATAATCGACGGTACTCTTCAACCGGAAGAAAAACTAAATGATATAGAGCTTGCACAGGCTTTAGGTGTGAGTAGAACACCAATTCGTGAGTCTTTGCAACTTCTAGAATCGCAAGGTTTTGTAACCATGCAACCCGGAAGAGCAACACAGGTGACAGCTGTAGAAACGCAAGATATTAATAATCTTCTACCACCGTTAGCAGTATTGCAAGCGCTTGCAGCGGAGCTATCTATTCAAAATATGGATGATGCCACACTTGAATTGTTGGAAGAAAAAAACAGGGAGTTTGCCGATGCATTATATGCGAAGGAATTTACTACTGCATTAAAGGTAGATGAAGAATTCCATCAAATTATTGTAGACAGTGCCAATAATCCATACATACTTTCTATGATAGAGATGCTTCAAGCACATGTTCGAAGATTATTCTATTATGAAAAGATTGTTTTAAGAGAACACTCCATCAAGCAGCATGCAGAAATTATTCATCTATTAAGAGAAAAGGATTCTCAAAAAGTAGCAGAAACAATGCGAGCAAATTGGATTTATACAATTGAAGAGTTTTAATAGAAACAAGCCCTTGATGATTAATCAAGGGCTTTTGTTAATAGATCTATTTAAAAGCTTTATCTTTTTTGCATTCTTCCGATAACCCCTGTAATTAGAATTACAACTAAGAAAGGGATTAACCATCCCAGACCAACACCGTAAAACGGCAAATAGTTTTCATAAAAGGACATTATTGGATTCATCCATCCGAAATAATCGATTTCTAGAGATTTACATAAAGCTTTCAAACCATCAATCACACTAATTAAAAATGTAACAAACATGACGCTTACATACACAAGTCTTGCATGTTTAAATAATGGTGACAGAAACGCTAACAAGATTAATACAATAGCCAATGGATATAGAAGCATTAATACCGGGATTGAGTAAGTAATGATATTTGATAATCCGAAGTTAGCAATAATACAAGTAAAGATGCTGAAGAAAATGACAAATGCTTTATAGCTTATTTTAGGCATTAACGTATGAAAATACTCACCGCATGCAGTTGTTAGACCGATACTAGTAGTCAAGCAAGCTAAGAAGATGATGATCGATAAAAGAATGGCCCCAAATGATCCAAAATAATGCTCGGACGCACTACTCAAAACTGGACCTCCGTTAGCAAATATGCCAAAAAGTTCTGTACTTGTCGCTCCTAAATAACCAATACCTGCATAAATAACACCTAAGAAGAAGATGGCAATCCCACCTGACTTCGCAGTAGCAGCAATTATTCCTTTTGTCGATGTGATTCCCATCGAACGAACTGCCGTGATAACGATAATACCGAATACTAACGAAGCCAAAGCATCCATTGTATTGTAACCTTCTGTAAAACCAGTCATAAAAGCATTGTCTACATAACTTCCATGAGGTGCTTCAAAACCACCCATCGGTTTAATGAAAACAAATAACAATAAAATGAATAATCCAATAATTATTCCAGGAGATAAATACTTCCCTACATTATCCACAATTTTAGATGGATTAAGTGAAAATAAAAGCGTAACTCCAAAGAATATAATCGTAAATATTAATAACCCAATCTTTGCATGATCAGCACTGAGAAATGGTAGGATACCAACTTCAAAAGAAACCGCACCTGTTCGTGGTAACGCAAAAAAAGGTCCAATCGTTAAGTATAATATAGTTGTAAAAATTACGCCAAATAGTGGATGTACTCTACTAGATAAATCTTGCAAATTTTTACTTCCTGAAAAGCCCATTGCGAGTGTACCTAAGAAAGGTAATCCTATTCCAGTTGTCAAAAATCCAATCACCGCTGGCCATACATTTGTTCCAGCATTCTGCCCTAAGCTTGCAGGAAAAATGAGATTCCCTGCCCCAAAAAATAATGCAAATAACATCACACCAATTACAAGATAATTGGTAAATGGTAATTTTGTGTTCATTTGTTCTGCCTCCTGTAATGATAAACAATCATTTTTTTTTTTCCGCTATGGTTTCTCTTAGATGAATGCAATTCAAATGATTTCTATCATTTCTTCAGCATGCAATATATCAGAATTGATGATACTATGTATAGCTGCAGAATGCAATATATCAGAATAAGTTTATAGAATATTGATGTTATTGCATTATTAATTGTTAGCTGTAATTTTCCGATCTTTAGGCAGCGCAATTGCCACAAGTCCAATAAGTGGAAGTGTGGAAACAACAATCATTGTCGTATAAACTCCTACATGATCCATCAAAATACCAATAACGACTGCTCCTATCGCTCCCATTCCAAATGCAAGTCCAACCGTTAAACCTGCCATCGTGCCAATTTTACTTGGTACAAGCTCTTGTGCGTAAACGACGGTCACTGAAAAACTGAGCATGAGGAAGAAACCAATAACTATTAGTAATAACACCACTGCCCAAATCGGAACATATGGCAATATTAAACACAAAGGAATCGGCACTGCCATAGATAGTAAAATAACATTTCTTCTACCTAGACGATCCGCCATTGGCCCACCAAAGAAAGTGCCAACTGCTCCCATCGCTAAAAAGACAAAAATTAATAATTGCCCTTCTTTGATTGTTAAACTGTAGTTTTTCATCAAGTGAAAAATATAAAAGTTAGTCATATTCGTTACGTAGAATGATCTTGCGAAAATAATAATCATTAGAAGCGATAAAGCAATTCCTATCTGTTTTTTAGACAGTGGTGGCAACGAGGAAAGAAGTGCTATTTTCCTTTTTGAAAACTTTTCTTCCTCCAATTGCTTCTTATACCATTTTGAAATCTTAGATAATATAAATATTCCAGCAGCCGCTACAATTAAAAAAAGTGCTGCACCTTTTTGACCTAATGGCACTAAAATAAAGGCACTGATAAGAGGTGCTAATGCTTGTCCAGAATTTCCTCCTACTTGGTAAATAGACTGTGAAAGTCCTCTTTTAGAACCTGCCGCCATATAGGAAACTCGAGAGCCTTCGGGATGAAATACGGCCGAGCCAAGTCCAAGGAATATTACGGATACAAGAATCACCCAGTACTGAGGGGCAAAAGCGAGTCCAGCCATTCCGAAAAAAGAACTAATCATTCCAAGTGGGAGTGCGTATGGCATCGGTTTTTTATCACTAATAAATCCAACAACTGGTTGCAAAACAGATGCAACAATATTTAACATAAAAGATATTAATCCTAATTGGGTGAATGTTAAACCTATTTCTTTTTCCAAAACAGGAAACATTGCAGGAATCACAGATTGCAATGAGTCATTAAATAAATGGCAGACGCTAATAGCAAACATGATTGGATAAACAGGATTACTGATTTTATGCGAAGCATTTGATGTAGACATATTTTTTCTTCACGCTCTTTCACTTGTTGAATTTTGTTAATAAAATCATTATAACGCAAAAGTCAATTCCAACCCGGAAGAAAAAAGGATAGTTCGAACTCTTTTGGAAAGACTATATTGGAGAACTTTAATTTACAAAGGAGTTTAGATAAATGAAAAATTTATTTGATATTCACTTTTGGGAAATGATTATACGAACGACAGTTTCTTTTGCAACCCTCCTATTACTTGCTAGGATATTAGGAAAAAAACAACTTAGCCAACTTACATTTTTCCATTATATTACAGGTATTACGATTGGTTCAATTGCTTCCGAAATTGCAGCCCAAAAGGAAACTCCTTTTATCGACGGTTATATTGCTCTTATCTGGTGGGCAATCCTTACATTAGTCATGAGTTATATTACGTTAAAATCGACAAAAGCACGTACGCTAGTCGACGATAATCCTACTATTGTTATTAAAGATGGAGAAATTTCCATAAAGTCCATAAAAAAAGCACGTTTACATATGGATGATGTATTAATGATGCTTCGAGAACAGTCTATTTTCTCTATTCAAGATGTTCATTATGCAGTACTCGAAACAAATGGAAAGTTAAGTGTCTTTAAAAAAGTGGCCCAACAAGAAGCAACCAAACTAGATGTAAAAGCAGATGTTTCACTGCCAACCTATATGCCTTCTGAAATCATCTCAGATGGGGTAATTGTTTACAAAAACCTGGAGGAATTGGATCTAACGGAGGAATGGGTGATGAAAAAGCTTCGAAAACAAGGCGTTGATTCGGTCGAAGAGGTTTATTACGCTCAGCTTCAAACAAACGGTTCCCTATATGTTAGCTTGCGAAAAAATGGGATATAAGAAAAGTGCAAGCGACCTTAAGTGCATTATGTCTTCTCTATTTCCCAAGTGCTATTTATCCGAAAGCGAGACCAATTTTAGTTCACCCGAGACTAATTGGAAGGCACTGAAAAATAGCGTATAGAATGACGCTATAAATTTAGCTACATCAATAAATGCCGGATTTCTAGTAGCCCATTTCATATACTTTCTCTTAAAAAAGGACTTCCATTGGCGCTGGAAATCCTTTTTTTATTGTTATTTCCCTATAGTTTGTTCTATTGATTGGTTTATCCCTTTTAAGTCTATGTCTTTTACTTGCTCGTTACTCAGTTTATACTTTTCCTTCAACAAAAGAATGCGATTTACACTTGTATTTATTCGTTCCTCTGAAATCTCTCCATTATGAACTGCTTGTTTAATCGCATCAATGGCCCTTTTCAACTTTTGATAATCATGCGCTACTAACACAATATCGTTCCCAGCTTTCACTGCGTCCACCGCAGCTTGTCCAATTTCATAATGACCTAGTATTGCATTCATCGTCATATCGTCGGTCATCACCACTCCATCGAATTGAAGTTGTTCCCTTAATATACCCGTAATAATGGTATGGGACATAGAAGAAGGAAACTTTGCATCAATCTTTGGCAATAGAATATGGGCAACCATGACGACATCCGCTCCATGCTCGATAGCATCTTTAAATGGAATTAACTCTAGCGCATATAGTTCTTTTATATTTTTCTGGATGATTGGAAGTTCTAAATGAGAATCCACTGCCGTATCACCGTGGCCTGGGAAATGCTTCACCACGGAAATAACATTTTCACTTTGAATACCTTTCATCGTCTGTATGCCAAGTTTACTCACAATCTCTGCGTTTTCGCCAAAAGAACGATCTCCAATAATGGGGTTTTTAGGATTACTATTCACATCCAGCACCGGTGCAAAATCGAGATTAAAACCGAATGCATTCATCACTTTTCCTAAAAGAGTACCTATATTATAAGAAAGAGCTGGATCATTTTGTTTCCCAATTTCTTGATTTGTAGGCGTCTTATTTAGTCCAGGTAGCCTCGATATTCTACCTCCCTCTTGATCAACACCTAAAAATAGTGGAAACTTTTCCTTTTCATTTTCGGCTTTTATTGCATTTAATAAAGAGATAGTTTGATTAGCATTTTTTAGATTTTCTTTATAAAAGATCATTCCCCCAATTTTATCCGTTGAAATTAATTCTTTAAATTCATTAGTTAAACTTGTACCGTCCATCCCCGCAAAAATCATTTGTCCTATTTTTTCGTCCAAACTCATGTCAGAAATAGATGGGGTTTCTTCTTCCACTTCCATATAAACGGATACATGATCAACTGCTGGATTAGGTTCGCTTTCTGTCACTTTCGGTAAAATCCATTTCAGTTGGTATTTGGAGGAAACTTCATAAATGAGAATCGTTTGGTTTACTTTATCGTCTTGGTAACTTCGAATTTCATCTGCTTCCCCCTTTATCCTTTCAATATCCTCTAAATGGATTTGTTGAATAGCTATAGAAGAGGATCGAATATCAAAAACAATATTGGAACGATGACCGATTGTCACGTTTTTGGATAAAAAGTCTTCATAAATAGCTGTTGAAACTTCGCTTTTTTCCTCCGGCGCTCCCCATAATTGATGTACATCTTGAACATCCGTCTCACCTACAATAAACGGAACATCCATTGATTGCCCTTTTTCTGCAAGCTCAAAAACAAGCTGTACTAAAGATTCTACTTTGGATGGTTCTTTTACTGTGGGTGTTGCCCCTTTATCTATCATTTCTTTTTGTTCTTTATTGCTATCTATAATTAACGTAACAAATACGATTACTAAAAACAAAAAAAGGAATAATATCACTTTTTTGATCATAAAAGTACCCCCAAATGAATGATGTTGCTCATTTTCTATTTCTTTAAGTGTAACCATTATACCCTTAATTTAACTGCATACAATGTATGGGCCTATCTTAATTACAATACATTTAAACTAACAAAAGCGACCTCAAGAATGATCTCAAGGTCGCTAATTTTATTCTGGCAGTTTTTCATAAGCCATTTTACGAATGATTTGTTCATGCTGCGGATACTTTTCCAATAACTCACTTTGCGTGAAAAGTTCGAAGTCTTCAAAATCAAAGCCAGGAGCAACCATACAGCCAACGAGCGAAAATATTCCATTCTCGCTAACAGATGAACCAAAAATAGCATTTTTAGGTACCAACACTTGAGGTGTTTCTCCGTTTTCCAAATCAAGCCCTAGCTTATGTTCGAAATAATTTCCTTCTTCATCAATCACATGGACTAGCAAAGAACTTCCGCCGTGAAAATACCATATTTCATCTGACTTTAGTCGGTGTAAATGCGATACATCTCCTTCTCCTATTAGAAAATAAATACTCGTATAAAGCTTTCGAGTTGTTCCAAATGCGTCTATTGATTGCTCGGAATTATATGTACTTTTATAATATCCACCTTCCGGGTGGGGCTCCAAACCTAAATGGTGTACGTAATAACTGGCATCCTTCTGCATTACACTTCCCTCATTTCTAAATGTTTCATACAATTGAACAGGTGACATAAGTTTTTAGTGTCTTTTAATTCTATCACTGTCAGCGCAGTATTTCCTATATCTAAATCGAACTCACCGTTTGGCACAAGAACTTTGATTAACCTTCCAATAAAACCTCCGTGACTAACAACTAATATTCGTTTTCCAGGGTGCGCCTGCTTAACATCTTCTATAAAAGACATACCACGAGCAATAATAACCTCTTCTGGCTCAAATCCCAATTCTAATTTTCTCCATCCAAAGCCCCATTTTGCAACTCGCTCTCCCTCTGTTGTACCTTCAATAATACCTCCACCGATTTCCCCCAGTCGCTTGTCAACAACAAAATCAGTCTCCGGTTGTTTTTCAGCAATGATCTCGGCAGTTCTTTTCGCACGAATTAAAGGACTTGTATAAATGATGTCCCATTCTTCTTGTTCGATTCTATCGGCAACCCTCTCCGCCATTTCGATTCCTTCCTCATCCAGTGGTACATCTGTTGTTCCTTGTGCTCTTCCCTCTTTATTCCAAGCGGTCACACCATGTCTTACAAAACCTATTGTTGTCATTTCATATTCCCCCTTTACGTGTTCTTATTTAATATGATGGCAATCTATTCTGGAGCGAATGAAGAAGCACACCCTTTCGGAACTGATTTATTATCCAGTTTCGCTATTCGTTCTCCTAAAATCTGTCTTCCACAGCTCTAACTGTTACATGATTTCTTCTACTCGAATGTATAAAACTAACTTCTTGTTCTTTCATTATAAAGAAATAAAACAATTTGAACAATTTATTATTATTTACTTGACCTTGACGTTACGTAAAGGTTTAGACTGTAGTTATGAGGAGGGATTGTCGTGGAATATACGATACAAAAGCTTGGTCAATTAGCGGGAATAAGTACGCGGACGCTTAGGTATTACGATGAAATTGGATTACTTAAACCAGCACGCATCAATTCATCTGGCTATCGTATTTATAGTTCTGCGGAAGTAGACAGACTGCAACAAATTTTGTTTTACCGAGAGCTTGGGGTGAATTTGGATAGCATTAAAGAAATAATGACTTCGGAGGCATTCGACAAAGTAACTGCATTAAAGGAACATCGGGAAAAACTGCTCGAAAAAAGAGCACAATTAGATTTATTAATCGACAATGTCGATAAATCTATTCAACAAACTGAGAGGGGAATTACAATGACAGATAAAGAGAAATTTAAAGGCTTTAAACAAAAACTTGTGGATGACAATGAGAAAAAGTACGGAGAAGAAATTCGAGAAAAATATGGTGAGGATGCTGTCAATAAATCGAATGCAAAATTAAAAGGCATGACACAAGCACAGTTTGAAGAGGTGTCTAACTTAGAGCAACAAGTATTAAATAGTTTGAAAGATGCGATGCAAACGGGTGACCCAGCGGGAGAACTTGCCCAAAAAACAGCAGATATGCACCGCCAATGGCTAAGCTTTTACTGGGATAAGTACTCCAAAGAAGCACATGCCGGACTTGCCGAAATGTATGTAGCAGATGAAAGATTTACTGCATATTACGACAAAATCCAACCCGGTGCAGCAGAGTTTTTAAGAGATGCTATTTTAATCTATGCAAAAAACTAGAAGGTTTAACCCTTCTAGTTTTTTAATACTTGTTCGATTATGTGGATATCTTCTGGATAAGCCAAAGGAAGGGTCGCAATTTCTTCTATCGATTTCCAAGCTATTTCATGGATAAACTCGTCTGGATCTTGGATTGTCATTTCCCCACTAACTATCTCTACTATAAAGTATTCCACATTATATGAAATTCCATGTTCACTAATAATGCCGCTTTTATTATGTACTTTTTCAGTAATACGAATGTTAAAGCCCGTTTCTTCCCAAAACTCCCTTATACAGCATTCTTCAAACGTTTCCCCATCTTCCATTGTCCCAGACGGAACTGTCCATTGCTTTTCTTCTCCTGGAGCTGCTTGAAGAACCATTAGCACCTCCTGTTTTTCATTTATACAAATACCTGCTGCACCTTGCCATTTAAACATGTTCTTTTCCCCACTTCATTCATTAGATTATATCTACATCATTAATTTCGGATACATATCTTGATTTTTTTAGATCCACGAGCCCATTTGAACGAAAACATACTCCTTCTGCTTCTAGCATCGCTCTTTGAGAGTAGGCAGATTCTTCATCTGGAATAGATATTTCTCCTTTAATATTGATGACACGATGCCATGGTAGCTTGTGTTTCGAACTCATTGTATGGAGTATTCGTACCACTTGCCTTGCACCTCTTGGACTTCCAGCATTTTTGGCAATTTGTCCGTATGTCATGACTTTACCTGCAGGAATGGATTTTATTATTTCAATCACTTTTTCAGTAAAAGGGTTCATACAACTTCATCCTTTCGTTACTTAGATTATAACTTATTTAGAATATTTTAATCAGTACCTTGCATAGAATAATACCGTATGATATATTACTATCAAAGGTACTGTTTATTGAATAGTAGCGAAAGGAGTGAAAGACAAAATGAATATTCAATTTAAAAAGGGAGTATTAAATCTTTGTGTGCTTGTTTTATTGGATAAGCAAGATCGATATGGCTATGAACTTGTACAAAAAATTTCCGACCAAATTTCAATTTCGGAAGGATCTGTTTATCCATTATTGAGACGCTTAACGAAGGAAGGATATTTCACAACCTATTTACAGGAATCATCGGAAGGACCCCCACGTAAATATTACAAGATCACTGAGCTGGGCAGGACTTATTTACATGAACAATTAAATGAATGGAAAACCTTCACAAATGGCGTAAATAATCTAATCGAAGAGGGTGTAAAAAATGACTGAACAACAATTTATAAATGAACTAGAACTTGCGTTAACCGGGCTTCCAGCAGATGAAAGAAACGATATAATTTCAGATATAAAAGAGTATTTTACAAATGGTCGTGATGATGGAAAAGCAGATAGCGATATCGCTGCATCGCTTGGTTCTCCAAAAGAAATCGCACAAGAGCTTTTGGAAAATCATGTTCCTGAAAAAATCATTCGTGATAATAAAGTAATTAAAATCCCTAATCCTACATTTTCCAACGTTGTAATGAACATCGATCACGGCTCTCTATACGTTTTCCCATCAGAAACAGATGAGACAACAGTGGAATTAATAGGGGAAAACGACAAGTTAGAATTCACTGCTAATGTCGTAAACGATACATTATCGATTCAATTAAAAACAAAGAAATTCCAGTTATTTAATTTCCTGTTCTTTATTAAAGAACTCCGAGTAAATGTTTCACTTCCTAAAAAACTGTATGCAACAATCATCATGAAAACCGATAATGGCCGCATTCGTGCAGAAAAAATACTTGGTAAAGCTATTAAAGCCACTTCCGATAACGGGAGCATCGGTCTAAAAGAATTTGCCGCTACTGTTTTAGAAGTAGAAACGGACAATGGTCGCATTGAAATTGATAAAGTCCAAACGGATAAACTTTCCACCCAGACCGATAATGGGAGAATTGAATTACGCAATGTGGATGCGGAGCAAATTATTACAGAAACGGATAATGGACGTATCATGATGGAAAATGTAAATGGGGATATTATCGGAAAAACCGATAACGGAAGAATTTCGCTTCTAACATCGAGTCTCGACCGTATGATCCAGTTAGAAACGGATAACGGCAGCATTCTAGTTGAGACCGAAAACGACCCTACAGACGTATCTATTCATACTAAAACTGACCATGGCCGAGTAAGTGTGTTTGGTGAAAAGAATTCACGAACTGTGTTTGGAAATGGATCGAATACGATTCGACTTTCTTCTGATAATGGGAAAATCACAGTTATGAAGAAAGGTTTAAGTTAAAATTGAAGCTACGTATAAAATTAATTATACGTAGCTTTATTCATGTTTTAAATGAGGCGCTCATGGAATTCTGAGTCATGTTAGAATCTTGTATTCTCATTATTTTATTCTTCTATTTTCAAAACAGCTTTTGTATACGTCTTGAAATCTTCGAGATGTTTTTCAATAATTGCTTGAAGAATTTCTAAATGTATACCTTGATAACCATGCACATCTACTTACAATTTCCACTTTCAAGATAAAAGCCCCTCCTTTTCCCTTTCTGTTATAAACAAGAATAGAAAAAGTCTCCTTGTTTAACAGTGAAACTGTTTAAACAAGAAGACTTTTATATTGTTTTCATTCCACTGCATACTTAATTATTTTCAAATTTCAAATGTACGGAGTCTATCAATTTTTGATAGCCAATTTCTTGATAGATTTTGTTAGACGTTGGATTTAGCATATCTGTGTAGAGGACACAAAATTGAAATTCTTTTAAGAGTTCTTTACTTCCCGCTGCAACCATTGTTCGTGCGTATCCTTTTTTCCGTTCTTCTTTTGGTGTGAATACGAGAGAAACGGTAACTCCATTTGCTGTTGGTCTTGCTTTTTTCATCATCGATACGATTTGCCCCTCGTTTTCCCATAAAAATGCTTCATTTGCATCTAACATCATTTTTACTCTCTTTTTAATTTCAACTGGCGCTGTTTTCGGAAGTCCAGTATCCTCTTCGAATAAGCTAAACCATTTTTCAATGAGCAATGCGTCTTCTTGCGTTGCATAACGCCATGATCCAGGGCTCATATCCAGTGATTCTTCTACTTGATCTAAACGGTATAGACCCTGATCCATCGATATGGAAAAACCTTGTCCTGTCTTATCCTTCCATTTTTTCGCAAATTTATATGCCCATTCTTTTACACTAATGATAGATTCAATGTTTATAGTTTGTTTGATTAACTCCGTAATACACATATCAATACTTGCTGCCATTCTCTCTTCATTTACAAAAATAATATTAAGCGGATGAGGCGGAGTCATTTGGAAAAGAGCTAACAACTCGCCATTTTCTTCGATAGTTGCCATAAAAGGATTTTCATATTTCCCGTCTTTAATGGCTTGAAGTACCCCTAAAAACAAACTAAATTTGTCTTCATTTTTTTCTAAAAAAGGTGTTACCACTTGCTCAAAATCTACTGCATTTTCATAGTGCCGAAAATTCATATTATTTCACTCCTTTTTATCTTTGTATGTTAATATAACGTAAAACACAGTTGGAGGGGAGTTATTTTATGAAAATTATTTCTATTCGAGATATTCATATCGGTAAAGACATACCGAAGATCATTGTCCCTCTTATGGGGAAAAACATAGATCAACTTCTTTTAGAAATTAAAACAATAAAGCAAGTAAACCCCGATATCGTAGAGTGGCGCGCAGATATGTTAGAAGAAGTTGAAAATATAGAAGCGGTGAAAAAGACACTTTCATCCATTCGTGCAGAGTTATACCCTACTCCACTATTGTTTACTTTTAGAAGTCATCGTGAAGGTGGAAATAAAAAAATCACGGAAGCTTACTACAAGCAGCTTCTTGAAGAAGTTGTGCAAACAAACGAAATCGACTTAATAGATGTGGAGTTATTTTCTTCAAATGTGCACGAAATTGTGGAATCAGCAATGGCTAATGACGTGTTTATCATTATGTCTAATCATGATTTCGAAAAAACACCCGTAAAAGAAGAAATTATTCAGAGACTTAGAAGAATGCAGGAACTTGGTGCCCATATACCAAAAATAGCTGTTATGCCTAAATCACCAACAGATGTGCTCACGCTATTAGATGCAACATATACGATGAATTCACTGTATGCAGATCGACCAATTATTACGATGTCCATGGCCTCCACTGGGGTTATTAGTCGAGTAGCTGGACAAGTTTTTGGCTCCGCTGCAACGTTTGGCTCAGGAATCGAAGCGTCCGCTCCTGGACAAATTCCAGCTAGTGAGCTAAGGAGAATGCTTGAAATATTACATACAAACTAATCCAAGATAGGATTACCCAGTCCAACAAAAATACCAAGGGAAGCATTATCCCCTTGGTATTCATCAGTTAATTTATAATGGCAACGCTAGTCGAATCATGTCCACACATACGATTCCATTTTCCACAATTTCTTCTTTATAATGAATGGTGAAAAAATCTCTATCCACACCAGTAATACGAAATCCGCATTTTTGATAGAGGGCGAGCTGTCCAATGCTTGAATTGCCTGTCCCTACTTCTATCATTTTATATCCGTGATGCTTTGCTTTCTCAATTGCATTTAATACAAGTGCTTTGCCAATTCCTTTCGCCTGATGCTGCTCCGCAACCGCAATATTTACTAGTTCCACAGTTTCTGGTCTAGTCGGAAGTAAGACATATACACCAATTGTTTCCCCATCTTGTTCAACAATATAACATTGTCCACGATCTACATATTTCTTCACAAGTGTTTCAGATGGATCTGCAAGTAATAACAAATCCAGTGGATATGCTTCTTTTATTAATCTTGTTAGCAATTTACATTTCTCCATTTTCCAATGTTAGTAGCTTTTCTTTCATTTCTAATCCCCCACGGTAACCAGTTAAAGCACCATTTTTTGCTACTACTCGATGACATGGAATCGTGATTAGTACTGGGTTTGCTCCAATTGCTGCTCCAACAGCTCGAATGGCTGCAGGATTATTAATCATATCAGCAACTTTAGAGTATGATGTCTTCTCTCCATATGGAATTTTCATTAACGCATCCCAAATAGACAATTGAAATGGCGTTCCTTTCAAATCCACAGGCATATGAAAATCACCTCGCGTACCGTCTAGATATTCTTTTATTTCATTCGTGTATACGATTAGTGCTTCGTCATTTTCCACTAACTCATATTTTGGAAAACGCTTCTTCAGCCACGCTTCCATTTCTTCGTATGGTTTACTAGGAGAACCTACGTAACAAAGCCCGTTCGCTGTTGCTGCCATATATAATTGCCATTCGTTATGAATGAAATGCGTCCAATATATTTTATTCATTCGTTGAAATCTCCTTTTCCTCTATATTGGTTGGGTGTATCCCCTGTTATCTTTTTGAAAAGTGTGATGAAATAGGAGGTATTATTCATTCCAACCGTAGAACCTATTTCTACAAGTGGTTTGCTTGTTGTTGTCAGCAATTCTTTCGCTTTATTTATTCTAATTTGTTGAATGTATTCTACAGGAGAAATTCCTATTACTTTTTTAAAAGTTCTTTGTAAATGGTACGGGCTTCCATGACAAATGTCTGCAAGAATATCTAGAGTTAATTGATCCTCGTAATGTTCTTTTATATACTCCGTAATTTGGTTGACCCATTCCTCTTCAGGCAAGCGCAGTCCATGTGGCTTGCAACGTTTGCATGGACGAAAGCCACTTTCTATCGCTTCTTTTGCTTCTATATAAATACGAACATTTTCTTTCTTCGGCGGTCTAGATTTACAAGAAGGTCGACAAAATATTCCCGTTGATTTTACGGCATAATAAAATACATCGTCATAGTTTGAGTTATTTTCAATAATTGCTTGCCAATATTGCTCGTATATTTTTTCGTTTTTCAAGAAATCACCCCCATTTTTAGTATACTTTTATTTAAATAGAAAAGCTTATTTTCATGGCATATTAGCAAGATAACGAAATTTTTTACGACTATAATAAAATAATAAAGGAGTGTCTTAATATGCTATGGGAAGAAAAAGATGAGGAAATCATCATAAAGACAACACCCAATTTCAGTTTTAACCAGAACCTTCAATATTTATCTAGATCTACAAATGAATGTTTGTTTCATATTCATGAGAATAAAGTAAGAAAAGCAATTCCTATGGGTGAATGTACACCGCTAGTAGAGATTAGCGAGCAAGGTGAACATTCGATCCGTATACAGTTTTTAGGAAATACAAGACCTACAAGTAAACAAATGCGAGAACAAGTGGTTCAATATATTATCGAATGGTTTGATTTGAAGACAGAGTTAAAAGCCTTTTATGAGCTAGCCCAAACAGATGCAGTCCTTCAACAAGCAGTTATGGATTTTAAGGGCCTACGGATTATGGGAATTCCGGATTTATTCGAGGCAATGGCATGGGGCATACTTGGTCAACAAATCAATTTGACGTATGCGTATACATTGAAGAGACGTTTGGTCGAAGCATTTGGACAATCGATCGAATTTGAGGGTGAGCAATATTGGATGTTCCCGAGACCAAGTGAAATTGCGAAGCTCGCAGTAGAGGATTTAGTAGGCTTAAAAATGACTGTGAAGAAGTGTGAGTACTTAATAGACGTAGCAAATCAGATTGAAATGGGATTACTCACAAAAGAAATGCTGCTCGAAGCGAATGATGTGAAAAAAGCAGAAAAAATGCTCACGAAAATTCGTGGCATCGGTCCTTGGACTGCCAATTATGTGTTAATGCGCTGTTTAATATATCCCTCCGCATTTCCGATTGATGATGTAGGACTGCATAATGCCATTAAACATGTGACTGGTTCTGAGCAAAAGCCTTCAAAGGATGAAATACATAAGCTTTCCTTACCTTGGACAGGTTGGGAAGCATATGCGACTTTCTATTTGTGGAGGTTTTTATACTAAAAAATCCCTTCCATCTCATTTCTGAGAAGGAAGGGATTTCTTTTATTGCTGATTTAGTAATTCTAAGATGTCTTCTGATACATATGTTTTCTTATTTTTTAACACTGGTTTTTCTTTAAACTGTTGTAAGCTTTTATTGTAACTGTATGTTTTTTCACCACGTGTAATAGTAAATGAGCTGTTTTCTAATGATAAGTAAATTTTCTTTTTCTTAACGTTGTATTTCACTTCATATCCCAATTGTTCTGCAACTTTACGAAGTGGAATCATTTTGACTCCATTTTGCATAAAATGATCCTTTTGAATAATAGTTAGAACTTCTTTCATAGCTGTCGAAAGATAGTTAATTGCTACAATTTTACTTGGTGGTGTTTGTGCTGGAATACTCATCGTTGTTATTGTATAAAATACAACGAGCTCTTTTCCATTTAAGTCCTCTTGTTTGATCTTCTCGCCTTTTTCATTTACTAAAAGTGTTTCTTTTCCAATGTTTAGCTTTAGGTCTTTATCTAAACTTAGAAATTCATCATCAAACTTAGATACTTTTACAGAACCTAACTTTCCTTCGTCGTGTAAAATAACCAACTCTGGAGTAATTTGTGCAGGGTAGATTAGGATCATTGGTTTGTTTTTATCATAGTATGCGTCCATTCGTTGCCCTTTTTTGAAAGACCTTTTTTCTACAGTTTTTGTTGTACCACTATTGAATACAAGCGTATCATTATTAATTGTAAAAATGGTTGTAGTTTGCTCTTTTTCTTCCGTTTCTACTGTTAGGACTACTCTTCCATCTTTTGTAGCAACGTCTTTGATCATCCCTGAAAATTTCATGTAGTTAGTAGTGTTTTGTTCCATTTCTGCTGAAGAATAGTCAATTGCTACGATTTTACTAGGTGTCGTTTGAGCGGGAATACTTCTAGTGGAAACTGTATAAAATACAACGAGCTCTTTGCCAGTTATATCTTTTTGATCCAGTTTCTCTCCTTTTCCATTTATTATAATAGTTTCTTTTCCAATGTTTAATTTTAGATCATTATCTAAACTAACTAATTTATTATCGAACTTGCTGACTTTTACGTTGCCAAATTTTTCAGCATCATGCACAATCACTAACTCTGGAGAGATTTGTGGCGGATAAATCGCAAGCATCGGTTTATTCTTACCGTAATATGCAGCTACTTTTTGCCCTTTTTTAAAGGTTTCTTTTTTTAATGCTTTTGTCGTTCCGCTATTGAATATAAGCGTGTCTTCTGTCAGTTTTAATATAGTGGTTTGTGGCTCTTTTTCTTCTGTCTCCACTGTAAGTGTGATTGTCTCATCTTGCTTTACAACATCAGTAATAATTCCTGAAGTTTTGATAAAATTGGATGTGTCTTTTGGTTTCACAATAGATTCTTCCTCACTTTGCGCTTTAGCAACTGGCTGATGGAAATTGAATCCTACCATTAGTAATAACGCTACTGTAAATATGCCTATTTTCTTCATCATATCGCTCCTTTTTTTGCCATTCATTTCATTTGACGTGTCATTTTGGAAAACGTTACATAAAAAACTGAAACATTCTATAAACTAAAAACGTATACAGTAGTTAGAAGAAAAAAATAAAAGAATGGAGTCTACATATGACGTTATCTATTAATCAAGTAACAAAGAGATATCAAGACTTTGTAGCCGTTGATAATCTATCTTTTACGATGGAAAAAGGTGAGATATTTGGGCTAATTGGACAAAATGGTGCTGGTAAAACAACGACATTTCGTATGATTTTAGACCTTCAAGAAACTACAGAGGGTTCAATTATGTGGAATGGGAAACATATTAATTCCATAAATCGAAATATTTTAGGATATTTACCGGAAGAACGTGGTATTTTCCCTGCAATGAAGGTGGAAGATCAACTTTATTTCTTTGGAGAGTTAAGAGGAAAGCTTCGCAAAGATCTACATAAAGAAGTGGATTATTGGATTGATCGTTTCCAATTAGAAGATAAACGAAAAGCGAAAGCCGAAACTTTATCCAAAGGGAATCAACAAAAGGTTCAACTTATTGCCAGCTTTATTCACCAACCGGATTTTCTTATTTTAGATGAACCATTTAGCGGACTAGATCCTGTAAATATGGATTTATTGAAAAACGCTATATTAGAGTTGAAAGAAAAAGGGACAACAATTTTATTCTCCAGCCACCAAATGGATAATGTGGAAGAGCTTTGTGATCATCTATGTCTATTAAAGCGCGGTGTCTCTTTATTTTCCGGTAGTTTATTAGATTTGAAAAAGCAATATGGGAAAACAAAACTTACCATTCGAACGGATGTCCCAAAAGAGACGCTCCAAAATTTAGAGGGCGTGAAGGATATTCATGTTGGAAAAGATCAGTATATCCTTACTTTAACGGATGAGTCATTCGCTCAATCTATTTTTGACTTTGTTTCTAATGGGAAATATATTGAGAAGTTCAGTTTAGATTATTTATCGCTAGATGAAATTTTCAAGGATAAGGTTGGTGGTACGCATGTCTAAGTTTTGGCTTCTTGTTAAGCAATTGTATAAACAAAAAATCAAGGCAAAGTCATTCATTATTTCGATCATTTTATATATTGGGGTTATTAGTGTCGCCATGTTTTGGTCTAATATTAAGGAAGCATTTTTCCAAGATGAGCCATTGAAAGTTGCTTTATTGAATGAAACAAATGCAGATATTGAAGCCTTATTTAAATCGAGTAGTGATATTGAATTTACCTTCCCTTCTGAAGGGATTTCCGAAGTAGAACAACAAGTTATCGCCGGAGATTTTGATGCAGCTATTTTTGTTCGAGATCAAAATAAATCATTAGCAGCTGATATAGCTACTTATAAACCATTAACTTTTAATGACCAACAGAATTTGTCATCGCAACTTCAGTACGCTGGAAAGTTATATGAAGTTCAGCAACTCAATTTAACAGCTGAACAGGCAGAGAAAATTCTTCAATCTCAAACTGCTATTACTATGAAAAACTTGAATAAGGAATCGGAAAGCGGAAAAAGTGAAGATGAAAAAGCAGCCGGTATCGGTGCTTCTTTCTTAGTTGGGTTTTTAATCTATTCCTTTGTAATGACTTTCTTATCCATGATTACAACAGATGTTGCATCTGAAAAAGGATCTCGTGTTTTAGAAGTATTGCTTGCAAGCGTAAAACCATCTACACATTTCATGGCAAAACTGACTGGAACCTTTCTATTAGCATTGACTCAAATTATGACACTTTTGGTTGTTCAAAGTTTACTGTTCATGTTAATAGATAATGGCTCTAAATGGGATGCTGTATTAGACATTGTTAACGAATTGTCCTACGGATTTATTGGATATGCAGTTATGTTTTTATTGCTTACTATTATGCTTAACCTAATCATTGGTGCATTACTTGGTTCACTCGTTTCTAAAGTCGAAGAATCAGGCCAAGCAATGATGCCTGCGATGATGCTTGGCATCCTCGGCTTTTACGTGTTACTTTCTGGAATGTACAGTCCAGATACATTACTGATTAAAATATTCTCATACATCCCATTCACATCCGGAATGGTTATGCCACTTCGAATTGGCGCAACGGACATTTCATCATTCGAACCTATGCTATCGATGCTTATATTAGTTGGAACCGTAATACTATTTTTCTTAATCAGCCTATCCTTCTATAAACGAAGTGTCTTAACATACAGCTCAGGTGGCGTCATTCAAAAAATTAAAACGGTGTTAAAAGTAACGACGTAAATCAACATTTATGAAAATTATAATAGGAGCTGCCTTGTGTATAGGCAACTCCTATTTTTATTGGATGAGTATACCAGAAAAATTAAACGATAAATGTATTCCGAGTTCTCAAAACAAACGTGAATGTTCGAACATTCACGTTTGTTTTGGTGCCTGGCACCTGAAATATGTTTGTAATATATTATGAAAATATCATCAATTACTGTCGAATTATAGGAAAAAACCGAGAATACATTGTTAATCTACAGAATAAAAGTATAATAATGTTAATCTTCTATCTGATGTGCTAACAAATCCACAAGTTATATGTTCTTTATTTATGAAAGCGCTGTCAAAAAGGAGAAATATTAATTTTGGAGGAGAGAGAATTGAAGAAGAAATTACTAGCTTTTGTTACTGTACTTCTCAGCATGATGTTACTAATGGCTGGTTGTAGTGAGGGGAAAAAGAATATTGCAATAGGGCCTCCCGCAAGTGAGACGAACTCGATTTCCAAACTCATCTTGGATGCATATGGTATTGGTGATGACGATTATACTGGTTTTCAAGAGGGATTCGGCGATGCTGCAGATGGTGTACAAGATGGAAACATCGACATTTCTATTGGAATTTTGGGACTTCCGGCAGCTAGTATTGAAAGCTTACAAGCATCCGTTGGGGATGTTGTTATGTTAAGCCTTTCGGATGATGCTATTGCAAAAATTGAGGAAAAAAGTGGATATAGACGACACACAATTCCAAAGGACACCTACGATTTTCTGGAGAAGGACATTCAAACAGTTACGGCATATGCGATTCTAATGGGAAATACGGATACAATCGACGATGAATTAGGCTATGAACTTGCCAAAATAATGATAGAAAAAGCGAGTGAGAATACGCACGCTCAGGCGAAACAAATGATTTTAGAAAATGCACTTCGAGGTTCAGAGGGACTGCCAATCCATCCTGGCGCTAAGCGCTATTATGAGGAACAAGGTTTAACAGTGGATAATCCTGTTGCTGAAATTACTGCTGATAAAGGTAAACGTAAGAAAGAGTTAATTTTAGGTACGGGCAGTCAAGGTGGTACTTATTATCCCCTTGGAGGAGAAATGGCAAGCATTTGGAATAAAAATATTGACGGCGTTAACGTGACGAACACTGAAACAGGTGCATCCGTTGAAAACTTATCCAGTATCCGTGACGGAAATATGGATCTTGGAATGACCGTTCATGTTCCAGCTTTACAAGCAGTAAAAGGTGAAGGCGCTTTTGCCGGTCATGAAGTTCCAAACGCCGCTTTTATCGGGCATATCTATCCAGAAGTTATTCAGATCGTCACACGTAAAAGTACTGGAATAAAAAGTTTTGATGATTTGAAATAACATTGAAGGATAAATATACCTATTGGAAAGTGTGGTGGGAAAATGAATGAGCAGCAAACTGTTGACGCACAGGAAATTTTAGAAAAATATGACAAAGAAAATCAATTTCGAACTCAGATTGGTAAATGGGCATTGGTCGTCACATTTTTAGGAGTTTCTCTCACGATGTTCCATCTATATACTGCTTATTTCGGTACGCTCCCTTCCCAAAAGCAAGGTGCAGTCCACTTAGGAACCGCACTCGGAGTTATATTTTTACTGTATCCTTTAAAAAAGGGTATGCAGAAAATCCAGAAAACAGTTCCGTGGTATGATGTTTTGCTTGCCTTGACCGCGATGTATGTAACTTATCATAAGATTTTTTTCTTTGATTCCATCCTGCAGAGTAGGATTTCCGGATATAGTTTACCCGATGTCATCATCTCAGTACTTGGTATCGTTCTAGTACTTGAGGCAACAAGGAGAACGGTCGGCTTACCAATTGTTATTGTGGCACTAGTTGCCATGCTATATGCGATTTTCGGAAATTTCGTTCCTACACAAATTCTTTCGCATCCAGGCTTTTCATTCGATCGTACTGCAACGACACTTTGGTATAAGGAAAGCGGAATATTTGGAACACCAATTCAAATTTCAGCAAAGTTTATTTTCCTATTCCTATTTTTTGGTGTAATGCTTGTACAAACAAATATCGGAAAGTTTTTTAATGATCTAGCATTTGCCCTAACTGGTCGCTATACAGGTGGAACAGCAAAAACTGCAGTAGTGGCAAGTGCATTACAAGGAACTGTTTCGGGAAGCTCGGTTGGTAATACGGTCGCAACCGGTTCTTTCACAATCCCGATGATGAAGAAAGCAGGATTTAAACCTGAATTTGCTGGTGCAACGGAAGCCGCTGCATCAACCGGAGGCCAAATAATGCCCCCAATGATGGGTGCTGCGGCATTCATTATGATGGAATACTTAGGTGTTTCATATGGAGTCATTATGTTGGCAGCTGTCATTCCAGCAATTCTTTATTTTACGGGAATTTTCATTGGGACACATTTTGAGGCTAAAAAGCTAAAAATAAATGGTTTGCCAAAATCCCAATTACCTTCCTTTAGAAAACTAATGAAGAGAAACTGGTTTATGCTATTACCTTTGCTTATCATTATGGGTACAATTTTGAATGGCTTCACACCACAGCGGGCGGCCCTTTTTGGAATTATCTCCGCATTTTTAGTTAGCCTTGTTCGAAAAGAAACAAGAATGTCATTCAGGCAGACGGTTAATGTTCTTGAACAAGGTACTAGAGTAGCACTTCCTGTCATTGCTGCTGTTGCAACTGCTGGTGTCATCGCAGGGGTCGTTAGTATGACGGGGCTAGGTTCAAAATTTGCTGCTGGTGTTATTGCTCTATCGAATGGTTATCTAATTCTTGCACTATTCTTCACAATGATTGCCTGTCTTATCTTAGGTATGGGGCTGCCAACAACAGCAAACTATGTCGTAACAGCAACCATCGCCGCTCCGGTGCTTATCAATGAATTTGGAGTGGCACCAATCGCGGCTCATATGTTCGTTTTCTACTTTGGCATCGCTGCCGATATTACCCCTCCTGTATGTCTTGCAGCATACGCGGCGGCTGGAATTGCGAGGGCCAATCCATTTAAGACAGGAATGAATGCAGTTAAACTAGCTATTGCAGCTTTTATCGTTCCATATATTTTCATTTATAATCCAATTTTAGTTATGGTTGACGTAAAATTAAATATGTTAGTTTTTTCAGTTATAGCCTCCCTAATTGGGATGATTGCTGTTAGTAGTTCAATGATTGGCTACTTTATACGAAATTCTAGGATTTGGGAGAGGATCGTTCTATTTGGAGCAGGTATTATGTTAATTGTACCTGAAATTGTAAGTAGCCTAATTGGTGTAGTCCTAATATTAGCGATATGGTTCATCCAAAGACAACGTACTGACGATGCATTTGAACCAGAAAGCTCATCAGTCAGTCAAGCTTTGTATTAACACAAAAGTTACAAGTATATTACGGGTGCCAGGCACCCGTAATATACTTGTAACATAAAATGTGTTATAATTCAGTTAATAATTTTGAAGGGACGATGGGTGGACAATGAAGTTTTAATCTTATTTCTCAGTGAAAGTTTTTTCTGCGATTTATTTGCGCAGTAACAAAATAAACTTTACGAAACGGAAATAGGATCAGTCTGCCCATTTTTCAATTTTAATACGTTTAATTCCCTACATATTATCGTTTTGTAGTGGCTTTTTGCGTATTCATTTAATGGTCAGTAATTAATCCTTCCGTTTAAAATCGGAGGGATTTTTTTATTCCTCCAAAGGGAGAGGATATTATGACACTACACGGAAAGTTAGTAGATATATGTATCACGTATGGAGAAAAAGTTATTTTAGAAAATATAAAAGCCGATATTGGTACTGGGGTAGTTATTGGTATTGTGGGAGGAAATGGTGAGGGTAAGTCTTCCCTCCTTTCTATACTTGCAAATGAGGCTGCTCCCACGATGGGACAAATTGAATGGTTTGGTACTCAACCGACTATTAGTTACTTTAAGCAAGAGGATGATCAATTTCATAAAACTGGTTATGTATACGATGAAAGGAAATACTTTAGTAAATGGTCTGTTCCTCACGAGCGTGATTATACGCAACTTAGTGGTGGAGAGAAAATGAAGAGAAGATTGTCTCGTGTATTTGCGGAAAAGGCTCAACTCCTTTTATTAGATGAACCTACTAACCATTTAGATCAAGAAAGTTTATCTTTCCTAACAAAGCAAATACACTCCTACCAAGGAACAATTATTTTAGTATCTCATGACCGATATTTTTTAGACGAGGTAGCTGAATGGATTTGGGAAGTAGAAAACAAAAAGTTAACGGGCTATGCTGGCAATTACACTTCTTACAGACAAAGGAAGGAAGAAAACAGATTAACCCAACAAAGACTCTATGTTGGACAACAATCAAAGATCCAACAAGTAGAAAAACAAATATCCGATCTTAAAAACTGGTCATCCAAAGCACATGCAGATTCAACTAAACATGAATTTAATAAAGAATATTATCGTGTCAAGGCTAAGAAAATGGATGTTCAAATTCGTTCCAAAAAGAAACGGTTAGAATTGGAACTTTCTAAAAATACTATAGAGAAGCCTGAAGAAGAAAAAGAAGTGATTTTTTCTATAGAAGGAAACAAGAAAAAGGGGAAACGTGTTTTAGAAGCCAAAAATATTTCCAAGAGCTTCGAGGACAAACTTTTATTTCAAAACGCTACCTTTACTATACAATCTCAAGAACGGATTGGCATTATCGGTTCTAACGGAAGTGGTAAGTCGACATTTTTCCGCATGTTATTAGGAGAAGAAAGTGTACAAGGAGAACTTTGGAAATCGGAAGCTATGAATATTGGCTATTTACGGCAGACAGTATTCGATTTGCCAGAGGAGAAAACCCCTTTTGAATTTTTTGTACCATCTGATTTTGAAACACGAGGGCAAATTCAGACACTTATGATGAATCTAGGCTTCTCAAAGGATCACTGGTCTCGTCCTATTTATACAATGAGTATGGGAGAACGAGTAAAGTTAAAACTAATGGAGTTTATATTAGATAAAAAAGATGTGTTGCTTTTAGATGAACCAACAAACCATTTGGACCTTTCTTCTAGAGAGCAATTGGAGAAAACCCTCTCCACTTATCCTGGAACTATTTTGTTAGTCACGCACGACCGTTACTTCTTAGAAAAACTAACTAATAAACTGCTTGTCTTTGAAAACAACACGATTCGAAAAGTAGAAATGAGCTATAAAGAATGGATGCATAAAAATGATGAATCTTCTCTTGAAAAAGATCTATTGAAATTAGAAACCGAACAACAAGCTGTATTAGGATTACTCAGTTACATGAAGAAAAATGATCCTAAATACACCGAATTAGACCAAAGATTTATGACATTGACTAAACAAATAAACGAATTAAAGAAAAAATAATTCCAAAAGCTATTCTAAAAATTTTAGGATAGCTTCTTTTATTACAAGTTTGTTACTGGTGCCAGGCACCAGTAATATACTTGTAACACACTATACTTTTTCGTCAATTTAGTGGGAAATACGAGTATCAAGTAGTCAATTTGTTTAGCAGTTTCTCCATTTGTTTAACCCAAGTTCAATATACTTTTTAACATCTGAACGTTTTTTTCATCTAGTTTTCCAAGTGAATTCGCATCTCGATTAATAATCGTCGCCGTCCCATTTTGATTAAACCATATGAAGTATCCATCTAATAATTCAGGCATATTTTCTTCAACTTCCATAAACAAAACTACTTTTATATCTTCTTTTATCACCATTTCTGCTTTTACATTTTGTTCCCATACTATTTGTTCAAACACTTTACTTAAGACATCCACCGCTGACTTATCTGAGATAATCACTTCTTCCTCATACTGTTCGACTGCATTTACTTTATAAACATCCACTCGAGTTAGTATGTTCTTATCCTCTTCCTCACTACATCCTGTTAATAACAGAATGAAAAAGATGAAGAAAGGTGCAAACCATCTTTTCAAGATTAAACCCTCCAACTTTCTTTATTTATTTATGACGAAAATCAAATTTATCTCGAGGGACATCTAATACATGACCATTAATAACGACGGTATCATTGTCTACCCAAGAAATGTCCGTTGATTCCTCACGATAATTCCAGTAAATATTTTTCTTCTTTCTCTTTTCATCATTAAATACAAGTTCACCACGAATTGCATAATTTGTTGTAGCTCCTCTGTCTGAAATGTAAGCTCCCAAAGTATACTTTCCATCTGGAGAGGATTCTTCAGTTAGAAAAACACCTTTAGGCAACCTATTCATGTCATAGAAAGCCCAATAGACAACGAAACTTAATAGCACACTGATCAATAATATAGGAACAGCTAATACTTATAGAAGTATTTTCATATTCTCCTTATTCAATTCCGCCTCCCCCTACTTGCCTATTTTCATAGCTGTTTCGCTTATAATTAAACTAAGCTTTAAACGACTAAACCACCTATCAGACTCACTAACATTTCGGTTCAAGCCATTTATTTCTTCTAGATACTCTAATCCCTCAACAGCACGATAATCCACTTGCCGTTTGGTAATTCTATATGCAATCATTGCCCATTCCGCATCCGTCATCTTTTCTTTAGAATATAGATTAATGAAGTCAGCACACACTTTTGAAAATGCGCAAGAACCTGCAGTTACATCTGCTTCTTTTCCTAATTCTAACGAAAAAATTCTATTTGTAATTTTTTCTGTTTCTACCCATTCAATAGGGTGAGTATTCATCGCTCTTTCTGTCCTACCAATTATTAAATAATCATGATTTGGAATATCTTTAACTACTCTCTTTAATTCAGTTAAATGATTTTTTCCCCATGTTAATAACCTATCAAAGTCACAGTAATGGTAGTGCTGACTTTTCCCAGCAAGTGCAAATTTTAATGCTTTCCTTCTTGCATATGCAGCACCATTCTTAGGGATGATTTTATACTTAAATTTACTTTTTTCAATTTCTTTAATTAGATCCAGGGATGATTCATCACTAATTGTAATAAATAACTCCGAATATATTTCTTCCAATGCATGTTGCAACTCTTTAAAGATTTTGATATTTCTTCCTTCAGGGTCATGCGTTACTGTAACAAGTGCGGTGGTTAACAAAGATCTCTTCATTCCAATCTACCAAGTAAATTGTACGGACTCACTTCCCAAGTTTCATAAGGGATAAAATTTACTGACTTCATTGCATCTAATGTCCGTGATCTCATATGTGGACGTGTGATAAATTGTTCAATATTTATATCTGTTAATTTAACAAATTTAGCTTCTTTAATTTCTGCTGGTTGGATTTTCAATTCGCCGCTTACATATTCTGCTTTGAAAACAACAGATAGAATATGTTTTGTTACATTATAATAAATACCTGTAATTCCTAGAGGTCTTACGACAATCCCTGTTTCCTCTAGTATTTCCCGAGATACCGCTTTATCTAGAGGCTCTCCCACTTCTACCTGTCCTCCTGGTGCTTCCCATGTATCTGAACGCCAATGTGTTTTAACTAATAAAACTTCCTCATTATCATTTGTGACATAAGCAGAAACTGCAATAATATGTTTAGGATGCTCATTTATCAAATTAATTTCTCCTTTTACTAATAAAATAAATACCCATAATTGCAATTAACAACATTATTAATGTCCATAAAATAATAGTCGAGGAACTTGTCTGCAGAATGTCGTACATATTCCTAGAGTATTCTCCATCCCTTGTCGCTTTAATATATTTTCCCTTTTCATCTTTTATTGCAATAGCCTCATCTGTACTTAATTCGACTATAGAATAATACTTAGTCCCCTTCGGATAGACATTTGAAAAGTTACCAGAATAAGTCCCCTCCCTATCCGAATACCTGGTCACATGTCCTATTTCTTTTTCTACCTCATTTACAATTTCATCCGTTATTACATATACATATCCATCCCAAACGACAAATGCATATGCCCAATCCGCAATTGTTTTAGATGGAAATAAAATCGAAGCACACAACGTAAAAATGATTGCATAAGAAATTAAGGACTTATCTTTCATTCCATACCCACCCTTTTATGATATTGGACGTTCTATATTAGTTTCAGTTCCATTTTTTCCTTATATTAGTCAATGTAATGTAATGATTACAACTAAACCTCTAATTTTCCCAACTAACTCCTGATATTTTCTCAATCCAAGGGATTTTCTGAGATCCCACAGAGATTTCCGGAGATACTTCCGCGTTTTCTGAGATACCTTGCAGATTTTCTGAGATACTCCGCGTTTTCTGAGATACCTCGGGGGTTTTCTGAGATACTCCTGCGTTTTCTGAGATACCTCGGGGATTTTCTGAGATACTCCTACGTTTTCTGAGATACCTTGGGGATTTTCTGAGTACCCCAGGTTTTCTGAGATACTCCAAGGGTTTCCTGAGATTTCCCCTATTTCAACTAAAAAAAGGCTGTCTCCCAGTAGAATACCTACTGATGAGACAACCTTTTTTCTCTATTATTCTCCTAAGTCTACGTTGTGGTAGACTTGTTGAACGTCTTCTAAATCTTCAATTGCGTCAATCATTTTTTCAAATTGCGCTTGAGCATCCGCATCTAATGCGATGTCATTTTGAGCAAGCATTGTCAGCTCAGCTACTGTAAAATCTGTTACGCCAGCTGAACGTAATGCCTCTTGTACTGCATGGAATTGATCTGGATCTGCGTAAACGATGACGGAATCTTCTTCTTCTAAAATGTCGCGAGCATCTACGTCCGCTTCCATCAATATTTCTAAAACATCGTCCGCTGTTTTTCCTTCAAGACCAATAACAGCAGTTGCATCGAACATATAAGCAACAGAACCGCTGACACCCATGTTGCCGCCATTTTTACCAAATGCAGCACGCACATCCGATGCAGTACGGTTTACGTTATTTGTTAACGCATCCACGATTACCATAGAACCACTTGGACCGAAACCTTCATAACGAAGCTCATCATAGCTTTCTTCTGATCCGCCTTTTGCTTTTTCAATTGCTTTATCAATAATATGCTTCGGCACACTGTATGTTTTTGCACGTTCTAATACTACTTTCAATGCTTGGTTCGAAGTAGGATCTGGCTCACCTTGTCTTGCAGCTACATATATTTCACGTCCAAACTTCGCGTATATACGGCTAGTATTTGCGTCTTTGGAAGCTTTCTTTTCTTTTATATTATTCCACTTACGACCCATAAAGTCCCACTCTCTTCCGATTAAGTTTCTGCTTGAATTTATACTGTGTTATTATACATTAATTTCATATTAAGTAGCAAAGGAAAATACATTAACTTCCATATATTATCAATTATCTGGATATAAATTTTGTAAAAACGTAATAGATTGTGTAATCATTTCTTTTAAAACATCTACTTCGATATCATCTACTTTATTAATATATACACATGATTTCCCTGAAGTATACTTCCCAAATCGTTTTAAGCTTTCTTCACGAGTCGTATCACCTGTTGCAAAATAAAGACTAATCTTTGCTTTTCTTGGAGAGAACCCAACGAGAGGGGCGTCCCCTTCGTGACCGGTCGCATAATGATAATGATACGTCCCGAAACCAATAATACTTGGCCCCCACATCTTCGCTTCATAACCTGATGTTTCTTCAAAAATCTCTAAAAGTTTGTAAGCATCTTCTCGTTTCTTCGGACTATCCACTTTCTCGATAAACTCTACAACATCATGATCCGTCTCTTTCGTCTTTTGCTCATATTTAGCCATACGATGGCCCCCTTCAGAAAATAGTTTTGTAATAGCATCTTATATTGTTCTAGAATTGTTCGGTAATTCCTCTATTTCTCTTAGCTTATATGGTTCCTCTGAAGAACTTTTTTCAACTACAATTCTCTACAAAAGAAAAAGAGCCTATTCAACGATAGACTCTTCTCACTTATTCAGTTAATTTCACCAAGAACCCACCATTGAATCTAGTGGGTTCATATGAAATGATAAATGCCTTTGGAGATAAAGACATAATATATTTTTTAAATTTCTGTTCGTTTTTACGCTTCGCCAATACCTTCATACAAAGTCTTTGACCATCTTTTCCATCCGCAATCCAAGATGTTACGCCATACCCTTTTGCACGAATTTGACTAGGTAGCTCAATTTCAAATGAATTGACAATTACTTCAAATACGACATAACCTAACGCTAATCGATTTTCAATAATACTACCTAAAAATACACCGAGACCCCATCCAATACAATAAGCTACAATATTTAACGGCTTGTCTAGATTATCTAATACCATTGTCAAACCCATCAAATAGACAAACACTTCTGCCATTGATAAAAATGAAGCAATTACTCTGTAACCTTTGATAACTAATATTAATCGCAATGTAGTGAGTGTCATATATGTTACGTTTATAACAATTATGAGTAATACTATTGAATCCACATTCATTTCCAGCTTTCCTCAAAGATAATCATTAAACAAAATCACGCTCTACTTCGAAAGTCTGCAGTTCGTCATATACGATCTCTTCACCTTCAAAAGCTTTTAAATGATTCGTTATGTAAAACTTAGTTTCATCTGATTTCATCGTGCTTGTTGATTCTAATCGGGTTTGCCATTCTTCCCTGCCAACAGTTAACTTCCAATCACATTGAACATAGGCGGATAATGGATCTCCTTCTACTATTTTATAGACATTACGATTTTCACTACCATATTCCATCCCGTTATACGGTAGGCGTCTACATCCCTCGTCTGAAAAGTCATCTAAAATCCATTCATTCGTAATGGTATTATGTTTAATTTCTCTTGTTCTTCCCGCTTCTCTTAAGATTTCTCGTTCCATTACTTCTGCAGTTTCAGGATATTCAAACGGACGAATCTCTTGTATTTCATCTGTTTTTGTATAAACAGGCAACAGTAATTTAGAATCCTCATCTTTAATTACTACTATTACAGCTTCTTCAGCAGATGGCCATGCGTGTGGCCAATTCGTTGGAGAAAGTGACACTTGAAGCTTGTGGCCCTTTGGCATCTTGTATCCAATTGCATCGAGCTCAATAGTTACTGTAATTTCTTCATTAATGGGAACATCTTCTGGGAACTCATGATTATTTCGATGAGTCAAATTCAGTTGACCCCATGTGATTAACTTGGAAGTTCCTTCAGGAGATAGATCGCTTAAACGTACCGCTATATTTGCTTGTTTTTTATCACATAGCAATTTTAGTTGCACTTTTGGGAATCCTAAAATAGCTACTTCCTCTGTTAGTTCCTTACTTGTAAAAGTTGTAGACAGTCCATTTTCTATATTTTGATCGGATGCCATATCTCCCTCTTGACCAAAAGGACAAAAAACTCCTGCGTAAAGACCATGTTGCTGATGCGTCTTCAATTGCTCCGATTCATTTTTGGATTGCTCCATTAAATCTTGATCACCAAAATAATACTTTTTGTCTGCTACGCTTTGCATGGTCCAACCATCTTCCACTATCCACTCACCAGGACGAGTATAATAGTCTGTTTTGGGAGGAACTGCATCTTGCATATATACACGGAAAGACGGCTCGTCCATAATGCCTGTATCTTCTCCCTTTAACCACTGATCCCACCAACGTATACATTCTTGTAAGAAACCAATTTGGGGCCCTGGAACTGCAACTTCCGGATATTCATGTGCCCAAGGACCAACCAATCCTTTTTTTGGTCCTTTTAAATTTTCCATTAAACGGAATACTGCGTTTGTATAGCCGTCTGCCCATCCTCCTACAGCATACACAGGAATTTTAATATTTTCATAGTTCTCACATACAGAGCCGTGCTTCCAAAACTCGTCTCTGCGCTGATGACGCATCCATTCCTCCACATAGGGTGGTGTTTTTTTCAGACGATCCAACCAATTTTCTCGCCAACTATCTCCGACATGCTTTGGATCAGCAGGGCGTGCACTATATACTAACATCGTTGAAGCCCACCATAACATGTCTGAAGCCAATAAAGCTCCGCCCTTATAATGCACGTCATCTGCATAACGATCATCCGTAGAACATAGTGTAATAACCGTCTTCAAAGCAGGATGTTGTCTTGCAGCAACTTGTAGACCATTGAATCCTCCCCAAGACTTCCCGATCATACCAACGGAACCTGTTGACCATTCTTGTTTTTCAATCCAGTCTAAAATTTCTAATGCATCATCTTGCTCTTGCTTCAAATATTCATCGTATAATATTCCTTCAGAGTCTCCTGAACCTCGCATATCCACTCGCACACAAGCATAACCATGACCTGCAAAGTAGGGATGACGAATCGAATCACGCAATGCAGTAAACTCATTTTTCCGGTATGGAATATATTCTAAAATTACCGGTACCGGTTGACTATATGCCTCTTTTGGAACCCAAAGCTTAGCAGATAAACGAGTTCCATCTGACATTGGGATCCAAATATGATCCGTAACATCAACTTCAAACGGAAATTCTCTTTTTATCGACCGCGTACTTTCACGAACATTGAAAACCATTATTTATCTCCCTCTTTCAAAGGTTTGATAACTCCATCTGGATAATCCTTCTTAAGCCAACGAATTAGTGACGCTGCTAATAATAAATAAACGATAATAACTGGTGCAGATACAATAACAGCGGATGTTTGAATAACTTTTAGTCCACCGATTAATAATAACGAAATAGCAAGTCCTGCAAGAATAGCTCCCCATAGCATACGATGCCAACGTGCGGGTTCTTGATTTCCGACTAATTTTTTCGTTGCAATTGCAGATAAAATATAAGTCGCTGAATCTAGTGATGTTGCAAGGAAGATAAAGCCTAAAACAATAAAGAACGGCATGACAAGCTTACTAAGTGGTAAAGTTTTCAACACGGCAACAATAGCAGCCGGTCCACCTTCGTTATTTAAAACATCTGCAACGTTTAACGTATCTGTCAATTGAAGATTTAATGTGTACCCTCCAAAAATTGCAAAGTAAATCCAACTACCTAACGAACCCCAAAGTAAAATATGTGTGATTAACTGTCGAATAGTTCGTCCTCTTGAAATACGAGCAACGAATAGTCCCATAAATGGCGCAGTAGCTGCAAACCAAGCCCAGTAAAATACTGTCCATGCCTGCGGGAATCCTCCATGGTTAATCGGATCCGTCGAAAAGCTCATCATAGCAAAATTTTGAAGCATCATTCCAAAGCTATTTGAAAAGTTAGATAGAATGAATAATGTAGGACCTGCTATTAAAACAAATACAGCAAGTGCCAAAGCCATATAAACATTCCAATCACTCAATTTACGAATTCCTTTATATAAGCCCATATAAGCACTTGCACAATAAATAATTGTCCATATAATGATGATTATAATGCTCAATGTCATGGATTGTGCAACACCAAATACTTCACCAATTACTGCTGAAATCATTGGAACGCCTAATCCTAGTGATGTTCCAAGACCACCAACTAAACTCCAAATTACTAAAATGTCTATCATTTGCCCAATGAAACCATCTGCATATTTCCCTAATATTCCACGGCAAGCAGTACTAATTTTTAACGAATGATTCTTTTTAACAAAAAACGAATAAGCAATTGTTACTGTTGGCATTGCATACAAACACCATGCGGATATTCCCCAATGGAACATACCATATGCAACAGCCCAGCTAGCAGCTTCGTTTGAATTAGGTTCAATACCAAATGGAGGTCCCATATAGTAGTAGATTGGTTCCATCATGGACCAAAACATAATACTTGTTCCCATACCTGCACAGAAAAGCATCGCTCCCCAACTAAAAGTAGAGAACTCTGGTGCTTCATCGCCAAGTTTCACATTCCCATACTTACTAAAAACTAACCACATCAACATAACAAACAATCCAAAAGTTAAAAATTGAAAGGCCCAATCTAACTTATATGTAATAGCTGTCATTAAATTATTTAATACCGGTTCCGCAGAGTCTTTAAAAATTACTAACAATAGCGTTGCCGCAACAATGACAACTAATGAAGACCAAAATACAAGTGGATCAATTTTAACTTTTCCCATACCCTTTTCCATATTATTTCCCCTTTTGCGTGTTTTTATTAATCATGGTTACTTTATAATCATGATTATATTTTTATACTTTGATATTGTATCATGGTATAATTAAGTCATCAATATATTTTCTGAAAATTATTTCTTTAATGTAGTTGGGGGTGATCTTACAAATGAATAAGAAAGAATTGAAACGAAGAAGAATGTGGACCTACTTCATAGATGCTACAGAGGAATTAATAAAGACAGAAGGATTTCAACAAGTAACGATACGAAATGTCGCTGAAAAAGCTGGTTATAATAGTGCGACGATCTATAACTATTTTGCGGAGTTCTCTCATCTATTATTTTTTGCCTCTTTAAAATTTTTAAGACCTTATTTTACAAAGGTTACCAATGAAATGAATAAAGAGGATGATCCCATTAAAAAGTACATCATTACTTGGGAATGTTATAGTGAATACTCCTTTAATAATCCCGACATTTTTAATTCCGTTTTTCTCATGGACTTAGGGGATCATCCTGAAAATTTACTTGAGCGCTATTATGAACTTTATCCATCTGATTTATTGGAAATTCCTGAGGAACTTCATCCACTCATATTTGATCGAAATATCTCATCCAGAGGTCGTTTTGCCCTAAGTGGAATTGTTGCTGATGGCATATTAAGTGAGGAAAAAGCGGAAGAACTAAATGAGCTTACCAACTTAGTTTGGCAAGGTATGTTCTCCAACATGTTAAATAACCGAGCATATTATTCACCTGAAGAGGCTCATGAACGTACGATGAAATATGTAAAGAAAATAATCTACATGATGGTTGATGAAAACTAAAAGGAGCATTCCATTTCCAGGAATGCCCCTTCTTTCAGCTATAATTCTTTCTCCATAACAATCTTATGGGTCCCTTTTTCACTCGTAAAAGTTTCCATTACATCAAATCCATGCTTAATATTTAATAGGAGCATTTCTCGTCTTTTATTTCTAGAAATTGTACGAACCTTCGTGTAGCCAAGTGAGCTAATCAGCTTATGTTGTCGTCTCATAAGTTCAGAAGCAATTCCTTTTCCACGATAATCAGAATGGATTCCTCCGAGCCAGCTATAAAAAGTGTCCTTTGCAAATTCGTACCCAATTTTAAAACCTACAACTCTATTCCCATCTAATGCTACAAAGATTAATAGATTTTCTTTCTTTACTAACTCTTCTTCTGTAAGTTTTGCACCTTCAAATACATGTTCATGGACTTCCATAATTCCAGCAAGTATTTCGGAACTCAGTGTTGTCAGGAAATATAGGAATTCCAATTGGCTATCCCGATTCAACATCTTTCACCCATCTCTGCAATCTTTTTCAACTCATTTGCTATTTTCATTCGAATTCCTAGTAGTTTTCGTATGAATCTCCACGTCTCTAGCAAAATCAAAACACTTATTAATGGGAGCCTCCATATATGTAGTATGTTTTATTACAGGCAAATGAACCTACCTCTCACTTTTCTATTTCACTCAAATTTTGGAGTATCTTTTCATATAAGGTTAATAGTTGTTTAAGTTCTTCCTCACTTAATGCACTAAATAATTCAATGTGAAGCTTTTCTCCTTTTACTATCGCCTCTTGTAGTAACTCTTCTCCTTTTGGAGTAATTTTAAGCAAAACATTACGGCGATCCTCTTCATTGTATATTCTTTCTACATATTTTTCTTTTACCAGTTTTGTAGAAATGTTCGTGATAGCTCCCGGCGTGTATCCTAAACTTGATGCCAACACCGTGGATTTCTGTAGTCCATTTTTATTGAGCTCTGATAAAACGAGTACTGGGGACAAACCGATACTTTTGTTAAACGATTTTGTAAATCTAACTATTGTTTCATTCGATAAAGTTTCGAATTTTCGTATCACTTTAAAAATATCTTGTTCCAATGCAAACTCCTCCAAAATATAAACGTCATTACAGTTATTTTAGCTTACTTTTTAAAGAATTGGCTTTTATTTTTTATAATAAGCACGGGACACGAGTAATCCAACCGTTCCAAGAACGATGAATAGCAATGCTCTAACAGGTACTGAAACTAATGGTATGTCTAATAAAATAATTTTTGCTAAAGTAAAAAACAGTACACCAACACCGACATACTTTCCTTGTTGCAACGAATACCGGCGACTTAATAACATATATAGAATAGATACAGCAATCCATAAAGAACTAGTAAATAGACGCTCCAAATTACTTCCGGAATCTCCTGCAATAATACTAGCAATCATCTGTAAAAAGTATAGTAACAAAACGCTGAAATATGCTATCCCGATATTAAAAATCATATACTTTTTCTGTTTGCTTATAGCTGCGAGCAAATAAATTCCATAGCCAGTTATCACTATAAAGACTATCCAGTGCAACATCTCCCATGAAAACCAACTAGTAATGGGAGTGTAGAATACATAGCACAATGCGATAAAGTAGGTGATACCAAACAGGGTTGCGTGTAATATATGATTGAACTTTTTATACACTAACAAGTAAATAATACTCAAGCCAACAATTCCTTCAAAAAATAAATCATCTATTTGTAGCTGCATAAGCATTAACAAAGCGATTGAACCATTTGCTATAAAAATTGGCGTACGAATCAAGTCGTTCTTATACATATACAGGCAAACTCCATACACAAGTGCAATGACCACTAATAAAAAGGATGCTTCATTTTCTGTGAAAACAATCCGAAACCACATTGCAGTGAAAAGCATAACTGAAAAAAGTGTATAAGCCTGATCCTTTAACATTCGTTTTGTTTTCAAGAAGCCAATCAATAAAGCTCCATGCTGTAGCAATATCGGAAGAACAGCAATCCATTTGAATGCTTCGGGTATATTAGTAAAAATAAAAAATACTACTATAGCTATTTGTAGCAAAATGGTAGAGATATAATATAAAGCTTTATAACTATATCGAAGTGCTATCCACAAGAAAAGTATAAAGAGGAGGGCTTCATAAAATGAAAACAGCGGAATATTTGGTGAAACACTTTTAATTAAAAATGGGACAAATACTCCTCCTACAGTGGAAACAATTCCAATTCCTTGTGATTTGAATTTATAAGTTAGAAATAACCCCAATATAATCCAAGTTACATTTAAAATAAAGGATATTCCAGGTCCAGTCATCGCATAGAGTTGATGCATTGCAAAAGTGGTTAACATGAAAATAGGAATAGCCCCGCCTAGAAGCATTTGTCCTAAACTTTTCCGACTTTGTTTTATTTGCCATACACCTAATCCGATTAGTACGAAACCAACGATATATCCAAGTGCAACTTTTACTTGAGCATTTAAAATACCGTAATCAGAGGCAGCCTTGAATGCCCAAAGGATACCTACAATAAAAACAATTATAAATAAAGGTGGCAAGATTTTCTGAAATATAAGTGTATCCCATTCAATTGCTGTTTTTTCTTGTTGTTTCGTATGGACACTAGGATTTTGAGATGGAACGATAGATTGTTTCATATATAATTGTTCCTCTAAAAAACGAACACGCTGTTCCAAGTGCGCTACTCTTTTTTCTAGAACTTTATTCTCTCCCATTTAAACCCTCCTTCTGAATAGCTTCTACTCATACTATTAGACAAATGATGAAAATATCCTTTATTTATCCTCTTCGTTCTTTTTTCAGCCTGACAATTAATATTAGTTCATTCATTATTTTCACTCTTTACGATTAATTATTGTTATACTTTTACTATTAAAGAAGATACGAGGAGAATTACACATGAGAAACCGAGGAGCCACTGTCATTATCGAAAACGGCCGTGTTGCGCTTATCAAAAGAACAAAACCGCATATGACCTATTATGTATTTCCAGGTGGTGGCATCGAAAGTGGTGAAACCCCGGAACAAGCAGCAATTCGAGAAACGTACGAAGAACTCGGCGTTAACATCCGAATTCAACGCTTACTAAAAGTACTAGAACAAAATGGAACACAACATTTTTTCTTAGCAGATATTGTAGGTGGAAGCTTTGGGACAGGTACAGGAGAAGAATATACACATACTTCTATTGAACGCGGAACTTACGAACCAGTATGGATTGATATCGATGACCTTTCTTCCTTTGAAGTTCGCCCTCGAGAAATTGTGGATATAATTCTCTCTTAATCAAAAATCACTTGTCGTTTTTAAGTTTAGATTTTCAGCCTTAGTTTGAAGTTAGTTGAACAGTCCAAAGTTAGCACAAAATGACAGGATTCATCGTTTATAATATCTTATGATATATGCAAGGAGTGATGGCCATGGGATGGGTGGAGTCGATTCAAAAAGCAATTAACTATATGGAAGACCATTTACTAGATGAGTTGAAAATGGAACAAATCGCGAAAGAAGCAAATTCTTCGGTATTCCATTTTCAACGAACGTTTGCGATTTTAACGAATATATCCGTAGCAGATTATATTCGACAAAGACGACTAACATTAGCCGCACAGGAATTAATGAATACAGATAACAAAATAATCGATCTCTCCTTTAAATATGGCTACGATACTCCCGAAGCTTTTACAAAAGCCTTTCGCAAACAACATAGCATCACGCCTAGTGAAGCACGAAAGAAACTAGGTAAATTAAAATCGTACAACCGCCTGGTAATCCAGGTGAGCTTGAGAGGAGCCGAACCGATGAAGTACAAAATTGTAGAGAAAGAAAGTTTTCAAGTAGTTGGAGTAAAAAGAACGTACAATTGTAAAAACGGAGAAAACTTTCAAGGAATCCCAGTATTCTGGGATGAAGTAAATGCAGATGGTACAGATAACTTACTGTTCCAATTAAACAATGGGACAGTAGAAGGTGTGCTAGGGGTTTGTGTTGCAGACAAGGCTTATCAAGAGAACAGCTTGATTGATTATTGGATTGCAACAGCTCATGAAGGGGATGTACCAGAGAAATTTTTAGGAATGGAAATCCCAGCATCGAAATGGGTCGTATTTGAAGTGCATGGTCCTATGCCAGATGCTATGCAAAACACATGGAAGCAAATTTTTTCTGAATGGTTTCCATCTAACCCTTACGAGCATGCAGGTACACCAGAGTTAGAAGTGTATTCCGATGGGAACGCGTCTAGTCCGGATTATTATTCAGAGATTTGGATTCCTATAAAGTAGAAAGAAAAGTATCACCCAAGGAGTAATAAAACCACTTCTTAGGGTGATACTTTTTAAGGAATTAACTAATCGGGTTTGCTCATCATCCAATCTTTCTGGTTGATCATCCGATTTTCATCGCTGATCATCCGATTATTCTCACTCATCATCCGATTCTCCATTAATTAGCTAGATTCAACTGCCATGATACCCCAAACTTATCTTGCACCCAACCAAATTTCTTACTAAATGGATACTTGTCAATTGGCATTAATAACTGCCCACCCTCTAATAGCTTGGCATAGGCTTCATCAATTTCTTCTTCCGAATCACACTCAACAAATAAAGATAAAGAAGGTGTGAATGTGAACGCATGTTGAACAAAACTATCTGTACACAAAAACTCTTGCCCATTAATTGAGAATGCCGCTTGTGATACTTCTCCTTCTTTTCCAGGTCCACCTGCACCAAAGTGAGTTAGCCGAATAATCTCTGAATCCTTGAATATAGTAGTGTAAAAATTAATTGCTGCTTCTGCTTGGCCTTCGAACATTAGAAATGGTGTGATTTTAGACATAGTATTAAACTCCCTCACTTTTTATTTAATTTTAACATAACCTTATTTTTATGGGGGAATGAAAATTCCCTGTTTTTATGTTACTGTTTTGATATGAAAAAAATAATTCCTCTAGTCATTTTACTTATCATCGTGTTCATTGCATCTGGACAATCATCTGAACAGCAAACACTTATCCCTCTATTAGAGAAGTGGCTGCCAAATAAACCACTAGAATCCTATCTTTCCGTTCTACACATACCATATTGGGGCATTCTAGTTTCAATTGAGGAACGTGGTTACTATTCCTTTGTTGAGTTTTTGATACGAAAGGGTACGCATTTTTTGTATTTTGGTATCATTGCTCTCGCCGTTTATACTGCTTTACCGAAATTCAAATATCGGATCCTTACTGCAGCAATTCTGACAATGCTCTTTGCCATTGCCGATGAATTTCACCAGTCATTAACAAGCGGACGTACAGCTACCGCTCAGGACGTTATGCTCGATACAGTTGGTGCTATTAGTGCACTTCTATTATGGAAGTTTATTAAAATAATAAAACAAAGGAGATTCGCAAAGGAGTAATCCTTTAGCGAGTTTTCTTCTATAGAAAGACAAGTCCAAACGTGAAAGAGTTAGAACAAGCATCAAGTGAATGATAGGCTTAACCTTAACTTTTCTGCTTACCTTTTGGATTATAAGATTAGTACCATATGATCCTCATCGTAGTATGTATCTTCCACCTTTAGCGCTTTTTCTTCCACACCAAAAACTTTAAATCCTAACTGTATGTAAAGTTTCTTTGCTGCTTCATTGGTTGATACAACAGACAGATTAAGTTTTTCAATTCCTTCTATTGTTTTAGCTTTTCTTATTGCTTCAGTGACCAATGCTTTGCCAACACCTTGCCCACGCGTCACTGGACTTACGTACATTGCAAAAATATTAGCACGGTGTTTCAGTTTTAAAGAACTTTCTTGAACTAACGTAACCACTCCAACTAGCTTATTCTGATCGAATGCCCCAAATGTATAGTTTCCTTCAGTTCGCAGATTATTTTCCACATGTTCAATTGGATTGGGTCTTTGTATTGCTTCCTCGTAACTTGAGGCAAATGCTTCTGGGCTTTGTTGTAATGCTTCTAACCTTAATTCCCAGTAAGCACTTGCGTCGGCTGGCGTTAATAATTTTATTTCCATAGTTTATTCCTCACTAATAAAGTTTTCTTTATATAATTGATCATTAGCGTTGCATAAAAATTTTAATCATTTGTCAAAAGAGACGAAATACCCAACTTGTGTAGAAGTCGGAATATTCCGAACTATGTTTGATTTTAATTTTTAAAAAAAGTCAAAGCAGCTATAATTGGTAGCCCTTATCCACATTTTGTAAATTATTTATAATTTATACGAACTAGAAAATTGGATCATACGTTAAATCGTCTAAATGCTCCACCTCTCTTTCATCGAACTGTCTGACAATGTGCTGAAATTCTCTTTCCCAGTCGTACTTTTTACGCCCATTTGATGTTCTTGTGGGTGGTCTAAATAGAGCTTTTACAAATGCATTAAATGGCTTGAAAAGTAAGTTTTGAAGCGTTTCTTTTACATCTAAAAGAGGTCCTTCATGGTTTAATCTCAGTTGTAGTAAGACTTGTAAGCAATAGGTGATGAGCGCGATCCAAATTTGCGTGTACACGGCGTTTTGACTTTTTCCATAGAAGCTTTTGATTTTTAAGTGCTGCTTCATCCATTTGAAAAACGTTTCGATTTTCCAACGATAGCGATATAAATCGCCTACTTCTTTAGCGGATAAATCAAAACAATTAGTAAGAATGATGATGTCATTTTCTTCGCTATCTTTTGTTTGGATTAATCTCACAGGGTTTTGCATCTTGGTCCCATTTTGCTCATTGCCTAGAATGACTTCTTGATCCGAGAAGATATGATTTTCTACGTCTGGTATTTGTTCGTTGAGTACTTCGATTTTCGCATTTTTCTTAAGTCGCGTAATGAAGGGAATCCCTCGATCACAAAGCACATCATACTGTTGATAGTCTGTATAGCCTCTGTCAAACAGATGAATCGCATCGGAGTCAATATCAACTAACTTGTTCATTTGCGTGCGATCTGCGTGTTTTGCCGGTAGAATTACCGCCTGGTCTGGAAGAGTCACATCTTTTGTGACAACCACGCGCAAATGAAGTCGAACACCTGCTTTTGTTTTTCGAAACGTTGCCCAAGGATATTGACTTAGACTCATCGATATTGTAGAAGAATCAATGACAAGCAGCTTACGAATATCGCGAAGAATTGGTTCGTTACTTTTCATCTTCGACTGAATGGAAACGACGAGGTGACGAAAGACTTTTTCAAATATTGCCGGTGTTAGCAAGGATTGTTTACGTGAAAGCTGTGAATCACTGATGGCATCCATCTGAATAAACGTTTGAAATTCTTCCGTATCTTTGAGGTGTTTCGCTAACTTTTTCATCGATTTTTTTTCATTTACCTGTGCAATGATAAACAGCTGAAGAAACTTGTAAGCAGTCAACTTTTTAACGTAATGATCAAGATTTATAACGTTTATGATTTTGGAAAATGTTTTTTCATCTAATACATTTAGTAATTCATTTAGTGTGGATTTTGTGGTATCCTTATCCATGGTGAGCTCCTTTTAATTGGGATTTGGACAGAACTACCAAACCTAATTATAAGGAGTTTTTTTGTGGAATGGAATAACAAATAGTGTAATAATTTTAGATATAAAGACTCTTGATAAATGATGTTTTAATTTATTGCAATGTTAATGATAATTGATGTGTAAACAATATAAAATCTCTACAATCTTTTGCTCTTTTTATTTTGCTTTTATACAATGACTTCCTATTTGTTCCTATTCGAATTCGTGCACCTTCATTTAAGAGAAGATGCCATCTTTCTGGCACTGATCCTAAACATAACTTAACTGCCTCATCTTTTGAGAAAATATCTTGTTGTTCAAGCGAGCATATGATTCTACTAATCGTATAAGTTGTGGTTTCTATCATACTATCGAACAAAAATAGATACATTTTTTTAGTTTTGTTGAACCAGTATTTGTTCACATTATATTCCAACGTTTTCAAGATATCTTCCCAATTTGTCGGGATATTTAGTTCTTCTATTGGCGTACCTTGCAACGATATCCCATGCTGTTTTAAAACCCACCATGTAATATGATTCACATCCCAATGCCCAACACTTACTTTTCCATCCGAGCAATATGGGTAAATCGGTTGCTCTACATTTGTTTTGCCTACTAAACTTGCTTGAACGTAAACCCCGTCCATACGTTTTCCAAATTCATAATTGTTCATTTGTGAATGGATTGCTTTAATAGCCACCACTTCTTGATTACTGAGTTCGCTCTTCAATAAAACAATAAAGTCGATGTCACTTTTCTGTTCATTAAAAGCGCCTAAAGCAATCGATCCATAAATATAAACACCTTCCATTATATTTTCAGGTAAATGTTTATTGAGCGCTTCTACAAATAGTTGTGTAAAAGTCTGAACACTCTTTGGTAGACGTTCATTCATATTTTTTGTACTCCTCTTTCAAAATGGAACAGATCGCAGCGTCACAAAAACGTCCTTTTTCAAAGGAAGATTTCCGCAAAGTTCCTTCATAGATAAAACCAGCTTTTTCAAGCGTCTTTTTAGAAGCTGTGTTTTCTGGGTCATAAAGAGCTTCGATTCGGAAGAGTCCCATTTCTTCAAAACCATATTGCATTACAATCGGAAGAACTTCTGTCATAACTCCTTGTTGCCAATATTCTGGTGTCACTTCAAATCCTACTTCTGCTTTAAAGTGCTCCTTTTCCCAATTGTGATAACCACAGCTGCCGATAATTTTATTCTCGCTTTTTGTCGCAATTCCCCAGCGAATGCCTTCATTGATTGCAAAGCGTTTTTGCCAGTTTTCAATTAATTGAATAGCTTCAGCCACATCCGTGAACGTATCCAAATCATAGTATTTTGTTACTTCATCTAATGAAAAATAATGAAACACTTCATTGGCATCGCTTACTTCTATTGGGCGTAATCGAAAACGTTCTGTTTCTATATGTGGAAAATTATTAAATATATTCATAAAACCCCTCCTCTAATGATATTCGTTAATAATAATGAAAAATCCTTTATAAAGAGGGGATACATTTCGTTATATTCTTTGTTCACCTGTTAAATGTCCAATTAATTCATCCATATCCATTTCTCCAATACTACCTACTTTATGTTTTCTCACAGAGACCATACCCTTCTCCATTTCTTGATCTCCTATAATCAACATATAAGGATGCTTTTGCATTGCCGCTTCCCTAATTTTTAAACCAATTTTCTCTACTCGGTCATCCATTTCAACTCGATATCCTTCTTGCTCAAGCCTCTTTTTTACTTCTTCTGAATACGAAATATGTGCGTCCGCTATCGGTAAAATTTTCACTTGAACAGGTGCAAGCCACAGTGGAAAGCTTCCTTGAAAATGCTCTAAAAGAATAGCTATAAAACGTTCGATGGAGCCATAAATAGCACGGTGAATCATAATAGGTTGTTTAAATGTATTGTCTTCATCTATATACCGACAATTGAACTTTTCAGGCATTTGGAAATCGAGTTGCACTGTTCCACATTGCCAGCTACGACCAAGAGAATCTAAAACATGAAAATCGATTTTAGGTCCGTAAAATGCCCCGTCCCCTTCATTTACTTGATATTCTAATTGCTTCTTCTTCAATACCGATTCAAGCGATTGCTCTGCTTGATCCCAAACTTCTACTGCACCCATAAAATCCTCAGGACGAGTAGAAAGCTCTATCCTATAGCTAAAACCAAACTCTGAATAAAATTCATCCACTAAATCGAGTACTCTATCTATTTCACTTTCTATTTGGTCTTCACGTACAAATAGATGCGCATCATCTTGAGTAAATGCTCGAACCCGTAACAGTCCATTTAATGATCCTGATAGTTCGTGACGATGAACTAAACCGAGCTCTGCATATCGAATTGGCAGTTCTCTATAGCTTCTTTTTTTACTGTTGAAAATCAGTACTGCACCGGGGCAACTCATTGGCTTAATCGCATATTTTTGATCATCTACATCCGCAAAATACATGTTTTCATGGTAATGATCCCAGTGTCCTGACTTCTCCCATAGCTCTTGCTTCATCATAATCGGAGTTTTAATTTCTAGGTATCCTGCTCGTTGATGCTTTGTTCTCCAAAAATTTTCAAGCTCATTTCGTAACACCATCCCATTCGGTAAATAGAAAGGCATTCCCGGCGCTTCCTCACTAGACATAAATAATTCCAATTGCTGACCTAGCTTTTGATGACTTATTCTTTCCTCTGCATTTACTGACATTGTAATTCCTCCAATTTATTATTTTGTTAAATACAAAAAGACCACACCCATCCCGGTAAAGGGACGAGTGTGGTCGTGGTTCCACCCTAATTTTGCAACACAAAAAATGGATTGCTCTCATACAAGATAACGGTTCTCCCGACTATAGTTAATCGCATGAATGCTTTCCCTATAGTAGCTCTAAGGTGGTAAATCATTTTTTTCTTCAGGGCTCTCAGCCAATGACCCTGTTCTCTGACAAAAAAATTGAAAATGATTCGTGTCCTTTTCTTCGCTTCATTATTTATTTGTATATACAAAAAGACCACACCCATCCCGGTAAAGGGACGAGTGTGGTCGTGGTTCCACCCTAATTTTGCAACACCAAAAATGCATTGCGCTCATACAAGATAACGGTTGCCCGATTATGGATAATGGCATTCATCGCTTTCCCCATAATAGCTCCAAGGTGGTAAATCATTCGTTTTTCTTCAGGGCTCTCAGCCAATGGCCCTGTTCTCTGATAAAAAAATAAGGAATGATTCGTGTCCTTTTCTTCGCTTGTTAATTTTCTGAAACTGATTTTGATTAGTATATGCAACAAACAGAAAATCGTCAAGGTCTTTGTTCGCTTATTTTCTTCCTATTCGCTTTGCCAATTGCTGTAAAGGATCCCAAACTCCGTTGAATGGTGGTGCATAGGCAAGATCTAAATCTAATAAATCAGTTACCGCCATTTGATGATAAAGTGCCGTAGCCAACACATCAATTCGTTTATCTACTCCATTTCCACCTATGATTTGACCTCCTAGTAGTGATTGATTGTCTTTTCGATAGAGTAATTTTATGTGCATCTTCTCCTTTTCAGGGAAATAACCCGCAATATCGGTTGCTTGCTGCATATATGTTTCGTACTGAATACCTAACTGCTCCACTTCTTTTTCAGAAAGCCCAGTTTTACCAAGGGATAAATCAAAAAATTGCATAATGGAAGTTCCAACAATCCCTTTGAATTCTTCTCTTACATTTCCCATCATATTGAGTCCAGCCAAACGACCTTGCTTGTTAGCTGTAGTACCAAGAGGAATGTAATCATCTTTTTGTTTGATTCGATGAAAATGTGTAGCACAATCTCCTGCTGCATAAATATTTTCCACATTTGTTTCTAAATGAGCATTAACAATAATTGCTCCATTAGGGAGCGTACTAATTCCAGTGTCCTTCAAAAATTCTGTCGTCGGTTTTACACCTATTGCTATTAACACTAAATCGGTTTGGTAGCTTCCTTTGTTCGTTATGACCGATTCGACTCTTTTCCCACCAGAAAACGATTTTACTTCTTCGTTCAAGATTACTTCCACATGCTGGTCAGCAGCTTCTTTGTGAATAAAAGTTGCCATGTCTTTATCAAAAATGCTCGCTAATTGATCTCCGCGTTGAATAATACGCACTTTTTTTCCGAGTGCCACAAAGTTCTCCGCCATTTCTAGTCCAATATAACCTCCACCGATAATCGTCACCTGTTGCACATTTTCTAAATCAGCTATAATCGCTTCTGTATTAGGTATTGTTTTAATCGTATGAATTCCAGCTAAATTACTTCCATCCCATTTAGGAATTACTGGACTAGCTCCTGTAGCTATAAGTAGTCGATCATAGTTTACTTCAAATGTATCTTTTGTTTGCAAGATGTTTCCCAATACTGTTTTATTTGCTACATCAATATTTGTTACTTCATATCCCGTCTTTGCGTCTATTCCATATTTACTTCGAAATGTTTCGACACTTCTTGCAATAACATCCTCAGAAGATGGAACATGTTTTCCAACTACATAAGGTAAACCACATTGTCCATATGAATATATATGTCCTCTTTCAAGTGTAGTAATTTGAGCAGTTGGTTCCTTTCGAACAATTTCCATTGCCGCACTCATTCCTGCCGCATAAATAGCCCTCCCTATGAGTTTCTACCTTACTATTACTATACCCATAATTATTATTTTGAACTTAAAGATTCTTTATGCATACAACGAATGATAATACGACTGAAATAACCTTCTCTCAATTGTTATTCATTTTACTCTCTAAAAAGGTAAGTTCCTCCTCAATCAATTTGGTATCCAACCGTTCAAATAATGGCGAAACAAATGATAATGTGTAGCTTTTCTTTCGGATTACTTTCCAACTAAATCTATCAAGATTCAACATTTCCTTTACTGTTGCACTAGAGAATGGAAGAAATGGTTCTAATATTCGGGAGACGTTTGCAATGATGAAAACACAAGTAAAGAGAGTATTATCACACGAATCTTTGTCTTCGTTAATTTGTTTCCATGGTTGCTCATCAAAGTATTTATTTTGCCATCTCCTTTTAAAATTTTAAATTAAATACAAAAAACCTCTTCCTAAAAAAGGACGAGGTTAAACCCGTGGTACCACCTAAATTTATAAACAACTTCCGCTGCTTACCTTAGTGAGTATCCAAAATAATACTCCGGCCTTTATAACAAGTGCCGATTCTTGTCGTAGCTTACTAGTATTAATACGTTCAGTACTAAGCTCAAAGGCCATTTTCAACCAAGTAAACAGGTTAATCTCTATCTAAAAGTAATAATTTCGCTAAATACAAAACCGGATGAAGAAACCCACTCTTCATCCGGTAAAATTTATTTTTTTAGAGCAAATGATAATCCTTTTTCCGCAAGAGCGATTTGAATCCGGTTCATACCGTTTTTCCCAATTCCGTGAAGCTCCATTATCTCCGCTTCCGTAAACTTGGACAATTGTTCCAAATTCTCAATTCCTATCGCTGCAATTGCACGTTGCCCTGGCTTTGCAAGTATTTTTTGAAAATCATTTTTAGTCATCATCATACACTCTCCTCGTTTTGAGGTTAACCCATAATATTATATCCAGAATCTACGTAAACGATTTCTCCTGTTACACCTCTAGATAAATTACTTAACAGTGCAACTGTCATATCCCCTACTTCTTCTGCTGTAACATTGCGTTTTAAAGGAGATGTTTCTTCAATTTTATGCAAAATAGTGTTAAAAGAAGAAATTCCTTTTGCCGCAAGTGTACGAACAGCTCCAGCAGAAACAGCATTCACACGAATATTATTTTTCCCAAGGTCTAACGCCAAGTATTTAACCGAAGCTTCTAATGACGCTTTTGCAATACCCATTACGTTATATCCTTCCAAGACGCGCTCTGCTCCTAAATAAGTCATCGTAACAATAGAACCGCCTTCCGTCATGAAAGGTGCTGCTTCTCGAGATGCAGCAATAAGTGAGTACGCACTCGTATCTTGCGCAAACGCATAACCTTCTCTAGAAGTATTAATAAAATCGTTCTTTAAATCTTCCGCATTTGCAAAGGCAACTGAGTGGACAACCCCGTGGATTATTCCTACTTCTTTTCCAATCAATTCGAAGGCAGATTTCATGCTTTCATCACTATTAACATCACATTCAACTACTAGTCTCGCTTCTAAATTATTATCGTTTAAAGCTTTTTCAATTTTACTTAAAGAACGTTCTTTACGATACGTGAAAATGACGTTTGCTCCTACTTCAAATAGTGATTTAGCCACTCCCCATGCAAGACTTCGTTCATTTGCAACACCCATTACGACTATATTTTTATCTTTTAATTGAATTAAATCTTTCATATGAACCTCCCATTTATTATGGCAATATACTATACCTATTATTAGTACCTGTTACTAATTTCATTTTATCATATTTCCTTCTTTTTGTACTATCCTCTATCCTATTTTCATTTTAATTACCCGTTTAAATATGATGTTCTTCTGCTAAACAATTGAGTAGATATTAAGTCAATCAGATGACAGGACAAATATAAATTGACAAATGAACCCGCCTACAATATTCTAAATACTAATTAGAGAAAACGTTTTCGTAAAACGTTTTCTCTAACTAAAGGAATAGGTGATACAGATATGGGAAGATTAACAATTAAGGATATCGCAAGAGAAGCAAGTGTTTCAATTACTACTGTTTCTAGAGTATTAAATAATAAAGCAGAAGGGATGTCCAAAGAAACACGTGAAAAAGTTTTGCGGGTAATGGAAGAGTTAAATTACCAACCAAATAAGTTAGCACGTGGTCTCGTGACAAAGCGTTCCAATATGCTTGGTTTAATCGTCCCAAATATCTCCAATCCTTTTTTCCCAGAGCTTTGTAGAGGTGCTGAAGATGAGGCAAATCAAAGAAACTACAGCCTCATTATTTGCAATTCAGATGATCAATCCCAAAAAGAAGAAAACTATTTACGATTGTTACAAGAACAACAAGTTGATGGGATTTTACTTTCAAGTAAGAACCGGCTATCTCAAACTAGCAAAGATCGATTGGAGAGTGGAAAGATACCCTATGTATTATTTGATCGTGGTGGTGAAGCAAGTAACCACTCTGGTGTTTTTTTAGACAACGAAAAAGGAGGGTATATTGCTGGAAAGCATTTAACTAACTTAGGTCACACTAAAATTGCATGTATGACTGGACCATTAGAAATTCTGAATGCACAACAACGTCTTTCTGGATTTCAACGCGCCTTAACAGAAGCTTCTATAGAACTTCCAAAGTCATTTATCTTAGTTGGTGACTTTCAAATGGAAGTAGCTTATCTAATAGCCAAGAATTTTCTACAGCATAACTCCGTGACTGCAATATTTGCCAGCAATGATTTAATGGCATGTGGCATTTATCAGGCCGCTCATGAACTAGGAATCCAGATTCCGGAACAACTATCCATCATCGGTTTTGATGATATTCCTTTAGTAACTGCTTTAATCCCAAAACTAACTACCGTTAGACAAGATACATATGAAATGGGAAGAAAAGCAATCGAACTCCTCCTAAATGAAATTGAAAACAATTTATCTGAAGGAGTAGTTTTTGAACCTGCTTTAATCATTAGAGAAAGTACGAAAAAAATAAAATGAGGTGTGACGAAATGACTATCCCTGTAATTATTGATTGTGACCCTGGTATTGATGACGTAATGGCACTAACGCTTGCTTTTGCAAATCCGGAATTAGATATTAAGTTAATCACAACAGAACCAGGAAACCAAACGCAAGAAAAAACGATTTATAATGCACTCGCTTTTACTAGTTATATGAAAAAAAATATCGAAGTTGCTAAAGGATTAGATAAGCCATTTTTCCGCAAACTTGAAATTGCAGATGACGTTCATGGTGATAATGGACTTGGTGATGTTCAATTTCCTGAGCCTACTCTCCAGTTAAGTAATCGAACAGCAGTTGAAGCGATGAAAGAAACACTATTATCTAGTGATGAGCAAATAATTCTCATCGCAACTGGACCACTTACAAACGTAGGTGCTCTTCTATTAGCACATCCAGAAGTAAAATCGAAAATTAAATACATTTCTTATATGGGGGGCGCCGCTGTTGGTGGAAATATGACTCCAACTGCAGAGTTTAATGTATACGTCGATCCTCATGCAGCGGATGTTGTCTTTCGTTCCGGAGTTCCTATTGTAATGAGTGGACTTGATGTGACTCATAAAGCTTACGTTA